>CAZBND010000004.1:24785-121725 GCA_964493415.1 uncultured Planctomycetota bacterium | reverse complement strand
GTGGGCGATAGTGGATTCGAACCACTGACTTCCTGCTTGTAAGGCAGGCGCTCTAGCCTCTGAGCCAATCGCCCGGCCCGGCCATTATAAGTGCATTTCCCCGTCTCGGTCAATCGCCTCATCTGCCGTGGCCTTACCCTCTTTTTCCCTCACGACCCGATATATCACGAACGGCGTCACCACCGGGAGGGCCCCGCTATACGAGTACGCGGCCACGCGCCTCAGGTATTTCCCCTCCATCTCGCTGATCACTGAGGCGTCCAGCCAGTCACTGTAGCCACCGCGGACCTCGCCCTGGTACAGGAATGCGTATGTGTCTTGCAGCCGATTGAACTCCGGGCCGTTCACGTACACGTAATCGATCCCGTTCCCCCTGAGCAGCTCCCACAAATCCCTTCCTGACTTGTCCCCGTCCTCGATCCGGTCCGTGAGCTTCTCATCGAAGACCGTCGGCGCGATCACTGGTCGAGTCACGTAAAAAGTTCGCGCCTCCCCTAGAAAAAGCACCTTGCTCTCCCGCGGCAGCCTGTTCACGAAATCGATCGCCTTCCACGAATACGAGGATTGAGCCGCCCCCAGCAAACCATCCATGTATTCCTTCGGAGATTCCACTCCCAGCAACAGCTTGTGAAACCACAGCCCCTGCGCGTTGATCCGCCAGGGGATGAAGGCGCAGTAAACCAAAAGAATCCCGCACAGCGCCCGGCACATCCCTCGCCACCACCTTGCAAGGTCGGCCTCAATCCCGCAGCCCCCTAGAAGGGCCAGGGCGGGGATCATCGGCACCAAGAACCGCGGTATTCGATGTGTGAGGAGAAACCACGCGCCCAAAACGAAAGCCGCATACGCGAACAGCGCAAGCCTCCTGCGTCCGTGAATCGGATACAACAGGAAGAACGGCGCGAAGACGATCAATAGCGGAGACGCCAACTCGCCAGAGAAGAAGTATTCCGTGAAGGCCAGGCCGAACTCGCCTGCTCCAATCCGCCCAGGCGAGTGAGCCGCTACAAACCGCGCGTTCCTGATGGAGTCCCAGCTGTGACCGTCAAAGATCCCATATAACAGCGGGTACGTGGGATTGCCGGTGTAGACGTAGTTCTTTACGAGCCAGGGACTCACCGCCACCAGAGCGCAGATGCCGAAGACCAAGCCATGCTTCAACAGGAGACCTCGCAGCCTCAGGTTCACGACGACGAAAAAAAGGCCCAACGGTGCCAGTACAAAGACCGCCGCAGGATACTTGGTGCCCATAGCAAGACCAGCGAAAATTCCCGCCGCCGCGGCCTCTCGCCACTTGCGGTGTTCCGCCGGACCCACCCAATACCTCGCAGCCGAAAGCATCGCCAAGACTCCGAAAAGAGCCAATCCCACTTCCACGTATGCCTTCTCGGTGACCACCGATACCCAGGGAGCCGAATAGAATATCGCTGCGCTCACCGCGCCAACTCTCCGCGTGAAGAGTCTCGCCCCAAGCCTCCATACTCCTATCGCGGCAAGCATGCCCAGCGC
Organism: uncultured Planctomycetota bacterium; assembly: GCA_964493415.1. Classification (GTDB taxonomy): domain Bacteria; phylum Planctomycetota; class DG-23; order CAZBND01; family CAZBND01; genus CAZBND01. The sequence goes on along the minus strand of CAZBND010000004.1, from coordinate 120,216 downwards.
GACATTCAACAGTTTCGAGGTATACGCACCCGCAATCGCTCCACCCGAAAGCTTGATCGCCAGCAGGAATAGCATTTCCACGTTCGCGGGGAAACTGCCGTAGACATTGTCCTGAATGAAGAATATCCGGCCTGCCCGAGCGTACTGCGCGGGTGATCCCAGGTGGTACTCCAGGACGTCGTAATCCAGCGGCGGGATGAAGGCCGCCAGAAAATTCACCGCGAATACCCCAATCAGCGCAATCGCAACCCACCACTCGAACGTCCCTTTGGGACGCATCACTGCGAAGTCGCTCCGCAACTCCCCGAAAAGGTCGAAGAGGTCAACAAGAGAAATCAGGATGAATACGCCCAGCACCAGCACCCAGAACGCCGGCGACAGCAACCCCGCCAGTCCCAGCCCGAGCACGAGCAGCGAGAGAATCCCCAGTCCCAGCCCCGCGCACAGCGCCAGCCGTTCCCACGGGTTGGGAAGGCGTAACTTCGCGACTCGGGCCACCCACAGCCCCAGCCCTATAGCCGCCACGACGACATAAGCCGCCACCAACGTGCAGACGGCCATGCGCTGCACCACGGCAGGGAGCCCCCCCGCATCCAGCGAATTTACAGCCAGACCCATCGGGGCCAAGCCCCTCCAGATCCAGACCCCCAACAAAGCAGCCACCTCAATGCTCTATGTAAGAACCAAGCGCCACAGCGCAAATGCAATCATCACGCACGACACTCCGGCCTTCAGGAATGTCGCCAGTATCCTGCCGCCTACCGTCATCATGCCGACTCTCGCCGAGAAGCCGGCGCGACGTGTCCTGTAGTACTCGTACACAAAGGCTCCGACGAAGCTCCCAACGAAACTTCCGACCAAGACGTTTAGAACAGGAATAGGAGCCGCAGTGCCCGCCATCGCTCCAATCAGTCCGCCCAGCAACGCAAAAACGCCCGTCACGAGCGTCCCGCCCCCGCTCTTTGCGCCCAGGAAACCGGCTATGTAGTCCACCCCCTCAAGAGAAACCGAGACCGCCAGCATGACCACGACCGACGCCGGCCCTATCCTTTCCCAACCCGTGACCCAGGCAACGATCCCGACGATACACGCAATCGCTACTTGCCCGGGGATGCCGAAAAAGATCGAGAAAAAGGCGATAAGCGCACCCGCGGCAAGGGCTGCGTACCCCAAGACTCGAACCGTTGTTACGAGAAAATCCATACCGCCAACGGCCGCGAAGACAACAGGCTATTCACCCGCCTCTTCGTACATCTCCTTCCTATCCCTGACGCTCTCCCCCGGATCCAAATCGCCCGGCTCAGGAATGTACATCTCCCCCGCTGCCTTTGCCTTGTATTCCTCGTACTTCCTCCTGGCGTCTTTCTTGTACTCAACGAACTTCTCCGCCTCAAAGCGCCGCGCCTCGTCCCCCGGTCCAGCCATCTCGCTCAACCGTTCCATATGATGCAGGAAAGCCTCGTCAGCATTCAAAAACACCTTGCTCTTCTGCAAGTCAGGCGGAGGGAAGCCATAGGCGAACGGGAAAATGAACCAGCCCACAACTACGACCCCGCAGATGACCCGAGCCGCAAGAAATCCGACCACCAGCCCCCCAAGCCGATAGAGGTATATGTTGAATCTCAATTTCTCATCACTGAAGTAGTGCGTACCTAGCTGCCTGAAGACGACGAAGAACAATACCAGAAGGACCCAGTACGAGGCCGCGTCCGCCGCCTGCCTGTTCTTGGTAAAGAAACGAAAAACGAAGAGCTCGGACAAGTACTCATAGAACATCAAAGTCAGCACGGACGCCGCCACACCGCATACCAACGTGATTGTGGCATCATACACGCCCACCCGCCATCCGTAGTACGCCAGCCCTATAATCGCCAGCAATATTAGAATGTTCAGTCCCATCTTGCGCCGCCTCTCACGACGTGACGCGTGCTACTTCCTTTAGAGACGTAATCCCTTGGATTGCCTTCCGAATTCCGTCTTCCTCGAGGGTCCTGAGCCCGGTCTTTCGCGCCTCGGCCCGGAACTGCTGAAGCGAAACGTGCTGCCGCAACAGTTCCCCGACAGCTTCATTTACCGCCAGCAGCTCGAATATGCCCGTTCGACCTCTGTAGCCGGTTCCCTGGCAGTGCTCGCAACCTTTCGCTTTGTAAAGCACCTCCACCTTGCCCTGAGAAAGCCCCAAACGGCGGAGAAGGTCCGGGCTCGGCCTGTACGGCGCTCGGCACTTGTCGCACAGCACGCGGACAAGGCGTTGAGAAATCACCGCCTTCACGGAAGACGCGATCAGATGCGCCTCTATCCCAAGGTCCACCAATCGGAACATCGAAGTGGTGGAGTTGTTCGCGTGAAGGGTCGTCAGCACAAAATGCCCCGTCAAAGACGCCTGCATCGCTATCCTGACCGTTTCAGCGTCTCGAATCTCGCCCACCATTATCACGTCAGGGTCCTGCCGCATGATCGATTTCAATGTGTTCGCGTATGTGATGCCCGCCTTCGTGTTGATCGGTACCTGCGTCACATTGTCCAGCTTGTACTCTACGGGCTCCTCAATAGTGATGATGTTCTGCCGGAAGGCATCTACCTCCGCCAGGGCCGCGTAGAGAGTTGTCGTCTTGCCGCTTCCCGTCGGACCCGCGGCAATCAGCATGCCGCTCGAGCTCCTGCCCAGCGCTTCCAGCGTCTGAAGGACTCGTGGAGACATACCCAAGTCCTGGAGCCTCATCAGCCCTCTCGCCCTGTCCAATATCCGAATCGCCATCGTCTCTCCGTACAGGCTCGTGCTCGTGGCCACCCGGAAGTCGATCTCTCTCCCTTCGTACATGGCCGTAAAGTGTCCGTCCTGCGACCGGCGCTTTTCGGCGATGTCCATCTCAGACAACACCTTGATCGCCGAAACTACCGTCAGCGCCAAATCCTCCGGTAAAGGCTCGGCATTGTGCAGCACACCGTCGATCCTGTAGCGTACCTGCAGCGTTCCCCCTTTGGGCTCGAGATGGATGTCCGTCCCGCGATTATCCACCGCCTCCTGTATGATCTGTTTGCAGGCGGCAATGGCTTCATTCGACTGAACCGACCCCTTCACCCGCCTCCCTGGAGCGGCTGCCTCCAGCGGCGTACCGTCCCTCGTGGCAAGCACGATCTCTCGACCTCCCTCTCCTTCTTCCATCTTGGGTATCTTCTTGGCCATCCGCACGCCGAACTTGCCCAGGATGTTCACCATCGAATTGTGCAGGTGCTCCTTCCCGAACAGTTTCTGCTCCGCCGGAACACGCTTGTTGCGTATCGGCGCGTACACGGAGATCAGCGAGATGAACAGTACCGGAAAGGAGACCACAAGCAAAGGGAACGCCCACGTGAGCAACGCACACAAAGCCCCCACCGAGTAGAAGAGCGCGTTCCACAGAGTCTGGTTCTCCCCCACTCCCCGCGCGTCGGCACTAACCCAGACGACCAGATACAGCCACAGGATGCCCATGCACCCCGTGAATCCCACCCAAACCGGATTGAATACGAAGTAGTTCATCGCATTCCAGACCACGGCTACAGCATCCGTGTCTCCGCCGTAATTCCCGTCAACGCCATCTCCAGGGCTTCGGGGTTGTGCGCCGCCTCCAGCGCAACTGACTTCTCCACCAGATTATTCCCCACGATTTCCGCCAGAGATTGAGTGAAGTCGCACATGCCTTCGCTCCTGCTCGCGGTCATCACGTCCCCCACCCTGACATCGTCCCCATCACTGATCAGCTTCCGGATCGCGGGATTTACGATCATGATCTCCGTAGCCGGCACAAGGTCCACTCCTTCCTTCATGGAAGGCAGAAGCATCTGGCAGACCACCGCGCGCAGATTGAAGCAGAGCCCACGCCGGATCTGGTGATGCTGATTCGGCGGAAACAAATCCAGAATCCGCGTTATCGCCTGGTGCGCGCGCGATGTGTGCAGCGTGGTAAAAACCAGGTGCCCCGTCTCCGCAGCAGTCAGCACGGTCTGAAAGGTCTCTGCGTCGCGCATCTCCCCTATCAATATAACGTCCGGGTCCTGCCGCAGCGCGAACTTCGCCGCGGTCTGGTAATCCTCGACGTCCATCCCGATCTCTCTCTGGTTCACGAAAGCCTTAATGTCGCTGTGCAGGTACTCGATCGGATCCTCCACCGTAATGATGTGACAACGCCTCCGCTCGTTCACGTACCGGACCATCGACGCCAACGTGGTGGATTTGCCGCAGCCGGTGATTCCGGACACGATCACCAGGCCCTGACGGTACGACGACAGCCGCTCCAGGACCTTTGGCAGGTTCAGCTCCTCAAACGTCTTTATCTCCGTCGTAACACGGCGGAAGACCATGCTGTATTCCCCGCGCTGCCGGAAGAGGTTCACCCGGAACCGCGTGCCGTCGTCCGTTGTATAGGAGAAGTCCAGGTCGAACCCGTCTCCAAATCGTCTCCGCACCACGTCACTTACGACCGCCTTCACCAACACGTTCATGTCTTCGGTAGTCACGGTGGGCCGGTCGACGGTACGTAACGCCCCGCGAACCCGCAGCGTCGGCTGAGCGCCCACCTTCATGTGCAGATCGGAAGCATTGAACTTGCCCATGGATTTCAGCAGCTTGTCGAGCTGCTGAACTTGCGGAGAGTCTTCTGCCATGTCATCCTCCACATTCAAGATCCTCGCCCCATGCCCGCCGAAGACCTTTCCCTGCTAGATTCTTACAGCAACACCCCTCTCGTGTAAATAGCTTTTCACTTCCCTCACGGCAAACTGCCGGAAATGGAATATCGACGCGGCCAAAGCCGCATCCGCCTCGCCATCGGTCAGAACTCTGTAAATGTCTTCCAATCCCCCCGCCCCTCCTGACGCAATCACGGGCACCGAAACGCGCCGCGAAACCTCTCGCGTCAACTCGATGTCGTACCCCACCCTAGTCCCGTCCTGGTCCATGCTGGTAAGAAGTATCTCCCCTGCCCCTCGCTCCTCCACCTCGGCAGCCCACTCCACGGCGTCCCGCCCCGCTGGAGACCTTCCTCCGTGCGTGTACACTTCCCAACCTCGCCCTGACCGCCCCGCCACCGGCCGAGCCGCCTTCGCGTCGATGGCGACCACAATGCACTGGCTGCCGAACCTCTCTGACGCGGCGTTTACCAACGGAGGGTCGAAGACAGCCGCGGTGTTTATCGATACCTTGTCGGCTCCGGCATTCAGCAGGTTCCTTATGTCGGCAAGCCTCCGTACGCCCCCGCCCACAGTCACGGGCATGAATACGCGCTCCGCCGTCCTCGCCACCACGTCCAACATTATCTCGCGCTTCTCATGCGACGCCGTGATATCCAAAAACGCCAGCTCATCCGCCTCCTGACCGTCGTACTCCTCCGCGACCTCCACGGGATCACCGGCGTCGCGCAAGTTCACGAACCGCGTCCCCTTGACCACCCGTCCATCCTTCACATCGAGGCAGGGTATAATTCTCTTCGCCAGCATTTGCGCACCCGCTACGAAGAAAGGAGCCTTGTCAGAATCTCGGAAACGACCTTGGGATTCGCCCGCCCACGCGTCTCCTTCATGACTTGCCCGACCAGAAATCCCACAGCCCCCTTCTTCCCTTTTCGGAAGTCCTCCACGGGCTTCGGGTTGCCCTCGATGACCTTTCTCGCGACTGTTTCCAATTCCTCCTCCCCGGATATCTGCGCGAGCCCTCTATCGCGGACTACTTCCCCAGGCGACTTGCCCGAATCGATCACTTCCTCCAGCACGTCTTTGGCCGCAGACCTGTTTATTTCGCCCGAATCCACCAGCTTGATGACTTCCACCAGATTGTCGGCGGAAAGCCCCAACTCGGAGAAGGCGATCTTCTTCTCGTTCACGAGCCGGAGCACATCACCCATCAGCCAGTTGCTCACGGACTTCGCGGCAGCACCCTTGGAGACCGCCTCCTCAAAGAAATCCGCCGCCGCCCTCTCCTGGGTAAGCACCGACGCGTCGTACTCGGGCAGCCCGTGCTCGGTCACAAATCTTCGGCGGCGATAATGGGGAAGCTCCGGCAACGACTCTCGAGCGCTTTCAATCCACCCCTCGTCCAGCTCTATCGGTACAAGGTCCGGCTCCGGGAAATATCGGTAGTCGCTCGCTTCTTCCTTCGATCGCATCGCACTCGTTGCCCCGCTCTCTTCGTCCCAAAGGCGCGTCTCTTGCAGCACCCCTTCCCCCATTTCAAGTCGCTTCTCTTGCCTGTCGATCTCGTATCCCACGACCCTATTAACCGCCTTCATGGAGTTTAGATTCTTTATCTCCACCCTTGTTCCAAGTTTTTCCGCTCCCTCCGGCCGAAGAGACACACTCGCCTCGAACCGTAACGATCCCTCCTCCATCTTGCAGTCGGAGGCCTCCAAGTACAGTAGCATGTCCCGGACCGTCCGCATAAAGGCGTCCGCTTCTTCCACGCTTCGCATGTCAGGGGCGGATACAATCTCCAGAAGCGGCACGCCGGCCCTGTTAAGGTCAACCAGCGAGAAGTCCGCCCCCGGCGTTTCCGGGTGCAGCAGCTTCCCCGCATCCTCTTCTATATGCACGTTCAGTATGCCCACCCTCTTCTCGGAACCGTCAAGGAAGAGATCCACGTACCCATCTGTCCCCAGGTTGGCGTATAGCTGGGATATCTGGTAATTCTTCGGCAGGTCGGGGTAGTAGTAGTTCTTGCGGTCACATCGAGTGATCCGCGGTATCCGGCAGTTGAACGCCAGCGCCGCCCGAAGGGCGTGCTCGAACGCCTCTCGGTTCATCACCGGCAACACGCCCGGCATCCCAAGGCATACGGGGCAGGTGTGGGTGTTAGGGCTTGCACCAAATTCCGCGTTGCACCCGCAAAAGAGCTTCGACTTCGTCCAAAGCTCGGCGTGAACCTCAATGCCTATGACAGCTTCGTACTTCGCCAACTCGGCCTCGCATCGATCAACTGCCCGTTCGCCTTCTAGCAAGCGGCGGGCGCCTCGGCTCGAAATCCAGCGCCCCCTCAACCGCACGCGCCGCCTGGAGCACTCCTTCTTCATCAAAGGGCCTCCCCATCAACTGGACCCCTATCGGGAGCCCCTCTGTCGACAGCCCGCACGGGATCGATATCCCGGGAAGACCGGCCAGATTCGCCGGTATCGTATAGATATCGCAGAGGTACAGCTTCAAAGGATCGTCTACCTTCTCACCCAGCTTGAACGCCGGCGAAGGCGACGTCGGGCAGACGATGAAATCCACTTCACCAAACGCCTTGTCGAAATCGGACTTAATCAGAGACCGCACCTTCGACGCCTTGAGGTAATACGCGTCGTAGTAGCCCGCGCTCAGCGCGTACGTCCCCAGCATCACCCGCCTTTTGACTTCCGAACCGAACCCTTCTTCTCGCGCCCTGCTGAAAAGCTCGATGATGTCTTCCGCCTTCTCCGGCCTGTGCCCGTAATGGACCCCGTCGTATCGCGCAAGATTCGAACTCGCCTCCGCCGTCGCTATAAGATAGTACGCCGCCACCGCGTACTCCGTGTGAGGCAGCGATATCTCAACCACGTTTCCGCCCAGCCCTTTCAGCTTACCAACCGCCGCCCTGACCGCCTCCTCCGTCTCCGGCTCCAACCCTTCGCCGAAGTACTCAACCGGCATCCCGAACGTCCTCCCCTCAACACCCGCATCCACAAGAGCCGGGTAATCCGGAACGGCCCGGTCGACGCAAGTCGAATCGCGAGGATCGTGCCCCGATATCACGCGCGTCATAAGCGCAACGTCCGAGACCGTCCTACCTATCGGGCCAATCTGATCGAGCGACGAGGCAAACGCAATCAACCCATACCTGGACACACGCCCATACGTCGGTTTGAACCCCACCACCCCGCAAAGCGCCGCCGGCTGGCGTATCGAGCCGCCCGTGTCCGACCCCAGCGCCAGGTACGCCATCTCCGCAGCGACCGCCGCCGCCGAACCCCCGCTCGACCCCCCCGGCACCCTCCCAGTGTCCCACGGATTACCCGTCGGGAACAACCCGGAGTTCTCCGTGGACGAGCCCATTGCGAACTCGTCCATGTTCGTCTTTCCGACGACGACCGCATCCTCGTCTTGCAGGCGCGTCACGACGTGCGCGTCGTAAGGCGGCTCGAAGCCCTCGAGGATATGTGAGGAACACGAAGTCAGGAGCGACTCCGTGCAGATATTATCCTTTACCGCCACCGGAATCCCGGCCAGCAGCCCCATCCTTTCCCCGGCGCTCACCTTTCGGTCGATCGCCTCCGCGTGAGCCATCGCCCCCTCGGCGTCAACCGTCACGAAGCAGCGCACCTCTCGGTCGCCCTTTTCCACCCAATCCAGAAGGCCCCTCACGACGTCGACGGCGGAAACCCGACCGGAGACGATCAACTCCCTGATTTCGAGCGCGGAAAGCTTGAGGTAGGACAATTCACTGCCCAACGCAGGCTAGGCGGCCTTCTGAACCTTCCCCGAGCGAATGCACTTCGTGCATACCCGCACTCGCCGGACACTCCCATCGATGACCGCGCGGACGACCTGGATATTCGGCTTGAACGTTCGCTTGTTTACCCCCGTAATCCTCTTCCCAACCCCTCCCTTCTTCTTGGCCAGACCTCGCCTGGACACCCGGTTCCCGGTTTGGACTCTCTTCCTACACAGTTCGCACACCCTTGACATTTGCGCCAAACCTCCTTAGGGTTCTTAAGTCAAACAAATATCTTACCTTCTGCGCATAGGCCAATCAAGACCTTTATGACCTGACCGCGGCTGACACCATGGCACAGCCTCGCCAACCTGAGCCCGTCAAACTCATAGTCGGGATGATCTCGCGCTTCGAAGACGCCTTCCGACTCGCCGAGACCGACCTATGCAAGCATTTTGGGGCAATCGACTCGCGGTCCGCCGAATTCCCCTTCGACATCACCGACTACTACTCCGACCAGATGGGCACGAACCTGACCCGAAGGTTCCTCAGCTTCGCCGACCTCATCGCCCCAGACCGTCTCGCCGAGATCAAGCTCCGTACAAATCAGCTCGAACGTGACCTTGCCGCAACTGGAAAATGGCCCGTCGAAAGGCCGATCAACATCGATCCCGGCTATGTGACCCTGTCGAAGCTCATCCTCGCCACCACCAAGGACTACGCCCATAGGGTATATCTTGGCCGCGGCATTTACGCTGAAGTCACCCTGAAGTTCAAGAAAGGCAAGTTCGAGCCCTGGCCCTGGACTTATCCCGACTACCGAACGGAGGGCTACCTGTCCTGGTTCGCCAAGGTGCGAGACCTTTGCCTGAGAACCGCAAAGGGGGGCGGGCCTTCGGCTTAGCACAAACGCGACCACGTCGACGAGACCAGCTCTTCCGCCTGCCCGCCTGCTCAGAACTCGCGCGTCGTCAGCACCGCCGTGAACTCCCTGCTGATTATGCCCTTGCCCACCCCCTTTACCAACACGACCCTTATCATCAACTCGCGAGCCCCGCTCGGACCCACTATCTGCACCTCGAACCCATGCGGGAAGCCGTCCGCAAACGAGTCCGCCAGAGCGTAAGCCGGCACTACTGCCGAAACCTCGAAGCCCGGCGTCCCGCTGTTCCAGCAGATGCTGGCGTGTTTGCTCGTCGTCACTCCACTCGGCACCGTACTCACGAGCCCCTCGGTAGGATGCTGGTCAATCACCATCATCGGCTCGGGGTCGATGGCAACGTTGCCGACCCAATCGCACCGGTAAAAGGCCCTCGTAACATCTTCCCCGCTGTCCCAAAGCCACGTGGAGTTGTAAGACGCCACGAATGCCGCCACCACCCCGGCGCGGGGGTCGACCCCGTCGGCCGGATCCGGATCCTCGATCGCCATGATTTGCCCGTAGTCGGCGAAGTGGACACTGCCCCACCGCATCAGGTCCAAAACCCCCGTATACTCTCCCACACGCTCCTGCGGCCTGTTGGTCAGGTAGTAGAGCACAAACTGGTAAATATTGACTCTATAAGTGCCGTCCTCGCTGCCGGTTCGCGCAACCGTGGCAACGAACGGCTCCAGAGACTTGGAGAACAGCAACAGATTCCCCGTCTTCTGTTCAGCCACCGTGTCCGCCCCAAGGCTCCCCGTACTCATTATGGTCGGAAGCCGCACGGGCGATATCGGGTAGGAATCGCTGTCCTTTTCGAGCGCGGCGAAGTAGTCCCTCCCCCGCGTGTCGTTGCCGAAGTACTGCTTCGCGGCCACCGCATCGTCACGGATGTTGTTGACAATCGCCTGATTCCACTTTTCGAGGAGGTTCAACGACTGAAAAAATCCGAAAGTCCGCATCGTCTCCAGGGCGACCGCCATCAGCGCCAGCCAACCCACAATGACCACTACAAGAACCACCATCATCTCTATAAGGGTGACCCCGCGCGAGGCTCGACGCGAGCTCGGTTGTCGCATGTTTCCATTCATACGCGGCCATCCTACCGGTCTATGTATATCTTCTCCATGTGCTGTGAGTAATGCGACACCTTATTCTCTCGATACGTCTCGACCCTGATCAGGTAACTCCCCTCGGGGAAAGTGCCTATGTCGGACACATCCCACGCGTAGTATTCGTCCCCGCCGGCGTCCATGTCCGCAAAAACATATGCGCTCTCGGGCCTTTCCCCGAGCTGCGCTTCGGTTCGGTCGATCATGTACCGCCACGTCCTGCCGTTATCATCCGAATACAGCAGCACGTATCGGAGATCAGCCAACCACGTCGCCTCGTCGAAGTCGTCAGGATAGTACAGCGTATATTTTTCGCCGTCCCAGCGACGGAACTCCGTGCCCCACTGGACCGTTATCGTGCTGGGGTCACGTAATTCCGTTATGAGCGTAGGTTGCTTGATCTCCACACGCGGTAACTGGACGATCCTCGTGGCGGCGACCGACGCCGTGCCGGGCTCCCCCGCCGTCAGGAAACTGTGGACAAGCGAAAGGAGCGCCCACTTCGCGATGAAAGGCGACCCGCTCTCGATTGTCATGCTCAGACCATTGATCACCTGGAACGAGGTGTGTGTGCCTGCCGGGTTTGTGAGCGCAACCAGCGAACTCCCTTTCCCGTCGGGGCTCGACCACGGATGCGTGTAGAAGGTCCTGACGTTCGTCGCGGTGCTATGCGGGTAATCCGACGTGAAGTCGAAATCCGGGTTGCTCTTCCAGGCGCTGTTCCCTGCCCAGTCCAAACGAAACGGACGGTTGATCCTCGCGTACGTTGGCAGCGGGAATGCATAATCCTGCGCAATCTCCGATCCCGCTGACGTAAGCGCCCCCAGATCGTCATTGTACTGATGATAGAAGGTGTTGTTCCTCGTACCCGCCATGAAGAAGGAATTGCACCCCTCTTCCCGCATGCACCGCTTCGAATTTACAAAAGTCGTCCCGCGGGGCAGGTTGTACCCTATGCCCTCCCGCTTGAAGCGTACGTAGGTAAAAGCCGTATCTCCGGTCAGCAGATTGCCGTTGGCCTGCCACACGTTCCAGTCGTCGTCGGGATAGAGTTCTCCCAGCCAATTCTTACCCCACCAATAATTGGAAGAAAGATTCCGCCCACGCTTTATCAGCTTCATTCCGTCGCCAATCGTCCCCGCGTCGTCAGGCTCCGCCCACGCCACCATGTTTTGCTCGGTCCTCTGCCCCGACACCCCATAGAACGGCTTCCTTGATACGGGGATTCCTTTCGGGAATCCGTTCGCACTGTCGTACGCAATCTCATTGCCGATCGCCATGTAGAAGTACGAGTATCCGGTCAGCGTCGTCCATAGCGAATCTGTGTTGATCAAGGCAATCCGCAGTAGCTGCAGATATCTGGGTACGTCAATGTACCAGTGGTAGTCGCTCCACCCGTCGTCGTTGTTCCCTTGGTTGTTTTCGATACGGGTCGAGCTGAACCCCTCCCACCAACTCATGACGTTGTAGGACGAATTCTTGAAGTTATCGAAGTACCAGTTGTATCCGTTCCGGAAAGACAGCACCGGGGCTGAGTCCTTCAGGTCGGCATAGGGGCAGTGCCGAGGGTCGCCATTGAACTGCGCCCTCTCTGTGTATGGCACATCGTCTACGTTCCGCGTCCACCATGCATACGTTCTCGACAAGTTCTCCGGTCTGTTGCGAGCGCCCGGCGGCCACATCACCCCCGTGGTCACGTCAGTCCCTATTCTCGTCTCAAATGTCAGCCTGTTCACGACTTCAGTCACGCCGTCGTGGGGAGAAGCAAGTTCGCCCGAAACCGCTCCGTACATCGAACTCGGTATCGTGATCACCCACCGAGCGGTGTTCTTAGGCTCCGCCGTCGCCCACGGGAGGTTGCGCGAAAAGTCGCCCGCAGCTTCGGTCGAGCACGGTATGTACTCGACCCCATACAGACGCCCCTGCGAAGGCAATCCCTGCCTGTAGCTCGGCGACGCGTTGTCGTTGTCATACGGGCACGTCAGCGGGGTATTGTACAGCGTGATAACGGTATCACCCCCGACATACGCCACACTCGCCCACATCCCCCCAGGCGCGCCCACAGCCAGCGGAGCCGCGCCTATGCCGTAGGCGTCAAGTTGACCGTCCTGCCCCAGCCCCGCGCTGCCGTCCACGCCCCCGTATACCCGCTCCACGATGAGAGTCGGATTGACGGCACCGTTCACGTTCCCGGTAAGGTTCACGTTCTTGATGGTAACCGTGATCGGCTCCGCAACCGCCCGTGGGTCGCTCACCGACAAATCCTCGTACGGATCACGATAAGCGTACACCCGCGCTTGGAGATCCGTAGCCGGAGGAGTCCGCAGGTACCTAGGATGCGTGACTACTCTCACTCCCCTCCTATTTACGTCTGACGGATCCTTGGCCGCGTCGGAGTAGTTGCGTATAGCCGGCATCGGCAGAAGCTCGCCGTGCAAATTCACGTATATCGCGTTCTCGAACTGCCCCGGATTCGAGCACATCCGCTCGAGAAGAATCCTCCACGTCGGGGCCGTCTCCTCCTCCAACCCCGCCGCCGCCCGCATTTTGAAATACCTCACCTCGTCAATGTAGCGCATGCTATGGTTATACTCGTCCGCAAGGCTGTACGGCCATATGTTGTAGTCCGGCCCTGCCGCATCGTCGTACCCGTTCCTTTCCGTCCCGTCCACGTTCATCCGAGCGCGTATCTGGCTCGGCACGTAGTACTCGTTCGCCGCCTCTCCCGCCGGCATAGTCCCCGGATAAAAGTACACCCAGTCTATGTCCTGGTACGAATCCTCGCTCTCATTTATGTAAGGCATGTACCTCCAGTCTCGCCCATAGCTGCTCTTGGTAATCCAGTGACTGCGAAACGCCAAGCCGGGATTGCGCGCCTGTAGGTCCGTCAGCGTCGCTTCCAGCACGGGCTTGATGTAGGACATGTACACCCACCACCCTGGAATGTTCTCCACCGCCAGGAAATACACGTCGTAAGTTTGCGTCGTGGGGAATGCCTCTCCCGGCGTCCTCAGAACAGTACTCACGTCCGCCAACAGCGCGTGCCGGCCGCCGGGCCTGTTCCTATACAACATCGCCGTCACGATCCGGACATCCCGCGTGTCCAACCCCACGAACGGCCGCACCAACAAACGCCGACTGTACATCCACCCGTCATCCGACCTCGACGTGCTCACGTTTCCCGACAGGGGGTCCCCCGGACCGGCCACGGTCCCCGTTGTCAGGACAGGATTGTAGTAAACCCCGTCGTCCAGCCTGTCCAACCCGGCCCAGTCCTGCTCCTCTCCCTGCTGCGCGACGCTTCGCACTTCCTCCAGCAGCGATATCGACCGCTGTATCGCAAAAGCGCGGTCCTCTGCCGCCTCCGCCGCGTTGCGCATGTTCGCCACACCCCTCAACGCAGCGACCGCCACAAGCGCCAAGATCGCCATAGAGATTAACGCTTCAATGAGCGAGAAGCCGCTCTTCTTATTCACTCCGAATACTCCCACATGGCATCACCCCTTTCTACATTCCCTTCGCGCCATTACTGCACGAAGTACATGGGTGTGCTGAATCTATATTGGCCGGACACGGATAGAACCCTCGACCGCACGTCGGGGTCAAAATTGATCTCCGAGTAATCCCCCAGCCCGCTGACAACCACGCTGCCGTTCACCATCACTGTCCCGTTAACCAGGCTGGGCGCCCTTTGCACGTAGTCCCCCTCAACGTACAGAATGCCCGAGAAATATGTGGAAGAGTTCGTATCCAGCGTGACATCACCATTCACGTACACAATCGCCGTTCCACGGAGCGGGTTCGTCTCCGCCCACGTCACGTTGCTGTCGATAAACACCAGGCCGTACTCCGGCATGACGTCGGGGAGCGTGCTTGGATCGTCGGTGTAAATATCGCTTACCGAACGAAGCTCCTGAGAACTCACCCCGAACACGTCTTCCATATCGAGCAGATATGTCTCCGGCGGGGCCGTCCCGGTCGCCGGACTCCCGCCGACCTCAGCTCCGCTGTAGATGGTGAACGAACCCGTGCCGGCGGGGCAAACCAACCCGTGGCCGCTTCCCCCGTTTATTCGCGCGCGGTTACCCACCGTCACCAAGTCCCCTCTCCCCGCACAGATCGCCCCGTCAGCGGGCGGAATCACCGACAGCCGACGAAGTTCCGTCCCCATCGTCGCCTGCGCCAGCACCCGTACGACGCCCACATCCACTCTCTCCTCCAGCATCCCGTTCGGGGTCGTCGCTTCCGTAACGTATGTCCCGGGTCCAACCTTCCGCTTTTGCACTCCATCCGATAACTCGTAATACGAATAGAAGTCCGCCGGGGTGTAGTCCGCCGCCAGTCTCTCGAACACATACCCCTTGGATTCGAGATACCAGCACCTTCCTTGGCCGGCGAGGTTCCTCTCGCCGGTTATGTCCCTGCTGGTCCGAGCCCGCACCTCGTACCGCCCCCAAATGTGATCCCTGGTCGATATCTGGTACTCGCGAACCAATCCGATATCCGGATCGTCCGTCTCGTTAACCGGCGGGCTCTGCGACAGATCCTTCGCGGGCGCAAACGTCCCCACCGGCTGCACCGTCTGCCGCCTGTACCATGACAGCGCGTCTATCAGCCCGGCCTTAGCGGCATTCACAGCCTGGCCGTGGTAGTTGAGCTCGTGCTCCACCGTCCTCCTGCTCGCCCTGTAGGTGATGTGCGCCGCAAGCATCAGGCCGCTCAGCATGATGCTCACCACCAGGACGAGCAAGAGCAAAGTGCCCCCACTCGACCTCGCCTGCACTTTTCGCGGAAACTTTGCCAAATCTCGTCTCCTGGGACTTGCTCGCTTCTTACATTATCGGCTTGTACGCCCTTGTCCCTTAGCGACAGCACCTTTCACGTCGTCTCGGGCTCCCCACCACCAAGCCCGCCCGTTGGTCCAAACTGCCCGAACAGGCTGCCCGCACGCGCGAACCACATGCGAGCCCTATAGCTTTGCGCCCCGCCCTTTCAGGCGGGTTGCCCTTTCGGGGTCCAACCACTTGAATTACCCCACATTTAGCGCTTACGGCAACGCGCCGCGAAGCTGGAGGCCCGCGCGGAAATCACTCTAATCCGAAACGGCCCCTTCGCTTGGTGCAGGAGATGTCGCCTCCTCTACAGGCAGCCCAAACTTTTCCCTGTACCAAGGCGGCCTGCGGCCTATCGTGTTCAGCACCTTCTCATAAAGCATCAACCACTCATCCGTCGCAGCCCGCGCCTCGGCTTCCGTGGCGATCTCATAGGTGTACCCAAACATTCCTCCCTCGCGCTTCACCACCCTCCCCGCGGGAGCTTCCGCGGAACGCGGCAGGACCCACAGGCGATGCTCATCTATTGTGGCCCCACGCCTCTCCACGCGCACTTCCACCAGCAACGTTCGCACCCTGCCCCCCGCCGTCTCGATCTCGTCCCATCCCAAAGCCTTTATCCGCACGGTCACGGGTGCAAGGAGCCAGAAGTCGAAAGACCCGTATGATGCCTCGCTCCCAGCAGACCAGCTCTCTGTCTGAAGGAACTTCATCAGAGGCAAATCACCGACCAACGCCCCTTCCGGAAACGCCACCTGCTCGTCCCTTTCCTCGTCTAGAACCGTCACTTTCGCCTGGACGTAATTGGCAGAGACCACGCCCTCGACCGAACGGTAGAACGCCCGCTCGGTCTGGTACAATTCGAAAGCCAGCGGCGTCGTCTCCGCATCGAGCTGAATCGTATCGCTGCGCTGAAGGCGAGGCCGTCTGTCCGGGCTGAGGAGCACGTGTTCGCTATTGAGCGTAATCAATCCTGCCTTCCCGACGCTCACGGAACCATGAAGATATCCTGACGGCTCGGCCGTCACTGCCGGATGCCACGCCGCATACCACTCCTCCAACGGGCGTACTGCGAACGCCTGCGCGGCCTCTCGAGCCCCCTCGGGAGACGGCACAGGTGAAGCCTCCTCAGCCTCCGGCCTCTCTTTCTCCTGCTCCGGCGTTGGAGACGGTGTAGGTGTCGGAGAGGGAGTCGGCTCCTCCTCGACCCTTTCAATATCATCCTTGGCCACCTTCAACTCGCCGAAGGAGACCTTTATGACGACTTGGTCCCCTTCTTCCCTCACTATCTTCCCCACAATCCGGCTGCCGTTCTTCAGGTGAATCACGTCGGCGCACGCGCTTGACGCCCAAAGAGCGGCAGCCAGCACCATCACCCAGACAATCACACCGCGACTGCTCAGATGCATGCTTTCATCCTTCGTCTTGCACGAACGGGTTCACCGACGGCCGGGACAGTTCCCGGTACGACACAACCCAGTAAGCCTTCCTGACCGACGGCCCCATGATGAATATGTCCTGCAGCCACTGTGGGATCCGGCTTCGGAATTTCGCCGCTTGCTGGGATTCCTCCGTCAGCCTCGTGTCGAAGTTCACGTCCATCCGCGAGTGATACTCGGTGCCGCTTCGCTCGTAGTCACGGTTGATCAGAACGTGGTTCCCGGCCGTCATGCTGCCGTTGATCATGAACTGATAGGATCCCCTCTCATCCAGATTCAGGTCGTGGAAGTCGTTTTCAGCGTACATGAAGCTATTGACTTCTTCCAGCGTCCCGAATATCGGGTCCCCCAGATAGACGTTCCCTGTGGTCTCGGGACTGTCGGGGTCCTTGAGCGCCATGAGCGTCATCATGTCGTAGATTTGGTTGTTGTAGTAGAGGTTGTCGCAGATGTAGATGTTGCCCTCGACTATGACGCTCGTGTGGATGCCCGTCTTCTCCGGGTGCTTCACCACAAAGTCGTAGGTCGTTCGGTTGTGCACCCACAGGTTGCCTTTGATGTAATAAAGGCGGTCATTGCCTTCCTCCGGGTCGCCGGTCTGAACCGACGACATGGTGATCGGCGTGTTGTTGACGTTGTAGCGGCCCTGTGCATTCACCTCATAAGGGTCTTCCAGGAAGAAGTCGGGACCGTCAGTCCCGCTGGTTTCCTGCACTCTGTCGTTGGGGTCCAGGCGGAAGATATGGGCCGGAGAGCTTTCCGGCACTATCGTCCCGCCGAACCGCTCGTTGCGGACTACGTCGTACGCCGACACCCCCTGGCTTGCGAATATCGCGTTGAGGTCAACCACCACCTCGGGATAGTTGTTCATGACCTCCACCAGGTCATCTCGCGTGATCGGAGCCTCGTACTCGGTATTGTCCCGCCGCCCGTTGATGTTGCCCCTCGCGTGGATCACCCCGTCGATTTCGGCATCGTCCTCGATCAATATGTCCTGTCCGGAATAGATGTCCCCCGTAATCTGGTCGCCCTGATCCCCTGTTCCGCCGAAATCCAAAGAGAAATTCGGGTCCCCAGACGCGTTACCGGCGTATATCGCGTTCAACATGGGACCGTTAATGATCTCCGCGTTGAGCACGGCCTCGAGTCTCCTGAGTCGCGTCCCGCAGTACCCCAAACTCGTCAGGATCACGATCTCCTGCTCCGGCCCGTTGTCGACATCGCCGTCCCCATCGTTATCGACGCCGTCGGTCCCCCAATAGTGCGCCGCTACGGACATCTGCCCTCCGCCGAAAACGTCTTGCGATACTTCCGCGGCGAGATCCTTGTTCAACCGGTCCGCCGCCAAGTCGATCCCGGCCTCCGCTATCTGCAGCGCGCGCTCTTCATTCACCGACGCTTCAACCGAATTCACAAAGTTGACCGTCAGCAGAAAGTACCCCATCGTAAGGGCCATTATCACCGAGGCTACTATGACGGCTATCACAATGACGCCGCCCGCCTCCTTCTTCCCTCGCAATGTATTCATATCCCCCCTCCTCTCCGGTCAGTTCCTGAATGTGACCGTCGTGTGAACACTTGACGCGTAAGGCGGCCTCGTGCCGGCGAAGTGCGGCACCTGCAAATCCAGCCTTATCAGCACCTGCTCAGCGTCACCCACGTCCGTTATCCGCTCGAAATGCAGCTCTGTGACGTCACTCGTTATCCTCCCCTGCGACACCACAGAGCCCCCCGAATCCAATTCCAAGCGGAGAACTTCGTCACCCACCTGACGGAATGAGACTCTATTCCCCCATATGGGTTCGTATCCGTCGGAACCCACCGACCTGCGGAAGTCGACGCGGTTCCCCGTAGTGTTAGTCAGGACGCCGCCATCATATATCTCGACCGTCGACAGCCCTCCCATTCGCAGCTCGGTCGCTATCCTGTCCAGAGCCGACCCCGCCCGCTGGCGAAGATTCGCCACCGCAACGCCTGCGGAGAAGTTACTCTGGCCCCTTTGCAGCACAACCATTGCGACCGTTACTATCAGGGCGAACACGGCTACGCCGATCAGTATCTCAATCATTGTCAGCCCGGCGGCCCGACTTCTTCTCATCAAGTGGCCTCCCTCTACATCTCGCGGCGATCACCGATCACGGCGTACAGTGTCGTGCCGTTGTTGCCGGCAGCGCCCCGCCACGAGACCGTCACTCTGACGGGAACTAGCCTGTAGTTATCAATCACATCCAAGCCGCTGTCCACCGCATCTGCGTCACCATTCAAGTCGCGCGGAAGACCCACCTCTGGAACATCCGCACCCTCGTCGTCGTAGAAGATCAGGCTCCCGCAATGGCCGTCCGCGTCTCCGTCCGCGGCGCGCAGGCCTTCGACGTCAAAGTCTGGTCCCTCACTTCCGCCCGGACCATAAACCAGGTATATATGCCTTACCGGCGTTCCCCGCAGTCGTTCCACCATGGCCCTGGCAGCATTGAGCGCCGTGGTCTTCTCCCGCGCCGTTTGGGACGCACGCGAGCAATATTGAAGTGACGCCACCAGCATCGACACCGCAAGCACAATTATCACCCCCGACACGATCACTTCAATCAGTGTGAAACCACGCTCGGCGCCACGCTTCATTTCAATCCCCCTCAGCTACCGCAAGCAAAAACCCGCTCCTCGCCGCCGAAGAGCGGGCCGTTCGCCATGCTTCCTTTGCTCTACCCTTCGGCAACCAGGCTGCCCGCACGCGCGAACCACATGCGAGCCCTATAGCTTTGCGCCCCGCCCTTTCGGACGGTTTGCCCTTTTCAGGGTTACATTAGTATTATACAACGCCCGCACCATCTGGCCAGTTCTCGCGGCCGAAACGCCGTGCCGCATATTTATAAGCCCTTCCTGAACAACAACTTGTGTCGATCCCGTTTCCCCCCGCACCCGCCTTCACAATGCGAGCCCCGCCACGTCGGTCTATCCTGGGTGGGGACATTCCACCTCGCAAGCCCTGTCCGTGGCCCTCCTATGCTCTTTTCGTACTTTCCCACCTTGCGGGATTAGGGAAAAGGGCGGCGGGCGAATCCTCACGTCACCTTCGCCGTTCAGTCACTCACGTGCGTTCGCGCAGCGCCGGACCTTCGGCTTATAACGACGGCGTAACAACAACAATCTGGTCACACGTGGTCTTCGGCCCCGCGCTGAGTCGAGCCAAAGATGGCGGCGAAAATGGCAACGCCATTTCCGCTGATGCACCTTTGCCCACCCTTTCTCTCATGAAACCCGCTTCCCCAAATGTTCCCCACACTCCCGCCGAAGTAAGCACCAGGCTCTCCCCTTCGCGTACATATGCCGAAAACGCCAGCTCCTGCAACCTCTTCCGCTCCCCTGCCGCACCCGCCGCCACAGGGCACAACCCCACCACTATCCCGTCCCCCCGGAGACTCGTCGACATCCCCAGGATCAGCTTCCTATTCCCCCATGGCCCCTCTGCTGCCGCTCCCGCGCCGGGTTTCCCTCTATCCGCCAGTATCAGATTCACTGGATATGGGTCCTGAGCAACAGGCACAGTGGACCGGCTCGAGATCGACAGATCGAAAACATCCGGCCCCCTCGGGGCAGCCGCGCTCGACTCCCAGAGGACGCCCTCAAAAGAGCTCATGTCGACGCTCGTCACCTCCTGCGACTTCCCGACGAACCCCTCGACCCAAGAGAACCTGGCACTCACCCGGTCCGCAAACCCGGAGTCCGACTTCACCACCGCGATGCCGGCGTGCGTCTCTCCTCCGCCGAGTTCCTCCGCTATGACTCTCGCGACCCCCGCCTCACGCGGGAAAGACAACCAGGAGACCTTTACCCGAACGACCTCCGCTCCCGCGCGCTTCATTACGTTCGAACGCTCCGCGCATCCCGCCGCAGCCACCGCGGCAAGCACTACGACGAGAGCTGCTCTACCTCGCCAGCCGAAGCCCCTTATCCCGCGCATAGTCGTAGACCTCGAAGAACTCTTCTCTCGTCGGGTACCGAGCGATCTCAGGACAACTGCGAGCCTTGTACATCGGCCTGTATTGATCCATCACGTTGACGTACGTGTTGGGCGACAACTCGTGCAGGAAATCGATGATATCACGCGACCCGGCGACGCCGTTCGGCATCACAAGGTGCCTCACTATCATCCCTCGCTTCGCCACTCCCTTCACGATTTCCAGGTCCCCCACCTGCCTGTGCATTTCGCGAATGGCCGCCCTGGCCACGTCCGGGTAGTCCGGTGCGTTCGCATAGCGCGCCGCGGCAGCCGACTCCGCGAACTTGAAGTCCGGCATGTATATCTCGACCAGTCCCTCCAGAAGCTCGAGCACCTCGACCAGATCATACCCCCCCGAATTATAGACGATGGGAACCTTCAGTCCGCTCTCCCTCGCCTTCACGATCGCCTCGGCCATCATCGGAGACACGTGGGTAGGGGTGACGAAGTTGATGTTGTGACAGCCCAGAGCCTGAAGGCGGATCATCATCAACGCGATCTCCCCCGCCGACGCCTCCCTCCCCGCTCGGCCGTGGCTGATGTCGTAGTTCTGGCAGAATATACACCTGAGATTGCACCCGGCGAAGAAAATCGTACCTGAACCGCCGGTACCCACCAGAGGTTGCTCTTCCCCGAAGTGAGGTCCGGCCGAGGATACCACCGCAACCGCACCCACGTCGCATATTCCCAACTCGCCCTCCAGCCTGTTCACCTTGCAGCGACGCGGGCAAAGCGTACAGTCGCCCAGCATTCCGTTCAGACGGACCACCGCGTCACCACCGCCGCCTTCGTTGACGTGTTGAGTTGTCACCATAGTCCTCTAAGCGGGCAGCCGGTCTTCCCCACACCATTACTCATGATACCAAACCTGGAACCCACGGGAAACGGGTGTCCGGCCCGCAAGATGAACGCCTGCCGGGCTGCACCCGCGCTTGACACCCACATTCTCCCGCCGTATAAATGCGTGTTTGATTCTCCTTTAAGGGACGGAAGTTGGCCGCGCTGAAAGCCGCCCGCTGGGCAAGGCTCATCTACCCGGAACGCCTGGTCGAGCTTCCTGTTCTCTGCGAGATGTGCTCGAAGCTCAAGGTCCTCGTCAACGTCGCACATGCAAGCATACACAACCAAGGCGGAGAGGTGCTTGTCCTTTTCTCCGGGAAGCAAGATGAAATCAACTCCGCCTTCGAATACCTTCGAAATCTCGGCGTAACTGTCGAAGAAACCACGGAGCCCGACAACTGGAGGCGCGGGTAGATGCCTTCTGATCTGCAGCCAATAAAGGGAACACGTGACTTCTTTCCAGAAGACATGGCCGTCCGCAATTGGATCGCCGACATCTGGCGCAGGGTCTCCCTACGTTACGGCTTCGAAGAGTTCGACGGGCCGATATTCGAGAGCCTGGAGCTGTACACCCGAAAGTCCGGTGAGGAAATCGTCAACCAGCTCTACGCCTTCAAGGACAAAGGGGGGAGGGCGTTGGCCCTCCGGCCGGAAATGACGCCAACCCTGGCGCGCATGGTGATAAGCCGGGCCAACACGCTCCGCAAACCGATAAAGTGGTTCAGCATCTCCCGCTGCTGCAGGTACGAGCGCCCGCAGCGCGGAAGGCTTCGCGAGTTCTTCCAGTGGAATATCGACGTCATCGGAGTCAAGGAACTTACTGCCGACGCTGAGGTAATAGCCGCAGCGGTGGATTCCCTCGGCGAGATGGGCTTGGGGCCCGCCGACATCGCGGTGAAAATAGGCGACCGCAAGCTCCTCGGCGCGCTGCTCGCCGGCATCGGCATCGATGAAGCGCGCCAGACCCAGGTTTATACCGCCATCGACCGCATGACCAAGCTCCCGCCTGCCAAAGCGGGCGAACTCCTGTCCCAGCTCGGCCTGGGACCCGACGGTGAAGCGGCAATTCGCAACATCACCCGGGCAAAGACCCTCGAAGAAGCTGAGCGATTCGCGCAAGAGATTCCCGGCATGGACGACGCGCTATCCGGGCTGGGGAGACTATTCGATCTCCTCTCCGCCTATGGGATAGCCGATTTCTGCGAGTTGGACCTCAGCGTCGTCCGCGGCCTTGCCTACTACACCGGCATCGTTTTCGAGATATACGACAAGGGGAACGAGCTGAGGGCGGTCTGCGGCGGCGGCCGATACGACGACCTCATCTCAAGCTTCGGCGGGCCGTCTTTGTCGGCGGCAGGGTTCGGCCTGGGAGACGCCGTGATACAGGAACTGCTGGCGGAGAAGGGCCTCCTTCCAAAGTTCGCCCGCCCGCTTGATTTCTTCGCCGTCCCCATCACAAAGGATGAACTCGGGACGGCTGCCGGCATCGTCCAGGCCCTCCGTAAGAAGGGCCGCCCCGCCGAATACGCTCTTTCGCCCGGCTCCGTTCGAAAGCTCATGCGCGAGGCCGACGCCTCCGGCGCTAAGTGGGCCGTAATAGTCGGCCCTGACGAGATGAAAGGAGGATCCGTCGTCCTGCGCGACATGCAAACCGGCGTCCAGAGAAGAGTCCCCCTTCAGGACGCGCTCACCGGAGAGCTCGGCTGCTGAGTCGATAGCCCTGCCCTGGAGTGCGAATGTCCCTTCAGAGCTCGTGGCGCACGCCGTACGGCTTGAATGCGGCTTCATAAATCTTCATCACCGCAGCCGCGTGTTCCAATCCCCCTATCTCCGGCTCTCGATCCTCCATCACGCACTCGCAGAAGTAGCGTATCTCCGGAACGTACCCGAGCAACAGCAGTTGCTTGTTATACAGCACCCCCAGCGAGAACTCCGGCTCCCACGTGATCGGGGCCTGATCGTCCGGCCCTATGTAGCTCGGCGATATGCCGTACTGCCGCGTCCGCGGATCCAGCTTCCTGTAATACGTCAAATGGATGCCGTTATCCACGACTATGTTCGTCTCGCGCCCTATCACCTCAAGCCGTTCCAGGAAGCTGCCTTTCGAGCGCCCGAAGGCAAGGTGAATGCATCCGACCGCGCCGGAGGCGAATTCCAGGATGGCGAACCCTCCCCCCACCTCGTCCCGATGGTATGTCACCGCGCTCGCCGGGCCCATCAGGGACGTTACCAGAGACGCCGGATGCACCACATGGTCCAAGAACCATCTCCGCGGCGCGGGCCCAGGCCCCAGGCTAACCTCATCCTCGGCGGGAAGGTATTGCGGATACCTCGCATAGATCGAATGCGGCCTGCCGAACTCCTCCGTCCTAATCACCTCCCGCACCTTCGTCGCCGAAGGCGTGAACGCCTTCTTGAAACCCACCAGCACGCGCTTCCCGGCCCTCCTGCTCGCCTCGGCCATTTGCTCGATTTCACTCACCGAAGCCGCCGGCGGCTTCTCGATCCATACGTGAACCCCTTTCTCCAAAGCCCTTATCGTTAGCTCCGGATACAGGGGCCGGCCCTCAGGACCGTAGCCCGCGACGATGAACAGCGCGTCCAGCTCCTCCGAGTCCAGCATCTCATCCATGTCGGTATACTGCCGGGGCGCACCGAACTTCCGCGCCGCCTCTCTCGCCCTCTCCTCGTCTCGATCGCAGACCGCCATCAGCTCGACGGGGCAGAATGCGTAAGACGTAAATATATTCCGTAGTGAATGCCCGCCGCATCCCAGATGACCGATCCTCAATGTCCTTTCAGCTTCCATGCTCACCTATTCTCCATCTTCCGATTTAGTCTCTCGCCTTGGCGACGAGTAGCAGATCACCGCGCGCAGGGGTTCGTCACCCGTAACCACCGCCTGGTGTGAAGTGCCTCGGGGGATGGCCACAAGGTCGCCCGGCCCCAACTCGTGCTCTTCTTCCCCGACGGCGTGCACGCAGCGCCCCGACGCCACGTACAGCAGCTCCTCGCAATTCGGGTGCGAATGCGCCTGGTTCCGCTGCCCGGCCTTGATCTCCACCACGCCGAAGGTCAGCTCCGCGTCCGGGTTGGCCGAAGCGTTGTAGAGCCAGCTAATCCATCCCCACGGGAACTCCTCTCTGGGCGACTCGCCCGACCTTATGCACTTGTACGCCATCTAGGTACCCTCTATTACGGGAAAAGCGTCCCCTGCTCGCCCTTTTCCTCAGCGCCCCCGCCAAGACCAAGATGCCCAATCGCCTTCCTGCCTATCACTCGCCCTTTGCGAGTTCGGCTCACGAACCCGATCTTCAGCAGGTACGGCTCCACCATGTCCACCAGCGTGTCCACCTCTTCGCTCAACGTCGCCGAGAGAGTCTCGATCCCCACCGGGCCCCCGTCATAGAACTCCGCAATCGTGCGCAGGTACTTCCGGTCGAGAGGATCCAACCCCTCCCCGTCGATGCCCTCCATCTCCAGCCCCTTCTGCGCAATGTCCAGCGTGATCTTCCCGTCAGCCTTCACCTGCGCGTAATCCCGCACCCTCCTCAGCAGACGGTTCGCAACGCGCGGAGTGCCCCGCGACCGCTTCGCAATCTCAAGCATCGCATTCTCATCTATCGCCGTCGCAAGGATTCCAGCCGCTCGCCTGATGATCTCTCTCAGTTCGTTGGGCGAGTAGAAGCCGATGTGGTGCGATATCCCGAACCGCTCCCTCAACGGCGCGCTCAGAAAACCCGCTCGCGTCGTCGCCCCCACAAGCGTGAATCCCTCCAACGGGATGTTGATCGTCTTCGCGAACGCCCCACGATCGATAACGAAGTCTATCTTGAACTCCTCCATCGCGGGATAGATGAACTCCTCTATGGGCGGCGAGAGCCGATGTATCTCGTCGATGAAGAGCACGTCTTTCGCCTTCAGATTAGTCACGATGCCCATCAGGTCGCCCGTGCGCGTCAGCGCGGGGCCCGACGTCACGACCAGATGCGAGCCCATCTCGTTGGCAATCACGTGGGCGAGTGACGTCTTCCCTATTCCCGGCGGCCCGTGCAGCAAGACGTGCTCCACCGGCTCGTTCCTTTCCTTCGCTGCCTGGATGGAGATTTTCAACTTCTCTATGAGCTTATCTTGCCCTATAAAGTCCTCCCACCCCTTCGGCCTCAGGGCCCAATTGAACTTCTCCTCGTCATCCCCGAGGGGCTGGCCGGATATTATCCTCTCCCTTGCCATTACACCCCCTCACTATCGGCTCTTAGCCTGCTGTCGGAAGATCTCCTCGATCAATTCCTGGCAGGAATCCACTTCGGGATTCATGGTCAACGCCCGCTTGATCATCGCCTCCGCCTCCCCGGCCTTATACTGAAGCTGCAGCAGCACATCGCGCGCCTCCGCCGTAAAGTCGGGTTCGACCTCCTCCGCAGGAATCTTCTCCCGCGGCTTGATCAGCGCCCACTTCGCCAGCTTCCCGCGCAGTTCCGCAATCACCTTCTCAGCGGTTCGCCCGCCTATTTCGGGAAGAGAGCTCAGTTTCGTCTTGTCTCCCATCTCGATCGCGTACGCGATGTCTCGGATCGCAATCGTGAGAGAGCGCAGCGCCTTCTTCACGCCCAGGCCCTTGACGGTGGTGTAGACCGAGAAGAAATCCCGCTCGCTCTCCGACAAGAAACCGACCAGCCGCGGAAACTGATTCGACGTGTTCCGCCCCGCCTCTATGTAGTGCCACGTATGTAGGGTGATCTCCGGAGGCTTTTCGGACGTATCCAGCAGGTGACGCAGACGCGGGCGCACGTTCGCCGGAATCCGCACCTCGTAGCACAGACCGTTCAGCGAGACTATCGCCGCCTGGTCCTTAACTTCCGTTAGCACGCCGCTCAAGCGTGTGATCAACGTCCCCTCCTTTCCCGCGCCTTGGAAGAAGGATGCAGGATCTGGTTCGCGTAGCACAAAGCCAGAGCCAGCGCATCCGCTACGTCCGGAGGCTCGGGAACGTCAGAAAGCCCCAGCGACGCCTTGACCATTTTCTGCACCTGCTCCTTACTCGCGTGGCCGTTTCCCACGACCGCGCTCTTCACACGCGTAGGAGAATAGGTGATCAGCCGCCGTCCTTCAAGGGCGCAGCACAACACAATCACGCCGCGCGCGTGTCCCATCAGAATCGCCGTCGTGGGATGCTTGTAGTGCGAGTAAAGCTCCTCCAGCGCCACCACGCCGGGCTGTAGCTCCCCGATTACGCGACGGAACTCGTCGAGAATCGTCCTCAGCCGGTCGCCCAGCGGCTCAGAGTCGTCAGTCCGGATCACCCCCGCCTCCACCAGGGAAAGCTCCCTCCCCGCAGCCCGAAGCAGCCCATAACCCGTCACACGAAGTCCCGGATCGACCCCCAGAATCAGTTCATCAGTCACGCGCTACCTCGAACCGCCTGAGCCACTTCTTCTCCGGCTCCCTGCCAAGAGCCCCGGCGAATCAGTTCCTCGGTTATCCTCCGCAATACCTCTTCCTTCGACACAGGCCACTTGGGCGCTACGAGCATTTCGCTGGTGACATCGCCCACCAGCCGCTGGACGGTGATGTCGGGCGAAATCCTTTCGAGAAAGTCCGCCGCCAGCCCGACATACTCCTCCGCCGACAGAACGCGTGCCTTCCCCAGCCGGTAAAGGGTCTCCAAGGGAGTGTGCTTGGCCACATACAAGTGATGCAGCTTTATCCCATTCACCCCAAGCGACGAAACCGCCCGCGCCGTCTCCATCATGTCGTCGCGACTCTCACCGGGCAAACCAAGAATCACGTGCGTGCATATCTTTATTCCGCGCCCCATGCTGCGGCAAACCGCGTCAACGAATTCATCGTACCCGTGCCCCCGGTTAATCAGTTCCAGCGTGCGGTCATGCATCGATTGAAGCCCGTATTCAACCCACACTTCGTAACGCGAAGTGTAGCCTTGGACAAGATCAAGTACATCATCACCCACGCAATCCGGCCTGGTACCGATCGACAGCCCCACAACGTCCGGGAATTCCAGCGCCTCATCGTAACGTCGCTTCAACGTCGCTATGTCGTCGTACGTGTTGGTGAACGCCTGGAAGTACGCGATGAACTTCTCCGTGCCGTAACGCGACCGCATGAACTCCATGCCCCGCGTCATCTGCTCCGCGATGGGAAGCATCCTCCCCGCGTTAGGGCTGAACGATTCGTTGACGCAGTATATGCACCCACCGAACCCCTTCGTGCCGTCTCTGTTCGGGCACGTGAAGCCCGCGTCCAAGCTGACCTTATGCACCTTGACCCCAAAACGCCGCCTAAGGTACTCGCTAAACGCATAGTACCTCTTCTCCGCCAGCCAAGGTCTTGGAAGATCTACATTGCTCATTGGCGAACACCCGCTCTATCAGTAAGCACCTGCCCCTATTGGCTTTCCGTCCCCTTCTGCAGCGCTCTCCTGGCCGACCTGAATTCCCCCGTCACATCGAACACCTCAGCCCCCTCCGGAATCACCGGCGCCAGGTCTTCTCCGGTAACGGAGGGGTTCAACTCAAGGCTCGTCAGCGCCCATGTGTAAATGGGGTGATCGCCCACCCTCAGAAGCACCTTACGCATCATCCCGTCGTCCTTCCCATACCATATCAAGACCTCTTGAGCCTGCGCCGGAACCACCTTCCCCCCCGACGTAATCGTCTTCGGCTTCACTCCCGCCTTCAGCCTCGCTCGCAACAGATAGGTGTCCGTGCCGAGGAGGTTCTCACCCTCCAACACGTCCATCTGGTAGTCTGCAAGACCTTTCGGGTCGAATCGGCACAACGTCACCGGATTGAATATCCCCCCAATGAACTCCCTCGACGGAAACGGGTCGCCGGCAGGCAGCTCGGAAAAGTCAAGCTTTGCGTACCGCTTGAACCCGCGCGATTCGGACTCGACAAAAACGCCGTCACCGTCAAACCACGCCTTCATCAGCAAAGGCCCGGGCTGGCCGGGCACACGGAACTCCGAGGACAGGATGAACCGCCCGTCCTTTACCCACGTGATGGCGAAGTCGCTCGAGAATACGTAGCCGCCGATGTCGCCCGCCTCCGTTCCTTTAGCGGTATAGGAGGTCACCTCACCCCGCATCTTAGCGGCCTCGGTCAGCACCTTCTCGGGAGTCAGCGCGCAGACCGCAACAGGCAGAAGGACCGCGACAAGGCCGCTCAGCAATATCGCGCCAGGCGGCTCGGTATGCCGAAAGAACATTTCCGCTCTCCGGAGGACTTGCTGCCAGGGAATGCCTCGAATCTATGATAAACCTGCCGACCCACAACGTCAACCAATCCGCACTCGCACGGCACATCGGTCCCGCGGAATCGCTTGAATGTACTGCGACGGCAGCCAATCCCTCCGCCGGAAGCGTGCCACAGCCGGGGGCGACGGGAGCCGGCAGACTGGTGGAAAACGTCACCGACGAGAGCTTAGGCTATGCCGTCTCGCGGTGTCTTTCTTCGACAACTGTAATCTCAGCCTCGCCGCGTACGAACTCCGGCGTCACGACGAACTTCAGTCCCCGCTGCATCGAAGGCAGCTCGAACATGAGGTCCAGCATCAGGTTCTCGACCGTGGACCGCAGAGCGCGAGCGCCTGTTTCACGCTTTCGCGCCCGCTTGATGACCTCTCGAAGGCCCTCTTCGGCGAATTCCAGCCTCGCCCCCTCCATCTCAAACAACTTCTGATACTGCCTCACCACTGCATTCTTGGGCTCCAGCAGCACCTCCATCAGCTCATCTTCTCTCAGGGGCAGCACCGGCACTATCAGCGGCAACCTGCCGATGAACTCCGGGATCATCCCGTACTCTATCAAGTCGTCAGGCTCTACCAGCGACAGGAGCTCCGCCTGGCTGAGTTCCCTTCTCGCCGCCTTGTCGGACCGGAACCCCATCGTCTTCTTTCCCACCCGGCGGGCGATGATGTCCTCCGTCCCGTTGAACGTGCCCCCGCATATGAAGAGTATGTCCTTGGTATTCATTTGAACATACTGCTGCTCGGGGTGTTTTCGGCCTCCCTGCGGAGGAATGTTGGCAACAGTCCCCTCCAGCATCTTCAGCAGCGCCTGCTGCACGCCCTCGCCGGAAACGTCCCGCGTTATCGACACGTTATTGTAAGTCCGCGCGATCTTGTCGATCTCGTCGATGTACACAATCCCCTTCTCCGCCCGAGACCGATCAAAATCCGCCGCATGAAGCAGCCGCAGCAGGACGTTTTCCACGTCTTCCCCGACATAGCCCGCCTCGGTCAGCGTCGTGGCATCGGATATCGCAAACGGTATATCCAGGATGTTCGCCAGCGTGCTGGCGAGCAAAGTCTTGCCGCAGCCGGTGGGGCCGATCAACAGGATGTTGCTCTTCGGCATCTCGACTTCGCTCTGCTGATCCGATACGCCCAGCCTCTTGTAGTGATTGTGCACCGCGACGGCCAGGAACTTCTTCGCCCGCTCCTGCCCGACCACGTACTGGTCCAGCTCGTCCTTTATCTGCTGCGGAACCAGCGGCTCGGGCGACCACGGCTCCCGCCGTACCTCCTGCGTCCGCTCCGCCTGGATCAGCGAGTTGCACAGCCGCACGCACTCGTCGCATACGCAGACGTTCTCGTTGGGCGGGGGCGCGGCGATGAGCCGCCGCACGCTGTGGAATGCCTTCCCGCAAAAGCTGCACGATCTCACGGAGCTGTTACCCTCTCTGGACATCAGCCACCGCCTCTAGGTCTTCTGATTACTACTCTTATCGGTGGCCAGGACTTCGTCGATAACCCCGTATTCCTTAGCCTGCTCCGGCGTCATGAAGAAGTCACGTTCCACGTCCTTTTCAATCCTCGCCACCTCTCGCCCCGTGTGACTCGCCAGAATCTCGGTAACCTGCCTCTTTATCCGGAGCATCTCCTGCGCCTGAATCCGTATGTCGGTGGCCTGCCCCCCCGCGGCCCCCCACGGCTGGTGGAGGTGGACTCGAGCGTGCGGCAGTGCGGACCGCTTTCCCTTCGTCCCGGCCGACAACAGCAATGTCGCGATGCTTGCCGCCTCCCCTATGCAGGTCGTCGAAACGTCGCACTCGACGAACTGCATCGCGTCATATATGGCAAGCCCCGCCGTCACAAGTCCGCCCGGGGAATTAATGTAAAGCTCTATCTCCGCCTGCTTGTCTTCATGATAGAGAAAAAGCATCTGCGCAATCACAAGGCTGGCTACGCCATCATCTATTGGTGTGCCCAAGAAGATAATTCGATCTTTAAGGAGACGCGAGAATATGTCATATCCGCGCTCCCCGCGGCCGGTGTTTTCCACAACTATGGGAACCCATGTGCTCATTCAGTCTTCTCCTGGGGCTCGGGGCCTTCGGCCTCCGGTTGCGACTCCGTCCTGGTTGCCTCCTCCGCGCTCTTGTCCGCCTCCGCAGCCGCCGCCTTCTCCTCCCCGCCTCGCGTCTCCTCCGGCGGGACTGCACGCTCAGGACTCTCCTCCACCACTTCGGCATGATCCCGAAGGAACTGTAACACCTTGAACTCCATCAACTGATTCCTGAGCGCGTCCAGTTCGCCTCTCTCCTCCAGTTCGCGCCGGTAGCGTTGCGCCGGAACTCCGCGCCGCGCCGCAATCGCCTGCAGCCACTGATCCACTTCCGCCTCGCTCGGCTGCAGGTTCTCCTTCTCGGCGATCTCCGCGAAGTAGAATTCCGCCTTCAAATCCCGCTCGGTAGCGCCGCGGGAGGTCTTCTCGATCTCTTCCGCTCGCTTCTCGACCTCCTCCGCCGGAACTCCCTGGTAGAGCAATTGAAAGCGAAAGCTCGACGCGCGTCGCTTCGCCCGCCTCTCGACCAAGCCCTCGGGGAGTTCAAAATCCGCCTCAGCCAGCAGCTTTTCGACAAGCTGCCGGTCTATATCCTTCTTCGATTCATCTTCTTTCACCTGCTCAACGTCGTGCCGCGCCCTTACCCTCAACTGCTCTACCGTATCCACTCCCCATCTCTTCGCCCACTCGTCGCTGACTTCCGGCAGCTCCTCCCGCTTGATCTCGTTTATCTTCACCTTCAGCGTCCCCTGTTTCCCGCGAAGGTTCTCATCGCGGAAGTCGTCCGGAAAGCCCGCGGAAACCTCCCTCTCCTCCCCCGCTTTCGCCCCCTTCAGACTTTCCACCAGCTCGGGAACACGGATGGGGCCTATCGCGTTCCCGGAAAGCCTGAAAGGCACATTCTCCTCGCCCCACAGCACCTCATCTCCCGCCGAGAACCCGAGGTCCGCCACCACAATATGTCCCTCTTCGCTTTGCGCCCCCTCCTCCACCGGCACCTGCTCTGCGCTTCGCTTGCGCAGGCCCTCGATCACCTCGTCCACCTCTTCGTCAGTGACCTCCGCCTTCTTCCTCACGGCCTTTATTCCCTTGTACTCGGGCAACTCGAACGAAGGGGCAACATCCACCTCAGTATCGAAAACGAACGCCTTCTCCTCCTCAAGCTCCAATTTCTCGGGGTCGATGTCCGGGTCTTCCAGCGGCTTTAGAGAATTCTCCTCGACCGCTTTCTGATAAGACTCCGCTATCAGCGAAACCTTAACCTCGTTGTGCACCTGCTCGGCAAACCTACGCCGCACAAGCTGCAGCGGCGCCCGTCCCCGTCGAAAGCCCGGCAGCGCGGTGCTCGTCCGCAGCTCTGCAAACCGCTGCTGCAGCTTCTCCCCAACCTCCTCCGGCGCAACCTCCACGTGAACCTTTTTCCTGCACGGACCTACGTCAGCCACATCGATCTTCATCACGCATCCCTTTTTGAGATTAGCCTCTAGACCTCAGCCTGAACGGCGCACCCCGGGATAGTAGAAGCGACCCGAACGCCCCATGGGAAACCGCCCCGAACACCTCTCTGGAGCGGGTGATGGGACTCGAACCCACGACAACAACGTTGGCAACGTTGCGCTCTACCACTGAGCTACACCCGCACGGCCGTCGCCGGATCCAACCCTAAATATATAGCCCACCTCGTCGGATTGTCAAGCTGCAATCCACCTCACGCAAGACCGGGGACGCCCCACACAACCCCAGGCAGCGGCAATATTTCAGGAACACGTGCAATGGGTGCAATTGAAAGGAACCAGCCGGATCGGCGAGAACAGCGTACGCCGCGACCCGCGCCCCCCCCGCCCGACCGACTGTTGCTGAACAGTTGCTCGTCCCACCACGCTCAGCCTTCTCCGACCGGTTGATGCTATTCCGGCCTCAGCGTCCAGACGCCGCACTTGTCTTCGCGGAGATACTCCAGAGCGGCCTTCCGGACCATCTCGGGGGTGACGTTCGCCAGTCGGTTCGCCAGCTCCGCGCGGTAGTCCCGATATCTGAACTCGCGCATCCCCCACTGCAGGCCGATATTCCCCTCAATCATCCGGTCACTCGTGCCCGCCGGCGCTTGCGCCTTCACCATTGCAGGGTCCACAACCTGAGTGAACTGATACGAAACCTGCTTTCCGATCATAGATGCAGTGCCCAGCATCTCGCCGCCTGCCCGTAGCGCAGCAATGTGTGCTTGCAGCCTCTCGCGCACATCAGCGAACGAAGCCTCGGGCCGAAGTGTCGCACTTACGTAGAAGTAATTGCCTTCCGGCACAGTCAGGTCAGCCCCTGCAAACACCGCTCCCGTCAAGCCCTTCAAGCCGGCGTCCGAGAACACCCCCATCTGCACAAGCTGGCTCGCCACCATCAGCGCGGCGCAGTCGTCGTTCCTGAAGTCGGGAATCGGCCAGGTCAGCAGGATGTGCTTGGCGTTCAGGTCCCATGTCATGTCGTGGCCTGCGTCGCTCAACTTCACCGTAGCGAAAGGCTTGGCGTCCGATTTGAGCGCTCCCAGACGCTTGCTCACAATCGGCTTCAGCGTCTCCGCGTCAATTCCGCCCACGACGCAAACAACAACCCTATCGAGCACCGCCATATGCCCGTCCCGATAGCGCTGAATCTCTCCCAGCGTAGCACGTTCCACATCGCCGTTGACCGCGGCATGAGACCTCCCGTGTCGGCAGCCCTGGTCCCACGCCGCGAAAGCGAATTTGTGTGTCATGAATCTGCCCGCGACAAAATCCCCTTCTGCCATGACCTTCGGCTTCTCAGCCTGCAGGTCCTCCTCGCTGAAAGGCACCCCCTCCAACCACCCGGCATGATGAGACAGCCCTTCCTCCCAGTTGTCGACCGTGCCGTAGAAATCCAGTCTCATGTGATCGTGGACCGTCTCCGCGTTGGCCTCCTGCAATCCCTCCGGTTGCGTTGACCTGATCACCAAATGCTCGATCAGGTGCGACCATTGCGTCTGTCCTTCACCATCCGTCGCGAGCCCCATGGGTAGATACGCGAAGATTGACACGTTCTTGCTATCGGGGAAGTTAACCGAGACGACCCGAATGCCATTCTCCAGCGTGAACGTGTCCGCCTCAGGCTTGGCTGCGTGGCTCGGCCGGAACGCCAGCACAAGCGAAGCCAGCACGGTCAGCGCACCAGCCACTACGTTCAATCTCATCACTCTCTCTCCTTTGTGCTGCACCTCTTTGTGCACTTTCCGCCCGATCACCGCGTAGGCGATAACCAGCGGACAGATGATTGCCGCTACGGTCAGGTTCATGACCGTGAGCATCTGTCCCGGTCCTGGACCAAACAAGCTGTGACGCCACACACCCCACCTAAGGTTCACGACGGCCAGGTTTACGAGGTAGGTGCCGATGACCCCGCTCGTCGCGATATCGTAGAAGCTCTCCCTGTTGCGGAAGAATGCCCTGACACTGAAGACCGAGAGCCCCACCATGGCTCCAATGACCACACAGGCCGCAATCCAATCCCCGGCAGCCGACGCCCAGACATACCCAAACCACCCGAAGATCAACGGCATGCCGCCGAAAAAGAGAAATGCCGCCCCTCTGGACATGCCGAATGGCGACTTCAGCCCGCCGTTCCACGTTCCGTCCTCAATCCGAATTCTCTTTTGCCGCAGGTTCCCCCACACGATTACAAGAAACAGCATGCCGCCATAAACACACCAAAGCCCCACCCGAAACCACCCTCGCGTCCTGTGTAAGGTCACCAGGAAGAGCGCCACAACAGCGACCGAGAGCAACACCAGCCACATCAAGAACCTGCGTTCCCGACGAGACCGCGCATCAAGAGTCGGTATAAGGCTGCCGGCAATTCCTCCGATCACGCCGACGACCGATCCGAGCAGGCTTCCTCCAAGGCCCGCCCCTAACGCCGTTTTGGCCGCCGCGCCCGCCCCGGCCCCCGGCACAGTCTTCGGAAGCGCCCCCAAAACGGCAACGGCAAATTCCTTCTTCGGCCCGGTCCGTTCAAGCGCTCTCTCCACCAACTCGGTCACTTGCCTCCTCACCATCTTACGCCCACGCGAGAGACGCTGCTTTACTGCGTCCTCGGAAAGATCGAGCGCTTCCGCGACACCTCGCACCGACCGCTGCTCGCGGTAGTACAACACCAGTGGTTCCCGGTACATGGGGGGAATCGCCGCCAGCGTTCTCGACAGGATCCGCTCCTCCTCCCTTGTGATCGCCTCCTCGAGAGGACTCCGCGCCGCCGCAACGGCACCCGCCTCAAGCGCTTGCGCCCGTGCGGCGACATCTCGCCTCCGCCGCCGGATCGCACTGTTGATCACGTTCCGCCCGATCCCCACCAGCCAGGCGCGCAGCTTAGCTTTGTCGCGAAGCTCCCCCAGCCTCTTCCAAGCAACAATGAACGTCTCCTGAGCGAGATCTTCGCTCAGGCCCAGGTCCCCGGTTGCGCTGTAGGCAATGGCGCAGAGCAACGACTGGTAGCGGCGAACGATCTCCCCGAACGCCTGTTTGCTCCCCTTGAGCGACGCTTCTATCAAAGCCAGGTCGTCTGCCATTGCCGCTCCTGCCATCCAAACTCAGAGGTCTCTACAGGATACAAGTGGGCACCTAGGCCGAAAAGGTGACAGAGATTCAGTGCGGGTCGGAGGAATCCGTCGAGCGCCTGCCTTGCCGGTGGGACAAAGACGGTGCTTCGAAACACAAAGGCGGCATCACGCACGATCGGATCCGCTCAAGCCCCGTAACGTCGCCCCTCATCCAGCATTACCAGGTAGTTTTCCAATGGGATGTAGTTGGCGACCGAGTTCCCCGTGCCCAGACAATAGCCCCCACCGGGATGGCACTGGTCCAACGTCTCCCTCACGCGCTTCCTTATCTGCTCCTCGCTGCTTCGGCACATGAAATCCACGTCTATCCCTCCCAGCAGCGCCACCCGATCCCCATATCTTCGCTTAGCCTCCGTCACCGGCAGGATCGCATCCTCGAAGGAATGCTTGGCATCGATCTTCACGTCGTCTATGAGATCATCCATGATAGCTTCCAGATTCCCGCACGAGTGGATGAAGTACAGCTTCCCGTGCTCGTGCGCGACCTCCGCCGACTTCTTGTGCCACGGCAGCACCTTCTCCCTCAGCA
Organism: uncultured Planctomycetota bacterium; assembly: GCA_964493415.1. GTDB lineage: Bacteria > Planctomycetota > DG-23 > CAZBND01 > CAZBND01 > CAZBND01. The sequence goes on along the minus strand of CAZBND010000004.1, from coordinate 84,192 downwards.
CGTCCGGCGGAAGCAGCGTTTGCGTCTTGAACCCCATGTCGTCGCTTCCGAACAACACCTCCACGCGAGAGAACTGGCACAGGACGCGGTTGAACCCCAGGAACGCCTTGCCGACCCGCTCGAACAGCGCGTCCACCAGCTCCGGCTCGTCGTACAGTTTGTAGCACAGCGTCTCCAGACCCATCAGGAACATCCCCTGCTCCATGATGTGACACGTGAGAGAGTAGACACCCATCCCCTCCGGAAGACTCTTCTCGAACCACTCGAGCAACGATGTGTCCACCTTCCCCGGCGTCGGCCAAGGATACCGCTCGAAGTCCTCCCAGCTTCCTATCGGGCCCGAATGCTCATTCGTCCAGCCTCGCTCTTCGCGCCTCTGCCCGGGGGCCTGCGTCGTGTCCGGCGCGACCAGTCCATCTCGCGGAAACCCAAAGCCCCACCTTGTCAGCCGCACCATGTCGTATCCCAAAAACTCCTGGACCCTCATGTCCCGCTTGTACATATAGAACGGATCGCCTTCATCCAGCCCCTCCCGCAACCCATATCGCTCGGCAACTGTCCTCTTGATCTCCCTGTCCTGGAACAGTTCCACAAAGTGAACCCGCTCCGGCGTCCCCTCCCGCAAGACACATCGTCGAAGCCCTTCCACATCGGGCTTTATCTCTTTCTCCAAGAGCTTCATGCAATCACCCCGAAGTCAGCTTCGCATCCACGTTACGCCACTGGACCTGAAACGATCTATTATAACTGCCCGTCTCCGCGTCCGACACCGTAGCTCGCCCCCGTCTTCCCGACAGCCACGTGAACCCCACACGGCTATTGCTTGCGTGGGTCCTCGCTGGCAAAATGCGCCTAGCGCAAGTAACCACGCAGCCCGGTCCGTGCGGACCAAGCGATCGAGCAGAACACAAGGAAATCAGGCGACCATGGAGCGCTCCCCCGCGCGAAAGGAGGAACGGCGTCCTCAGCAAGAGCGCCGTCACCTCCGCGTCGGTCTTCCCACCTGGGCCGCAGCTTTATTCGTATCGGGAGCGGGTGCCGTTACCGGTCTCGCCGTCACGATCCTTCAGGCAAGACCTTTCGACCTCTTTCTAGGCAGCTATGCATCCCCTGCAATTCCGCGGGCTGCGAGCGACGTCGGCCTCGCGTCCGTGGTCGGCGTCGTCCTCGCCCTTCTCACCTGGCTTGTTCCAGCCCGCACGGTGGCAAGGCACAGAGCCGGGAAGATCGCGCTCGCGTTCGCTCCCTGCTACCTTCTTCTCGTCCTGGTCCCCGAATACTTCTGGCTGAACGGACCACATATCTACTCCAGGTTCCTGCTCTCCCTCTGCCTTGGCGGAGTCGTCCTGCTGGGCGTCCTCTTAAGCGGGGTCAGTCACTCGTCGGGGGACTCTTGCTTTCACCCGGCGCTCGCTGCGTGCCTCATCCTCACAGCTCTCCATGCATTGCTGTTTTCCACGCTCTCGATACGCATGTTCCAGGCCATGAATCTAGGATACACGGATTCCGGCGTCTGGGCGGAGGCTCTGTCGAACACGCTGCGAGGGCGCTTCCTCCACTCGAACGCATTTCCCTCCGGCAATGTGCTCGGGGACCACATGGTGCCCATACTTGTCTTTATCGTCCCTCTCTTCGCCGTCTTTCCAAGGCACGAAACCATCCATGTCATCAATGCAATTGCCCTGTCCGCCGGAGCCGTTCCCGTCTTCTTTCTTGCCTGGTGGCGCTGGCGCATGCCCTGGCCTGCTTTGCTCCTGTCCGTTGCATACCTCGCCTTCCCCTCCGTCAGCCACTTGGTCTTCTGTTACTCCTACGGCTTCCACCCCGTGATACTGTCGCTGCCTCTGCTCTTGGCGGCGGTCTATTTCCTGGTCCGAGGCAAGTTGATTCGCTTCTGGGTCTTCCTGGGGCTGGCCCTTCTGTGCAACGAAACGGTCGCCATAGCCGTCGCCGCGATCCCTTTGTTCATCCTCCTCAGGCTGAAGCGCAAGCTCCTGGCCGCCGGCGTATTCGTCATCGCCGTCGCCTGGTTCTTCCTGGCTGTGATGGCGCTAATCCCGGTCTTCCGCGGCGGAGAAGCATACTGGCAGGTGGGGAGTCTTTACGCGCATGCGGGAGGCTCGGTCTCGGGCGTGGTCAAGTACGCCGCCGGTCACCCGGTGGAGGTCGCCAGACTCATCTTCAGCGCAAGGAAGCTGAATTATCTGCTGCAGCTCCTGGTCCCGCTGGGCCTGCTTTCGCTGCTGTCCCCCGCCGCCTTGTTCGGCGGCGCGCCCACGGCTCTCCTTCTGCTCCTGGCCGAAAGGCCCGACATCCACTCCGTAGCCTTCTGGAATCAGGCCACGCTTATCCCTTTCATCTTCCTATCCGCAGTGGATTCTATCGGCAAGCTCGGCGGAGTCCCGATCCGCGCATCCGAACGCGACTTCCCCTCCCAGTCCGGCGGCCCAAGGATAACGGCCCTGGCGGCGTTCGCCCTCGTCACCTCACTCACCAGCGCCTACTTCTTCGGCTACTTCCCTCTTTCGCGGGGGTACAATCCCGAACTCTTCACCGTCTCCCAGCGTGACGGCCTCGTAAGAGAGCTTCGCAGGATGATTCCCCGCGATGCGTCTCTCTCCGCCACAGACAGGATCGCTTCTCACTTCATAGACCAGGGCGACCTTTTCGTCTTCATGGGAGAGCCCAGGGACACAAATTACGTGCTGCTCGACCTCGAGGAAAACTGGCGTCCGCTCCCGCCCGTCCTCAGGTGGCGGGACAGACTCCTGCAGGACGACGGCTACGGCCTGGTGTATTTCCGCAGCAACTTTCTCCTCTTCGAGAAAGGCGCTCAAGACTCGCCGGATTACAGGAGATTGAGCAGCCCTACTGAGATACCCCCCGGGGCCCAAAGAATAGGATTGGCTTCCCCCGAAGGTCTTGTGGTGGAGGCCGCCTCGGTCGAGCCCCTTGAGGAAGCCGTCAAAGGCGAATACCGCCTGACTCTCTTCTGGTCCGCATCTGCGAAGATCGCGCACGACTACGCCGCTCGCATCACTCTCATTGCGCCCGGTGCTCGAAAGGCGCTTCGTCCCCACCACCTGCTGTCCGGCGTTCACCCGACATCGCTCTGGGTTCCCGGCGAAATCTACGCCGACTCCCTGCAAGTATCTGTGCCTTTCGACCTCCTGGGGAACCCGTGGAGCGCGGACATCGAGATAATTCCCGAGGAGAACGTGCCTCCGACGGACTGGAAGAACGACTGAGCGCCCTCCGTCCCTCCGGCGACGAAGCCGCCTGAGGCGTGCTCTGCGCTATTGCCCTCGGTGCGACCGGCTGGCAAAATGTGCCCGTAGCGCTCGCCGTGCTCGCCGCGACCGCTCAAAGCAGGATCGACTTCAGTTCACAGGCGCTTAAGACTTCGTGGCGGAGACCCTGGCCGGAAGTGAACGCACCAGCCTCTCGAAATCAGCAGCCCAGCAAATTCCTGGCGCTTCCTCTGCGGGGAGCGGCCTTTCTCGTAGCCGGTGCCGGCGCAGTCGCAGGAGGGGTCACCCCCATCCTGTTTTCCGCTCCCTTCAACTACTTCGATGGGCAGTACGTTGCCGCCGTCGTTGGCGTCCCCCTCTACGGCGTGGTCTTCGGCTCCATAGTCGGCGCACTGTCCGGCATCGGCTCTTGGCTTCTGTTGGCCTGGCTGGGCCAAACCCGTAGACCCCTGGGGATGACGATCCGGTTGAGAGTCATCGCTCCGGCGTTTGCTCCCGTTTTCGTCCTCGCCGCGTTCGTGCCCGCCTACCTGTGGCTCGGACGTCCTCTCATCTATTTCCGATTTATCTATGTCCTCTGCCTCGCGGCCGTTCCGCTATTGACCCTCCTGCTCACACAAGGCGCCTCGCTTCTTAGGGGAGGCAAATTCACCCCTGCGCTCGCAGCATGTCTCGTAGCGACGGGGCTGCACGCCGCGCTCTACTCGATCCTGTCGATACTCATGCATCGCGCAATGAACCTCGGCTTCACCGACTGCGGCATCTGGGCCGAGGCCCTTTCCAACACACTCCGCGGGCGATTCCTCCACTCCAATTTCTTCCCTTTCGGCAGCGTGCTGGGCGACCACATGGTCCCCATCATCCTGGCATTCCTCCCCTTCTTCGCGCTCTTTCCGAGGATGGAGACTCTCCACGTGATTCACAGCATTGCTCTCTCTCTCGGCGCGTTGCCCGTTTTCATGCTCGCCCGGCAGCGCTGGCGAAAGCCCTGGCCCGCCTTTCTCGCATCCCTCTGCTACCTCTTCTTCCCATCCACCAGCCATCTCGTCTACTCCTTCGGATACGGCTTCCATCCCGTGATTCTCTCGATTCCGCTTCTCCTGGCGGCCATGTACTTCCTCCTGGCCGGGAAGCTCATCAGATTCTGGGTGTTCATTGCCCTCGCCCTTCTCTGCAACGAAACCGTCGCCGTCGCTGTCGCCGGCCTCTCTTTCTTTACCCTTGTCAGGCTCAGGCGTCCCATTCTCGCCTGTAGCCTGTTCGTCGTCGGGCTCGCCTGGTTTTTCTTCTGCGTGGAAATAGCGATCCCTCACTTCGCCCAGGGCTCGCCGTATTGGCAAGTGGACACACTGTACTCGCACGTCGGGGGGAGCCCGGCAGGTATCGTCAAGTACGTTATCGCGCACCCGGTGGAGACTCTAAGACTGGCCTTCGCGCAGAGAAAACTCAGCTTCCTGCTTCAGCTTCTGACCCCGCTGGGGCTTCTTCCTCTCCTCTCGCCTTCCGTCATCGCTTCCGCGGCCCCCACCGGCCTGCTATTGCTTCTCGCAGATCGAACCTACATGCAGTCAATCGCCTTCTGGAACCAAAGCACGCTAATCCCTTTCATTTTCCTTGGCGCGATCGACGCAGTCGGCAAGCTGTCGGGGATTCCTATCCGCAGCAAAGGTGTGACGTCACCGACATCTTCGGGGGAAGTAAGAATCGCAGCGTTTTCCGCCTCCCTGCTCACCGCATCGCTCCTCAGTTGTTACCTCTTCGGGTTCGCCCCGTTCTCACGAAACTTCAATCCCGATCGCGTTAAGGTCCGAGCCCATGATCGTATCGTCAAGGACCTCAGGGACATCATCCCACGAAATGCCGGCCTTTCCGCGACTGACAGAGTCGCCGCCCATTTCATCGACCAGGCCGACCTGTTCACTTTCAGGGGGGAGCCCAGGCAGGCCGATTACGTGCTGCTCGACCTCGACGACAGTTGGGGAGGGACCTCACCGATCCTGGAGTGGCGCGATGAGCTTCTGCGCGATGACGGCTACGGGCTGACCTACTTCAGGGACGGCTTCCTTCTCTTCGCGAAGGGTGCCGACCCGTCCCCCGAGTACCTGGCACTGGTCGCACCCGTGCAGATACCCGCCGACGCGTCGAGGATGCAAATCGTACTGCCCGAAGGAATCTCGCTGGTCGCGGCTTCGCTTCAACAAACAGACGGCGTTGCCGAAGGCTCCTACCTGCTGGTGCTGTATTGGACTGCGGCACGGGACATCCACACGGACTATGCCGTGGCGCTTACGCTCGCGGATGGCCGCGGACAGTATCCACCCGCTGTCATCGCCGAGCGCAGGCTGTTCTCCGGCGCCCACCCGACATCTTTGTGGGTCCCCGGCGAGATCTACAGTGAGACACTTGAATTGCAATTGGATTTCGCCCCTCAAGAAGCCGGCTGGATCCTCGGTGCTATGGCCATGCCGGAGGATGAACTGTCCCAGCCGAAGTAACCCGACGTCCGCCCTACGGCTGGACGAACTCCTCCGCCTTCGGAAGGTCACCCACGGAGCGCAACCCGAACGCTTCCAGAAACTTCCTCGTCGTCCCGTAAAGCATGGGCCTTCCGGGCACTTCCTTCCGACCCGTAATCCTGACCAAGCCCTTCTCCATCAGCGTCCGGATTATCTGCCCCGACTGCACACCTCTTATCGCATCCACCTCCGCCCGCAGCACCGGCTGCTTGTATGCCACTATCGCCAGCGTCTCCAGCGCCGCTTTCGACAGTCGGGACTCCACCTCGCTGCGCGTCAGCGCCCCTACCCACTGAGAGAACTCCGGCAGCGTCAGTATCTGAAATCCCCCCCCGATCTCCTCTATTGCATAGGAATGCCCCTGATCCTCGTATTCCCGATTGAGCTCTTCTATAGAAACTCTCAGTGTCTGAGCGCCCAGGCCGGATACCTCTGCCAGCTTCTGGAGCGTCAAGGGCCGGTCCGAGGCAAAAAGAAGCGCCTCGATGATGGACTTGGGCGACGCGCCCGTCTCTTCCGTACGTTGCGCGACTTCACCCTCTGCCGGCGTGTCGCCTTGCGGGTCAAACTCCCCCACTTTCGCTCGTCCCTCCTTCCGCGGCTCCCGGCTGCGCGGCGCTACCCCCAGCAGGCGGCCACTTCGCAGAGGCGCTCGATTGGCCGTCAATCCCCCCGCCGGCTGAAAATGCCGTCGCTTGCCGAATTGCGCTCTGCACTGCCCGCAGCACGGCGTTCGAAGTGATGGTAGCCCCCGTGATTGCGTCGGGCTTCCCGTCCCCGTTTACATCGGTTCCTTTGAGCGTACTCGCCGCCATAAGCGTATCCGTGCTCGCCCCTGCGAAATTCGCCTGGAACCAGGGAACCGACGGCCCTTCCCTATCCGATCGCCTCCTCATAAGAACGCTCCAAAGCGTCTCCGAAGTGCCCACCTCGTTGACCCGCGCGCCGAGTCCCGGAGTCTCCTGCTGCGAGATCACCTTTATCGCAACCACTCTGCTCATTTCCACGTCGACCCCGACCGCCACCCTGATTTCGCTGGAGTAGCCTCTCGCAGAGCCCTCCAGAACGTAACCGACCGTCTCCCCGCCCCTTACACCTCTTCTCACCTCAGCGAGGGCGACGTATCCCTTTTCCGTCCGATCCCGATTGAATTCCGTCGCACCGCTCACAGCGTGGTACTTACCCTCCCCATCCATTGCAACGTACCCCACCGTCTCAAATTCCTCGGCGTCGGCGAGCGCCGCCTTCAGGGCCGTCTCGAGGACACGCTGTTCCTGCTCCGCAATTCTCTCCTTCACTACGGAGTACGTGGCTCCCAAAGTTAACCCGGAAACCAAACACACCATTCCGAGAATGAGCGGGTAAACCGACCTCGATGTCATTTCCTCGCCCCGAACACCCTTGGCTTCGTGTAACGGTCGATCAGAGGCGTCGCCGTGTTCATAAGAAGTATAGCGTAGCACACCCCTTCGGGATAGCCGCCGTAATATCTGATCGCCGTGGTCAGCAAACCAGCGCCCACTCCGAAGATGACAATTCCCCTATTGGTAACAGGGCTTGTCACCATGTCCGTGGCCATGTAGAACGCGCCCAGCATCAACCCTCCCGCAAAGATGTGGTAGAAAGGCATTCCTTTGAACCACCCAGTGTAAGGGCTCGGCAGCAACCATGTCAGAACGAAAACCGTACCGATGTAGCTCAAGGGCATCCGCCAGTTCACGATTCTCAACCCGATAAGCACCAGCCCGCCCAGCAGCAGGGCAATCGCCGACGTTTCACCGATGCAGCCGGGAACTCTGCCCAGAAACAGGTCCCATACGCTGTAAGTCCCGTTGGTGAAGTCGGTCGCCAGAGCGCTGGCGCGGCTCACCGCGTCCACCGTTCGAACGTCGGCGGAGAAATGCCCCGCCTCTTTCAACACGGGCCATGCCGACAGGCTCACCTTCGATGCGTAAGCCATCTGCACGAACGCTCTTCCGACCAGCGCCGGGTTCCAAATGTTGGCACCCAGCCCTCCGAAAGCCTGCTTGCCTATCGCAATCGCCACAAACGAGCCGACTGCTCCTACCAGAATCGGGGCGTTGGGCGGCAGGACGTACGCCAGAAGTATGCCGGTGACGACGGCGCTGCCGTCGTGGACGGTGACAGGTCGCCGCCGCAGAATCTGGATGATCGCCTCGGTCGCCACAGATGTGATGACACAAACCGACACCAGCCTGATGGCCCAGTACCCGAAGAATACTCCGGCTGCCACGCCGGCCGGAATCAGCGCGGCCACCACGGTCCACATTATCCGGCGGACGTCCTGCGGGCTGCGGATATGCGGCGAAGTCTCTACCAGCAACTGCTCCAAATCTCACCCCGCCTTTGCGCCTTGCTTTCTCTTCTTAGCCTTGGCGAGTTCCGCCTTCGCCAGTTTCACCATCTGCACTATCGGCCTCCGCGCCGGGCAAACGTACGTGCAGCAGCCGCACTCAAAGCAATCCAGGACGTTCGCCTTTTCGGCCTCGTCGTATTCCCGCGACTCAATCAGAACGCTCAGGTCGCACGGCATCAGCCCCATCGGGCAGGCCTCCACGCACCTTCCGCACCGGATGCACGCCTGCCAGTCGGACGGCCTCGCCTCCATGAGGGCCAACAGCGACGTGACGCCCTTAGCCACCGGAAACTCCGCGCTCCGCTGCGCTATGCCCATCATCGGCCCGCCGGCGATCAACTTCCGAATCCCAGGCTTGAGCCCCGCGTGCTCCAGCAGCTCAGACGCGATCTCGCCTATGCGTGTCAGGTAGTTCCCAGGCTTCGAGACGCCGTCGCCCGTCACCGTTACCACTCGCTCTATCAGCGGCCGGTTCCAGGCGACCGCCTGGTGGACGGCGTGCGCCGTGCCCACGTTTTGCACTACCGCGCCCACGTGCAGCGGAAGCTTGCCCGGCGGCACTTCCCGCCCGACCATCGCCCTTATCAATTGCTTCTCAGACCCTTGCGGATACCGCGCGGGCAGAGACGATACAGTCACGTTCTCCAATGACGGCGCCGCCCGCGTCATCTCCTTCACCGCGTCCGGCTTGTTCGACTCGATCCCCACGGCTCCCCGCTCCGCTCCCACCGCTCTCATCGCCAGCAGCAAACCTTCGATTATGGTCTCCGGAGTCTCCACCATGAGCCGGTGATCGCACGTCTGATAGGGCTCGCATTCCGCCCCGTTGAGGATAACGACGTCGATGCGCGCGTCGTCGGGAACCGTAAGCTTCACGTGCGTCGGGAACGCCGCTCCTCCCATGCCGACAATCCCACCCTCAAAAACCGCTTCCACGATCTCCTTCGGCGATAAGGATGACGTGTCCCGCTCCACGTTCGTGTCATCAGCCCACTCCTCTTTGCCGTCGTTCTCAACCACTATGCAGGGGGACTCTATCCCTTGATAGACCGTCCGCTCCTCAATGGCCTTTACCTTCCCCGACACCGGGGAGTGGACGTTGGCGGAAACGAAGCCGCTCGCCTCCCCAATTAGCTGCCCCTTCTTGACATCATCCCCTTTCGACACCTTTGGGATAGCCGGGCCGCCCAGATGCTGAATCATCGGCACCGCCACCACCTCAGGCACGGGGGCCTCCTCGATTCGCTTTCCCCGGGTCAATTCCTTGGATGCGGGCGGATGGACGCCGCCCCGAAAGCGAAACATTACCCTCTCTCCGTTTTTACAGCCGGGACCTTCAGCATCACCCTAAACCCACTTCCCGCGCTCAACTCAGCGCCCGCCCGATCTGTCTTATGGCCTGCCTTATCCGCTGTTCGTTCTCTACCAGCGCCAGCCGCACGTATCCTTCGCCCTCCTGCCCGAAAGCCCTCCCCGGTGCCACCGCGACCTCCGCCTTTTCCAGCAGCATGAAGCAGAAATCTATGCTCCCCATCTCCCTGTGCGAAGCGGGCATCTTCGCCCACACAAACATCGTCGCCCTCGGCTTGTCGACCTCCCACCCCATCCTCTCCAAGCCCCTGCACAGCACGTCGCGCCGCGATTGATACTTCTCCGCTTGCTCGACCGCGCACTCGTCGCAATGCCTCAGCCCTATTATCGACGCTATCTGCACAGGCTGGAAAAGCCCGTAGTCGAAGTATCCTTTTATGGACGAAAGGGCCCGGATCATCTCGCGATTACCCAGGCAGAAGCCGACTCTCCAACCCGCCATGTTGTACGCCTTCGACATCGTCATGAACTCAAGCCCGACCTCTTTCGCGCCATCGGCCTGAAGGAAGCTCGGAGCTTTGTATCCGTCGAACACCGTCTGCCCGTATGCGAAGTCATGAACCGTTATCACCTCGTGCTTGCGCGCGAACTCCACAATCGTATCGAAGAACCCCTCGTCCACTGTCGTGGTCGTGGGATTGTGCGGGAAGTTCAACACGAGCAGCTTGGGCTTGGGGAATATGCCTTCCATGACCTTGTTGAGGTTGTCCAGAAACTCCGGCCCGCCGGATACCGGTACGCTTAACACGCTCGCCCCCGCTATGGTGACCGCGTAGATGTGCGGCGGAAAAGCGGGGCTTGGCACCAGCGCCACGTCGCCCGGACCCAGAAGAGCAAGGCAAAGGTGCGAGAAGCCTTCCTTCGAACCGATCGTCGTGATTATCTCCGTCTCCGGATCCAGGTCCACCCCGTATTTCCTGGCGTAGAACTTCGCCACTTCCCTGCGCAGATTGAATATCCCCACGGCGTCTGAGTACCGATGGTTCCTCGGGTCGCGAACGGCTTCGGAGAGCTTGTCCACGATGCGGTCCGGCGTGGGATCGTTGGGGTTACCCATGCCCAGGTCTATGATGTCGACCCCTTCACGCCGTTTGCGGGACTTGAGCGCGTTCAACTGCCCGAACAGGTACGGCGGGAGATGGCGCATCCTGTCCGCCGGCCTTATGGGAAAAGCGCTCTCCCCTGCAACTTCTTGGGCATGTCCCGCGCGATCGGCGGGAACCGATTCAGACACTGCTGCCGCTCCTCAACTCCTTCACATCAGAAGAGTAATGGTAATGACGCCGCAGAGAAAAGTCAACCGACCTGAGACTACCGCCCCTTGCCGTAACCTTGCGGACGGGAGCGATGCCATTTCCAGGCCGTCTCAATAATCCGTTCCAGCTCTGGAAACTTCGGCTCCCATCCCAATTCATCTCTCGCCCTTTTCGCGCTCGCCACCAGCTTCGGAGGATCTCCCGGACGACGCGCATCTTCCACCACGGGAATCTTCTTCCCAGTGACTCGTTCGGCCGCTGCAACCACGTCCCGAACCGAAGCCGGACGTTCGTTGCCGAGATTGAAGGCTTTCTGCTTCCCCCTCTCCAGCTTATCCGCCGCAAGGACATGCGCCTCGGCAAGATCGCAAACGTGCACGAAATCCCGCACGCAGCTCCCATCCCGCGTGGGATAGTCAGTCCCCATTATCCTGACCGCCGGCTCCACTCCCATCGCCGCGCGCAGAACGTTGGGAATCAGGTGCGTCTCCGGATCGTGATCCTCCCCCATGGAGCCATCCGGCCACGCGCCCGCGGCGTTGAAGTACCTCAACGAGACCACGCCTATCCCGTAAGCCTCTGCACAATCCTCAAGAATGTCCTCAAAAAAAGCCTTGGTCCGCCCGTACGGATTGACCGGACGCCGCGGCGCCGATTCCTCTATCGGGACATTCTCCGGAATCCCGTAAACGGCGGCCGACGAAGAGAAAACCAGTCCGCTTGCACCAGCGTCCAGCACCGACCTCAATAACGACAGCCCGGCCGCGATATTCCTCTCGTAGTACCTCGCGGGATCCGCCACCGACTCTTCCACCAGGGCGCACGCAGCCATGTGATAGACGAGACTTACGCCGTTGTCTCGGATTAGATCCGTCACCGCCTCTTCATCCCCGATGTCCCCGCGAACGAAGTCTTCCGCCCCGACGGAATCCACGTGCCCTGTGGACAGATCATCCAGCACGAGAACGCGTGCCCCCCGCTCGCGAAGCAATCGCACAAGGTGACATCCTACGTAACCGGCTCCCCCTGTTACGAGCACCGAACCCACTGGACCCTCCTGGCAAAGATGCTAAAGTTCCTCGAGCTCTTTCCTAAAGCACTCCAGCGTCTCTCGCAATCCTTGCTCCCGGCTCACCCGGGGTTCCCACCCCAGAACTTCTTTCGCCTTCGAGATGTCCGGACGCCGCCTCGACGGATCGTCAGCCCTGGGGCTTTCCCCAAAGACTATCCTGCTCTTGCTTCCCGTAAGCTCGATTATCTCCTCCGCAAACTGGAGGATGGTGATCTCCTCGGGGTTGCCCAGGTTCACCGGAGACCGCTCGTCCGAATCCATAAGACGACAGAGCCCTTCTACCAGATCGGACACGTAGCAGAAGCTCCGGGTCTGGTTGCCGTCCCCGTGGACGAGGAGGTCCTCACCTCTCAGCGCCGAGACCATGAACGCCGGCAGCGCCCGTCCGTCGTTCAAACGCATCCTCGGGCCATAGGTGTTGAATATCCTCGCTATCCGCGTAGGAATGCCGTGAATTCGATTGTAGGCCATTGTCAGCGCTTCGGCGAATCGCTTCGACTCGTCGTAGGCGCTCCGCGGCCCGACGGGGTTCACGTTGCCCCAGTAGTCCTCCTTCTGCGGATGTACGGCCGGGTCGCCGTAAACCTCCGACGTCGAGGCCAGCAGATATCCCGCCCCCTTCTCCTTCGCCATCCCCAAGGTCTTGTGCGTCCCCAGAGAGCCCACCTTTAGCGTCTGAATCGGATACTGGAAATAATCCACCGGACTCGGCAGAGCGGCGAGGTGAAAGACGAAATCCACGGGACCCTTGACGTACAGGTATTCCGTTACATCGTGCCGCATGAAGTGGAAGCCGGGGTTCCCGAACAAGTGAGCCACGTTGTCTTCCCGCCCGGTGGACAGGTTGTCAACGCAGACGACTTCGTGATTCCTCTTGATCAGCAGATCACAGAGATGTGAACCGATGAAGCCCGCGCCGCCGGTTATCACTATCCGCATGAGCCCCCTCCTTGGTCGCGCCATAACCTAGCAGAAAGCCGGTCCGGTTGCAAGCTGCCGGTGATTTCCCGCAAGAAACAGTTTCTTCCTAATAAGCCGCCGGCAACTTGCCGAATAATCCCCTGTAGGAATCTTCCCAATGGGGTACTCCTCATGGACTGGGACGCCGCCGCCCGTAACTTCCTCGCTTACCTCGAGTTCGAATGCGGCCTCGCCGCGAACACCATTCGCGCCTACGCTGCGGACATCAAAGCGTTCTCTTCCTCCGCAACCGCGCTCCATTTGGACTCCCCAGCGGACGTCCGCGCGGAGCACATAGTGGACCACATGCTCCGCCAGAAGTCCCGCGGCCTCTCCGTGAACTCCATCTCCCGCCGGCTCGTCGCCATGAGAATGCTCTTCCGCTTTCTCGTGATGGAGGGCGAGGTCAAAAGCGACGTGACCTCCATTCTCGATTCACCCAGGCTTTGGCGCAGACTGCCCGATGTACTCGACGTCAACGACGTGGAGAAACTCCTGGAGACACCTTCAGGGAAGGGCAAGCTCGAATTGAGGGATCGCGCCATCCTCGAAACCCTGTACGCCACCGGCGCTCGCGTCTCCGAAGTGTCAGGCTTGACCCTCGAAGACATAAATTTCGAGTACAGTTTCGCCCGGTGCCGCGGCAAGGGAGACAAAGAAAGGCTCGTGCCGCTGGGGGAAAAGGCAACCGCGGCCATCAAGGATTACCTGGACGGATCAAGGCCCCAACTCGCGCGAAATGACGGCTCCCGTAATCTCTTCCTCAGCCGCAACGGCAGGCCCCTTGACCGCGAGAATATATGGCGCTTAGTGAAAAAGTACGCCCTGAATGCGGGCATCGGCAAGCCGGTGACCCCTCACACCCTTCGTCATTCCTTCGCGACCCACATGCTCGAGCGCGGAGCGGACCTGCGGGCCATCCAGGAAATGCTCGGCCATGCCAGCGTCGTCACCACCCAGATATACACACACGTCGACAAGGGAAGGCTAAAAGCGATACACAAGAAATATCATCCCCGACCCTAGCCCGCCAGCGCTATCTTCCGCTTCGTTTCGCCGCCTTCATCCGCAGGTAGGCTTCCACAAACAGGTCGATCTCGCCGTCCAACACCCCCTGCACCTTCCCGGTTTCCACGTTCGTCCGGTGATCTTTGACCATCGTGTACGGCTGGAGCACGTACGAACGTATCTGGTTCCCCCACGCGATCTGCCCGCGCGCGTCGTACGCCGCCTGCAGTTCCTCCTCCCGTTCCTTCCGCTTCAACTGGAGAAGCTTCGCGGCCAGCAGCTCCATCGCCACACGTCGGTTTTGATGCTGCGACCTCTCGTTCTGACACTGCACGATGATCCCCGTCGGATTGTGCACTACCCGCACGGCCGAAGAAGTCTTGTTGACCTTCTGTCCCCCCGGCCCGCTCGCCTTGAAGTAATCCACCCGTATGTCAGCGTCGTTGATTTCGACGCCTTCGTCTTCCGCCGCCTTGGGAACAACGTCCACCGCCGCAAACGACGTATGCCGCCGCCTATTCGCGTCGAAAGGAGAAATGCGTACAAGTCGATGCACCCCCATCTCCCCCTGCAGGTACCCGTAGGGGTGATCTCCCGTCACCTCCAGCGTAACGCTCTTCAGCCCCGCCTCCTCCCCCGGAAGCCAGTCCAGCATGCTGTACTTATAGCCGTTGCGCTCCATCCACCGGGTGTACATCCGAAGAAGCATCTCGACCCAATCGCACGAATCAGTTCCGCCCGCCCCCGCGTGGAGCGAAAGGTACACGTCCGCCGCATCGTGCGCCCCCCGCAGGTAAGTCCGCAACTCAAGCCGCTCGACCTTCCGCCGCAGCCCCTCCACACTCTCCGCCACCTCTCCCAGGACTTTCTCGTCGCCCTCCTCTTCCGCCAGTTCGAGAAGCACCGAAACGTCTTCCGCGGAACTCCTGAGGTCATCGAACGAAGAGACCGTCGACTTCAGGTCCTTCAGGCGGGATATTACCTTCTGCTGGTCACCGCCCCCGTTCCAGAATCCGGGCGCGGAAACCGCCTTTTCCAGCTCTTCGTATTGCGTCCGAAGGCTGGGCACGTCAAAGGGAATCCCTCAGAGCCACGATCTGCTCTCGGAGGGAATCGATCTCTTTCTTGAGGTCGACTTCAGCCATTCCACCCTCGCTTTCACAAGCTAATATACACGGCCTCCCGCGGCAGCGTCAACTGCTCCCTTTACACCGAAGCCGCCGACAATATAATTCCATACCGGGATTGGAGAGGAGGCGCTTATGGAGTTCCGCGAGAAGGCCAAGCTCATCGACAAACGCACAATGAACCGTATGCTCACCCGCATCGCGCACCAGATTCTCGAGACTCAGCGACACAATATCCCCATCGTCCTCATCGGAGCGGATACCCGCGGCGCTCACCTTGCAAGACGCCTCGCCAAGATTCTCACGAGTATCGAAGACGGGCCCGCCGAAGTCCCTTGCGGCACGCTCGACATAACCGGATACCGCGACGACCGCAACGCCCACTCAGGCAATCACGACCTCGGCGACACGGATGTCCCCTTCGACATAACCGACAAAGAAGTGATCCTCGTCGACGACGTTTTATACACGGGCAGGACCGTCAGGGCCGCCCTCGATGCCTTGGTCCACCTCGGCCGCGCCGAATCGGTCAGGCTCGCAGTCCTCGTCGACCGCGGCCACAGGGAACTCCCGGTCAACGCCGACTTCGTCGGACGATACATTCCCACCTCCCAGGACGAGTACCTCAAAGTCAAAGTGCGCGAAGTCGACGGCGTGGACATGGTCGTGATCGGTGAGAAGCTATGAATGCCTCGGGCCGTACCTCGAATTGGGACGTCGTTCTCAGGAACACGGTCACTCTCGACGGGGAGCGCGGCGACCTCGCCATTCAAACAGACAGGATCGCCGCACTCGGAGAAGTCTTGGGCAAAGGAAAGGTGGAGTTCGACGCCCGGGGCGGCCTGGTCTTCCCTGGTTTCGTCAACGCGCATACCCACCTCGACAAGGTCAACCTCCTTAGCCGCATGACCCCTCAGCAGTTCGGCAAGAGCCTCGAAGAGAACCGCAGCCTGCTCAAAGAACTCAAGTCCGGCTACACCCCTGAAGAGATTTGTCGCCGCGCCGGGCAGGTGATCGATGAGATGTTCGCCTATGGCACAACTGCCATCAGGACCCAGGCCGATGTCGATCCGACTGCCGGGCTCGGAGCGCTGGAAGGCATCCTCGCTCTGAAAGACCAATTCGCCGGCAAGGTAGATATCCAGACCGTTGCCTTCCCCCAAGAGGGAATACTCACCAACGAGAAAACCGACCTGATCGAGCAGGCCGTCAAAATGGGAGCCGACGTGCTCGGCGGACTCCCCGCGGTCGAAGGCACCCTCGAAGACGGCAAAAAGCACATAGACCGCCTCTTCGACATCGCGGAGAAGCACGACCTCGACCTCGAAGTCCAAATAGACGAATCGAACGATCCCGCCCAGTTTCTGCTCCCCTACCTGGCCGAAAAGGCCCTTGCAACTGAACGCGCGGGAAGAGTCTTCGCCACACACTGCATATCCCTCTCGGCCGTCCCCGATGACCTGGCGAACACCACGATCGACACGATGGCAAGAGCCCGAATGCGAGTCATCGTGACGCCCAGCTGCAACATGATTACAAGGTCCGGCCTCCCCGGGCGCCGCTACAACAGCATTACCCGTGTTAGAGAACTCCTCGACGCCGGCGTCCCCGTCGCATTGGGAACGGACAACATTCGTGACATCTTCTACCCCCTCGGCAACGGCAGCATGATTCGCGAGCTGCACGTCCTGGCGACTTCGGCGCGCCTGACCGATTACGGGGATGCGGAACGCCTTATACGGATGGCGACTGAAGAGGGGGCCGCGCTCATGGGGCTGGATTACGGCATTTCGGTCGGAAAGCGCGCGGACCTCATACTCGCCTCCCATCCCCGGGCTCAGGAGGTCATTTCCGGCCCCGAAATCTTGCCTCTGGTCATCAAAGGTGGTAGCATTCTCGCTTGGAATCGCCCCGAAAAGCACCGCCAGGAATGGCCATGAAGGACTCCGAAATCCGAGAGCTCGTCCGCGCGGGATTCGACCTCCACGTTCACGTCGGCCCCGACATACTCCCTCGGAAGTACACCGCTCGCAAGCTCATGGAGCAGGAACAGGGCAAGATCCGCGGGCTCGGCCTTAAGGCTCACAGCTTCCCTACCATTTCAGCCATAAATGCGGCAAAGGTCGAGATAGAAAGCTCCATCGTTATGGTCGGCTCCATCACCCTCAACTACTTCATGGGAGGCTTCAACCCAAGCGCGGTCTACGCCTCAGCCGTACTCTCTTCCGACCTGCCCATCATCGTCTCCTTCCCCACCGTACACGCCGAAAACCATCTCAGGAAAAACTACTCCGAGTACGAAATCCCGCCCGAATGGGTCAAGGACCCCAAGTTCATACCACGCAGGAAATACGAGCTGAAGGCCATCAGAGTTACCGACTGGAACGGCCGACTTTTCAGTAAATGCACCAGGGTCCTCGACATGGCAAAGCGTATGAACTGCGTCGTCGCCACCGGGCACCTCTCCTGGGAGGAGGCTCGCGAGCTGGCCATCGTGGCGCGAGACATGGAGCTAAAGGTTATCATCACCCATCCCTATCAGAAAGACATCGACATGCCCGTAGAGGTCCAGAAGGAGCTCGCCGAGAAAGGCGCGTACTTAGAGCATTGCTACATAATGTATCTCGACCGCGACCACAAGTGGGACTATCCCCCCGACGAAATAGCCGACCTGATTCGCGCAGTCGGGCCCGAGCACTGTATTCTCACCTCCGACACCGGGCAGATCAGCAACCCTTCTCCCAGCGAGTGCATATTCCAATTCGTCAAACTCCTGCAGGAAGAAGGCATCGAGAGGAAAGACTTCGAGAAAATGGTGATCGAAAACCCCGCCACTCTCCTAGGGTTGGATCGATGAGGAATGTCAGGACCTCACGAGCACGCGCCGTCAAGGCCTGACCCCCACGCAAGTTTGGGCAGTCCGTCGATCAGTTCGGCGGGACACCCTTTACTCGCAACCGAAAAGGACCCCGGTAATGGCCAAGCTCTGGCAAAAACATTACGTGATGGATGAACTTATCGAAGAGTTCAGCGTGGGCAACGATTACATACTCGACCGCGAACTCGTCAAGTACGACGCCCTCGGCAGCATCGCCCATGCCGCCATGCTCCAAAAGATCGGTGTTCTCACCTCGGACGAATTCCGCGACATCAAGGAGACCTTGGTCGAAATAATCCAACTCGACCGGGAGGGCAAGTTCCACATAAGCCTTCAAGATGAAGACGTCCACACGAAAATAGAGAACTTCTTGACCGACAGGCTCGGCGACGCCGGCAAGAAGGTCCACACCGCCCGCTCGCGCAACGACCAGGTAATCACCGCCATGCGGCTTTACGCCAAAGACATGCACCTCGCCGTCGCAGACGCCCTCCTGAACCTCTGCGACGCGCTGACCACCTTCGCCAAGAAGCACGAATGGGTACCGATGCCCGGGCGAACCCATACTCAAAGGGGGATGCCGTCCTCCGTCGGCCTTTGGGCTTCCGCATACGCCGAGTCCCTGCTCGACGACCTCGCGGTACTGATGCAGAGCTTCGAGCTTCACGACCAGTCCCCCCTCGGCTCGGCCGCAAGCTACGGAGTGCCCATCAACATCGACCGGGAATACGCAGCCGAGCTGATGGGATTTGCCAAGGTTCAGCACAACGTGCTCTACGCCAACAACAGCAGGGGCAAATTCGAGTCGATCATGATCCATTCCCTCTGCCAGATCCTGCTCGACCTGAGCAAGATAGCCGCCGACGTGATACTCTTCAGCCTTCCCGAGCTCGGCTATTTCGTCCTGCCCGACGAAATCTGCTCGGGGAGCAGCATAATGCCGCAGAAGAAGAACCCGGCCGGCATGGAGTTGCTTCGCGCGAAGGCCGCGGGCGCCATCGGCCTCCTCGTCTCCGTCATGGGAATCATCAAGTCGCTCCCTTCCGGCTACAACCGCGATTTCCAGGACACCAAGGGCCCGACGATGCAGGCCGTCCACACCACCATGCTCAGCCTCCGCGCCTGCGAGCTCGTCGTCAGAAAGCTGCACGTCAACGAACAGCGCTGCAAGGAGGCTTGCGTCCCCGAGATATACGCCGCCGACGAGGCGCTCAAAATGAGCCTCAAAGGCATCCCCTTCCGCGAAGCATATCAACAGGTGGCTAAGAGCCTCGACAAGCTCGAGAGCACCGACCCCACACACGCCATAAGGGAACGAAGCCACACCGGCGCCGCCGGCAACCTCCGCCTCGACCGGCTCGCCGAAACCATCAGCGGGGCGAAGGAGCAAAACCGCGACCTCCGGCAAAAGTTCGAACGGACTCTGAACAAGCTCACCGAGAACGCCAGGAAGGAATCCGCATGAAGAATCTCGTCACAGGCGGAGCCGGTTTCATCGGTTCGCATCTCACCGAGTTGCTCCTCGACCGGGGCCAAAGCGTTATCGTAATCGACGACCTCTCCACCGGCTCCATAGAGAACATCGAGCACCTCAAGGGGAACCCCCGGTTCTCTTACGTGATCGATTCCATCTCCAGTCGCCACGTGATGGCCGAACTGGTCGATAAGGCCGACGTCGTATTCCACCTCGCTGCGGCCGTCGGCATGCGACTCGTCGCGGAGAACCCGGTCAAGACCATTGAGACAAACATCTACGGCACCGAGCTCCTCCTCTCTTTGGCCGCCGTCAAGAAGAAGAAAGTCATCCTGACATCAAGCTCGGAAGTGTACGGAAAGAGCGAGAAGTCTCCCTTCAACGAAGACGACGACATGGTTTTCGGCGCGACGAAAAAGTGGCGCTGGAGCTACGCCTGCTCAAAAGCCATTGACGAATACCTCGCCCTAAGCTACTGGAAAGAAAAGGGGCTCCCAGTGGTCATAGCAAGGCTCTTCAATACCGTCGGGCCCAGACAGGTGGGCCACTACGGCATGGTCGTCCCCAGGTTCGTCCAGCAGGCCCTGAACGGCGGACCCATCACCGTTTACGACGACGGCAACCAGACCAGATGCTTCTGCTACGTCGCCGACGCCGTAGCCGCTCTCGCGAAGCTCGCCTCCGAGGAAAAGGCCAATGGCGAGGTGTTCAACATCGGCAGCAGCGAGGAGGTAACGATCAACGACCTCGCCGAACGCGTGCGCAGGCTCGTGAACCCCGACGTCGAGATCGTGCACATCCCCTACGAAGAAGCCTACGGCGAGGGCTACGAGGACCTCCGCGCGCGCGTGCCCGACGTCACCAAGGCCGCTAAGGCCATCGGCTTCAAGACGACCATGAACCTTGACGGCATCATCTCCAAGGTGCTAGAGTACTTCCGCCAAAAGCAGAACCAGGGCTAGCCGGATGATCGACGGAGTCAAAACCAAGAAGCTTCGGGTCATTCCCGATGACCGCGGCAGACTGATGGAAATCCTGCGCGCCGACGACGAAGTCTTCACCAAGTTCGGCCAGGTATATGCGACCACCGTTTACCCGGGCGTCGTAAAGGCGTGGCACTATCACAAGAAACAGGTTGATAACATCGCCGTCGTCGCCGGAATGGTCAAGCTGGCTCTCTTCGACTACAGAGAGGACTCGCCGACGAGGTCCCAGCTCATGGAATTCTGCATCGGGATTCACAATCCTCTCCTTGTGCAGATACCCCCGGGCGTCTGCCACGGCTTCATGGCCGTCGGTACTCAGGAAGCCATCGTGATGAACGCCCCGAGCGAACCGTACGACCGCCAAGACCCCGACGAATACCGCATCGACGCTCACAGCCCCGACATACCGTACGATTGGACAGTGAAGGACCGCTGAGCATGAAGGGAATCGTCTTGGTCGGCGGGTTGGCCACAAGGCTTTACCCCCTGACCAAGATCACCAATAAGCATCTTCTCCCCATCTACGACAAGCCCATGGTCTATTATCCCCTCCAAGCGCTCGTCAACGCGGGGATCAGAGACATCATGCTGGTGACCGGCGGCAATAATGCCGGCGACTTCCTCCGCCTCCTTGGCAACGGCCACGAGTTCGGCCTCGAGCACCTCCACTACACCTTTCAGGAAAACCCCACCGGCGGAATCGCACAGGCCGTCGGCCTCGCCGAGCACTTCGCCGATGACGACAAGGTGGTTGTTATCCTCGGCGACAACGTCATCGAGAAGAACATCAAGGCCGCCGTCGAGGAGTTCCGCAGGCAGCCCGAAGGGGCCAAGATAATCCTCACCGAGGTCGAGCACCCCGAGCACTACGGCGTCCCCGTCTTCGACGGCGACAGGATCGTAGCCATCGAGGAAAAGCCCGACAAGCCCAAGTCCAACTACGCCGTTATCGGCATTTACATGTACGACTCGCAGGTGTTCGACATAGTCAAGACCCTGAAACCCTCCAAGCGCGGAGAACTCGAAATCACGGACGTCAATAACGCATACATACGGCAGGGAACCATGACTTACAACATCCTCGACGGCTGGTGGGGCGACTGCGGCGCAACCTACGACGAGCTCTTTCGCGTCAGCTCCCTCGTGGCCGAGACCGGCGCCAACAAGATGGACGAGCAGCCGCCATGAAGTACTTCGTCACCGGCGGAATGGGATTCATCGGGTCCAATTTCATTCGGTACCTTCTCGAATCCCACCCCGACGCAAACGTCATCAACTTCGACTTGCTCAGCTACGCCGGGAATCCCGAAAACCTCGCCGACGTGCAGCAAGACCCCCGGTACACCTTCGTCCACGGCGATATCGCCGACGGGTCTCTCGTCGACGCCGCCGTGGCCGACGCGAATCCTGACCTGCTCATCAATTTCGCCGCCGAATCCCACGTCGACAGGAGCATTCTCGACTGCGCACCCTTCGTGCATGCCAATTTCCTCGGCGTGCAGGTGCTCCTCGAAGCCGCGCTCAGACACAATATCCCCAGATTCGTCCAAATATCCACCGACGAGGTGTACGGCTCGCTCGGACCCGAAGGAATGTTCACAGAAGATTCCCCCCTCCGCCCCAATAACCCCTATGCGGCCACCAAAGCCGCCGCCGACCTCATGGTCCAGGCCTTCCATCATACCTACGGTCTCCCCGCCGTCATCACCCGATCCTCCAACAACTTCGGCCCTTACCAGTTCCCCGAAAAATTCATACCCCTTTTCATCACCAATGCCCTCGACGACAAGCCGGTTCCCCTCTACGGCGACGGGCGCAACGTAAGGGACTGGATTTTCGTCCGCGACAATTGCGCCGCAATCGACCTCGCCGCAACAAGAGGCCGGATCGGACGCGTTTACAACGTATCCGCCGGCTGCGAAATGGAGAACATCAAGGTGGCGGAATTGATCCTCGATGCACTCGGCAAGCCTCTCTCGCTGATCAAGCTCGTAGAGGACAGGCCGGGGCATGATAGACGCTATGCTCTTTCTTCCGACCGCATCGCCGAACTCGGATGGAAGCCTGAACTACCCTTCGAGCATCGTCTCCGCGAAACCGTCGCCTGGTACGTCCAGCATCGTAGTTGGTGGGAGAGGGTGAGAACCGGAGAGTACCGGAGCTACTACGAGAAGCAGTACGGAAAACGCCTCAACTAAGGGCCGCGACAGTATGCGCGTTCTTGTGGTCGGTGCCGCCGGCATGTTGGGCAGGGAACTGACCGAACTCATCCGCGCAACCCAGTCTTGCCGGCTATTCTCTCTCGACCTGCCCGACATCGATATCGCGAATCCACGGCAAGTGCGCGACACCTTCCACCGAATACGGCCCGACGTGACCCTAAACTGCGCCGCGCAGACTGACGTTGACGGATGCGAGCGAGATCCCAAACTCGCCTTCCGCGTAAACGCCCACGGTCCCCACTTGCTCGCACAGGCAGCCCTAAACTCACGCAGTCTCCTCGTCCACGTAAGCACCGATTTCGTCTTCGACGGCAAGAAGAGAACGCCCTATGTCGAAGATGACGAACCAAACCCCCTCAGCGTTTACGGCAAGTCCAAGCTCGCGGGTGAGCTCGCCGTCCAGGAGACCGGCTGCGACTACATCATCGCCCGAACCTCCTGGCTTTACGGCCCATACGGAAAGAACTTCGTCTGGTCGTTTGTCATCGCCCGCGCCCGCAAGGGAGAGCCTCTCCCGCTGGTCACCGACCAGACCGGCTCTCCCAGCTACACTCTCGATGTGGCCGACGCGATAATCCGGCTCGTGCACGAGAACGCCCGTGGGCTTTTCCACGTGTGTGACGGCGGCGCTTGTTCTCGCATAGAATTCGCCACGGCCGCTCTCGCCGAAGCAGGACTCAAGGCCGACATCCACCCCATAGGAACCCAAGACCTCAATCTACCTGCTCCTCGGCCCGCCTATTCCGTGCTTTCCACAGACAAAGTCGCCCACGTCCTCCAGAGGCCCATGCCCGGCTGGAAGAATTCCCTGAAAAAGTTTATTAAACGAATGAAAACGCTTGACAACCCCCGCCCCGTGTGATAAGCGCTCATAGGTGGACTCGGACTAAAAGGGGGGGCGGAACATGGCAACCGGGAGAGGGGTTGTCGTGGGAATCCAGACCAGCCCGAATCTCGAAGGGCTCACAGCCACCGTAGTCAGAGTGGCGCTCGAAGGTGCCGAAGACGCAGGCGCCGCCTCCGAACTTCTCAATCTCAGGAAGATGGATATCCAGGCCTGCAAAGCCTGCAACAGCGGCTGGGGAACCTGCAGAACCGAGGGCGCTTGCCAGATACCCGACGACTTCGCTCATGTCCACAACATCTTGAACAATTCTCTCGCAATAGTATTCGGTTCCCCAGTCTATTTCGGAGACCTCAGTGAGGTCGCCAAGTGCTTCCTGGATAGGCTTCGTCGGTGCGAGGTCAACTTCCGCAGCAGCTCCAGAATTCGCGACAAGCCGGCCCTCGCAATCGTCGCCGCCGGAGGATCGGGGCTCGGGGTCAACCCCGCCATCCGGAACCTGGAAAGGTACTTCCGCTGGCTCAAGCTGCGCACCACCGAAACCTTCCCCGTAACGCAGAAGCACCTCGCGCGACAGCAGGAGCAGATATACCTCGCAGGAAAGAAGCTGGTGCGGGCAGCCCGCGCCGCCGGATAAAGGTGAAAGCCCCCACGGCAACCAATTCTTCCGCCCGCTAAACCCGCGTCGCCTCCGGCACATCTGCCAAGCACATCCTCAGGGCGGCTTCAGCCTCCGGCAGGTTTACGTCCGTGTCCTTGCATGGGCCGTTAGGCCGGAGGTTCACCACCCCTACGACAGGCTTGGGAAAGGCGGCCACAATCCCCTGCCGAAGCTCCTTCTCACAGGCGATGGCCACTACGGCCTTCACGTCCTTCGCCTTCGTCTCCTGCAGCGCAAGCTCACCGCCGGTTGCGGCCACCGCCCTGACCCCGTAGCGCTCGGCCATTTCCAGGATCGACTTCACCTTGCACTTTCCGCAGCGTCGGCAATTAGAGACGTCGTTGGTTATCTTGGCATCGCAGTCGGAGTTCTGCAGGCACACCGGGAAAAGCAGCAACAACTGCTCCGCAGGGACCTTTCGCCGCTCCACTTTTCTCAGGGCGTTATTCAGGGAAACGAAGGCTCTGCTGAAGCGACCCAAACTTGTCTCCTTTTTCCGCTCGGCGGCCACGAATGAAGTCTGCCGCGCCCATAGCCCGTCCCCCCGCCGCCATCAACCTGTCCACGCACACCGCCTCCTCACCCGCCGCAACCACTATCTGCCCGTTCTCCACCGCGATCACTTCCCCCGGCGGCGCGCCGCCGGACGGAGACCCCACTACATGCGCCTCCAGCATGGTCACCCGAAGCCCTCCCTCCCGCTTCCCCTGCAAAAAGGTATACGCCGACGGCCACGGCGTCATCGCCCTTATGTGATTGCAGATATACCACGCGCTGTGACTCCAGTTTATCTCCCCATCCGCCTTCCTGAAAGCCGGAGCCGACGAAGCCTGGGATTCGTCCTGCTGCTTAGCGGTCACGGTACCACTCTCGATATTCCCGGCCACCTCAATCAACAGCTCCCCGGCAGTCACGCCCAATCGCTCGCACAGATCTCCCGCCGTCTCACGTGGGAGAATCTCCACGGAACGCTGCCCCAATATCGGCCCCGCATCCACGCCCGGCACCATCCTTATCACCGTGACCCCCGTCTCCTTGTCATCGTTCAGTATTGCCCACTGCACCGGAGCGGGACCCCGGTACCGCGGCAACAGCGACAGGTGAACGTTAATACATTCCTTGGAAGGCAGCTCCAGCAGCCGCCGTTTGAAGATAAGGCCGTACGCGATTACCACAAACAACTCGGGGGCCAACTCCCCCAATCGCCCGACCGCTTCCTCCGAGTGAGGATTATCCGGCTGGAACACAGGGAGATTATGCTCCAAAGCGGCAAGTTTCACCGCCGAAGGAGACACCCTGCGGCCACGCCCCGCCGGCCTATCCGGCTGCGTGACCACCAGGAGAGGCTTGTGAGCGCTTCCCACCAGCGCTTCCAACGATGGAACCGCCACCGAGGAAGCTCCGAAAAACACCGTCCTCAAAAGACGCTCCTTGCCCTTTGCTCTAGCCCTCTCGACGCATCTCGCGAAGTCTCGCCTCAGCCGCTATACGGCTTGCCGGCGTCAGCTTGTCGATGAAAAGCGTCCCGTCCAGGTGATCAGTCTCGTGCTGGAATATCCGCGCCGCCAGTCCCTCCACCTCCAGCTCGATCTCCTTCTCATCCAGTCCCAACCCACTTACACCTACACTCTCCGCTCTCGACACTTTCCCAAGCACTCCCGGGACGCTCAGGCACCCCTCTTCACCAACCGCCTCGCCGCCCAGGCTCTCGACCACGGGATTGACTACCACCAGGTGCCTCCGCTCCTCACCCAGATTCACCACGATGAGACGCATCGAACTGCCCACCTGAGGAGCCGCCAACCCCACCCCCCTCAGCCCGTGCATGATCTCCGCCATCCCTTCTGCCAGACGCCTCAGCTCGTCGTCGAACTCTGTTACTTTCTCAGCCCTGCGTCGGAGCTCTGGGTCTGGATAGCATACAATTCGCATCTCAGGCATCTCGCCTTCGTCCAGCGACTTTCGATTTTTCGAGTATTCTTGCCTCATATCTCGATTATACCACCCGCCGCCGCCGCGACCAAGGATGTCCGCTCCCGCAGCGAAGACGGGCCGCGAGCCGTTGCCCCGCCCAATTCCGCCACAGGCAACTTCCCACCTTACCCGATGCAGCAGCTCACCAGTTCTTCAATCGGCATCGTCGCCACGCATATGCACGTGTCCGCCGCCCCATAGTATATCTTCACTTCGCCCGTGTCCTCCACCACTGCGCCGCACGAGAAGACGACGTTGAAAACGTCCCCGATCCGCTCGTACAACTCGCGCGGCGAAAGGATCGGGTACTCGCTCCTGCCCACCACCTTCGACGGGTCTTCCGGATCAAGAAGAACCGCTCCCAACCTGTATATGGGCCCCCCCGCTACGTTCTTCACCCCGTGATAGATCACAAGCCAGCCGCTCTCCGTCTTGATCGGCGGCACCGAAGCCCCTATCCGATCGTGATCCCAGTAGCCCCCTCTCACCTCCATCACCACCCTGCTCCCGCCCCAGTGGCAGAGGTCGTCGGAATAGGAAATCCAGATATCCGCCTTCATCCCGCCGAACGCGATGGGGCGATCCAGCCTCGCGTACCTTCCGCCGATCCGCTCCGGAAATAGCACCGCGTCCTTGTTCTCCACCTCCGACGCCAGGCAAACCCTTTCGATCGTGCGAAAATCCCCCGTCTTGGCAAGACCAACCCGCGGCCCGTACTTGGAGTACGCGGTGTAGAAGATCAGAAACTCCCCCTCCATTTCCGTAATCCGCGGATCCTCCACCCCTCGCACCTCGTACGTCTTGAAAGGCTCCTCGTCCGACGGCATCATCACCGGCTCGTCCTCCACTTCAAAGCGATATCCGTCCTCGCCCCGCGCCAGCCCGAGACAAGACCGCCCGTCCAGGAGCTCTATCCTCAACAAGAGAAAATACTCCCCTGCCGCCTTCGCCGCCCCGGCGTTGAAGACGGTGTTACAGTTGAACGGAATGTCCTCCATGCAGATTATGGGATTTCCCTCGTATCGTCTCGCCTGCAACCGTTTCTCACGCGACACCTCGCCACCTCCCGCCACTTAGGCACTCGACTGAAACGATCCTATCATCCGTGAGATCGTCCTGCAATCGCCGCCGATGCAGCCTGGGAGCGCAAAGGGTTTTCGACAAACGCGGCCCCCTACCCGGCCCCGCCGGCTACAGGTTCTCTTCCCTGTTCAACCAACTCCCGCACCGCATCAACGTCAAGACTCCGCAGGTATCCCCGCATGTTTTCCCAGGCCTCATGAAACCCCATCTCTTCCATCTCCCCAATCGCCTCCTCAGCCGTCCAGCCTTCCACGTACATCCTGTAAACAGCCACCATCGTCCCCGTCCGGTCCAGGCCCAAGGCGCAATGCACGAAAACGGGTTGGTTCTCGACATCGGTCACTATCCGCAGGAACCGCACCACGTCCTCTTCCTCCATGTGCCAAGGCTTGAAAGAGACGTGAAAGTATTTCAGCCCAGACCCCTCCAGCAACTCCCTGTCGGAATGAAGCGAGCGCAAGTTTATCACGCTCCGCACCCCAAGCTTCTCAAGCTCGACAAAGCCCTCCCGCGTCGGCTGCGCTCCTCGATAGAGGACATCCGACACCTTCGCGAAACCAGGCACCCCCGGCAACCCGCCCTCGACCGGAGTCTCTTCCCCAACCGGCTTGGGTTCCCACAACTCCGGTTGAACACCTTCATCGTCATCCCCGCACGAAGAGACAAAGACCGCCAGTATAATGACCACCGCTATCGCCAGAGCCTGAACGAGCCGGAAACGCGCCTCGTGCGCGCTTCCGCTTCCTCTTGCTCGACCCGGCGTCATACGCACCTCCCCGCAACCTCCACGGTCACAATCGAGTCTCTCCGCCGAGCGGATTCTACAGACGGATGCTCACCCCGGCAACGCACTTCCGTCGTCCAGTCCGCAAAGCGCCACGCACTTGTCGCGCTGCGCAGGCCCCCCAGACGTCCGAAACTCACTCACGCCCCCACGCCCCGCACCCCCTAAGAGCCACATCGGCGGACCCGGGCGGAAATTTTTCCATAATGGTCTTGACGGTCTGCAAACCTGCGAGTACGATTTAGTAGTTGCTAAAGTACTAAGCCACTTTCTTGGACCGAGCTGATTCATGAACGCAGCCCTGGCCGACGACTTCAAACTCTTGTCGGTGGAAACCAGGCTCCACATAGTCTGCCTTCTGCGCGAGAACAGGTCCCTGTGCGTGAACGCCCTTGCGGCGCACCTCAAAACGCCGGCGACCCTTTCCGCCCTTTCCCAGCACCTTCGGCTCCTCAAGGCCTCAGGATGGGTATTCTCGGAAAAGAAAGGGAACTGGGTTCACTACTCGCTCAACAACGAGAAATTCGAGGCCTTCAAGCGGGAGACCGGAAAGCTCCTGCAAGAGCCCTCATCCTCGGCGGCCCAATGCCGTCACAAGAAAAGGAGGTCGGAGAAATGTGTGCCCAAAAGGCAAAGTGCCGGAAGCCGGAGAACCTGAAGGGAAGCCCGAAGGATTGCTCCCCGGAACAAATCCGCAAGTGTCACGGCGACGCCAAGAACCATCCGTGCACTAAGTAAACCACCGACGGCGGAGGCGGCAGCCACGAGGTCAATTTGCGCCCCGTGGCTGCTCTTCCCAATTCACGCCCGCCCCCCTCACCGAAGCCTGCTCCCTTCGACGCACTTGATTGCACCGACGACGTCGAATACAATACCCATTCCTGCCTGGCGCGAATTTCGGAAACACTTCACAGCGAAAGGAGCAAGGTCGCCAATGCCCGAACGTAGAATCCGTTTCGCCGTAGTCGGCCTCGGCGCTGGAAGGGGATGCGCCCGAAGGATCAGTGAAAATCCCCGTGCCGAACTCGTCGCCGTCGCAGACCTCAACGAAGAGCGCGCCAAACCCGTCGCCGAATCCCTCGGCGTCGACTCGTACGCCGACCTTGACGAAGTCCTCGAGCGCGATGACGTCGATGTCGTTTACCTCATGACCCCTAACGGCATTCATGCCGAGCAAGGCATAAAGTGCGCCCGCGCCGGCAAGAACGTCATGATCACCAAGCCCATCGCGATAACGGTCGAGCAGGTCGACGAACTGATCGCAGAGTGCGAGAAGGCCGGCGTGAAGCTCCTCGGCCAGTACTCCAACAGGTACAATCCCTCCACTCACATGATCAAGCGCGCCATCGACAAGGGAAAGTTCGGAAAGCTCATCCTCGCGAATCAGAGCCTCAAATACTTCCGCCCGCAGAGGTACTACGACGGCTGGCACGGAACCTGGGCGGGCGGCGGCGGCAGCACCCTCACCATCCCCATCCATTCCGTCGATCTGATGCAGTGGTGGATGGGGCCCGTCGAGACCGTCTACGGCCGCATGTGGACTTATGCCAGGGACATGGAGGCCGAGAACCTCTCGCTTTCCATCCTCACCTTCAAGAACGGCGCCGTCGGGAACATCGTCGCCACTACCACCTTCCCCGTGAACGGCCCCCTCCGCACCGAAATCCACGGCGACAAGGGCGCGGTCATATATAATGTCCGCGGCGGCGGAGTCGTAGACTTGTGGGTGGGTGAAGAAGAGCCTATGCCGGATCCTGACGAGCTTCCCAAGAGCGCCGACGACGACATGATCGACTGGATACTCTACGATAAGTACCCGATGACCGACGGGCGCGAGGCCCGCAAGGTCATTCAGATCATCACCGCCATATACGAGTCCGCGCGTACCGGAAAAGTGATAACTCTTGACTAGTGATGGGGAGGATGAGAGATGAAGAAGGACAGTCGGCTCAGCCGCCGCGAGTTCATGTCAAAGACGGCGACTCGTGCGGTTGCCGCTGGAATCTCTGCCCAGGCAATCAGCGCCCTCGCAGCAGAGACCCCAAGTCCACTGCCTGAGAGGAAGCTCGACTATAGGACCCTCGGTCGCACCAAGCTCACCGTGTCGGCCGTGAGCTTCGGCGCTATGACGACCTCGGACCCCGCCGTCATCCGCCGCGGAGTCGACCTCGGCGTCAACTACATCGACACTGCTCGGGCTTACATGCAGGGCGAGAATGAGAAAATCGTCGCCAAGGCTCTGGAAGGCATCCCCAGGGACAAGATCCACATAGCAACGAAGATACCGATGGGCCAGCGTCGCCAGCCCGTCTCAAAGGAGGGATTGCTCGAGGCCGCCGAGGAAAGCCTCAAAGCTCTAAACACCGACTATGTTGACGTCTTGTCGCTCCACAATCTCACACAAAAAGAACAGGTCCTTAATCCTGACGCCATTGAGGCGCTAACCCAGTTGAAGAAGGACGGGAAGGCCCGGTTCACCGGCGTAACCACCCACACGAACGTTGATGCCGTCGCAGATGCGGCGGTCGAGTCCAATTTCTTCGACGTCGTCCTTGCAAAGCTCAACTTCAAGAGCAGCGAGGCCGACATCAACGCGTTGGAACGCACCTCAAAGGCCGGACTCGGGATCGTCGCAATGAAGACGCAGGCCGGCGGCAGGCAGGAACAAGCCCCGCCCGAGGGTCTTTCGACACATCCAGCACGGCTCAAATGGGTCCTCCAGCACGCTTTCGTCTCCAACGCGATCCCGGGGATGAGGACCATCCAGGAAGTCGAAGAAGACGTCCGCGTCATGGAAAAGCCGGTCGAATTATCCGAAAGGGAAAAGGCGGCTCTTAGATTCTACGGCGAGCGGATCGACGCGCTGCACTGTCGGCTCTGCGGCGAGTGCGAGGGGGACTGTCCGCACGGCGCTCCCGTCGCCGAGATTAACCGCTGCGTAATGTACGCCGAAGGCTACGGCGAAAAAGACCTCGCCCGGCAGGAGCTTGCAGCACTGGGACACCTTCCCTGCGCAGACTGCTCCAGTTGCTCAGTCGCGTGCCGCAATCGCATCAACGTCCGGGCACAAATCCAAAAGGCGCTCGCCCTAATTGCCTGAGGAGCAACGCCCATCGGGGCGCACAGGTCACGCGAATGACATCTCGAGAACGCGTCAGAAAGGCTCTCAACCACGAAGAGCCCGACAGGATTCCTCTGGACCTCGGCTCCACTCTCGTAACGGGAATCTCCGTCTTCGCCTACACCGAACTGACGCGCGAACTGGGGCTTAAGCTCGCCCTCCCCAGGGTCAGTGACCTCTTCCAAATGCTTGGGGAGGTCGAGGAGCCGGTGCTTCAGGCGCTCGGCTGCGACGTCGTCGGCTTGCCTCGATTCCAGAATTCTTACGGCACCACAAGTGCTTCCTGGAGGCAATGGTCCCCCCGCGACGGGCTCCAGATGCTCGTCCCAAGCGACTTCCACCCCCGCCGGACCGAAAGGGGAGACTGGCTTGTGTTTCTCGATGACCCCGATGCCCCCCGCGCAATGATGCCGCGTGACGGCTTCTATTTCGACAGTGTGGTCCGCGCCTCTCAGCTTGCCGAGGCTCCCTCGCTCGTTCCCATCGAAACCCGGAAGAAACACTTCTTCCGCTACTCCGACGAGGAGCTTGACCACCTTGCCGCCGTCTCCCGGCAGCTCTACGATGAAACCGACTACGCGGTCATAGGCTCCGCCGCGGTCGCGGTCGGCCTCGGTATGGTCGGCGGCTTCGAGGAATGGTTCTACCTCATTGCCGCGGAACCGCAGTATCTGTACGACCATTACGCCGCCGAAGCGGAGAACGCCATCGAGAACCTCAAGCTCTTCTACCAGGCCGTCGGCGACACCCTCGAAGCCGTCGCCATATCACTCACCGATTACGGCAGCCAGCGGTCCGAGTTCTTCCGCCCCGACGCCTTCGAAAGGATATTCGTCCCGCACTACAAGACCATCAACGACTGGGTCCACCAGAACACCCGGATGAAGACTTTCTATCACTGCTGCGGCTCCATATACGGGCTCCTTCCCGGAATGGTGGAGATGGGAGTGGACATCCTCAACCCGGTACAGTGCTCGGCGGCCAACATGGAACCCCGTCGCCTGAGGCGCGAATACGGCGATAAGCTCGTCTTCTGGGGAGGTGGAGTCGATACGCAGCACACCTTCCCCTTCGGCTCCGAGGACGAGGTTCGCGAGGAAGTGGCCGAAAGGGTGCGGATATTCGCTCCCGGCGGCGGCTTCGTATTCAACCCCATTCACAACATCCAGGCCAACATCCCCCCTCGCAACATCATCGCCGCTTACGAGACCGCCGCCAATGCAGGACACTACCCGATTGAGGAGGACCAGCTTTGAGCGCCGACAGACCCAACCTCATATTCATCATGACCGACCAGCAGCACTACAAGTCCATGGGAATAACCGGCACCCCCGTGGTCCGAACCCCGAACCTCGACTCCCTCGGCAGGGAAGGCGTATTTTTCCACCGAGCGTTCACCCCGACCCCCCTATGTGTTCCGTCAAGGGTTTGCTATCACACCGGTCGTTATGTCCACGCCAACCGCAGCCGCACCAACCTCCTTCTCATGCTCGATGGAGAGCCCGACTTCACGCAAATTCTCCGCGAAGCGGGCTACGTCACCGGCCTCGCCGGCAAGAACCATTGCTACACGCAGAGGCAGCTTTCCGAGCGCTTCGACTTTCTCGCGGAGTACAGCCACGGCGGCGCGAAAAACCCGCCCAAAGGCTCTCCCGACTACGAAGTCGCCAAACATCGGCAAGGAGCCATGTACGAACTCATGCTCGAAGACCCCTTCCCGCCCGAGCAGTGCATCACCTCGCGCATCACCGACCGCGCCATCGAATTCATCGACAAGAACAAAGCCAACCCTTTTCACCTCTGGCTCTCTTACCCGGACCCCCATCCCCCCTACATGGTCGCCGAGCCCTACGCGAGCATGTACGACGCCAAGGATATCCCCGAGCCGCCGTTCCGCGAAGGCGAATTCGACAACAAGCCCTTCCGCCAAAAATACGTGAAGGACTTCAACGCGTACGAGCAGTATTTCGACCACTACGGGCCCGACGGCATAAGAAAGCTTCGCGCAATCTACTACGGCATGATGACATTCATCGACGACCAGGTAGGACGGCTGCTCGAGTACCTCGACGAGCACGGCCTGCGCGAGAACACGATAATCGTATTCTGCACCGACCACGGCGATTACACGGGCGACCACAGGCTCATTCGTAAAAGCGTCACCCTCTATGACTCGCTGATTCACATCCCCATGCTTTTCAACTGGACGGGACGATTTCGGCCGCGGGAAATCCGCGAGACGATGATCAGCGTCATCGACTTCGCCCCCACGCTCCTCGATCTCATGGGCCTGGAAATCCACCCGGGGATGCAGGGCAAGAGCGCCGCCGACCTCCTCCTCGGCGAGACCAACCAGCATCGCGACGAGATCTTCGCCGAGTATGGCACGCCCGGCGAACCGTACTCCGATATCGATGAAGAGGAGTTCGCAAAGTTGGTGAAGAGCCGCACCGGACACCTCTCCCGCCGAGCAATGCAGGGCAGGTTCAAGGCCATCAGGACTCTCGACTGGAAGTACGTAC
This sequence comes from uncultured Planctomycetota bacterium, assembly GCA_964493415.1. Classification (GTDB taxonomy): domain Bacteria; phylum Planctomycetota; class DG-23; order CAZBND01; family CAZBND01; genus CAZBND01. Next base: position 50,705 of record CAZBND010000004.1, on the reverse strand, counting down.
ACTATCCCAACGGCGAGGGAGAGCTTTACGATCTCAAGAACGACCCTGACGAGCTCACGAACCTATTCTACGAAAAGGAACATGCCAAGCTCGTGGAGGAAATGAAGACCCGAATCCTCAACTGGCTGATAACCACCGAGGATGCTCTGCCGTTCGATCCACCGCCGAGACATCGCGGGGACGACTAGGCGACCCCTTATTGGAATCCCGAAATTGCCGGCACGAGCGCGCCCACTCGACGCGGCCTTTTACCTCCAGGACACAACCACCGTAGCGCGACGACTCATCGGAGCCATGCTAGTGCGTCGCACCCCCAACGGAATCCTCGCCGGAAGGATCGTCGAGACTGAGGCTTACCTTTCCAAGGACCCGGCAAATCACGCCTTCCGCGGGAAGACAACCCGCAACCGGACCATGTTCGGCCCGCCGGGCCGCGCTTACATCTACGCCATCCACCGCTGTCACTGCCTGAACGTGGTCACCCGCCCCGAAGGCGTCGCCGAAGCCGTCCTGGTGCGCTCCGTCGAGCCGCTCGAAGGCACCGAGACCATGAAGCGCAATCGAGGAACCGAGGATTTGCGGCTGCTCGCCTCCGGGCCGGGACGCCTCTGCCAGGCGTTCTCGATCGACAGGGCCCTCGACGGAGTCCCTCTCTACGAGGGAGACTTGGTAATCCTCCCAGGCGCTCCCTGCCGCCGCATCGAACGCACCGCCAGGGTCGGCGTATCCGCCGGAAAGCAGCTCCCTCTCCGATTCTTTGCGCGGGGCTCGCCCTTCGTTTCATCACCCAGGAGTCAACGATGAGCATCTGGGAGAAGTACCCTTTCAGCGGCGCGACGGCGGTCCTTTTCAACCACGCCAAGGAATCCGAAGGCAGCCGCAGCAGACTCCGAATCACTCCCGACCCGGGGCTGGTCAATCAGCGTCTCGGCGTCCGAATAGTTGGACGCCCTCTTCGGAACCTTCGCGCTTCACCCCACTCTACGCGTGAGGCGGAGCGGCTTGTCTCCAAATGGAAAGGCGAGGCTCGCAGCATCTCCAGCCTCTCAGACGATGCGCTCCACGACGCAGCCCGCTACTTTCCCCTCTTCCGCGACATCCTCCACAAAGAAAACGCCGTCGCCATGGCCGTCGACTGCCAGAGAATGCCGCACATCGCCCTCCCCTTCCCGTGTCTTGCCATGTTCGAACTCTACCGAAGCGGCATCGTCACGGCCTGCGAAGCTGACGTCAACGCCATGCTTTCCATGATGCTCCTCACGCACCTTTCGGGCAAACCCAGCTTCATGGGCAACACCTTTCCAGAAGGATCCAACTCCGTCGCAATTGACCATTGCGTCACGCCTACCGGCATGGCCGACGGCTTCGACGGCTATCGGCTGGCGGATCGCCACGGCGATTCGTCCTGCGCCACCGCGGCCGTCGACCTCCCCCCCGAAGGCCCGGCGACCATTGCCCGAATCTCCGAAGACCTAGCTGCTTTACACGTCGCGGTCGGCGAGGTCGTCGCTTCCCACCATCGCGGCAACTGCCGCAACACCCTCATAATCCGCCTGCCGCATCGGGATGTATTCGCCGAAGGAATGGTTGGCAGGCATTACTCGGTCGTCTGCTCCGATCTCAGTGACGGGCTCGCCGCCTGGGCCGCCGATGTTGACCTCAATCTGGTGCTTGCGAACGACTAGGTGTTTGGAGGGGGCGTCGATGAACCTCGTTCTTATCTCGCTGGATACCTGCAGGGCAAACCGCCTGGGCTGCTACGGTTACCCAAAGCCAACCAGCCCAAACCTCGACGCGCTCGCCGCTCAAGGCACCCGTTTCAACTCGTGCTTCAGCGCCTCGAACTGCACCCAGCCCGGCTACGCCACCATTTTCTCCGGCGTCCATCCCCTGGGCCACCGAGTCGTCATCCAGGGAGGCAAGACCCCGCCCAAGGAAGGCATCCCCTTCCTCGCCGAAATCCTCAAAGCCAACGGCTACGCCAACGCTTCCGTATCCAGTCTCGTCGATATGCCCCCCTTCGATGACCGCGGCACCAACTGGGCCCGGAGAGGATATGATCTCTGGCGGTTCAAGGGCGTCGAGAAGTATGAGCAGCTCCAGCGCGGCATGAAGGCGACCGCCGAAAGGGTGCTGCAACAGGCCCTCGATTACCTCGACCAGGTCCGCGATCGGAAGTTTTTTCTCTTCGTCCATTTCTGGGACCCGCACACGATCTACGCCCCGCCCGAGAAGTATGACGCGTTCTACGGCGGCGCCGACCCCCGCGACCCCGGCAACACGACCCTTCGCGCCGTGATGAAGACCGCTTGGGGGCGCTTCTTCATGTCCAACTGGAAAGATGTCGACGCGCGCTACGACGGCGTAACCGATATGCAAAGGATCGTCTCCCTATATGACGGCGAGGTGCGCCACGCGGACGACCACGCGGGCGTGCTCATGGCCCGCCTTGGGGATCTCGGCCTCGCCGACGACACGCTCGTCGTACTCACCTCCGACCACGGCGAAACCCTCGACGAAACCAACAACTGCTGGCGTGGCCAGGAAGTCCACTTCGGTCACGTAGGCCTCACCGAGCCCAACGTCCACGTCCCTTTGATTCTCCGCAAACCCGGCTTGGTGCCGCAAGGCAAGACGGTAGACGCCCTCGTCCATCACGTGGACATAACGCCCACCATTCTTGACCTCCTGGGAATCGAGCCGCCTGCGCGCATCGACGGCCAGACCCTGTTGCCCCTGATGCGCGGAGAGAAAGAAAGCGTGCGCGACGCCGTTCTCCTCGTCGAGCACGGCCTCCAGATCCGAAAAGCCGTACGCACGAAGGAGTGGAAGCTCATCTGGCGCGAAGAGATGGTCACCGGCGACCCGCAAGCCTGGCTCTACAACCTTAAGGACGACCCCGAAGAGGAACTCACTCTCGCAGACTTCGCCCCTGGGAAAGTCCGCGAGCTCCGCGCACTCATGCTAGACCGCACGCGCGAGCTGCTGGGCAAATACGGCCACGATGACCCGCTCTACGCCCAAAGCCTCTACGACGGCCTCGCCTCTCAGCTCATCCCTCTCTCCCGCAAACTCGTCCGGTGAAGAGTGACATCCCAGCCCCGGTCGTATCCCCCTGTCGACGCCTCCGCGCTGTCCCGCGCAACGGAATTCCTCTTGACAATCCTTCGCAGCCGGATGTATGCATACGTCATACCGCGCGGAGGGGGACCGGACTGATGGCGCGAATCAGGCCCAAGGGCCTCACCATGATCGAGACGCTCGTCGCGATCGCCGTGGTGGTCGTCCTGTTGGGGCTCCTTGTGGTCGGCCTCGCCAGAACCCGCGAGCAGGCGCGGCGCGCGGCCTGCAAGAACAACCTCAAGCAGATAGGCCTTGCCCTGCACGTTTACGCCTCAGACCACGCCGGCTACTTTCCTCGCGGGCCCGAGGGAGCGTACTCCTCCTACTCGCTGGGCATCCTCTTCTACGAAGGCAGCGAGTACCTGACAAACACCGGGATTCTGCTTTGCCCCGGCAGGCCGGATGCGACCGTCGGCGCTTGGAGGACTAACGGCATCGGCATGGACGGCTCAAGCGGCGGTCTGCACGCCTCTTCCACCTCCTATTCCTACGACCACTACAAGTTCGCCGTCATCGCCCCCGACGTTGCTCTCATCGCCGACGAGATGGGCGTCGAAGCCCCGGACCTCTACGGTTCGCCCGGCACCATGAGCTCGACCGACTATCAGACCTACAACGAGGACATGCCCTTGCGGGATGTCGAGGGAACAGTTCGCACTCCCCTGAATTCCCCCAATCACGGGGGCAAGGGCCAGAACGTCCTCTACGCCGACGCCCACGTTGAGTGGGCTCCCAACCCGCTCGCGGGCAGCTTCTTGCAGCCCGCCGACCCGCTCTCCAGGGACGAAATCTACAGCATCCGCTCCCGGTCTGATGACCCCGACGCCCAGAGAACCTTATGGCCGCCCTCTCAAGCAGACACCCTCGCCTCTGACCATTCCGTCATCAGCGAGACCCGCCCGCCTGACATCCTCGGATATTCCAGCGACTGAAAAGCCGCTTCTTTCCCACGCAGAACGGGCTCACCCGCCCTCCGGGTGAGCCCGCCGCCCAATTACCCCAATTATCGCTGAGAGCGCTTTACCCACAGCCCCACTGCCGCTGCCATACTGTGCTCAGCTTCACTTGTATGACTCCTCCCCTACGCCTCTTGTCAACGGATTTTCGGAAAAACTCCTCCGCCCGCTTGGCGCAATTTGGGAATGACCCCCCGTCCGCCCTGATGTAGAATGCCCTGGTTTCCATTCGGCAAACGGCAACAGGAGAAAAGTGCATGGCCATCCTCCACGAGTGCTGCCTTTCCAAGCTCGGCTCCAGGCTCGCCCTGAACTTCAGACCCCGCGACCACGCGATCTTCTATTCCGCGGTTGGTCAGTTTTTCGACCTTCCCATGGACGTGGCCATCGGCGTGCGAGTGGGAGATCAGGTCAGAACTCTTCCCTTCACGAAGCGCCACGCCCATTTCGAGACGACGGAACAGGAACTCCGCCTCACTTCGGTGACATTTCGGGGAGAATCTCGCGAGCTGGGCATAAGGCTCGTCGCCTGCTTCCGCGCCCCGTACTATCCCTACGATGAGAAACTTTCAATCGCTCCCTTCTTCGAAATCGATCTGGCCGTCGAACGCCTCGTACCCCGCATGAACGACCCGCAAAAGATAGCCCAACCGATAGAGGGAGAGATTTTCTTCGAGATCGAAGCCCCGCACATGCGCATATCCCGCACGTCGCGGTCGCTCCGACTCAGCTACGAGATACAGGCTACCCACCGTTTCCTCAAAGAGAAGTACCTGGCCATGAGCCCCAAAGAGGCCGTTAAACAGTTCTCCTGCCGGGACGTGATAAGCGGCAACAAGCGGCTTTCAGGCAACCGATTCAAAATCCCCGCCAACCGCTGGCGCGTCGAGGTAATGCAGGTTTTCTGGGCAGGATACATCTCCCGACCGGTTCTCGTCGCCAAAGGCCAATTCCTCAGGTTCAAGTACACCAAGTGGTTCAAGAACGCTGGGGAAGTCATCGCCTTCGCGGGAAAGGCACGGGAGGAATACCTCAAGAAATGCGCCCTCATGGATTCCATACTCGACATGTCCAGCATCGGGAAGCTCAAGCGCGACCTCCTCGCCTTCTCCTTCCAGGGCTGGATGGCCAACACGTGGTGGTGCCTTTACCCGGACGGCCGCGACTGGTTCTCATGCTGGGAGGGAAGCTGCCACTACCACTCCACCGTCGACGTCGAATACAACGCCGCCTGGGTCAACCTCCTTCTCTGGCCCGAGCTACTCGAATTGACCATCCGCCAGTGGCGCGGATACGTCAAGGAGGGCGGCTATATGTCTCACGATACCGGCGACTCCTTCCTCGCTTCCGGGCAGTTCTACCGCCATGACATGCCCGTCGAGGAGAACACCAACTTCATACTCCTCACGTATGCACTGTGGAAGTTCACCGGCCGCAAGCGGGTGATAAGAGAGAACTTCCCGGTCATTAGAACCCTTGCCGAATACATCGTCAACGCGGACACGACCGGCAACGGCTTCCCCAACATCGGCACCGCAAATACCATCGACGACGCCACTCCCGCCGTCCAGTCCGCAGGCGAGCAGGTCTACCTCGGCGTCAAGGCTTACTGCGCCGCCAAGGCGGCCGCTGCAATGGCTCGGGACCTCGGCGAGGAACCTCTCGCCCTCCGCGCGGAAAAGCTCTGCAAGCGCATAAGAACCACTCTCCACCGCCACGGATGGCGGGGCGACCACTACGGCGTGACCCTCCTGCCCGAAGGCTCCGAGGCCGTCGATATGCTCAGCAGGGAGAAACATCGCCTCCGGGGCGCATCCGCCTACAGCCTCTACACGGCCAATGGCACCCTTTACCTCCTCGCAACGGATACCCAGCTTGCTCTCGATCCCGAACGTCTGAAAAAAGACATCCAGTCTGCTCTAATCGCCTCAAAAACCGAGTACGGTTGCACCCACTCAAGTGCCGATAAGGGCAATGTGTGGATATCGCAAAACGTCTGGCGCGACCTCGTCGCAGCCTACCTCGGGATCGACCTGACGGAAATGGCGGACAGATACTGGGCCTTCGAGCTTTTTGAGAACACCCAGGGTAGGGGTGCGTGCTTCGTCGATACCTACGGCTGGAACTTCCTGCGGTATTACCCGAGGGGCGCAGTCACGTTCGGGCTGCTCTACGCCCTCGGCGGAGTCCGAACCGACCGGCCCGGCCGCAAACTGGCCTTGCGTCCCTTGCGGATACCGTGTAGGATTCCCATCCTCGGCTTCGCTGACTGGAAGGGCGGTCGCATTCCATGGGCCGAGTTCAGCATGAAAGACGGCCAAGTCGCTTGCGAAATCACCAACAGGCAATGCCTGCACGGTGTGAAAGTCGCTGTTGAACCGCCGGACTCTACCCCAGGCCGTGAAAGTTGAAAAGATGCCGCAAGGCCCCACCATGGGGCATGCGGCCGGAAAGGAGCCCGATTAGTGGCATTGGCCGTTCGAGTGCTCGCCAGCGGAAGCTCCGCCAACGCTTGCCTCATCCGAATGAATGAAGACGTGATTCTTCTCGACGCCGGCGGAATGAGCTGGCGCAGGTTTTCCAAAAACCTGCTCCACGCAGGAGTAAAGCCCGGCGACATAAGAGCGCTTCTCGTCTCCCACCTTCACGCCGATCACCTCGGCCCCGCCGGCAGAACGCTTTCCAAAAGGTACCGCGTCCCGCTCTACACCCATAGGGAAAACCTCTCTCTCCTCCAGCCGGACGGCATGAATGTCATTCCCTTCGACGGCAAAGCCTTCACAATCGGCGCCGCCTCCCACGTTCTCCCTTTCGAGGTGCCTCATGACGCCGCGGCGGTCACCTGCGGCTTCAGCCTTTTCTCCGGCGGCGTAAAGATGACCGTCGCCACCGACCTCGGCTGCTTCGAGCCCGGAATGGAAACCGCCTTCAGGAATTCGGACATCATCATGCTCGAGTCAAATCACGATAAGGAATTGCTGCAGGGCTGCTGCAAGCTCACCCACGAAACAAAAACACGGATCGGCAGCGCGGTGGGGCATCTTTCAAACCTCCAGGCCGCCGAGGCCCTTGTCAGAATCCTCGACGCGAGCGATAGATTCCCCAAGCTCATTCTGCTCGCGCACCTTAGCGCCGACCGAAACTCCCCCGCCCTTGCCCTTCGAACCGTGGAAACAGCCCTTGACCGGGCCGGTTGCGGCAACATCAGGATCGAGGTCGCCCCCCGAAGCGAATGCTCGCCCACATTCCGCGTGGACGAAGCCGGAACCCTCACGCTGCTAGACTAGGCACCTCAATCGCCTTGTACGGGCAGGCGGGAACACACAGCCCGCAGGAAATGCACTTCTCCTGGCTCACCTTCACCAGATAAGTCTCAGCTTCCACGTAAAGCGCATCGGCGGGACACTGCGCCACGCACGCTCCGCAGTGCGTGCACTTCTTCCCGTCGATCACCGCCCCTTTGGATATCGTCGTAACGCGAACGCCCTGCTCTTCGAGGAAGCTCACTGCCCTCTTGACCTGCGCCCGGGGGCCCGAAAGCTCCATCAGCATCATCCCGTCCTCGTCAGCGGTAACCTTGGCCTTGAGGATGTTGAACACCACGTCAAAATCCCGCGACAGCCGGTAGATCACCGGCTGCCTCACCATCTCCTTCGGGAACACCAGCACCACTTTCTTGGAGTACACCTTGTCTCTCCTACGACGCGAACTCCATCTCACCCCACGCGCCCACATGATTGCCCATCACTATCAGGAGCCCTCTCAGCAGGCCCCGCTCCTTCTCCCGCTCCACCGCCGGCTCGATGTCCGAAGGGGACTTGACACTGTTGCAGATGGCGGTCGCCGCGGCGTCGGCCAGCGTCGCGGACGAGGCGATCGCCGTCACCGCGTCCGCCTTGCCGAAGCTCAAGCTGGGGCCAACCGTCCCTGACGACGTGCACACCCCCAGCTCCTCTCCCCGGCTATCAACCGAAATGCGAAGATGTTCACCAAAAGGAGAAGAGCTTCCAGCGAAAACCGATACCACTCGCGCACGGCGCGAGCACATGAAGATGTCCCCTCCGTTCTCTATGATGAGCTCGGAGCTTTCGCTCAACAGCGCGAGCCCCACATGGCGCGCAATCGCCCCCGCGACCGCAGCCATCGGTCCGACCGAATAAGCCTTGCCCGCCCCAGCCATATCCTGAACGATTGCCGGAGCGCTCCCCCCCACCTCGACGGGTTCGAGAGAATCCGCGAACTTTCGATTCAGCCCGATGTACGATTCGATCTCCGACCTGAGTTCCGCCGCTTTCGCCCTAGCCGCGCTGCCCAGATTGCGTTCCGCGCTTATCAGCAGGTCCGACTCGCCCGCCACCACGCGGAAACTGACGAGATCAGGCGATCTCACCCACTCGCGATAGAAGCGTTCCTCATACATCGCTTGCACTCACTCGGACTCCCGTATCCGCAGTCCCTTCAGCAACAGCCCCGAGCCCGCAGACGGGATGGCCGCAACCGGCCGCGTCAGCACGAACTCCTTCTTGATTATCTTCTCTTTCAGCAGCTCCGCAATCTCCCGCGACATCGAATAGCTCGTCGTCGACCCCGTCGGGACTCTCTTTCCTCGCACGGTTATCGACCCGCTCCGCAGCTCCGCGTAGCTCACCTCGCCGAGAGTCCGTCCCGTAAGTTCCGGGTAGTCACGGCTGTAATCCACCACCGGTGCCACTATATCTTCATCTCTCACGGCGGTAAACCGAGCCATCTCTTCATCAAGGATCGGAATGGGAATGCCAAGCCCCACGGAAAGGCTCACGCCGTAGCCGACGATCGACGCCCCCCGCAGGTACCGCGCATCCATCCCCTTCAGGTCTCCTACCGTCGCTATCGTGCCCGCCCCTGACTTGACCACCCCGTTGGGACCCCGGGCTACCTCCGGCGCGTGCTGGGTTCCCTGCCAGAAGACGTAACCCTCCCCTCCCCCTAGGAATATCCGCGTCCCAATCCCTATCGTCCTGTACAAGGGATCATTAAGCAGCGGGCTCAGTTGGCCGCTTGTCGCGTAATTCGCATTGCCGAGGCGCGGCCTGAGTATCCCCATGTAGGTGTAAATCGGCCTGTCCGAATGCAGGTTCGCGGCGACGTTATAGTTCTGATACGCGTTACGGGGATTCAGGAGCACTGCCTGATTCATATTCTTCAGAGACACCGAGGCGGCCACCTCGCGCCGCGGGTAGCAGTCGGTCCCGTAGGAGTACCCCCGCAGCTCTACCTCGTTCCCGCGTACCAGGTCTTCGATCACGTGCCCGCCGCCGTACCGGAACTCCCCAGGGAAAATCTTGTTAAGCGGGTCGTCCTCCTGCACCTCGGTGGCTCCGATGTAGAGATCGACCGCCGCCAGCCCCGCGTACGCCGGCACGCGGTTCAGCGTCGCCCGGTGGATTCGTATCCGCGGCTTTGCATGTCCCACGTTCAGCAACGCCCCCGAAGAACACATGGGCCCAAAAGTTCCCGTCGTGACCACGTCCACCTCCTGCGCCGCTCCTTGCGCCCCCTTCTCCTCGACCACGTCGATCATCTCCTCCGCAGTCAAGACCACCGCTTCCCCCTTGCGTATCTTCTCGTTTATTTCCTCATACGTCTTCACGGCCGTTTCTCTCCCAAGCTATCGGAGGTCTTCCCACTCCCTTACACCCACCAGGGAAGGCGTCAGCGAAGGCCGCTCCGAAAACAGGTCCGACAGCTCCTCCACCACCTCGTCGAACTCCCTCTCCAGCTCCCTCACACGGCTGGGCAGGCTGGGCGACCACCACTCCTTGCTCGCATAGCAGCGCTGGAAATCAATCGACCCATGCGGCAGTTCCAGCCCGCACTCCATCACTCTTCGTAAGTGATAATGCACCGCTTCCAGCTCCCGCACCATGTCGGCTGCCAGTTTCCTCCGGGTCCTCTTCGGCGATCGGCTGGTAGCGCCCGCGTACATCACCCTCGCCCACAGCCAGTGCCGCACCCACGAGATAGTGTGAAGCGCCATCTTCGAACTCGTCCGAAGCAGGGCGAGTTCCTTCAATCCCTTTCGGGGGACCTCCCCTTCCGGCACGCCTTCCAGAGCCCGCACCCCCTTCGCCGCGGCCGCCTCGAGACGCGATGCGAAGGCCACGGGATCAACTTGTCCCTTCGAAACCCGTTCGAAAATGCCCTCCTCCCACGCGTTATTCTTCAAGTACTCCACCACATCCGCCACCGACCCCAACTTGTCGCGAGAACGAACCCACTCCGGCGGATGCAGGCCGTGTCTTCCCTTCAGCCCGAGGGTTCCCGGCCACCGTCCCGGCCCTTTGAAGTGATAAGCCGCCCTCCAGCCGAACCCCTCCGTTGGGCTGTAGGCGAGCTTGCTGAGGTTCAGTATCGCCTTGCTGTACAACCTGACAGCACGGAAAACATTCTCGCTGTGGGGCCCAAACCATTCCTCAAGCTCACCAACCCACTCCCTGTCCTTCGCCTTTCCTCCCTTCGCGTAGCGGACGAACATCTCCAGCAGAATCTGCTGCGTCTTGTGGCGCATCCCCAAGAAGCCGCCGTCGCTGTTATCGATGGAAATCAGCCCCTCCGCGCCAAGCTTGCGCGAATTCGACGCCACATCCCGGAAGAACTTGGGATCGAACCATGCGATCGGCCCCCCGTTCTCGCCCCCCTTTATCTCCTTGCTCAACCACACCCTGTGCCCGGCGTCGATCCATGCTCGCACTGCCGGATCAGGCGGGGCGTCGATCACGTCGAACACGCTGTACTTGATGACGTAGGGCACCCCTTTCGGAAACGCCCCTATCACCGGCGCGTCGAGCCCCGTCGCCCACGCGCGCACCACGGGGAGCCGCCCTACCCCCTCAACGGTTTCGACAAAGGTCCTGACGAAGTCCGACAGCGTAGCAAACCTATCCCCGCATTCCGGGCACGCGCAGCGGGCACACTCCCCCGGCGTTACCATTATCCCCTCGACCTCAGGAAACTTATCCAGGAATTCGCCCCAGCATCCCCTCATGTAGTCCTGATATACGGGATCATTCCAGCACACATTCCCGTACAGCAGGCCCTGCCAGTCCTGCAGGTTGTGGCGCGCGTCGTCCCGCAGCAAGACTTTCTCCGCCAGTTCGCGATGCGCTTTCACAAATGGAACCGGCGCGCAGAAATTGTAGTGATGAATGAACGGTTTGACCCCGCGTCTCCGCGCGTGCGCGAATATCTCTTTCAGCCGCGACCGGTTCGCCTCAACGAACTCGTCGGTGAACACCCGGCTCTCCCGGTGTTTCGGAAAATCCAACACATAGTGGTACCCCCAGTCGTGGTAAACCCTGTCCTTGCAGAAAGGTGGAATCCCCGATACCAGCACATTCAGCCCCTTGCCGGCCATCCAATCTATGGCCGCCTTCCAGTTCCGAACCGGATCATCCCCGTAGGCTCGGCTTTTCTCCCACGGGCCCGGCGGACTTTCGAGAAAGCTCGGGTAGAACCACCACGTCCCGACGAAATCGAAATCCTTCAATTCTTCCCTCCTGTCGCGTCGTTCTCGCCGTAAACGATGGGAGCCAGATAATCATAAGCCCGCTTCGCAAAATCTATGGCCGGCTGGACCGCATGTTCCACCGAAGCGAACCTCTTATAGCCCAGCTTCTTCATCTCGAGCAGCACCGGCCTCCAGTCCACCTCCCCATCGTCGATCTGCCATATTTTCCCATCCTTGCGGTTGCTTATGTGCATGTGGAACACGTGCGGGAAAACCTTCCTGGCCGTCTCCACCATGTCGAACGGCGGCCACATCTGGAAGTTCAGGCCGAGATTCTCGCAGCCCACGTCTTTGATCAGCCTCAGCGCCGAGTCCGGCGTATCGTGCAGCACGTTCCGGTGGTTCTCCAGAGTGAAACATATCCCCTCCGGTGCCGCGGCGGCGCACGCCCTTCTGAGACCTTCTACGCAATTCATCCACTGCTCTTGGGTGGCCTCTTCGCTCCCCACTTTCCCCGTGAATACCCGTATGTGCGGGCCCCCCAGCTTCTTGGAGAAACCGATCAGTCTCTCCGCGTTCCCGTTGCTCTCCTCCCACTCTTCGTCGGTCCCCGTCCACTTAAAATACCCGCAGATTTGGACTACTTTCAACCCGATCTCGCGAGTAACGTCCGCCAGCTTCTCTACATCCGTCTGCAGGAGAAACTGCTGCCAGAATTCCGTTCCCTCGTACCCGACCTCCTTGATGCCCTTAAGCCCGGCCTTGACGTTATCGAAGTCGTTTCCAAAATTGTGCGCGCAGAAAGACAGTTCCAATTTCGGCTCCTTATCCACGAAGTTCCCGCAATAATCCGCCTCCGGGCGCAACTCAACCCCGCCGCGCCCGGTCGGGACAGATTACTTGCACTCATCAGCAAAGTCAAGTTGCCTGGCCCGCCGCGCGACACCACCTTTCCCTTGAAATCACCACGCAATTGCGTACTATCTACACCGGGAGCGCGACGGCATACATCGTTGGAGGATATGGTCAATTGGCCAAACGCAATGTGGAGAAGCTCATCCTCATAGGTCTGGGTACCGCAAACCCCCGGCGCATCGGCGAACTGGCCTCTCGTGGTGCCATGCCCGCGCTCGCAAGTCTAATCAAGAGAGGGACTGTGGCAGAGAACTGTTTTGCCCCATATCCCACCCGTCCTCTGACAAGCTGGACGTCCATAGTGACCGGTTCCTGGCCGGGAACCCACGGTGTCGGCTTGCGATCCAGCCACCCTCTCAAGGCCACCACCCTCTGGGAAGCCGCCGCATCTCAGGGAAATCCTTCCATTCTTGTCGATTGCGGCGTCCCCCGCGCAGGAGAAGACCCCCCACGGATTCCTTCCACTAGCGCCGCCTTGGAGTCGCCTCTCCCCAGTTGCGGGAAGAATGCCCAAGGATGGGCATGGCCGGCGGACGTGGAGAAAGACCTTAGAGACCTCAGAGTGTTCCCTCCCCCCGAAGCCATCTTCAAAGCCTTGCGGGACCCGCCGCAAGATCAGGAAGAGTGTTTCCGGCTCGCCGCCTCCGCCCATTCGTGGTACGCTGCGGCCGTCGAGCACCTCATGGAAGCCCGCGAATGGCGGCTCCTCTTATTGCACGACCCGATCCTTAGCGCAATTCAAAGAGCGCTCCCAGATTTCTGCGACGGCGTCGGAGCGGAGATCAGCGAGACTGTCTACCGGTCTCTTGATGATATGATCGCGCGGATAACGGGAGCGGCCGATAGGAGCACCCTTGTCGTCCTCGTATCCGACCACGGCGTGATCCCCAGCCGGCACCGCGTCGATATCAACAAGGTTCTGGCCGATGCCGGTCTTGCCGCCATCAAGGACGACGGCGCTATCGACTGGGGTCGCACAAAGGCCGCCTGCGTCGCAGACGTCCACGTCGTAGTGAACCTCAAACACCGCGAGCCCCAAGGCGTCGTCGATCCGGCCGACTACGAGAACGTTAGGGAGCAAGTGATCAATACCCTGATGGATCACGTGAGTCCCGACACCGGCAAGCACCCTGCGGCATTCGTTCTCAGACGGGAAGATGCGAGAGTCTTCGGCCTTTACGGTGACGATGTCGGCGATCTCGTGGTGTGTCTCGAGCCCGGGTACGGTTCGGAGTACGCCGGCCACCTTCCCACGGCGGAGCGGGGAGGCGGCATTCTGCGCTCGTTCCTGCTGTTCGCCGGCCCCAACGTCAAAAAAGGCTCAACACTCCAGCGAAACGCTTGGCTTGTCGACATCGCACCTTCCATCTGTCACCTTATGGACATCCCTTTCCCGCCGACGATGGAAGGCGCGATTCTCTATCAAGCGCTTCAAGACCCTAACTTCAGGCTCACCGAGAAAAGCCGCCTGGAAACCAACTACAAGCGCCTCAAGCGCGCTTACGACGCTGAGATATCCCTGACCCATACATATAATCGATAATTGTCGGCGGATCGGGCACGGAAAGCGGGGGGCACAATGATTCGGTTTCGATGCGAGTGCGGACAGAAAATCTCCGTTCACGAGAAGAATGCAGGACGCCGCGGCAAGTGTCCCAAGTGCGGCAAGAAAGTACTGGTCCCTCCAGCACCGTCCACTCCGGAATCGGAGAAGATCGAGTCCATCCCTCTCGCACGGGACGAAGAACCACAACAGCCGGAGGCCGCACCCCAACCCCCACCGTCTGCTCCGGAGAAGCCCGAGGTCATCGACGTCATCGAAGCCGCGAAGCCACCGTCAGAAGAGAAGCCTCCGGGTTCCATTCGGCTCGTCGAAGATACCATCGCCCCCCGGCAGAACATGGCACCCGCGCAAGACGAAGCGTATGACCTGATCGAAGCCGTCGACGAAACCCCGCCTGTCGAAGAACCCTCTTCGCCTTCCCAACCTCCGTCTGCGCAAGGGGTATCCCGGCCTCCCTTCGACCAGACCGCCGCTTCGTACGACATCGCCGACATAACTTCCCAGACCGGTCCCAAGGTGGACGGTTCCACCGTCGGCGTATGCCTGAGCTGCGGCAAGTCCGTCTCCATCCAGGCATACCAGCAGTTCGGATACTACTGCTCGGCCGAATGCAAGAAAGCCGTGCAGGTCAAAACCGGCACCAGCCAAATGGTCAAGGACACCGAACGAGCCGAGGCGGCGGCGGGTCTTGTACGCACCGTAGTTTTCGCCCTCATCGGCCTTGTGGTGATCGCGATTGTGGGGTCGATCGCGTACTTCGCGCTGCCGAGAATATTCAAGCCCGTGGGAGAGATCACGGTCGCCTTCCAGCCGTCCTCGCATATATCCGACTTCTCCTCCGACGAGACAGGCATATACCTAGTCCTCGATGACGGGACCCTCGCCTGCATAGACCCCGCAACCCTCGGAAAGCGCTGGACCGTGCAGCTCGAAGGCGAATCCGTCCACAGGATCGCGCCCGTTCCCGCATCCGGCGGCGTGATAGCCGCGACGACCGCGGGGATATTCCGCGTCGATCCCGCCGGGGGCTCCGCCAACGCCAGGAAAATCCTTCCCGTAGAGCCCGGCAAGCTTCCCGTCAACCTGTGGTCGGACGAAAAGGTCTTCGTCCTCGTCGGCCCCTCCGAGATGACCGAGGATGAGGTGATAACCACCTTCTCCGAGCTCAGCAAGACGGACGGCTACGCCGGAATGCAGTCCGAACGCGTGCCCGTGTGGGGTCCCAGAGACCCCGCACCCGGTGCCTCATATCTTGTCGCCCTCGACCCCCAGGCCGGAAAGGAACTCTGGCGGAAAGACCTCCGCAACGCAGCCGTCTCCGACGTCGCCACCCGCGCCGGGAAGGTCTGGTTCGTTACCACCGAGCTCGACCCCAAGCAGGCCAACCCGTCTGTGCTTACGGCCGTCGATGAGAACACCGGCAACGAGGCCTTTCAACTGCCTCTGCCCGAGTCCTACGGTTGGCACTTCGCCCAATCGAAGGCAGGGATGGTCGTTGCTGGTGTGAACAAGATCAAAGTGGTGAATGACAGCGGCGGCACTCTCTTCGAAATGGACCCGCCTGGTGGAACACTGGCAGCGCGAGCGGCAGCCCTTGGCGACCGGCTGGTCGCCAAAGGGCAGAACGGTACCCTGTCCTGCTTTGACCTGTCCGCCAACGGAAAGCCTCTCTGGTCCGGGAGCGTAGGAGCCGGTGTCTTCCCGCCCGCCATCTCCGGGGACATTGTGCTCGCAGGCGGCGTGCCCCCGGGTAAGAAGCCCCCCGAGGTAAAAGAGGCTAGCACTCTGACCGGCCTCTACAAGGAGACCGCGGAACGCCTTTCCTCTGGAATCCTTGTGCCCAAACCGGTGCCCAATCTAACCTGCTTCGACCTCAAAACGGGACGCGTGCTCTGGGTCGCCGAAGACGTGGGCGGAAGATGCTCGCATGACGGCAAGTCCGTCTACGCCCTCTGGACCGAGGAAAGGAAGCCGGAAGGTGGAAGCGACAAGCTCTTCAAGACTTACATAACCGCGCTCAACGCGAAGAACGGCGGCAAGGTTTGGGGCGTTGGATCCATGGGGACTTCCAGAAACCCTCCGCTTCCCTACAAAGGCCATTTGTACGTGCACCTTTTCGAGATAAGCCAGACAATGACCGCGAGCGGGAAGGTGGCCAAAACTTACAACGATCGGTTGAGCAAGGTGGAGATCAAATGACACGACCCGCAGGCGGAGGTCGTTGATTTGTTCATTACGGTCCCCCTGGGAACCGACCATCACAAGTCCAGAATACCGATCTTCACGCTCTGGCTGATCGCCGCCAACACTATCCTCCTGATACTCGCATACCCCTTCGGCATACAGCGGATAGCGGAGGCGCTCGGCTACCTTCCCGCCTCGCCGAACCCCATCCAGGCGGTCACCTATATGTTCCTTCACGGCGGGGTCTTCCATCTGGTTTTCAACATGATCTATCTGTGGGCGTTCGGGCCGGACGTCGAGGACGCCCTGGGCACGCCCCTTTTCGCCGGGCTGTACTTCGCTTGCGGGCTCGCCGCCCTCGCCGTCCACCACATCACCAGCGCCATCTTCATCCCGGCCCTGCTGAACGAGCCGGTCGTCGGCGCTTCCGGTGCTATCGCCGGCGTAATGGGGCTTCACGTGGCGCGGTTCTGGCGATATCGCGTCAGAATGGTTGCAGTCTTCTTCTTCTTCCCCATGTTCTTCCGAGTGCCCGCCGTGCTCTTGATAGGCTTGTGGTTCTTCGTCCAGCTCCTTTGGGGGGTGTCCGTCCTCACCAGTCCCGGCCTCACCGAGGTGGTACCGGTGGCGTTCTGGGCTCATATCGGGGGCTTCGCCACCGGACTCGCACTCGCGTTCCTCCTAAAGCTCCATCGCGAGGCATCCATGGAATACCGCTGGGCCGATGCCGGCTATTCCATAGAGCGCGGACGCTGGTGGCACGCCATCGAGGCCTACCAGGACATCGCCAGACGCTTCCCGGACGATCCCGCCCCCGTTCTTCAGTCCGCCCGGTGCTGGGAGGCGACCGGCAACAGACGCCGCATGGCCGAAGCCTATCGGACCGCCTTCGATCTCGCCATGCGCGGAGGGTACTGGGACACGGCCCTCGACGCCTACGCCGACCTCCGTCAGGCCGCGCCGGAGATGGAAGTCCCAGAATTCACTCCCTGGCAATGGCTCACTCTGGCCTCGCTCTATCACCAGAAAGGCCGCTACGGTCCCGCGCTCGAAGTATACCGCAGGATAGTGCACTCCTTTCCCGAATCAGAGCAAGCTCCTCTGGCGCTCCTTCGATCCGCCGAGATATTCGTCGAGCGCGAAAGGAACCCGACCGCCGTTCGCATTCTCATTGAGCTACTCCGTCACTACCCCAATTCCCAGTGGGCCCACCTGGCCCATCAGCGGCTGACGGAGCTCCAGGAATAGGAGGCCTCATGGAACCCAGAACGGTAACGTGCTCCTGCGGCAAAACGCTTAGGATTCCCGACGACTACCGAAAGCCCGTCGCCCGCTGCCCCGCATGCAAGAACATCATTCAGATCGAAAATTCCTCTGCGCCGCTGGACCTCGTCGAGCCCGACGACCCCGAAGGGTACCTCCGCAAGGTCGTCGGGGCGTGTCAGGTATGCGGCAAGCCCGTAACGCTCGCCCAGAGAGAGAAGTTCGGCTATTACTGCGACGAGACCTGCCTTCAACGCGGCAAGGACCTCTTCCACCCCGTAATCCCAACGGGAGAGGAGGTGGTCGAAGAGCAGGCTCGGAACTTCGCCAGGAGCATCTGGGCCGGGGCCGCTGCGTTCGTCGTGGTCGTCGCGGCGTCCCTCGCGGTTTACCTCCCCCTCCGCGGCCACGCCAAAGTCAAGTGGCGGCACCCTCTCGACTCCGGCGTCGTCGCCATCGAGGTCTCTCCCAGGCTCATATGCTTTACCGAGTTCGATGGCACTCTCTACGCCCTCGACGCGAGGCGAGGTAAGCTCCTATGGAAGCACGAGACTGAAGAGACGGGAATGTCTGCGGCGAAGTCCCTGCCAACAGGGGATGTGTGCCTGACAAGCCGAGGGAGCACCATCCAAGCTCTTCACTGGCGAACCGGCGGCCTCGTTTGGGAGCGGAACTTCGGAAAGCCTCCCCTCGAAGTGTCCACCGATTCCGACGAACAGGAAGACAAGCTCACGCTGACCGCCCACTATCAATTCGACGACCACGACCGCGCCTTCCCGCTTATCTCCGTCGACAACAACACGGTCATAGTGTTGAGCGGCGGCAGCGACCTAGGCTTCCCATTCACCCGCTTCTCAGGCTATTTCGGGGCGTCCGAGCCGTCTCAGAAAAAGCTCTCCGCACTCGACCTGACCAGCGGGCAGCCCCGTTGGGAAATGGACCTGGGCCAAACTGCGCCGTTGGGCATCGCGGCCATAGGCGGCGCTGTCGGCTTGGCGCTACCCGACGAGTCCGACTACCAATCTCTTAACCTGACCGTGATCGATGCGTCCACCGGTAGACCCATTTCCGACACCATCACCCTCAAATCAGCCGCATCGTCTCTGGAAGAGGGCCACGGATTCTGTGCGACCGAAGGCAAGGTCTTCACCTACTTCGACAAGCATCTCAAGTGCATCAACGTCGCCACACACCGGGAGGAATGGAGCCAGTACGTCGGCAACCTCATCGACGGCCCCATTTTCGAAGATGGGAGGCTCTTCTTCACCGTAGCGTCCGACGTGATGAAAGTCCCCCCCGAAGCAGGAACAGGAGCCGAGTCGCTCGCATCCGTCATCGCAGGCGATTACGAAGAGCCCCCAATCATCCTCACCTGCCTCGACGCCGACAACGGACACAACCTCTGGGAGCAGGAAGTGGTTCACGGTAGCCTCATCTGCGCGGGGGGAAACATCATATCTTTCCGGTCCGAAACCCGACAACCCGTGGGCAAAACTCCCGCCAACCAGGATTACTTCTTCGCCGCCTACAGTACCCGAACCGGCAAGCGCCTATGGGAAAGCAACCACAAGGGAGTTGTCACCACCTCCCTTGAGTCCGTAGGAGAGATGGTCTACTACGGCGCTCACGACTTGAAGATGGCGCGCACTTCCCTTGTGACGGGAACGATAACCCAGGAAGGCCCCATGAACCACCGCATCATGGCCGTGCGAATGCGCTAGCCCTTCAACTGCGCCAGCCCTCGCCGCGACGCATCCCGCACCATCGATATGTCGGTCGAGTAAGTGATTATCCTCATGCCCTTCTCTCTCCAGCGAATCAGCGCCTCCGCATCCCCCAAGTGAATCCCGCAGTAAAATCCCCTCTCCAAAGCCGTGCTCAGCACTCGTTCCATCGCATTGACAACGGTCGGGTGCGTCGTTTCGCCCGGAAGCCCGTAGGAAAGCGAGAGGTCGTTGGGGCCGAGAAAGAAAGCATCAAAGCCACCCACGTCCGCTATCTCATCAATGCTCTCCACCGCGCGGCGGCTCTCTATCTGCAATATCAGCAGCAGCTCCTCATTCGCGCGGCTCATGTATTCATTCCTCCCTATCGCCCCGTAGTCGGTATGCGCCATGCTCAACGCGCATCCCCGCCGCCCTTCCGGCGGGTACTTGGCGCACCGCACGATCTCCTCCGCCTGCCCGGCGCTCTCCACTCGCGGCACCATCACGCCCTGCGCTCCGGCGTCCAACGCCCTGCTTATCAGGAAATACGCGTCATCCGAGGTCCGCACCAGCGGGACGATTCCCGAAAGGCGCGCCGCCCGGATCATGTCCGCCATCGTCTCCGTAGAAAACGGCGAGTGCTCCATGTCGATGAACATGAAGTCGAACCCGGCCACGGCAAGAATCTGCGCTATTCCGGGCGACCGCCAGTCCACCACCATCGTCCCGTACGCCGGCTCACCTTCCTTCAGCAGCTTCTTCGCTCGATTGATTCTCATCGCCCTTCTCCCTCACATGCCACGTGCCCTGGTACCCTTTCCTGATCTTCACTCGCCGCTCGGCCACCAAGGCCGTGATCTCTTCAGACGGCACCGCGAAATCCGTCCCCTCGATCACAGCCGGCTTCCCGTAGAGACTGATCACTTCGACATCGTTCCCTTCAGCCGACAGCTTCGCCCAAGCCCGTTCTCCTCTGGCCCGATACGGAGGCATCATCAGAACGACATCCTTCACCATCTCCACGGTTCCCGCCTCCATGTCCCACCTCGCCACGCCCGCCGCAGTTACCACGGCCTCCCCCTCGTATTCCTCCTCCTCGACCGGATAGTGTATCGTTATATCTCGCTCAAGCTGGATGCTCCTCCTCCCCGCTCCGTACGCCCTCACGGATTCCGCTTCAGCCCTGATACGCTCCTTGGTGACATGGACCCCCCCGTCGCCCTCTACCTCCCTAACTACCATTTGCTCCCCTTCTCCCCCCATCTGCCTGTCCAGAATCGCCCTGAGCCTTTCAGACCGGATCAGCACGTCTCCGCTTCGGATTTCCGGAGACCCTACCGGCTCTATCATCCCCTTCTCAAAATCAACAACCACCTTCTCCTCGGCCGTGAGAACCAACTCGCCGTAATCCCCCTCCCCGCCGATTATCTCAGCGTCCACCACCTTTACCCTCGGTTTCCCCGCCAGCGTAAGCATGCCCGAACCGAAAGCCGACGACGCAAGAATTGGCACCCCCTCCTTGCTGCTCTCTCCCGGCACCCATGTCGCCTGCCCAGCCCGAGCGGAAAATTCCGCAGACTCGACCTCCACGTCATCCGCCTCCCCCGATAAGATGCCGTCGTTACTCTCCGTCAGCATCAAAGACAGACTGGCCGCGCTGACAACCACATCCGGATGGGTGACTTGAACGTCATCATGCGCATCTATCCGGTGCTCCCCGACCGCGTACGAAAGCCACGAAGCGCCCAGTGACACCTCCCCTTGCTTCAGAAGCGCGTCGCCCGAAGCCTCAAGCGTCTGTACGTCGTTTCCCCCGCCGCGACGCACCACCAGCGCATCCGCCGCAAGGGTCCCATCATCCAACAATCCGGTCAATACCGGCCTCCCGCGAAGCACCACCTCATCTCCCGTCGCCTCAAGCTCTCCCGGCCCTTCAAATTCCACGCTCAGTTCGTCTTCGCCCGCGCGCTCGACCTTCCTCACCCCCGACGCCACGAACCTGTCACCGCTCGCGTCGTACTCTCCCCTCTCCGCAACATAGCTCCATTCCCCCGAAGCAAGCCTAAGCGGGTTGCCCTCAAACCGGAGCACCTCCGTCTTCTCGGACCAGCTCAGTCTATCCGCACTCCCCTCATAGCGCGCAGCTTTTACCTCAACGCCCCCCTCGGCCTCCAGCGAAGTCAGCGTCCGCCCTTCGCCTACGGTGAGTGTAAGCAGCTCCGCTCCGAGCACGCCTTCTCCGGTCTTCGCCTCAACGTCATCACGCAGCTCGACTTTCCTCTCCTGAAGACTGAACAGTCCGGGCCCGCCGCACTCCACCTCGATGGGAATCCGCTCTTCCGAGAGAGCCGCCGGCAAATCGAACCCTGCCAGTACCCCGCTGATCTCCCGCTCCAAGCTGAATACGCCCCTCTCGATCTCGAACCTGAATCCGGTTCCCCTTACCAGGTTTTGCTCGAACTCTATTGTCGCCTCGCCGTTTCCGGAAGCCGTTTCGGTCTCCCCATCCCACGCCATCGCATCGCTGACAAGCGACCCCCTAGCATTCCCATCCTGATCGAAGACGGATATCCTGACCCCACCCGACAGAGAGGCGTTCGGGCTGGAAGGAAGAACCTGCTCCGCCGCCAGCCCCGTCATACCTCTTGCGGCTGTCAGGGTCGACGAAATCCACTCCTCGCCTTTTTCGCCGCCGTACACGCTGACCTTCGGAGCCAGCATCTCCACCTCACTCTCGCCGATCCGGCGTATCTCCTCGGACTCGAGCACCCACGCCAGCCGCCCGTCATCATCGTAGTACGGAAGCCGAAACCCCTTGAAACGCTCCCGCCCCACCTCGGCTCCCATTGACAAGACAGCAGCCAGGATACAGGCGGCCATGAGGGACTTCGAACGCATCAATCTACCCCCGCATCTCCGGCGGACGACCCCGTTACGTTCTCCCATTTGCCCTGCGCCTTCAGAATTGCCTCGGCCGTCTCCCTTATAGCCCCCTCCCCTCCTTTCGCCTCCGTCACGGCTGCCGCCGCCATCCTCACCTCGGGCCTCGCGTTCGCCACAGCCACCGCCACTCCCGCCATGCGCATAGCCGGCAAGTCGTTGAGATCATCCCCGACGTAACACGCTTCCTCCGCCTTCACCCCTTGCGCCCCCAGCACGTACTCGAATGCCGCACGCTTGCCCGAAACTCCTTGCCGCACCTCCGTAACACCAAGCTCCCGCGCCCGCATATCGACCGCCCGCGACGAGCGGCTCGATATTATTGCGGTCTTGATCCCCGCCCGGTGAAGCGCCGCTATCCCGGCGCCGTCCCAAACATTGAATCGCTTGAGTTCCTCTCCCGAACTCGTGACGTAAATGCTCCCGTCCGTCAGAACGCCGTCAACGTCCATGACGAGCAGCTTCACGGCTCTCAGACGGGACTCAGGCAAGCCCCGCGGCGAGGAGGTCTTGGACATCCACCATCCCGATGGGTACGTGGTTTTCGTCGATCACCGGCATTTCGTCTATCTTGTTGTCGCGAAGAACGCAAAGCGCCTCGGCCGCCGACATCCCCACTCCGGCGAAAAACCGAGGGCCGGGAGTCATGACCTTGCTAACCGGCTCGGACAGAATATGTGGATGATGGCTGTCCAGTATGAACCGTCGAAACCCCCCGTCCGTCAGAATCCCCACCAGCTTGTCGCTCCCGTCCACGATGCTGGCCGCGCCCGATTGGGCAGCCGAAATCTTCTTCAGCACCTCCCTGACGGTCTCTTCGCTCCGGCAGACCGCGTGCCGCCCCTCCGTTCGCATCACGTCCTCGACCTTCAGGTTCTTCTCCCCTATCCCGCCTCCCGGATGGCAAGTCAGAAAATCCTTCATCCCCAGGTCCATCGCTTTGACCAGCGTGATCGCCAGCGCATCGCCCATCGCCAGCATCGTCGTCGTGCTCACCGTCGGAATTATCGGATCCTCGAGCCTGCCTATATCCAGCACGAAGTCGCTGTTCAGCGCCAGGCTCGACCGCGGCTCCCCCGTCACACCCACTATTCGCGACCCGATTTTCTTCAACTCCGTCACCAGCCTCGTCACCTCTCGCGTCTGCCCCGTATTCGAAAGAACTATCACCACGTCCGTCTTATGTACTCGCCCAAGGTCTCCATGAAGCGCTTCCGACGGGTGAAGATAGAAAGAACGCAGCTTGATGCTCGCCAGCGTCGATGCGATCTTCTGCCCCACGATCCCCGCCTTACCCATCCCCGTCACCACTATCTGGCCCGTACACGCCAAAATCGCCTCGACAACCCTCTCGAAAGTGTCGTCGAGCTTGGCTGCGAGAGCCGCTACCGCCTCCGACTCTCTCTCAAGCAGCCTCGCGGCCTCCGTGGTGTCTATCCGCGTCCTCTCACCTTTCATCACACCTCTTCCCGTTTCTCTTGCTGCTCGCGAGACTCTAGCATAACCGCTTTTTTGTGTCAAATATCCCGCTCTTGCGCCGCCCGCGACGGTCTGCCCGTTCCCGACGGCGTTGACACTAGTATAGCAGTAACTTATAATCGCCGCGCGGGTTAGGGTGAAGCTCTTTTTCTCGGGAGGACACAGATGCGCAAGATCAAGATCACCGCAGGACCGATCGAAATGACCGCCACACTCAACGATTCCAAGGCCGCTGACCTGCTTTGGGATGCGCTTCCCGCGTCCAACGCCGCCAGGGTCTGGGGGGCCGAGATATACTTCCCCATACCCATGAAAATGGAGGAAGACAACGCCCGCGCCGCCGTCCCCTCAGGCACCATCGCTTTTTGGCCCCCGGGCAACGCCTTCTGCATCTTCTTCGGACAAACGCCCGCCAGCCCCGTAAACGTGCTTGGCACCCTCGACGGCGACCCGAAACGCTTCGCGCAAGTCAACGACGGCGAGTCGGTAAGCCTGGAAAGGGCAAGCGACGATTAACGCCAAAGGGAGGCACCGTGCAACCCTTTTCGTACATTGACGGCCGACTTCACTGCGAGGAAGTCCCCGCGGAAACAATAGCTCGAGATGTCGGCACTCCCGCTTACGTTTACAGCGCCTCCGGCATCCTCCGGCAGTACCAGAACGCCCGTAACGCCTTCCCGGACGCTCTGATCTGCTTCTCCGTCAAGTCCAACCCCAGCGGCGCTATCCTCCGCTTGCTCGCCGAACAGGGCTCCGGCTTCGACGTCGTCTCACAGGGAGAACTCGCCAGGGTAATAGCCGCCGGCGCCAACGCCGAAAAGACGGTGTTCGCCGGAGTAGGCAAATCCGACGAAGAGATCCGCTACGCGCTCGATAAAGGAATCCTGACCTTCAACGTCGAGTCCCCGGAGGAACTCTGGAATATTGGCCGGATTGCTCAAGGCATGGGCACGGAGGCTCCGGTTTGCCTTCGCATAAACCCCGATGTCGACGCCGGCACTCATTCCCACATGACCACAGGCAAGCAAGGCGTCAAATTCGGCATGGACCTGGAGCAGGCGCTCTCGGCGCTGGATGAGCTCCCGCGCCACGCCGGTTTGCGCCTCGCAGGCGTCCACATGCACATAGGTTCACAAATCCTCTCCACCGAGCCCTACGTCAACGCCGTCAGAGAACTGGGCCGCTTAGTCCCCGTCGCCGCGGAAAAGGGCTTCGAGCTTGAATACTTCAACATCGGCGGCGGCTATGGCATAGACTACACCGGCGACGGAGCGCCCTCGTTTAAGGATTTCGCCGAGGCCATCCTGCCCGAGGTGGAAGAACACAAGCTCAAGTTGATCCTGGAGCCCGGCAGGTCCATCGTCGGCAACAACGGCGTTTTGCTCACCGAGGTCCTCTATGTCGACCGCTCGGGCGGCAAAAACTTCGTCATATGCAACGCGGGGATGAACGACCTCATCAGGCCGGTCCTCTACGACGCCTATCACAGGATATGGCCCATCGCCGCCGATCACGAGACGCCGTCCGAAGGCGACTCCCCCGTCGACGTCGTCGGTCCCGTGTGCGAAACCGGCGACTTCTTCGCCCATGACAGGAGGCTACCCGCCGTCAAGAGGGGCGACATTTTGGCGATCTTCGGCGCAGGAGCCTATGCCTTTGCCATGTCCTCAAATTACAATTCTCGACCCAGGCCTTGCGAGGCGCTGGTTGACTGCCATATCTATTCCGTGGTCAGGAAAAGAGAGACCGTCCAGGACCTCATGCAAGGAGAAGTGATCCCCGAGGCGCTCTAGCGGCAGGAGCCTTTCATTCGAAGGTCAGGAGGAAATAGATGGCCAGGAACCGTTTCATAACCGTCTTAGCCCTCTCTCTGCTCTTGGTGCCGGCGTTTCACGCGTCGGAACTTAGCGACAAAGTGGCCCGGGCCGCCGAGCACTTCCAGATGGCAGAAATAGAACGGGCTCAGGCCCTACTGCACGAGGTTCTCTCTCAAGGGCTCTCATCCGCTGACGCGTTGGAAGCAAGGAATCAGGCGGGGACAAGGGTCCTGCTGCGAATGCTGCAGAACGATCTCCTCAATCCTCCCGTAAAGAAGATTCTCGACCTCGCCGCCGAGGCCGAGCGCGCCCAACTCACTTCACCAGACCTAATCCAGTCCTTGGTACGAGACCTCGAGTCGGACTTCACCAGTCGGCAGCTTGCCCTGGAGAAGCTGGCGGCGGCCGGGGATGTCGCCGTCCCGTTCCTTCTCGACCTCCTTGCCGACCCGGTAAGCGAGGAACGCCGCACCTACGCCCAGATGGC
>CAZBND010000004.1:0-24685 GCA_964493415.1 uncultured Planctomycetota bacterium | reverse complement strand
TCGACCTCCTTGCCGACCCGGTAAGCGAGGAACGCCGCACCTACGCCCAGATGGCGATAGCCCGTTTGGGAGCCAAGGCTCTTTGGCCCCTATGTGCGGCACTCGCCACGGAAGACGCAATGCTTCGAACCAACCTCTGCGTCGCACTCGGAAACATCGGAGACCCCCGCGCCCTACCGTACCTAAAACAGATAGCCGACGACCCGGAACAACTACAGGACGCGAGAGAGCGGGCCGCGGAGTCCGTTAGCCGCATCGCGGGAAGGGGGGCGACATCGCTCCCCGACGCCGCGACACTCTTCTCCGATTCCTCGGAGAAAGCGCTCCAAGGACTCCCCCGCACGGGAGACGCCTTCGACGCCGCGCCTGCGAGGATTTGGTGGTGGGAAACCGGCAAACTCCGCTCCCAGGACCTCCCCGCATCCCTCGTCGATGCCGAACTCGCCCGGGCCCACGCCCTCAGGGCCGTCGCCATCGACCCTGAATCGGCAAGAGCAGCGCGCCTTTTCGCCTCCAGCACCCTCGCGTTCAGCCTCCTCCTGGATCGCGCACCCGTTGTGCCGGATGCCTTGAGGGATGAGCTCAGCCGCTACGTCAGCTCTCTGAGCGCGTTCGGCCCCGAGACGATGGCCCAAGCTCTGCTCTGGTTCATGGCCCAGGGGCGGGACGACGCGGCGCTGCTCTCCGTCGGGCAGCTCACCGCGCAGTTCGACGCTCTCTCCCAATCCTCGATCCTCCCCCCGCAAGCGGTCTCCGACCACGTTCGGCCCATTCTTGCAGACGCCATGGAGTACCCCGACGCGCTCGTACGTGCATCAGCCATGGAACTCTTCTCCAAGATTTCCGCGGACCGCGCTCTGCCAGAGAAGGCACCCCAAGTAATGTCCATGGCCGTCGCAGCCACGCATGCTTCTTCCCAACCGGCCGTATTGGTGGCCGCTGAGAGCGGCGAGACCAGGAACCGATTCGCATCCTCCCTCCGCGAGGGAGGATTTGACGTCGTCGAGGCGAAATCCCCGTCCGAGGCGATAAGCGCCGCATCAAAACGCCTACGCTTTCACGCCCTCGTAGCAGAAGAGAGCTTCTCGCGAAGCAGGACGCAACTCCTCCAGCTCCCCTCGCTCAAACGCGCCGCCGTCTTCGTGGTGGCTCGAAGTCCCGACGTGAAGGCCGCCAGCGCCGCCTGGCCGGGCACCTCCCTCCTATTCGCCGGGAGCGAGGCTCCAGACTACATTATCGCCGCCGTGCGAAAGGCTGCCGCCTCCTCCCTTACGGACGAGCAAGCCCGCAAGACCAACCTGAGCGGCTCCAACGTGCTCCGCAACCATGGTCCAGCCGCGGGAAGCATCCTTCTGTCACACATCCAAGACTTGGAGTCCCTCGTGCGCCGCCAAGGGCCGGCACTGGGAGCTGCCGTGGCCGCCCTGGTCGCCACACGCAGTCCGGACGCGCTGCCCGCCCTCGAATCGGCAGTGAGCGCCCCGACAGAACCCCGAATCCGTGCTGCGGCGCTCCTCGGCATGTCCGTGATACTGCGCCACTCAGGCCGGAACCCCGACAATTACCTCCCTTCTCTCGTGGTAGCATGTGGAGATGATGACGAATTCCTGGCGCACGCTGCCAGGGTCGCTATCGGTTTGCTGAACCTTCGGCCCGGAAGAGCGGCCGCGCTTTACCAGAGAATCACGCTGAACCCTGCTCCGCCCCAGCCGCCGAAATAGCCCCACGCCTCCTGAAAGCGAACTCCCGGCGACGGGCGCTGGGGATGGTTCGGGTCCGCTCTTTAACGAAAATACATGGAGAACCCGTTGAGCCCCTTCGCAGTGACGGCCCTGCCGCCCGCTATTCTCATAGTGGCCGCACTCGCAACCGGCATCAGGGCATTCAGACGCCGTGGGTCCAGGGGCCGTCCTGTCGCACGGGCTCTGATACTTGCTGCTCTCGTCCTCTGGCTCTACCCGACCCAGAAACTCTCAGGCGCGGCTCTGGCGCTCGGCGTAGGCGCTTGGCTGCTCGCAGCCGTCTCTCTTGCCTTCCGCGGGTTCCAGGCCGAAAGGACAATCTGGGCCGCTCTCCTGCCGCTTTCAGCAGCCCTATTCTGCGCGGCGGGACTCGCACCCGGCAAGTTCAATGTCAGTCTCCCCGCAGGTCTGGCTTTGATCGCAGCGTTCGATTCGTCTTATCTGGCGCTCACCGCCGCATGGTCCAACGTCACCGCCGTCCAGAAGCTCACGGATCCCGGTTTCGGGCAGGACCTGGAATTCTTGCCCGAACTCTGGCTTCTCCGCCGCGTGAGGCACATGGCGTCCGCGGCAACATTGGCGCTTTTGGCTGGAATCGCCCTAGCCGCCGTCGTCTATCGTCCTGCCGCCCTCTTCAAAGTAGCGCTTCCCCTGGTAATCGCCGCACTCCTCTGTACGAAATTCCTCCCGCTGACGCATCGGGGGCGCGCGTACGGCAGCACAGTTCTCTTCATCACGATGTCGGCCTTGACAGCCGGGTCTTTCTGGAAAGGATGGTAGGGTTGCAGTTCTTCCTCGCGGACTGGACGTGGCCGCGCGTTGACAATGTGGCACACATGCTCGGGCTGATCCGAGCGGAACTGGGCCTCCCTGAGGCAATGATCGCACGGAGCGATGGGGGTGGGTTGCTCTTCCTCGCCTCGCCGGACCCGGAACTGTCCGAGCAGCGTGTCGCCGACGCGCTACGCAGGGCTATCCATTCCTCGGCCGGTTCCCGCCAACAGCTCTCGGTCCTCAGAGACATCGACGCCTGCAACACCTTCCTCGTGCACGCCACAGGGTTGGCCGAACCAAACGCATCCATCGAGGAAGGATACCTCGCCTCTCTCAATGCCAGAGCAGTAGGGGACAGCATCGCAAGGCTGTTCTCCGCCGGGCTGTCCCTTCGCAGAGCCGCCGCCCCCTACTTGGCGCTGAAGGGCCGAGACCGCAGCCGAGAAGCCTTCGTCCTCGAACTCGTGCGCAAGATCTTCGGCGACCTGTCAGAGATACGAATCTACCTCCTCGGCTGCCACCCCGACGCCGTCGCCATCGCCGCGAGGATCAGTCGCCACGCCCGCGTCAACATCCTCGTCACCTCCACGAATTCCGAAGGGTGCATCGAGGTTGCCCGCACCTTGCCCGGCAAATACTCTCCCCCCGAACTCGCGCCCGACAAGGTAGCCGCCGCGGACCTTGTCATTTGTTCAGAGACGAAATGTTGCCAGCCGCTCAAGACCCTTCACTTCGCAATAGCCTGCTCCAGGCGCAACGACTTGCCTCTCGTCATCCTCGACCTTTCCGAGGAAAGATGCATCGACATCGCTATCGCAAGACTTGACGGGGTAATACTTTACGATAGACTGACGCTCCAGAGCGAGCTGTCCGCGCGCTGCAACTCGTGGGCGCAGGAACTCGCCCGAATAGCCGGCTCGACCTACGACGCCGCCCGTGATTTCGTCGCTCAGATCCAAATCAATTCTGCCGATAAACTAAGTGAGGCCCTCCACAGCTTCGGAGACAGGATCGCCAGAAGGGAATTGGTTAAGTTGCAGCCCACGCTCGACCGCTTTCGCACGCGGGAGCGGAAGGCCGTCGTCGACGCAGTCACACGAGCCGCTCGGGGAGCCGCGTCCGCCATGGCAGACGCAGCCGGCAAGACCTCATCCAGAGCCGACCTTGCCGACGCCCTGAAGCAGGCCATCGAGGATCTCTCCGAAGCGCACCACCCTGGAGGGCCCTCCCCGAGCAAACAAAACTAGACCGTGCATCGTATCGTGTTTTTGAGCAGACAAGCAAATGCGTAGCCCCAAGAGAATTACGGTAATCCGTACGGCAATCCGGTTCGGGCTCTGGCTCGCGCTCCTACCCCTTCTCTTCCCCGAAGCACCTCTTAGCGCCGTTTCGGAGGAAACGACGGACGAACCGCGCGGCTTGGAGGACCTCGCGACGACACCGTCCCCCGCTCCAGACGACGCCGAGAAGATTGCACATATGGTCGCGGACCTCATGAACGGTGATACGGACAGGGCTCTTGTGGCCGCCCTCGGGCTCCTCGACATGACGGACTCCGCCCAGGCACTCGCCGCCCTGAAAACCGCGCTCGCCTCCGACAACGAGGACGTCCGCGTAAGGGTAATGAAAGCGTTCGAGCTCCGGCGCGACCCTCGCGCAAATGATATGCTCGTAGACGCCCTTTCAGACCAGAGCGAACGCATACGCTCGGCCGCCGTTTCGGCACTGTCCCAGCAAGACATCGATACACTCATCGACCCCCTATCCGCGGTGCTGCTCGGCGAAGACGTTCCGGAGCTGTCCAAACAAGGGGCGGCACGAGTGCTTAAGACCAAGCGGAACAAACAGTCCATCGGTCTTCTAATTCAAGCTCTGGCCGACAATCCCGATAAGGTAAGGGCGGAATGCGCGGCGACCCTCGCCGCCCTGACCTCGTTCGAGTTCGGCGATGACTACCAGACATGGATGGACTGGTGGAAGTCCATCGAGCCGCTCAGCAGGGAGGACCTCCTCGTCGTAGTTCTTCAGCATCGTGAGGCCCAACTGGCTGAGGCGAAGGAAGCCCTCAAGACCGTCAAAGCAGAAGCCGCCGACATCTGGATTTCACATCTCGAAAAGAGAAATGATCGCACCTCCACCCTCCCCCTCTCCGAGGCGATTCGCGCCAAGTATCCGCAGGTACGCAGGTACGCCGCCGCGGAGCTTGCAAAGATAGACAGCGAAGAGGCGGCTCGAACCCTCGCCGATGCTATCAAGGACGACAGCACGGAAGTCCGGAAAGAAGTCGTGTCTTCGCTCGGCAAGATCGGCGAAAGGGCCCGTTTCGCCGTCGCCGCGATAGCAGAGAGCCTCCTCGGTGACCCTCAGCCCACCGTCAGGGAGGCCGCGGCGGCGGCACTCAACGCCATAAAGGACAAAGACTCCACCTCCGCCCTCATCGCCGCACTCCGACAAGATAACTCCCCCGGCGTCCGCGCCAACGCAGCAAAGGCCCTTGGAAACATCGCGGCCGACGGAGCCGTCTCCGTCCTTCTGACAGCCCTTTATAAGGACCCGGAACCATCCGTACGACGGGAAGCCGCCTCGGCCCTCGGCAACACCAAGGACCGTACCACGGTGCCGCTGCTGGCCGAAAGAAAAAACGACCAGGACCATCTCGTCCGTCGAGCCATCGCAAAGAGCCTCGGCCAACTGGGCGGCCAGGAAGCCGTAAGCGCCCTCTTGGACATCGCCAAGGACAGCGACTCAAATGTCCGCGTGGCCGCCTTCGACGCCCTCGGATTGATTCGTGACCCCGCGGCACTCAGCGCCCTAATCGAAGGAATGATGGATCCCGAGGAGACGGTCGCCCGCGCCGCGGCCAACGCACTCGAGAAAGTCCTCGCAGACGACTTGAGCGCTTACATGAAGGTCGCCGACGAACATGCACAATCAGGGAATAAAGCACTCTCTGCCAGACTGTACGAAATTATCCTGCGCCATTTCGCCGGGAAGACCGCCGAGCAGCAGGCCTTGCGGGACGTCAAGCGCCGCCTTGCGGCCATTTACCTGGAACAGCAGAAGTACAAAGAGGCTCTTCCCCTCTGGCAGGAAATCTCTCAGCAAGAGCCCACCTTGGAGGCGCTGGGGGCCCTGGCTCGCTGCTACGAAGCCCTTGGCAATCATCTCGATGCCGCCAAGACCCACCTTGCTATCGTCCAGATGGAAAAATCCGACACCATCCCCCAATGGGAGCGGATAGTCGAGAACGCTCTCGCCCTAAAATCGTCAGGAAATGTCGACCAACTGAGGGATTTGCTGGAGCTGCTCGACCAAAAGGCCCCGGGCCTGGGGACGCCTGAAACGAAAGCTAAGCTTCAAGCGCTCAGACAGGAACTGATGCCTCCCACACCGTCCCCAACGCCGACCCCCTCTACCACCCCTTCACCCCCGCCGGCAACAACGACACCTGCACCGACACCGGCCGCTCCGTAGCCGGTGCGATCTCATCCATTCAGGATCATCGCTTTGATCACTTGGTCCTTGTGCTCCACCACGAACTGGAACGCCTCAGCCGCTTTTTCGAGAGGAAACCGGTGCGTGATGAGCGCCGCTCCGCCCACATGCTTCCCCGCAATCAGTGAAATCGCAGCCGGGAAGTCGTTTGCGTAGCGCCGAACCCCTCGCACGTCAAGCTCCAGCTCAAGGATCCTCTCGACCGGGTAGGGAAATCGGTCCGCTCCCGGCCATCCCACGATCACGACTACGCCGCCCGCCCCCACCAATTCCACCGCCAGCGCCGAGGTCGCCGTCGTTCCCGCCGCCTCGAAGACGATTTTCGGTCCCCGACCACTCGTAAGCTCCGCCAGTTTCGCCCCAACGTCCTCCCCGGACGCGTTGATGGTCTCGTCGGCTCCCAGAGCCTTCGCCACAGCCAGCCGACTCTCAAGAACGTCCACGACGATCTTCTTCCCCGCTCCCCTTGCCATAGCTACCATCATGATCGCCAGACCGATCGGCCCCGCTCCCAAAATCACCACGTCATCCCCCGCCCTAAGCTCCCCCCGATTGCACGAGTGCACCGCCACCGCAAACGGCTCCACCAGCGCCCCCTCCTCAAAGCTCATCTCGTCAGGGATCTTGAACGCGAAATCGTACGGCACGGCCATGTACTCCGCCATCGCACCGTTCACCGGCGGCGCGGACATGAAATACACAGACCTGCACAGATTGTATCGCCCGCTCTTACACGTCCCGCACCTGCGACACGGAATGCCCGGTTCGGGCGCTACCCTATCGCCAGGCTTCAGCCCTTCGACCTCGTCCCCGATCTCCTTGACCACCCCTGAACACTCATGCCCCGGGATGTAGGGGCTCTCTACAACGAAAGGTCCCAAACGCCCTTCCTCGTAGAAGTGGATGTCCGAGCCGCAAATCCCGTTCGCCTTCACCTCGACCAGAACCTCATCCGGACGCAGTGAAGGAATATCCGTCTCTTCGTATCTGATGTCGTGCGGCGCGTGTATGAAGGCGGCCTTCATTCTCCCGCTCAATCCATCACCCCCGCTTTCAATAAAACCCTCAGGGCTTCGCTTTCTTCAATGACAGCCGCTCGTAATGCTTCGGCAGGTGCAGCCGAATCTGCTCCACCAGCTCTTCCTCCGAGATCGCAGTCACCCGATCGTGCTTCTCATACTGATCCACCACCCACCGTCCTATCTTCACAAGCTGGATTTTTCCAAGCCTTTCCTTCCCTTCCAGGCCCAGGAAATCGTTGACCCACTTTACCACGCCGTCGATCCCCGACTTGTCCGTAATAGCCACCCGTACCGGTCGGCCGAGAAGCTTCTCCGTGTTGAATATGTTATAGATTCGCTCGTCCCTCTCCAAGCCACCGGCATGGATTCCCGCGCGCGTCATATTGAAAGCACTCCCCACAAACGGATAGTCCGCAGGAACCGCAACGCCCACTTCGTTCCTGAGGTACTCCGCGATCTCTGTTATCACACGCGTGTCGATCCCCGCATCGTCTCCCTTCAGCCCCATGTATTCGATTATGGCCGCCTCAAGCGGCGGGTTCCCCGTCCTCTCGCCAAATCCCAGCAGCGACGCATTCAGGATGTCGCACCCGTACAGCCACGCGCTTGCGGCGTTTATATGAACTTTGTGGAAATCGTTGTGCCCGTGCCACTCCAGGCGTTCCGGCGGGATTCCTCCCTCGTTTGTAACCTTATAGATCAACTTCGGAATGCTGCGCGGCAAGGTCGCTCCCGGATACGTGAGCCCGAACCCCATCGTATCGCAGAGCCGCACTTTCACCTTCAGCTCATCGGGCACCTGCTCCGAGATCTCCGCCAGCCTCTGCACGAAGGGCAACACGAACCCCTCGATATCCGCTCGCGTCACATCCTCCAGATGGCAGCGAACCCTCACGCCTGCCTCCAGCGCCGTCTCGACCAGGCGAATGTAATCGTCGAAAGCCCGCCGCCGGTCCTTCCGCAACTTATAGAAAATGTGGTAATCGGAACACGACGTCAGCACGCCTGTCTCGCCAAGTTCCATATCCCTCACGAGCCTGAAGTCCCCCGGCTCCGCCCTTATCCAACCCGTTATCCGCGGATACTCCACACCCAGATCGCGGCAACCCTCCACCGCCGCGCGGTCTTTCTCGCTGTAAAGGAAGAACTCCGTGTACCTTACGACCCCCTTGGGGCCTCCGAGCCGCGAGAGCATCTCGAACAGCTTCACCGTCTGTTCCGTAGTGTAAGGGGGCCGCGCCTGCTGCCCGTCCCTGAACGTCGTGTCACTTATCACCAGCTCCCGCTCTATCGCCTCTTTCGGGTCGAATGTGATAAGCTCCCCGTCCATCTCCTCCAATATCTTCCCGTCAAAGAGAATCCGAGGAACCGAATCGTAGTCGAACGTGTCTTCAAAGAGATTCGGTCGCTCTGGATTGACAAGCTGCTTTTTCAATACGTCCTCCTCCGTGAAAGCCTCGCCAAGTCGCGAATGTGCCATCTTCGCTTTACACTCGGGAGCATGGTGAGGGCAAGCATCAAAAGCCCCCGCCAAAGCGTAAAGACCGGCACACTATCGAGAAGCGGCGGACTTCACCGCCTCAACTACCGCCGAAGCACTCCTCTTTCCTCAAGAGCTCCGCCCACTTCTTGTCGGTGTGGCTCTGGAGTTCCTCAATTATCCACTCGTTCTCCGGCGTGAACAGGTGCTTGAACCGCCTTTGACCCTTCATCCACTCCGTTATGGGCAGCTTGTTCTTCGGCTTGTAGTTCACCTTCCAAACGCCGTTCTCCACCTCGAACAGCGGCCAGAAGCACGTGTCCACCGCCAGCTTCGACATCACCATCGTCTGGTCGTTCGGGTATCCCCACCCCAGCGGACAAGGCGAAAGGGCGTTTATGAAGCTCGGCCCGTCCACCTCCAGCGCCTTCTCCACCTTGCTGATCAAATCACGATAGTTGTGAGGCGACGCCTGCGCCACGTACGGCACTTCGTGATCCGCGATAATGCTCGCCAGATCCTTCCGGTGCTGTTTCTTCCCCGTGCCCACCGACCCCACGGGACTGGTATTGGTCCATGCACCCTTAGGCGTCGCCGAGGACCGCTGGATCACCGTGTTCATATACGCCTGATTGTCATAGCAGACGTAAAGGAGCCGGTGGCCTCGCTCCATCGTCCCCGAAAGCGATTGGAATCCGATGTCGTACGTGCCGCCGTCTCCGCCGAACGCGATGAACCGGTAATCACCGGAGACCTTCCCCTGGTCCTTCAGTTTCCGAAAAGCCGTCTCCACGCCGCTCATCGTCGCCGCGGAGTTCTCGAACGCGTTGTGCAGGTACGAGCACTTCCACGCGGTGTAAGGATAAAGCGTGCTCACGACCTCCATGCACCCCGTCGCGAACGTGACAACCAGCGGATGCTCCGCCGCGGCAAGCATTATCTGCCGTATCACCACCGGCCCCGCGCATCCCGCGCACGCGCTGTGCCCGCGCGTCAGGTAGCTCGATCTGTGCGTCAGTTCTTTCAAACTTGTGGCCATTTCACTCCTCGCTTGTGCAGATATTTACTCCGTCGGCACGCACACGAGTTCCTGCTCGGGATACGTCTCCTCCTCGCGCAAGCCGACGTAGTTCATTACCGTCTTCACCTCCCCGGCCTCCCTCGCCTTCACCAGATCCTCGAACACCTCCCGCACATCGCCCACGTTCACGTCTCGACCTCCCAAACCGTATATGTACCCCGTCAGCAAAAGGTCCCGAATCCCGAACGCCGCCGACCGGACTTCGTTGAACACCGGCCCGCCATCAAGGCCAAACGAAATGGCGCGGTCCATGACCCCCAGTACTTTGACTCCGTTAATCGCCTCCAGTATCTCGTCCGCCGGGAACGGACGGAAGCACCTCAGCTTCACCAGCCCCGCCTTGACACCTTGCTTCCGCATCTCGTCCGCCGCCTCTTTCGCCGTCCCCGCGCACGAGCCGAGCGTCAGGATCGCCACTTCCGCATCGTCCATTAGATACTCCTCCAGGAACGCGACCCCACGCCCGGAAAGCTTCCTGTACTCCTCAGCCACCTGCGGAATTACCTTTCTGGCGTTATCCATCGCCTCGACCTGCATCCGCTTTTGCTCGTAGTAGAAGCCGGGAAGCGCCAGCGGCCCCATCGTTATCGGATGATCGGGATCCAGAAGGCTGTACTCCGGCTTGTACTCACCCACGAACTTCGCTACCTCTTCATCTTCCAGAATGTCCAGCGTCTCGGTCGTGTGGCTGATGATGAACCCGTCGTACGTCGCCATTGCCGGGAGAAGCACGTCCGGATGCTCCGCTATCTTGAAAGCCTGGATGGTGTTGTCGTAAGCCTCCTGAGCGTTCTCCGAGTAAAGCTGAATCCACCCCGAGTCCCTGCACCCCATCGTGTCCGAGTGGTCGCAGTGAATGTTGATCGGGCCGCTCAGCGCTCTGTTCACCACGGGCATTACGATGGGCAGCCTCATCGACGCGGCTATGTACACCACCTCCCACATCAGCGCCAGGCCGTTCGCAGCCGTGGCCGTGATCGCCCTGGCCCCCGAAGCCGACGCGCCTATGGTGGCGCTCATCGCCGAATGTTCGGACTCGACCAACACCACTTCCGTCTTTACTTTGCCGTCGGCCGCAAACGAAGAGAAGTTGTGCATCAATTCCGTCTGCGGCGTTATCGGATA
This sequence comes from uncultured Planctomycetota bacterium, assembly GCA_964493415.1. Taxonomy (GTDB): domain Bacteria; phylum Planctomycetota; class DG-23; order CAZBND01; family CAZBND01; genus CAZBND01. The sequence goes on along the minus strand of CAZBND010000004.1, from coordinate 13,966 downwards.
GACGGCGGCAACGTCCGGGTTCACCTGCCGCAGCGCGTTCGCAGCCGCCTCGTTTCCTGTCATCGCCACCCTTTGTGACATCTCGACTCCTTTCGGGCGCGCCTACTCCTCGTCCTCTTCCGCAAATTCCGATTCAAGCTTCATCTCGATGGCCTTCGGTTTAGCCGGACACTGCACCGCGCATATCCCGCAACCTTTGCAGTGATAGAGGTCCACACCTACCACCTTTTCGTTCTCCACGACTATCGCGTCATCCGGACACACTATCCAGCACTGAAGGCACTGGATGCACTTGTCGTCGTAATGCACCGGACGGTAGGTGCGCCACGTGCCCGTCTCCACCGCCTCCGCGTTTCCTGGGCACATCACCGTCGCTGCGCGGGGGATCTTACGCCAGCCTTCCTTCCCCTTCTTACTCATCGGAAGTCACCTCCTGGTAGGCTCGCTCCACCGCCTTCACGTTGCCGTCGATTATCTTCTGTGAGAACTTCTTTGCGAATTCCTGACGCATGTTCTCAATCAGCGTCTCCACCGGCACCACCGGCAGGGCCTTCAAAAGCGCCCCCACCATCGGCGTATTGGGGATGGCGCGGCCTATCTCATCCAGAGATATCCCCGTCGCATCCACTGTCATAACCTTAAATTTTTCGAGCTTAAATTTCTTCGCAACCGCCTCCGGCTTATCCTTCGAGTTGATCAGGATCGCCCTGCCCTCCTTCAGGCCGGCGGCCACGTCTACCACTCCCAGCAGCGTCGCGTCGAGCACTACCACCGCATCCGGGTTCTCGATCGCACAGTGCATCCGGATGGGGGCATCACTCACCCTCGTGTACCCGCGGATCGGCGCCCCCATGCGCTCCGGCCCATAATCCGGAAACCCCTGGCTGTATTGCCCGTCTGCCAGCGCAACCTCCGCCAGTAGTAGCGCCGCCGTCTTGACCCCTTGGCCGCCCCTCCCGTGCCACCTGATCTCGGTAATTCCTTTTGCCAATGTCTTCTCTACCAACGCATATTACCTCCGCAAAATCCGAGCCAACAAAAGCAAACGGTCCATTATATTATTGCCGGGCAACTCGTGTCAACAAACGCCGGCCTCCCAAACACACCCGATCACCCCATCCCCCTCCACGACAGCCACCTAGAGCTACCTTTCCCATATTGCCGGCCGATGAATCACTTGCCCCTCGATCTCTATTGGAATCGTCGGCCCCGCCACGGCCGCGGTCATGATCTCCGGGCCTCTTTCCGTCGCCACAATCGTCCCCTCGGACTTCGTACCCGCAATCGAGGGGTTCCACGCGAACGCCTGGTTTTCCAGGACCCTCCGCCTCGTGGACCGCGTAACTTTGAAGTCCCTTGTCGCGTATCCGGTCGCTCCGCCCTGATGATGCTGCTTCCATTCATCCGGATAGCCGTGCCTCGCGTACGCCTCCGTCGCTTTCTGGAAAAGCTGCCCCACGTCCGCACCCACCTCCGTTCCCAGGATAAACGTCGCGTCCACCTCGCATACCGCGCGATGCTTCCGCTCCAGCTCTTCCGGAACAGGCCCCAGGTGCACCAGCCTCGTCGCCGAACAGATAAGCCCTCCCTTTTTTCCGCACAGCACCAGCATGGCGCAACGTTCCACTTCCTTCTCCGTCGGAATCGGATGCCTGAACCGCGCTATCCGTTCGTCCGCAGCTACGAGCACCACGACCGGAATGATCCCAAAGCCGTAACACAGGTGACATATCTGCCCCGCTACCCGCAACTCCGTCATCCCCGCCCGCACCTGCGCACAGGCCCCCTCCAGCACCTCGCTAACGTGCCGCCCCAGCCACTTGTATCTGACTATCTCCTCCGGGAAAAGCGAATACCTCAACTCCGCGAAGTCCGCGGGCAAGACGTCCGTTCCCGCAAATCCGTCATCCGACGCGACCCTCTCAGGCCTTATGAGCTTCGCCAAGTCCGCCGTCGCCGATGTCTCGTCGAACCACGGATGCTCGACCGGCTCGAATCGCCCTTCCGGCACTTCTTCCGCCAGCAGGCGAGGCATCTCGATGTTGTTGGCAAGTAGATGGTCGCGACCCGGCGTCACAAGCACCCGCGCCACACCCTTCTCAGAACCTGTCGAGACGTGATTCTGCCCCCCCGCCGTGTACCAGGCAAAGCTCGCCGTCGACCCCAGCAGAACCCCCTCCAGCCCCTTCTCCCTCATGTAGCCCAGCACGCGGTCCCTCTTCTGGGCGATTTCATCTGTGCGACTCATCAAGTAACCCCCTCTAGAATCCCCCAATCGTCCGGGCTTTTCCAGGCCGATGTCCGCTACTTGCCGCTCGTCGCGCTCGCGTAGTCCAACAGCCTGCTCAGCCGAGCCCTCATCCCGCTCCTCGGCACTATGCTGTCAATGAAACCGTGCTCGAGAAGGAACTCCGCCGTTTGAAAGCCCGGCGGCAGCTCCGTATGCAGCGTCTCCCTGATCACTCCTGCTCCGGTAAATCCTATCAGAGCTTTCGGTTCGGCCAGGATCAGGTCCCCCAGGAATGCAAAACTCGCCAACGTTCCGCCGGTGGTAGGATTCGTTAGAACCGAAATGTAAACCGGCCCCGCGTCACGCAGCCTCGCCACCGCCGCGGACGTCCTTGCCATCTGCGACAGGGACACCATCCCCTCGTGCATGCGGGCTCCGCCGCCGGCGCAGAAGAGTATCAGCGGCACTCGCCATTCCAGCGCTCTCTCCACCGAACGGACCACTTTCTCTCCAACCACTGCGCCCATGGATGCCATGATAAAGGAATGGTCCATCGCGCCTATAACCACGTCCCTCCCCTCAAGCTTGCCCTGCCCCGTCACTATCGCATCTTGTAAGCCGGTCTGCTTCCGCGCTTGTTCCAGCCGTTCCTGATACGGCATACGGTCTGCAAAGCCCAGCGGATCGCTCGTCACCAGACCGGCATCGAATTCCTCGAAAGACCCCTCATCCACCGTATACTCGATGTGCTTCCTTGCAGGTATCCTGAAGTGATAGCCGCATTCCGGGCATACGTTGAGCCGGCTCTCGACTTCCTTCTTGAACACCGTCGCCTGGCAGCCCTCGCACTTTATGAACAGCCCGTCGGGCAGCTCCTTTTTCTTACGTCTCCAGGCCAATACGCTCCCCCGTTGTTACCTTGGGTTCGGGATTTCGCACGCCTCCGACACCGGGCTTTCCGCGAGCACTTCCCATACCTTGCCGAGGTCGATGCCCTTAAGCAAACACCTGACCACCGCCCCCGCAATGGGCGGACAAACAAGCGCAAAAGAGTGCTTATAGTGTTTTTTCGACAGTTTCCTCAGCACCCGACCCAGGCGCTCGCCCGCTTGGGCTATGCTCTCCCCTCGTGGCGGGCACACGGACAGTGGCGAATTCATCCAACGATTGTAGGCCCGAGGGTGCCTCCGCCTTAGTTGACCCACAAGCATCCCCTGCCACAGCCCCAGGTTCACCTCGCGAACCCGCTTCAGCACCTTGACCGGTTTCGACAGTGTCCTCCCTATTATCTCGGCCGTCTGCCGAGACCCCCTATCACTGGTCGTGTACACCACGTGGAAGTCCGCGTCCCTCAGCATTTCAGCTTCGCTGCGAGCCTGCTCGATCCCCTTGGCGCATAAGGGCACGTCCAGGCACCCCTGCATGCGCTCGTCATCCGACCACTCAGTCTCCCCCGACTTTATAAGCACACACCGAGGCATTGCCGAGCCTCCGGCTTTCCGGGGTATCAGGCGCTTAAGCGGCGATCATCCTGGCCAAGTCCGCCACGCGGCAGGAATAACCCCACTCGTTGTCGTACCAACCCACAACCTTCACCAGGTTGCCGCCATTGATGCTCGTCAGCGACGAATCGAAAATGCACGAGTGCTCGTCCCCGATCACGTCGCTGGAAACCAACGGCTCGTCTGTGTAATCCATGATCCCCGCAAGCGGCCCCTCCGCGGCTTTCTTCATCGCCGCGTTCACCTCGTCGACCGTCACGCTCTTGCTCAGCAACGCCACGAGATCCGTCACCGAGCCATCAGCCACGGGCACCCTCATCGCTATCCCGTCCATCTTCCCGTCCAGCTCCGGTATCACCAGGCCAATCGCCTTCGCCGCCCCCGTAGTCGTCGGGATGATATTTATGGCCGCCGCCCTCGCACGGCGGAGATCCTTGTGTATCTGGTCCGCCACGTTCTGGTCGTTCGTATAGGCGTGAATCGTCGTCATGAAAGCTCTTTCGATTCCGAAACTATCGTTCAACACCTTCGCCATCGGCGCCAAGCAGTTCGTTGTGCACGATGCGTTCGAGACGATCTTGTGCTCCGGCTTCAGAGCCTTGTCGTTGACCCCTATGACCACGGTCAAATCGAGAGCGTCTTTGGCCGGCGCGCTCAGGATCGCCTTCTTCGCCCCCGCCTTAAGGTGGCCCTCGATCTGGCTGCGTGACCGGAACACACCCGTCGACTCAATAGCTATCTCAACGCCCATCTCTTTCCACGGCAGCTCGGCAGGATCCTTCACCGACAGCGCCTTCACCTCTTTACCGTTCACCACTATGGCCCCGTCCTTCGCCTCCACCGTTCCCGGAAACGCCCTGAAGACCGAATCGTGTTTAAGCAACACCGCCAACGACTTCGCGTCGGCGAGGTCATTCACCGCCACCACTTCCAGCTCGTCCGTCCGTGCCATCGCCCGGAAAACGAGCCTGCCGATCCTTCCGAATCCATTTATTCCCACCTTCACGGCCATCTTTCTCTCCTTTCCAATCCACGGCTTTCGGGGGCTGTAGAGCGCCCCTAGACAGCTCTCGATAATTAGCATCCATCCTAATCCAGCCCCTCACAAAAGTCCAGCCAAAGCTCGGCCGCTCCCCCTTTTCCACCCTTAGAGGGCTTGATCAGACCTCCGGAACCCTCTGTAATGGTCTTATGAGAAACCTTTCCGACCCACTTACGCCTTCCACCAGGAAGTATGTCTCCTCCGCCTACATCGCAAGAACTTACGACTATTACTTCCGGGACAACGAACTCTTTCAATTCGACACGGCAGTGCTCGACGAAGTCATTCCCCCGGGCTCTCGAATCCTCGACCTCGGCTGCGGCACAGGTCGCCACACCGCACACTTCTCCTCCAAAGGGTGCTTCGCGGTCGGCGTGGACCTGTCGGAGCACATGCTCACGATATGTAGCGCCAAGCTCCGCCGCTCGGCGCTAAAAGGCTACCTCGTCAGGGCCGACATCTGCGACCTCGGATTCTTCCGCCCGGGAAGCTTCGACGCCGCTTTGTGCATGTTCAGCACCATCGGGCTGATAAAAGGTGAAAGAAACCGGGAACAATTCCTCATCGGCGCCAGAAGAACCCTCAGGCCGGCCGGCATCCTCGTCCTGCACACCCACAACTTCTATCACGGCTTCGCCGACCCCTCGGCCAAGCTCTTCCCTCTTACCTCAGCCCTCAGTGCCCTCCTGCAAAGGTCAGAGCTCGGCGACAAAAACCTAACCTATTACAGGGGCGTGCCGGACATGTACCTTCACGTCTTTCGCGACACCGAGGTCAAACGCCTGCTGAAACGAACAGGTTTCCGCGTTCAAGATATCTTCTACCTGAACGACCGCAGAAACGCCGCGCTTCGCCCTTCCCTGCCAAACCGGTTTCGCGCCAACGGGTTCATATTCGTCGCCCGAGCCGTCTGAGCAGCGAGCTATTCTCCCCCGCCTTCCTCTTTCAGTATCGCGTCCAGCCGATCCACCACCTCGCGCTGGATGCCCTTCTTATGGTCTTCCGGTATGCGATAGTGGAATTTCTCCTCCAGCAAGACCAGGGTCTCACCTGCCACCTTGTACACGAGCTCCTCTATCTTCATCTTTCTCACTCCTTGGACCTACCTGCACGTCTATCCGCGCGTTCAAAAGCCTGCCGAGATCATCCGACACGGCTCGCACTTCCGGTTCCGATATGCTCGGAACCGAAACGGTCACTTCCTCGTCAGCCCCTCGATCCTCCAGCACAAACACCTCTCCCCCCGCATCCCTCCCCTTCCGCACCAGCTTCAGCAGCCTTTTTCGAAGGAGAAGCAACGCCAGCACGTATCTGAACTGGTCTCTTCGCGCATCCGTCGACTTTGCCATCCGCCTGAACAGATCCAGCAACGCTTCGTTCGGTGGAAGTGGGTGCGGCTCGCTCTTCACGGGCACACAAGTGCGCCAGAACGAGAACGCCCGCTCGTCGCTTCCCTTCCAGCACTCGGTGCAGAAATCCGCCCTCTGCAACTCGTCCTCAGACTCATACAGCACCGAGTACAGGCTCTCCCCCTCCGTAAACTGCCTGCCGCAGCCCCGGCATTCCTTCCTGCCCGAAGCTATCTTCCAATCCTCTTCCATCAACTCCCCGCCTTGGCAACCAGCGCCGACACCAACTCCTCGCAGCCCACCACTATATCTTCCAAAGGCAGGTGCTCGGTCACCGTGCTGTCAAAAAGGATGTTCCCGTCACACGGGAACTCATCGTCCCCTCGCCACATCACTACTGTCACCGGTATTCTCGGAAACAGGTCCAGCACTGCGCTCACGTCTCCTGCGTCCCCTAGCACGCCTCCCAACGGCCTTGCCGCATCGATCAGTCTTTCCGGGTCGTCGCCGAACGCCCGCACAAGCCGCCCCAGCGTGCGGGCCTTGAACACAGGCTCGTACGTCCTGACCTCCGCTATCTGGCCGAACCCGATTACCGTTCCCGACGGCTTGATATTCTTCGCACCCGCCAAGTAGTGCAATATCAACAGCTCCCGCCTGTCCGATGCCGGCATCCCCATCCTGTCCCGGACCTGGCGCCGAGCAAGGTCGATAACATACTCCCCGTCGGCGAATCCCAGCCCAAGCCGCGTCGCCGTCAGCAGCTCCGCTCCGCTCGACCGCGCCAAAGCTGAAGCCGTCCGCTTGGTGAACTTCCGCCACGCGTTCCGTATCGCTACCTTGACGCCCTTCTCCCTTCCACCGGGGGATGTCGCGTCGTTCATGTCAGTAAGCCCGAAAGAATCGGCAATCCGTACCACTCGGATCAACCTTGATCGTCGCACGGCGACCGCACTTCGGACATGCGCCTTCGTATGCCGTACCGTCCCTGTTCAGGTACACGCGCTGATATACCCCGCAACATTCGAACATAATCCCCACGAACGGTCTCCTTTGGGCCTTGCTTTCGCTCATCCTGGCGAAACGTGCGAGCGCACCAGGGCAAGCGTCTCACAAGCGCGCTCGCCCGCCTGCTCCGTCAACCTCTTAATCTCTTCCCTGACATCTCCAGCCAGACAAGAATCATTCAAGTACCTCAGGTTTATCTCCACGTTCAAGAGCGCCGCCTTCAGCGCCGCTTCGAGCAGAATGGCCGAAACCCCCACGTCGCTTATCAGGTTGCGATTACCCTTCTCCGCCAGTTCCAGCAGTCTTCCCAGCAGCCCTCCGCACAACCTCATCGTCTCCAGCGGGGCCTCCATCGCGGTCTTCAGCGCCGCCTGGATTGCCTGCGCTCTCACCCCCTTCTCCTCTTCCGTCTCGCGAGGTAGTCCGTAAGCAGCCGAGACCTCCGAGTACGCCTCGCTATCAAGCCCCGCGAGCTCCAACAGCCTCTTTCTCGCCTCCTCCGCAGCATTGAGAATCCTCGAAACATCCCCCTCCACATCCCTGTATTTCTTCCTGCCCACGGTGAAATTGCACGCCATTGACGCCATCGAAGCCCCCAGCGCTCCCACCACGGCCGCCACGCTTCCGCCCCCCGGTATCGGCTCCCCGGATGCCGCGCGGCCCAAGTACCGCGACAGACTCTCATCCGCATACATGTGGAACCTCCGCTCTTCGGTTGTGAGTCAACGCGAGGGGATGATACCAGAACACAAAGCCATGGTCAACGCGCGCAGGCAAACCCCAGAATCGACACCACTAGGCAATAAATCCCGAAGTACTTCAGCTTCGAACGCTTAAGCGCCGAGACGAGCACGTAGATCGAAGGCAACCCTACCCCGAACGAGGCAACCGTACCAACCGCCAGCGGAACGGCGCCGAGCGCCCCCAATTCTTCTCGTGCAGTAATCACTTCGACCAGACCCGCCCCAGCTATCGCTGGTATCGCACACAGGAAAGCGATTCGTGCGGCGTTCGACCGCGAGAACCCAACCGCAACCGCCGCCACGACCGTGGCCCCCGACCTCGATATCCCCGGCAATACCGCCACCCCCTGCGCCACGCCCACCGCCAACGCAGCGTACAAAGGCAAGGCCGCCATCGTCATTCCCTTATCCCTCAGCCAATCGCTCCCCGTCAGGAACACCCCGTTCAAGAATAACAGTCCCACGGTGATCCAGAACATCCCGTCCGCCCCATCCGCCCTCAATCCCTCCATCCACCCTTTCAGCAGCAGGCCCGCCGCCGCAGTCGGCACCGTCGCTATTACAACGAACGCCAGCAGCCTACCTCCCTCGTCCTCGTAGAGCCGCCTTGCCCCTCCCCGCACAGCTCTCCCGCCAGACGTCACCAGTCGCGCGACATCCTTGCGGAAATAAACGAGCACCGCGGCAAGCGTGCCCAAGTGAACAGCCACATCGAACGGAAGCTCCCCCGACCCCGCGTGTGTATCCAGCAGCCTGTGCGCCAGCACGAGGTGCCCGCTCGAAGAGACGGGCATGAATTCCGTAAGACCCTGCAGAATCCCCAGCAGGAGCGCTTGCAGAGCAGTCATATCACCAAGCTGTTGTAGATCCGAACGTCGAAAGTCCCGCCCGCTGGGCTTGCTTCACTCAGTTCCCGGGGCGCGTGAATAACTCTTCCACGAGACCAGCCGACAACTTGCGCCTTCTTGTGCGCGCTCGACCTCGATCGTCGCATATACGTATTGCGACAGCTTCCGCCCCCCGCCCAAAGCCACCATGCCCTCGGACCTCACCATGAACTTCTCGTAACCCTCGCCCTCCGCTTGCACGTCCACGCGGTACGCCCCCGTCGGCGCAGGCCTCTCGGCGATCTTGAACACAACCCTTCCCTCCCCCAGCCGCGCTATGGCGTCAGCCACGCCCGCCTCCGCCAGCGCCTGCGCCTGCATCCGCCTGCCGTCCCTATCCACCAGTGTTAGCTCTTCCACCGACGGCCGCAGGAACAGCCCACCGAGCACCGCCAGCACCCCCGCAAGGCTCAGCGACGCCAAAAGCACAACTCCCGCTTGCCTGTACCTTATACGCCTCACGTTCCGTCCCTTCTCGCCCTTGTCGTCACCACTATCTCTCTCTCCGTGCTGATGCTTCTCACACCCGTGCTCCTGCTCAGCTTCAGCTTAACCCGAACCAGCTCCGGAAAGCTCGGGTCGATCATTGCCGAGAATTCTTCAACCTGCCCCCGCATCACGGTCTCCTCCCAGTGCTTGCTCCTAAGGAAGCTCCTCACCAGCCTGCCCTTGTTCAGCGAGTACACGATCGTGCCCCCTTCCGCATCGACTTCCAGCCGCTCGCCGCCCATCCCGACCCGCACAGCCTCAGCCGAAGCAAGGTCCGACCTCAACTGCGATGAGACCCAGCGGCCGTCCTCCAGCAGCCGAAGCGAAGCCATCTCGGTGAATGTCGCTCGCCGGGACGTTGCCTCCACGGAGGCAATTGCAGCCAACAGCACCCCTGCCGAGGCCATGAAGACCGTAAGCTCGGCAAGAGTCAATCCCTTTCTGCCTTTCCGCCTCATGAGCTCAACCGCCTTTCGGCAGAAAAGTCCAAAGTTCGTAGCAGCGCTCTCTCCCGCCCGAACTCCACGTCGCGGCCACCGAGACCTCCCACAGATTCTCGTACTCGGTCGTGTGAATCTCTCCTGCCGCACCCAATCTACCTTCCAGGCCCTTGATCCCGAAGCGCCTCCCATCCATCCGGCCGGCGGCATCCGGCGACAGCGCCCGCAACTCCTCCAGCTTATTCGCACACCCCTGCTGGGCGAGGGACAACTGCTTGGCCGCGAGAATGTGCGCCTGCTTTCTCGCCTGAATCCCAAAATAGCCCGCGACGGCGATGGCGAAGACCAGCGTCCCAGCCATCAGCTCCACCAGCATTATCCCTTTCGCCCGCCTAGCCTTCATGCCTGCTCCGTATGTCCCGCCAACGTCCTCGCTCGCTAAGCATTTGCCAGTCGCAGCACTTCGTCGAAGTTCGTCACACCTTCGACATTTTCGGTCGGGGACTTTCTCACGTTCGCCGCCCCCGCGACCCGCAGCACTTCCTCGAAGGTCGTTATCCCGTCCACCACGCGCTGCAACCCGTCCTCGAACACCGTCCGCATTCCTCTCCGTTTCGCCAACGCGGCCAGTTCCGGGGTCGAGGTCCCCCTGAGTATCTCCCTCCGCACGTCCTCCTCCACCGTGAGCAATTCCCCGATCACCGTCCTCCCCCGGTATCCCGTACCCTGACACGTGTTGCACCCGCGGCCGCGGTACGTGTGCACCTCCTCCAGCCTCAGCAGCCCCCTAATGAATTCCTCGTACGGTTCCTCAATCCTGCACGGCATCCGGCAGTCGGGGCATATCATCCGCACAAGCCGCTGCGCCACCACTCCCGTTACCGCCGACGCCACTATGAAAGGCCGCATCTCCATATTGAGCAGCCTCACTATTACCTCGGCGGTGTTGCCCGCATGGATCGTTGTAAGAACCAAATGCCCCGTAAGCGCCGCCTTCAGCGCCACCTCGCACGTTTCCTCGTCCCGTATCTCCCCGACCATTATCACCTCGGGGTCCTGCCGGAGCACCGCCCTCAAGCCCCTCGCAAAATCCAGCCCGTGCGTCCTGTTAACCTGCATCTGCGCAAACTCGCCCACCTCGTATTCCACCGGGTCTTCTATCGCCACGATGCTCGCAAAGTGTCCCAGCTCCTCTCGAACCTTCAGGAGGCACGAGTACAGCGTCGTCGTCTTGCCGGAGCCCGCCGGCCCCGTCAGAATCACCATGCCCTGAAGCCCCATCAGCAACGACATCAGCTCTTCAAGGACCTCCGGCGAGTACCCCAACTCCTCCAGCTCAAACGTCGACCGCACCGGGTCGAAGATCCTCACCACCATCTTCTCCCCCGCTACCGTCGGAATGATGGAGACCCGGAAATCCAGCGCCTTTCCTCGCCACTCGAACGGTATCCGCCCCTCCTGCACGATCTCTCGCTTATGCGAGTGAAGGTCGGCCATCACCTTTATCCGGGATATCACCTGCTCCTGGACCGCCCCGGGCAGGCATAGCACCTCGTGGAACATCCCATCTATTCGGTAGCGGACGCGAAGGCCCCGCGACGTGGGCTCGAAGTGAATGTCGCTCGAATTGAACTGGACCGACTTGGTCAGCAGGAAATCAACTACTTCGCTTATCCGATGGCTCTCGTTCGACAGCAGCGAACGAATCTCGCCCTCAATCCCCCTGAGCGGGATGGCAAGCACTCTCATATCCGTTTTCATATGATCCACCCGTTTTGCCGCCTACCCGGGAGTCGGGAACCATGCAAGCGGCAGGTACACAGACAGGAGAAGCGCAACCACAAGACAAGCAACCACGACGATGAAAGTCGGCGCGAGCACTTCCGCTATCCGGGCCGCGCTCACCTCAACGTCGTCCTCATATTCCTTAGCCATCTCCAGCAGCGCATGCTCCACCGTTCCCCGTTGCTCCGCCATCCTCAGCCGCCATGACATGCTCGGCGGGAATAGTCTCACCTCGTCCAGATGCGCCGTCATTCGCTCCCCGTTCTCCACTGACCCTTTCATCCCCTCCACCGCGCGCCGTATTGCGTTGTTTCCAGTCACTCCGGCAACAAGCGACAGCCCCTGCACCATCGAAACGCCGCTTCGGAGAAGCTCCCCCAACGTTCTGCAGAACCGCGCCAGCACCACCTTCTGAAACAGCCTGCCGAATACCGGAAGCCTGAAGACCATCTGGTCCATTCTCCTGCCCGACCGGCCCAGCATCTTCGCCACCACATACACGAATAGAACCGCCCCGGCGATCACCGGCAGGGAAACTCTCCACTCCCGCACCATGCCCGAAAACGCGAACACGAATCGCGTCACCCACGGCAAATCCGCGCCCGCCTCCTCGATCCTCGACAGCGCCAATTGCTCCACCAGCAGCTTGAACCGTGGAACCACGAACACCAGGAAGAAGAACCCTCCCAGCACGCACAGCGAAGCGGTAAAAAGCGGATACGTAATCGCCGTCACCAGCCGCCTGCGCACGTTGCCCATCGCCTCCGAGTACGCCGCCAACTGCTCCAAAGCCGCGGCCAAGTTCCCCGTGCTCTCCCCCGCACGCAGCATCTCTATGTATAGCGGCGGGAACGAATGGGGGAACTTCGCCAGCGCCGCCGTCAGCGCCACCCCCTGCTCGAGGTCCCTTCTCACGCTCTCCACCACCTCGCGGAACACCGGGTCCCCGACCTCCCGCGCCAACGCCCTCATCCCCTTCGCGATCGGCAGGTCCAGCTTCAGCATCGAACCAAGTTGCCGGTTGAAGAACACCATCTGGTCCGGCTTCAGCGCGGCCCTGCTCCACCTCGGCGGATGGACCTTCTTAACCGGCTCTTCAAGCTCCAGCGGCTCCTCTGCAAGCTCATATGGACTTGCCGTAGGTTGTGTCTCTTCCGCGCTTACCTGCTGCCGCGTACTGCTGAGACCCTCTTTCAACTTCATCTCTTCACCTCAGGTGTCCTTGAAAACCTGCCCACTATGGTCCTATAATCCTAATCGTCCAAATCGAACTGAAGTCTTACACATTAGTGGGGGAAAAGTCCCATGCAGGGAGACTTCACTCGCCAATTCGACAAGAGAATCATGAAAAAGCCTCTCCCCGAGGACTCCGAGACCGAAGAGCAGCGGAGAGAGCGGCTCACCCGCGAGAAATTCGGCGCAGAAATGGCCAACATCATGGAGCGCCTGGAATACCGCGCCGCTTTCCTCGCCGAACGCTTCCCCAACATGATCCACGAGACAGAGGGTATCTCCGCCGCCGCATACCTCTTCGAGCCCTCCCAAGAGCACCCAAGAAAGGGCGTCCTGCGGTTCACCCTGCGCCCTACCGGCACCCTCGAGGCCCTCACCTTGAAGATGGAGATGCAAATCCCCCGCGTCTGCGAAAAGAAAAGCGATTACATCACCTTCCCGGTGGACAAGGTAGATATCGACAAAGCCAACGCCTTCATCGAGCAGTCCATCTTCGAGTTCGCCAGGCTCTATATGCAGTAGCAGCCCGTCCGCCCCACCGGAGCGTCCGAATGCATCTCTCAATCCGCGAAGCAACCGTGAGCGACTACCAGGGCCTCTGCGAGATATTCGAGGAGGTGGATTCCATCCACCGCCAAGCCCTTCCGGCAATCTATCGGAAGCCCACCGGCCCCGCCCGCTCTCGCGAATACATACAGGGACTCATCCAGGACGATGCCACTGCTCTCCTGGTCGCCGAGGGCGAGGGCAGTCTGCTCGGCGTCATCAAGGTGACGGTCACGGAAACGCCCGACATCCCCGTTTACGTCCCGCGCACCTACGCCGCCATTGACACGTTGGCCGTGAAGAAGGAATGCCGCCGCTCCGGAATCGGTCGGTCCCTTCTGGAAGCCGCCGAGCAGTGGGCTCGCAACAAAGGCGCGGCAGCAGCCGAACTGACCGTCATGGAGTTCAACGAACCCGCCATCGCTTTTTACCGGCGCTTCGGCTACAAGCCCGCAAGCCGCAAAATGCGCAAACCTCTCACCTGACCACGGCCCTGGACTTCCCCGACCCCGTGCGCTAACCTCGCTTTACGGAGCGATGCCGACTCTGAGAAGCGGGAAGTGAAGTGCCTTAACGCATGGGCGCTAAGCGCGACCTGCCTTGCGTATTCTCAAATCTCCGGCTCCGGCGTATTCGTCCAGGTAAGCCTCTCGCCCTTTCTGTCCACCCGCGTTCGCTCTTGCATCTTCGGCTCGATCTGAAGTTCGAACGG
>CAZBND010000003.1:86524-154606 GCA_964493415.1 uncultured Planctomycetota bacterium | reverse complement strand
ACGGTGCCGCCATCCACCATGACTTCCACCTCGGTGAGGAACGAGGCGGCCACGCTGACGTTCGCGCTGGAGCTGAGCCCGTCCGTTGCCGCCCCTATTTGACTGAGGAAGTCAGCAGCAGCGCGGGCGGGATGACCGGCCTGGGCATCCGCGAAAGCTGGAACGAAGCTGTTGAGAAGCTCTGGGAACGAGTCGAGCAGCTTGCCGACCACTCTCAAGAAATGGTCCGTAACTGGTTGGTTCTCGAGGCCCAGTTTCCGAGCCACCCTGGCAAACTGTAGCATTGTCTTGAAAAGGATTCTGGCATCCCTCAACAGCTCGCCGATCATCTTCAGGGCGACATCGCCGAAGGCTTCCTGAGAATTCTCCGGCAGCGAACCCATGGCATTGCGCGCCTCGAGCGTGAAAGCGATCGATTGTCTGACCGTAAGCGACATCGACGCACTTTGGAGCTGGTCTTCTCCCAGGGACCGGAGCAGCGCCATAATTCTACTGAGCCCATTCAAATCGGGCTGACCGTGACTCGCTGCAGCCGGACGGGCGGGGGAATAGGCGGCCCATGGGCGAAGCGAAGGCTCCTGGTTGACAAAGGAGTCCTGCGGCGCCATCTGATCATTGTGATGCGGCCCGCTAATCTCACCGGTCGCCGGCACAATCGGTTCGAACAAATCCAGGTCACGGGACGCGAAGCGGGAAAGCAATGAGGTGGATAGAGACGAATGGGGGATGACGTCCATCGGGCCCTCCTTGAATCTCCAGGACATCAACCGCGGAACCGTGCGCGGCAATCCCTTGCCGGCACCCTGATTTGAACTTAGTATCGGCAGAGCCTGGTGTGGACCTTAAGCCGACGCCGGTACGAACCCTTCCAATGGCGATTGGCAGGCACTAGAATCTCGTTCGAGACACCACGGAGCCGCTGGATGGGCGAAATCGATCAGCAACAAAACAGGAGCGTCACAGCGCGAGCAGTCGTGACGGGACTAGTGCTCGTCATCGTTGTGTGCGGCTTCGCCACGTATGCGGAGTACTTAACGCACGGGTACCGGATGGAGATGGGGCATATGCCCATGGCGCTCCTGATCCCGTTCTCCATCCTGGTGTTTGCCGTCAACGGAGCGCTCCGCGTGCTTAAGCCGAAGTCCGCGCTGACGTCCCGCGAATTGGTGGTCGTCTTTATGATGGGCCTGATAGCATCGATGATGCCCACAACGCGCCTGACGTCGCATCTGGTTTCAGTGCTTGCCGCGCCGAATTACTTCGCGACTTACGAGAACAAGTGGGGGGAGTACCTGCTACCAAACATACCCGCGTGGCTTTTCCCGTCGGACGAGTCCGGAGCGATGACTCACTTTTTCAACGGGCTGCCGGAGGGAGCGCACATACCGTGGGACGCGTGGGCCGGTCCGTTGTTCTGGTGGTTCCAGCTTCTGGCGGCGACAATGCTGGTGACGCTGGCGTCGTTTGTGATCTTGCGAAAGCAGTGGGTGGTAAACGAGCGACTGGTGTTCCCCCTTGCCCAGGTTCCGCTGGAGATGGTGAAACAGCCTCCGGGAGGGGGGTGGCTTCCGCCGATGGCTCGCTCACGGGCCTTCTGGATCGGTTTCGGGATCGCCTCCGGGGTCGTCCTTTGGAACATCGTCAATTACTTCCTCCCGGGGTTCCCGACCATCCCGACGGCTTTGAAAGGGATAACGATCCGGAGCATCCCGAACGTCCCTCCAATACACAATCGGATTCATTTTCTGATCATGGGGTTCGCTTTTCTTGCCAACACCCAGGTGCTGTTCAGCCTTTGGTTCTTCTTCGCGGTTGCGCTTGTGGAGATAGCCGTCTTGAGCAAGCTCGGCTTCAATCCTAAGGGGGCGGACTTCTTCGTGTCGGGCAGTTACATGGGATGGCAGTCGTTCGGGGGGCTGTCCGTGATCGTCCTTTTCGCGCTGTGGAGGAGCCGGAGGCACATCATCGCAGTTGCAAAGAAAGCATGGAACCCAAGGCGTGAGGACATAGACGATTCAGGAGAGATGATGTCCTACCGCGCAGCATTGCTGAGCCTTCTGCTGGGACTAGCCTACGTAATCTGCTGGCTGAGCAAATCGGGCATGCAGCTCAAGAGCGCTCTGCTATTCGTTGGATGCAGCGGGGTTTTGTTCTTGGGATTGGCGAGAATAGTGTCGGAAGCCGGACTGGTTTTCGTTCGGCCGAGCATGGCAGCCCAATCTTTCGTTCCAGGGATATTTGGGGTCCACTCGCTGTCAGCAAGCACAATGGGGTCGATAGGGGCCGGCTACGCGACCGTGGGGGGGAACTCCGCGTTTGTGAGCACGGCAGCAGCTCATGTTGTTAAGCTGGCCGACGGAGTGGAGAAGCGTAAGCGCGCTCTTTTTCCGGTTGTCTTCGGCTCGGGGTTGCTGGCGATGACGATTTCGGTGCTGTTCACGCTTATTCTGGCTTACAGGTTCGGCGCGACTAATTTCAATCGGCCCCAATTCAACCACGAGAACATTCTGATGCTTGATGGGATCGTGAGGAAGTTAAGGGACCCGCAGGGGCCGGACTGGATGGGCATAAGCTTCTTTGCGATAGGCGCGTTCGTAGTGGCGGTCCTCTCGGTGCTCATGGTGCGTTTCCCGTGGTGGCCGCTCCACCCAATAGGTTTCACCGTGAATTACGTGTTCGACATCAGGATATTCATGCTGTCGGTGTTTATTGCGTGGCTGGTCAAGTACGTGACGCTGAAGGTGGGCGGCGTCGCCGCCTACAGGAGAGTTGCGCCCGCGTTCATGGGGCTCATTTTCGGTACCATCTTTGGGGTGATAGTGTCTTCAATGGTTGACGCGATATGGTTCCCAGGAGGCGGGCACGACTTCTGGTACGGGTTCAGCTGAGGCATTCCATCAGCTTCTCCAGACCCCTGCGGCCGCGGGGGTCGTAAGCAAGAGCTGCCGATCAGTTTCCGCCCGAGGTAATTCTTGACCGGGGGTAATACCAAGTAATAATAGAGATGGGGAGGTTTCCCCCTAACTGCTGCGGCCAATTTGCACCTGGAGGAGAGCCCGGCGATGAGACAAAACAAGCGCGAGATTATAACTTTCAAGGCGGACGGCGCGTTCGTCGACGCGCTGGAAGGGATACCGAATCGCTCGGAGTTCATCCGCGCGGCGGTGCTCTCGGCCTTGAACAGTGCATGCCCCCTGTGCAGGGGAACCGGCATCCTGACCCCGAACCAGAAGAAACACTGGGAGGAGTTCAGCACGCGCCATTCGGTGGAGAGGTGCGACGAATGCAACGAGATTCGCCTGGTCTGCGCCGGCACGCACGAGGAGCCGGTCAAGGCGAAGGGAAGCAACAGATGACGCCGGCACCTCAGATGGACTTCCGGATTAGAGGAGCATTGACGCATACCTTCCGAACGCTCGCACTGGCCGGTCTGGTCTTTCTAATGTCATCCGCGATTCCATCCCACGCGGAAGGCGAGACGCCGAGAGTGGGAGCCTTCGTGAGCATCCTTCCGGAGGCGTTCTTCGTCGAGGAAGTGGGCGGCCCGCTGGTTCAAGTGGACGTGCTGGTCGGCCCCGGGCAGTCACCCCATACCTTCGAGCCGACGCCTAAACAGATGGCCAGGCTTGCCGGAGCGCAGGTTTACTTCACGATAGGCTTGCCGTTCGAGAAAAAGCTTGTCGAGAAGATCGCGGCGGCGAACAGCAACCTGAATATCCTGGATGCCGCCAAGGGGATCAAGCGTTCCCATCACAACGAGACCGACGAGGATGCCGAGCCGACAGGAAGCCCCAGCGAAACGGAAGGACCGACGCACAAGCACGAGGAGTCGGAAGAGGACCCGCACCTGTGGCTGTCGCCGAGGTCGGCAAAGCTGATCGCAGCAAACATATGCGAAGGGCTGAAATCCGTGGACCCCGCGCACGGAGTGGATTACGAGAAGAACCTGAGGGCTTTGAAGGCCCGACTGGATGAGCTCGATGGAAAGCTCGCAAGAGCGCTCGCGCCTCTTAAGGGCAAGGAATTCATGGTTTTTCATCCGGCTTTCGGGCATTTCGCGAAGGAGTACGGGCTGAAGCAGGTGGCGGTAGAGGTTGAGGGCAAAGAACCCAGCGCCAAGCAACTGACGCAGCTTGTCGACTGGGCGAAGAAGCAAGGAGTGAGGGTGATTTTCGTACAGCCGCAGTTCTCGCGAAAGAGCGCAGAGGCGATCGCCAAAGCCATAGGGGGGGTGGTCGTCCCTATGGATCCGCTGGCTAAGGACTACGTAAGGAACTTGGAAGAAATGGCAGCCAAAATCGAGAATGCTTTGAGGCAACCATGAGCAAGGAAGCCGTTATTCGACTGGAAGGCGTTGACTTTTCCTACGATGGGATGCCCGTATTGGAGGATGTCAACCTCTCCGTGGGCGAGCTTGATTTCGCATGCATCGTCGGGCCTAACGGGGGCGGGAAGACCACGTTGATAAAACTTTTCCTGGGGCTGCTGCGCCCGACAAAGGGAAAGGTGAGCGTTTTCGGAACGCCTCCCGAAGAATCCCGGCTGAGGATGGGTTATATGCCCCAGCATGCGCTCCTGGACCCGCTTTTCCCCGTGAGGGTGATCGACGTGGTCCTGATGGGGCGAATGGGCATAACGAGGAAATTCGGCCCATATCGAAAAGCGGACAAGCAGGCGGCTCTGGACGCATTGCGGGAAGTGGAAATGCAGGAGCTTTCCGAGCGCAAGTTCTCGACCCTGTCCGGCGGGCAGCAGCAGAGGACCCTGATCGCCCGAGCGCTTGCCTCGAATCCCGAGATACTGCTTCTGGATGAGCCGACGGCGAGCTTGGATTTGCAGGTGGAGTGCGAAGTATACGAGGTGCTGCGTGAGCTTAACGAGCGACTGACGGTGGTGGTCGCTTCCCACGATCTGGGATTCGTGTCGAGGTACGTGAAGAGCGTCATATGCGTAAAGCGCACTGTGGTGGTGCACCCGACGAGCGCGATCACGGGGGAGCTGATCAGGGAACTGTACGGAGAGGACGTGTGCGCGGTCAGGCATGACAGGGACGTGTCGGAAGGGGCAAAGGGCGATGGGTGAGTTCCTGCGCGCCGTGGTCGACTACCCGTTCATGAGGCACGCGCTGCTGGCGGGCGTCCTGGCAAGCATAGCCTGCGGGGTGGTGGGCTCGTACGTGGCGGTGCGGCGAATAACGTACATTGCCGGTGGGATCGCACATTGCGTCCTTGGAGGGATAGGCGGCGCATATTACCTCCGGAAGACTCACGGATTGGAATGGCTGGACCCGCTCTACGGGGCGGCGGCGGCGGCTCTCGCCGCGGCCATGGTGATAGGGCTTGTGAGCCTGAGGGCGAAGGAGAGAGAAGACACCGTCATCAGCGCGCTTTGGGCAATAGGAATGGCGACTGGGATCATCTTCATCTCGAGGACACCCGGCTACAACGCCGACCTGATGAGCTACCTTTTCGGAAACATCCTGATGGTGGGAACGAGGGATCTGTGGCTGATCGGCGGGCTGGACGCATTGGTGCTCGCCGTAGGGCTGTTGTTCTACAACCAGTTCCTGGCCATCTGCTACGACGAAGAGTACGCGCGACTGCGGGACATCAAGGTGGAATTCTTCTACTTGTTGCTGCTGTGCATAACGGCCCTTACCGTGGTGCTGCTAGTGACGGTTGTGGGAATCGTGTTGGTGGTTGCGCTGCTGACGCTGCCAATCGCCGTGGCCGGACATTTTTCCAGAACGCTGTGGCAAATGATGGGGCTCTCGGTCATCTTGAGCGTGATTTTCACTACGACCGGTTTGATGCTGAGCTATGGGCCGGACCTTCCTTCCGGAGCTACCATCATAGCGGTCTCCGGAGCGGCTTACGTGCTTGTGCTGCTGCTGAAGCGCACTCTCCAATTCCGCCGGTCTTGACGTGGCGTGTGCGAACGCGGTTGTCGGCATCCTCACAGATGGGTGAGGATTGAAGCGTGACTAGGAGTCAGAGCATGGCGAAGATTAAGCGAGTGCTGGTGACCGGCTCTTCCGGGCGCGCCGGGAGAACGGTCGCCGCGGAACTGGCCGCCAACGGGTTCTCAGTCCTGGGGCTTGACGTTCAAGAATACCCCGGCTCGAGTTGGGAGTTCGTGAGCGGCGACATCAGGGACCTCGTCGACCTGCGAGCGAAGATCCAGGGGGTCCAGGCCGTCTGCCACACGGCGGCTATCCCGAAGGACACAGGAGAGGCGGAAAAGATCTTCGACCTCAACATGAAAGGTACGTTCAATGTGCTCGAGGCCGCGCGGAGTTCGGGAGTGCGGCGAGTGGTGTTCGCCAGCAGCGTCGTGGTTTACGGGATATCGGGAAAAGGTCCCCTCCCCCGCCACCTCCCCATCGACGAAGACCATCCGTGCTTGCCCGCGACGACGTACGCGGCAACCAAACTGATGGGCGAGATGCTGTGCCGGAGCTACACGCTTCGACACGGCATGGCGACCGTGTGCCTCAGGCTCGGGAACTTCACTCTCCGGGAAAAGGTGTTCTCCGTCAAGAACGATCGCGGGGAGTTGTGGACCAACCTGCTGGGAGCCAAGCTGGTGTCGGAGGACCTGGCTCAGGCATTCAGATTGGGCGTCGAATCGGACATCGAGCACGGGGTCTACAATATCACGACGAGGTATCGATACACGAAAGAAGGTGAAGTGGATCGAGGCGAGGCGGTTGCACGTGCAGCCGCTGAGCTCGGGATCGCCCGGGTCAGCCCAGAAGTCATTGAAGGAGCAAGCTCCTTCTCCACCGGGAAGGCGGAGCGCGAGCTGGGATATTCCCCAAGCTGCTAGGGCGGGTTCAGCGGGCGGCTAAGCGCCGGGGCGTCCCTGGATGTTTTGCCCGGCTATCGCCGCGGTGCGAGCGGCGAAATCCTCGACGCTCCCCTTCCCTATCCCTGCGATGAAGCTGTGGATCGTATCATTGAGCGGAGAGGTCCACTTCGCCGGTATTTTGCCGGCCCCGAGCATCACGCCGGCGATGGAGCCCGCGGTTGCGCCGTTGCAGTCGGTGTCAAGCCCGCCCATTACCGCCAGGCATATGGTTTTCTCGAAATCGCCCGCCCCGTACAGCAGCCCGAGGAAGGAAAGGGAAGCGTTGACGGCGACGTTGAGCTTTATCTCGGCGAGGGCCAGTTCCACAGCTTCTTCCCAGTCGGGGATTTGGACATGCCACTCAAGACATCGCCGGACGGCTTCCGCGTAGCGGCACGACTGCGGGATTTCTTCGAGGCCGGCTTCGATCACCCTCCTCGGGTCGGATTCCACGAAGGCCGCGGCTATCATAGCGGCTACCGCCATCTCGCCGTAGATACCGTTTCTGAGTGTGTCAAGCGCCGCGTCCTTGTAGGCGAGTTCGGCGGCTTTCTCCGGCCGGCCAGGACACACATAGCCGAACATGTCGGCCCTGATCTGCGCCCCGATGTACTCGCTATGAGGATTCAAGTGAGTGGCGGTTTCGGGGGGAACGAGGCCCAGCAGCAAGTTCCTGTATGCGTAACGCGCCGCGCCGAAAACGGCGGCTGCAGGAAGCTTGCTGAGCCACATCTGCCCAACGTTGAGGGAGGTGAACTCCGGCCCCAATTGTTCGAGCAGAAGGAGGTTTAGGATCGTGTAGTCGATGTCGTCATCCCGCGGCATCATCGTTATGTTTTCGAGGAGGCAGGGGTTTTCGGCGTTCGAGACCTCGCTGGGGTAATATTCCATGCCCTCCGGCATTTCTGCGACGGCGGGGAAGTAATTTGAGAGCGGGTAAGCGCCGTGCGCCGTGAGGAAATTCTCTATTCCCTGCTTGGTCCACCACGGCCTTTCGGCAGGTTTGCCAAGAAGGCATCCGGCGCAGCGGCCGAGCCATCCCCCCCGGATTCGGTTGGAAAGCTCTTCGTCGCTCAGTTTGAGATCGCGAATCCGAGTGCCGGGCGGCCTCAGCGCGCGAATCTCGGGCAGCGAGCTGGGTTCCTTGTAAGGGAAATCCCCGGCGACGGCGGTTGATTCCACTTCTTTCCAGAGCCTCAGGGCGGCGGAGTACTGCTCGTCCTCGGAAGCCGCCTGAAGGGATGCAATTTCCTCCTCGATGCCGTCACGAAGCACATGGCCCGCGTCGCGCCTTGTGCGGATTTCCGCAAGTAACTGATTTAGCTGGTCCCCTTTCGCGAGACCGAGGCGGAATTTAGTCGGTGGCCACGTTTCCATTTTCATTTCCTTTCCCGCGCGGCGTCGCTCTCTTCGAGCCGCTGACGAGCCTGTGTGCGCGCCTAGCCGGTTCAGGGAGCTTGTAGCCCTTGCAGCAGTTAATCACCAAGGCAATCGCAGCATGGAGAGACAGCCTGTGCCCCACGGAGACGAAGAGGGGCTTTACGCCCTTTCGAGTCCGTACGGCAGCGCCGATGACCTCGCCGTCATGCAGCACCGGGGCCAACGCGCCAGGGGTGTCCTCCGGCTCTTCATGATCGCCGATAAGCAGGGACTTCGCACATCCGACGCTGGGCTTGTCGAGCAGCACTCCCAGATGACTGGCGAGGCCCATTCTCCGTGGGTGGGCGTAGCCCTGTGCATCGAAAATCAGGACGTCCGGCTCCACGGTGAGCCTCTCGAAAGCGTCCAACAGCGCCGGGGCTTCGCGGAACGCAAGGAGGCCCGGCACGTATGGGAAGACCAGCTCCCGTTCGGCGACGGCCTCCTCGACAAGCTCGAGGTCGGGATAGGAGAAAACCGCGACCCCGCCTATCGCCCCGCCCTCTCCCTTCGGACAAGCCACGTCAGCACCCGCGACCGTCCGTGGCCTGCCGAGGTCGCCCTGCGCAACAACCATGCTGCGGAGGTCTTCCTGGATGGCGGAGGCTTCCTTGGGCGAAACGTCCCACGCGTGCAGATGACGGCATTTCATGTACGAGCACCCGGAAGGGCTTGGACATCCGGCCAGTTTGAGGGGGTATGATAGCCTTGCTCGCCCACGGGGTCAACCGGAGAGGATTGTTTGGGTTGCGCGGAGCGAAGCAGCAAGTATACTAGCACTTTAGGCACGCGCCGCGCTTCAAGAGCAGCAGGAGGAACGAATGAACCTTATTCTGGTGGTCATTGACAGCCTGAGAGCCGACCACGTGGGGTGCTACGGCAACAAGTGGATACGGACGCCAAACCTGGACGCGCTGGCCAAAGAGAGCGTCGTTTTCACCCAAGCCTATCCGGAATCCCTGCCTACGATACCGGTGAGGCGCGCCCTGTGGACCGGGCACACGGTGTTCCCTTTCAAGGAGTTCAAGCCCCCCGTAGGCCCGCATCCTCGGTGGCTCGGCTGGGAGCCGCTCGCGGACGACGACGTAATAATCTCGGAGTTGCTCTGCGACAAGGGGTACGTCACTTCCTTCATCACGGATACCTATCACATGTTCAAGCCTTCTATGAACTTCCACCGAGGCTTCATGTGTTGGCGATGGATAAGGGGGCAAGAGCGCGACGCCTACTCGACAGCGCCGCTGACGAGAGACTATAGCCATCTCCTCCCTCGCGGTGCCGAGCGGCCGACTGCGCGTCTGAAGGACATATTCCAGAACACGGCCCACTGGCAGTCTGAGTCCGACCGCTTTGCGCCGCAGGTGTTCCAGGAGGCGATGGACTGGATCGAGGAGAACCACACGCACGACAAGTTCTTCATGCTCGTGGACTCGTTCGACCCACACGAGCCGTGGAATCCGCCGCAGTACTACGTTGACCTCTACGATCCCGGATACAAGGGGCGAGTGATAATCGACCCGCCCGGTGGCGACCCCCGCAAGTGGATGACCGCCCGTGAGCTGAAGCACGTCAAGGCCCTGTACGCCGGCGAGGTGACGATGGTTGACCGCTGGCTGGGACTGTTCATCGACAGATGCAAGGACATGGGGGTGTTCGACAACAGCGTGTTTGCCGTGATATCGGATCACGGCCATCCAATCGGCGAGCACGGCGTGGTGAAAAAGGCCCCACGGGACCTGCACTCGATTCTGACGAAGCTGGTGATGATGATCCGGTTCCCAGGGGGCGAGTACGGAGGCAGGCGCGTCAATGCCCTCGTGCAGGACCACGACCTCACGCCGACGCTTCTCTCTGCGCTCGAGGTAAAGCCGCCCGAGTCGATGAATGGAATCGACCTGATGCCTCTGATAAGGGGCGAGGCGCGAAAGGTGCGGGGCTACGCAGTAACCGGCTGCCAGCAATTCGCCGCGATTCGCAATCTGAGCTGGCTCTACATAACCGAAGCGCCTGACGGCAAGCCTGCGTTGTACGACCTCAAGCGCGACCCCGAGGAGAAGAAAAATCTTTTCGGACAGGAAAAGCGCAAAGCGAGCCAGATGGCGGATCTGCTCGAGAAGTACGCAGGCGAGCATTCATAGGGGCATCGACCGCCCCGGCTGGAAGTGTCAAACATTTATCAAACCACACTTCTGCATTGGCAAGTTTGCGAAATCTCAGACGCAGCTGTGGGGTAATTCGAGGATTGGAGTACCTTTTCAAGATCAAATTGGGCGGGCACGCAACTTGCTATAATGAATCCTTAAATGAAGGGAGCGTTAGATGAGCGAAGGGAAGGCGTTGGTGGTAACCGACGCGGACTTCGAGGAAAAGGTTCTCAAGGCCGCAGAACCCGCTTTGGTGGATTTTTGGGCGCCCTGGTGCGGTCCTTGCCTCATCCAGGGTCCGACCGTAGAAAGCGTGGCAGAGAAATTCGACGGGCGCGCGCTGGTCGCTAAGTTGAACGTCGACGAGAACCCGGGATCGGCATCCAAGTACGGGGTGATGAGCATACCTACGCTCATACTGTTCAAAGGCGGCACCGAGGTGCAACGGTTCGTAGGTGTGCGACCGGAAAAGGAGTTGTCGGAGGCTCTCGAAAAAGCCCTGCCGTGAGCCGCCGGCAAGGCAGCCGGTAGGGTTGCTGGTCGCGATCTATGCCGGCAGCGTGGCCGTTTCCGCCCGGTTTCGAAGCGGGAGAACACACGAGGAACCTAGGAGTTGGTCATGCAAGACGGTGAGCCGAAACTCTACGAGGTGGTGATCGTAGGGGGCGGGCCTGCGGGGCTTAGTGCGGCCATCTACGCTGCCAGAAAAGGACTGGAAACGGCGCTGGTCACGAAATTCATCGGCGGGCAGGTAGTTTGGACGAGCCGCATCGAGAATTACATGGGCTTCCACATGGTCTCCGGCGACGGCTTGATAGAGAAGTTCCAGGAGCAGGTGCAAGAGTACCCGATCGATCAGCTCATAGGAAAGACGGCATCGAAAGTCTCCGCCCAAGGGAGGAATTTCGCCGTGGACGTGGAAGAGAGCGAGATGCTGCGGTCGAAGTCGGTGATAGTGACTACGGGCAAAAGGCCCAAGAGACTGGGCGTGCCGAACGAGGCCAAGTTGGTGGGCCGAGGCGTAAGCTATTGCGCAACGTGTGATGCGCCGTTCTTCAAGGGAAAGGACGTGGCCGTGATCGGCGCGGGGAATACGGCCATCGGCTCTGCCTTGGACCTGCTCAGGATCGCGCGAAAAGTGCACATAATCACGTACGAGATAACCGCCGACCAGATTCTGCTTGACCGGCTGAAAGGAAGGCCCAACCTGAACATCCTCGAGGGATACGGCGTGACCAGGATCGAGGGCGAGGATAAGGTTTCGAGCATGACGGTCGCCAAGAGGGAGGGCGGGGATGAGAAGAACATGGCGCTCGAAGGAATCTTCATAGAAGTGGGCTGGGTTCCGAACACGGAATTGGTAGCGGGTTTGCTGGAGCTGAATGAGAAGGCCGAGATCATAGTTGACTGCAACTGTGAGACAAGCGTGCCCGGCGTGTTCGCGGCGGGCGACGTTACAAGCATTCCGCACAAGCAAATAGTCGTGGCTGCCGGGGAGGGAGCCAAGGCGGCTCTCGCAGCCACCGACTTCCTGAAGTATCGAAAGGAGGCGTAGGATGCCGGAGGCAAAGGACCTGTTCGCCGGTGTGAACAGGCCGGCGGATCCCGAGAATCCGACCGATCTGGAGAAGAAGCACATACCCGTAATCGAGGTGCCCGAGACGGTCCCGGCGGGGAAGCCCGCTCCCATTACAGTTCACGTGGGAAAGCTGCTGGCGCACCCCAATGAGCACGGTCATCACATCGAGTTCATCGACCTCTATTTCGACAAGAGCTTTTTGGCCAGGACGGACCTTACGGGAGTGAGCACTGAGCCGAAGGTCACCTATAACGTTATCCTGGCAAAGAGCGGAACGCTGCGGGCTTTCGAAAGCTGCAACCTCCATGGGGTGTGGGAGAACGATCAGGCGGTGGAGGTCGGATAGGCAAGAAAGCCTATTGGCCGCGGGCTTTGACTCCGCGCAGTTGACACCCGCGCGCCGGTGCTGTTGAATACCGGCATCAGGATGCGCGAATGTCGTCGGGCATTCGCGGCCGTGCAGGCGAACGCCTGGCAGGAGTGACAAGCCGAAGAGGCAGAAGGAGGAATCCGGATGACCGCTTTCTTTAACGCGGCCGAAGTGTACGAGATGGGCGAGGAGATAGAACGCAACGGTGACCGCTTCTATCGTAAGGCTATGGAGTTCACCAGCAACACCGAACTGAGGGACATGCTCGGCTGCCTCGCGGATCAGGAGAAGGAGCACATAGCTCTCTTCAGGGAGTTAAGAGAGAAACTCCCGACAGAGGCATCGAGCCCCAGCCCTCTGGACGATGATGACGTATCGCTGTATCTCCAGTCGCTGGCGGACTCGAAGGTGTTCAAGACCTCGGAGGACGTTGACCGAGTGCTGGGCGAGGCGAAGACGATTGAAGAGATTCTCGACCTCGCTCTCCGGTTTGAGAAGGACTCGATACTTTTCTTCGAATGGGCGAGGGACCTGACACGGGAGGACTGGGGGAAGGAGAAGATCAACGCGCTCATCGAAGAGGAGAAGAAGCACATAGCTCAAGTGGGGACCTGTGCGGTCAAGGCCAGAGAGGGGCAGTACGACTGATTTGAGGGTCGCGGGGCAAGCGCAGGAACGACATGCGGAGCCGCCTTTGCCGGGCGGCTCCGGCTCTTGTAGGAGGCTGCGGGCTCCGTGGTCGCTTGACAGGAAATCGGGCGAATGATATAAGTGGATACTTGGCCTGATGGTCCCGGGGGCGTAGCTCAATCGGCTAGAGTACCAGACTGTCGATCTGGTGGTTGCGGGTTCGAGTCCCGTCGCCCTCGCCAATTCCTGCCGTCACTTCGACGCGGCGCTTTCTCTACACTCCCGGATACGGGTTTCCGGTTGAGGACCACCCCGAGTAGTTGGCAATCCGGGGCCACCACAACGGAGAGCCCGGAAAGGCAAGGGGGCGGCCCCCGGGGCCGCCCCCACTTTCATCAGATCGTGCGGCTGTTAATCCTTGGCCAGCGCGCTCATGTGGAAGACCCGCGTATCGCCCACTTTCATGTCCAAGTCCCGGACACGGCCCACCCCCTCAACCATCTCCTCTTTGATTGACACGACTGCTTGCACGGTCGCCGTGCCCTCGGGAATCACCGCGAAGGAACTCACAGGCGGAAGTGGGACATCGTACTCGATCAGGTCCACTGCTGCGATCAACTCCTCGTCCGCTCCCTCAGCTTGAGCATACGCAAGCATGCTCGATAGCCGGCTGGTCCGGCGGTCCAGCTCCAACACGACGCGCCCGGTCTGAGGCGGTGCCGAAGGTATGCGATATGCGTAAGAAATGACCGTTGAATTGCGGGTGCGATTCGTCGAAAGAACCTCGACATCCCTCGCGTTGGCCAGGATGGCCTTAAGACGCCCGCCGACAAAAAGATCGCGAGCCCCGGCTATCACGCCCAATGCCCCGTCATACACCGGCGTGATGTCCGCCACGTACAGCGTCCCCCGGCGGTAGCTGCAAAACTCCCCGCTGTCGAAGTCAACGACAGAGAACGATGTCAAGGTGCCATCCTGGTCGATCTCCCGCATGTACATCGCACGGTCACTCAGCCAGACTTCCGCTCGGTCGGACGATATTCGCATGCCGCTCGGGCTGTTGGGGTCAATCGCCTGCCCTCGCGAGACCATATGAATGGAAGTCGCATTCTCCATGGCCTGAGCGACACTCGAAAGGAGCGACATGGCATCGGGGACTTCCCCTCTGCCAGAGATGAGAATGCCAGCGGCCACTGCTAATACCAGCACGGCAATACCTGCGTAAGCGAAATGACGCATTTTTCGAGGCTCCTTATTTTTTGTCTCGATATGGGGTTCATACTGTGGCACGGCCAGAATGTTGGGCAAGAGATCCGCAGGAGGTGCGAAGCGGCCCGATTCCCGCAAAGCCTGCTGAACCTTCAGCAAGTACCGGGCAGCAGACCTGCACTGCCGGCACAAGACCAAGTGCGGACATACGGGAATCAGGCGGAGCCATCCGCGGCCATCCTGCAAGACTTCTCGTACCTGGCTACATTTCATCCTATCCAACCTCCGGCGATGAACTCGACCGCATAGGTTTGGGGTCCACTTCGTCGGCCAACATGTTACGGAGCAGCGCGAAGGCCTTGGCGCGCCGGGACTTGACCGTCCCTTCCGGGACTCCCAGCACTTGAGCCACCCCGCTCAGCGGCAGGCTCTCCATGTTGTGGAGTACGATCACCTCCCGGTAAAGCTCAGGCAGTCTGTGCAACGCACTCTGCACTGCTTGGCACAGCTCCTTCTGTTCCAGCCTGATTTGCGGATCGGGACAGTCGCCGTGACCCTCGTAAGCATCGTCGTGGTCACCAAGAGTGATCGTCTCAAAGCCCGCTCCTCTTCGATGCTGGAGGAACTCGTTTCGAGCTATCCTATATACCCACGCCCTGAGCGGCCTGTCTCCGCGCGGTTGAGGCGGATGGCGCCAGATTTGAACGAAGGTCTGCTGGGTCAGGTCCTCAGCAAGGTGTTGGTCACGGCACAGCCACCGCAGGTAGCTGTAGATTCGCGCATAGAAGCGCCGTGCAAGCCGCTCGTACTGCCGCTCTTTTCCAGCTCGCCCCGTGGTCATCCTCGCAGCTCCTCGGCACTTTCGGCGCGATCCGGCCGGAACCGCTTGCCACATATACTAATGCGCGACATGGCGCACCGGTTCGGCTTTTTCCAGCATTCAAGCTTTGTTCGTCCGCCGCTGCTTGGATTCTTGACAGCCTAGAAGGGCCGGGGTATGATGGTGGTTTCTATGGGGATCGGCAGCGCCGCAGTGTGAGATTTGGAGGAATTCGCGAGACATCATGGCTAGGGGTCAAAGGACGCTCCGCGAAAGAGGTCAGGAAGCGCTCCGGAAGAACAATTTCGAATACGCTCTGAAGCTCTACCTTCAGTACCTGGCAAACAACCCGGGTGACGTTGACGCGAGAAAGGAACTCAGGGCCGCAGAGATGCAGCGACGCAAGGGGAAGAAGGGTTCGCTGCTGGAACCGTTGTTATCCTTGCCGGGCATGGTCCACCTAGCCTTTCTGAAGATGATGCGCAAGCACGAGACCATCATCCGCAAGTGCGAAAGGATGCTGGCGAGTAACCCTTTGAGTCTGGCGCTGAATGTGACCCTGGCACAGGCCGCCGAGGAAGCGGGCTATCCGGATGTGGCCATTTTTTCGTACCACGTGGCCCTGGAAGAGAATTCCAAGAGCGAACCGACCCTGAGAAGCCTCGCCGGCGCGTACCGCGAGGTGGGAGACGTATCTAAGGCGATAGAAACCTACCAGGCTCTCCTCCGGGTGAAGCCGGACGACGATGAGGCCAGAAAGGCGGTCAGGGACCTCTCGGCGGAGAAGTCCATGGACGGCTGGGCCGAAAAGGAACTGGTGGAGACGCCAAAAGAGGGAGGGGAGCCCGAGGCTGCGAAAGAGCCGAAGAGTGCGTCGGAGGTGCTGAAGAAGGAGCTGGCGGCCAGCCCGGACGACAAGGACGTCCTTCTCAGAATGGTGGGCGTCCTGATGGGCGAGAGGAAGCACTCGGAGGCGGCATCGGCGCTTGAGGGTTTCATTTCCAAGCACGGGGGAGACTTTGAGCTGAAAAGCCGCCTCGGGGAGCTGCGCCTGCGAGAGTATGAAGACGAGATAAAGAGATGGGAAGAAGAGTTGAAGAAGTCGCCTGCGAACGAGGGCGCCAAGGAGCGCCTGAAGCGGGTCAAAGGGAAGTATAATGCGCTGGCGATCGAGGAGTG
The DNA here is from genome assembly GCA_964493415.1 of uncultured Planctomycetota bacterium. Classification (GTDB taxonomy): domain Bacteria; phylum Planctomycetota; class DG-23; order CAZBND01; family CAZBND01; genus CAZBND01. The sequence goes on along the minus strand of CAZBND010000003.1, from coordinate 138,407 downwards.
CAAGCGAAAGCTGGAACATTACCCGACGGATATGAACCTCGCGTTCAAGTTAGGGGAGCTTTATTACGAGGCGGGGCAGACAGACAAGGCGACTTCGCAATTCCAGCGCTCGGTGAAGAGCGCAAAGCTCGCAACCAAGTCTTACGAGATGATGGGGTTATGCTTCATCCGCAAGCGGATATACGAACTGGCGGCGGACCAATTCAAGAAGGCGTTGGCCGCTTCGAAGGAGTCCTCCATTGGTGAGACGGCCAAGAGGTTGAATTACTGGCTGGGGCGAACCTACGAGCTGATGGACGACAAGAAGACCGCCAGGGAGTTCTATCTGAAGGTTTACGAAGCAGACATACAGTACCGGGATGTGGGTGATAAGATGGAGGAGCTTGGGATCGTACACGAGGGGGACGGCGAAAACCTGAAATTGGAGGAAAGTTAGATGCCGCAAACCAGATCCGCGAAGAAGCGTCTCAGGCAGGATGCGAGGCGTCGACTCCGCAACCGGAGGGTATCCTCGGCGGTGAAGACTCAGATGAAGAAGGTGAGCGCCGCGGCAGAGGAAAAAGACGGGGCTCGCGCCAAAGCGGAACTCGCGGCGGCGTACAAGAAGCTGGATCAGGCCGCACGAAAGGGAGTTATCCACCGCAACGCCGCTTCCCGTCACAAGTCCCGTCTGGCGAAGAAGATAGAGGGGTTGAACGGAGAGGCTGGGGCCGCTAACGCGACCGAATAGTAGAGACGACCGCCTAAGAAAAGACGCCCCGCAGCCCAACACTTGCGGAAGGCTGCGGGGTTTGTGTTAAGGGCATATCGACCCGAGGCTATTCCTTCACCTCGAAATCTGCGTCTATCACCTCGTCGCCGGCCCCGCCCTGGGGCTGCCGGCCACCCTGCCGTGCTTGGCCTTGGCCTCCCGGCGTGCCCGCAGCCTGCGCCTGCTGCGCAGCCTCCTGGTACATTATTTGAGAGAGCTTGTGCGATGCCTGCACTAGGGCGTCCATGGCGGAGTCGATTTCATTCTTGTCGTCGCCCTTGGCGGCTTTCTTGGCTCGCTCCAGAGCGTCTTCAACGGCCTTGCGGTCGGCCTCTCCCACTTTGCCGCCGTGCTCTTTCAGGGTCTTCTCGGTGGCGTATACCAGCTGGTCCGCACGGTTGCGGGATTCAATGAACTCGCGTTTCCTAGCGTCCTCCTCAGAGTGCTCCTCGGCCTCCCTCTTCATGCGTTCGATCTCTTCAGATGATAGGCCCGTGGAGGACTTTATCGTTATCGACTGCTCCTTGCCGGTTCCCAAGTCCTTGGCGGAGACATTAAGGATGCCGTTGGCGTCGATATCGAAGGAGACCTCTATCTGTGGAACGCCTCTGGGAGCCGGAGGGATGCCGGTCAGTTGGAACCGCCCGAGGGTTCTGTTGTCGGAGGCCATTTCGCGTTCTCCCTGGACGACGTGGACTTCGACGGCGGGTTGGTTATCCTCGGCGGTAGTGAAAATCTGCTTTCTGGTGACCGGTATGGTGGTGTTGCGCTCGACGATTTTCGTTGCCACGCCGCCCAGCGTCTCGATGCCTAGCGAAAGCGGCGTAACGTCGAGCAGGAGCACCTCACCGACCTCGCCACCCAGGACGCCTGCCTGTATGGCTGCGCCCAGAGCAACCGCCTCGTCGGGATTGACGCTCTGGTTGGGGTCCTTGCCGAAAATCTCCTTAACCAACTTCTGAACCATCGGGATCCGAGTGGAGCCCCCGACGAGTATTACCTCGTCAACATCTGAAGGCGAGAGCTTCGCGTCGGCCAGAGCCTGCTTGCACGGCGTTCGTGTCCTCTCGACGAGGTCTTCCATCAACTGTTCCAACTTGGCCCTGGATATTTTCATTTGCAGGTGCTTTGGGCCGCTCTGGTCAGCCGTGATGAAAGGCAGGTTAACCTCGGTCTCAACGGAGCTCGAGAGTTCGCACTTGGCCTTCTCGGCCGCATCCTTAAGGCGCTGGAGGGCCATCTGGTCCCGACGCAGATCTATGCCCTGCTCTTTGGCGAATTCCTCTGCTATGTAGTCGACGACTTCCTTGTCTATGTCGTCGCCGCCCAGGTGCGTGTCGCCGCTGGTGGAAAGGACTTCGAAGACGCCCTCTCCTACTTCGAGAATAGAGATGTCGAAGGTGCCGCCGCCGAAGTCATAAACCGCTATCTTTTCGTTCTTCTTTTTCTCGAGACCATACGAGAGCGCGGAGGCAGTCGGCTCGTTGATAATCCGCACCACTTCGAGACCGGCTATCTCGCCCGCTTCCTTGGTGGCCTGACGCTGACTGTCATTGAAGTAAGCGGGGACGGTGATGACCGCCTTCTCCACCTTCTCGCCCAGGTATTTCTCCGCGGCTTCCTTCAAGTACTGAAGGATCATTGCGGAAATCTGTTGCGGCGTGTATGCCTTCGAATCGATCTTTACCTGCACCGGCTCGTCAGGCTTGCCTACCATGTCGTAAGGAACGAGTCTCTCCTCTTGGGTCACCTCACCGTGGCGGCGGCCCATGAATCTCTTTATCGAGAATACGGTTCGCTTTGGATTGGTGACAGCCTGGCGCTTGGCAATCTGCCCCACCAGCCTTTCGCCCTTGTCGGTAAAGGCAGCTACCGAGGGTGTCAACCTCCCGCCTTCAGGATTAGATATTATCGCGGGCTTGCCTCCCTCCATCACTGCTACGGCGGAATTAGTCGTCCCCAGGTCAATCCCGATAATCTTGGGCATTAGAAGTTCTCCTCTCGATTGCGCTGGTCTTATATGAATGTACGGCCCGTAAACTTGAGGGATTTGCGCAAAGCGTGTGCCAATCGTCCCGCCACGCGATCCGGCGCTAAGCGCCCTCTAGAGGGACTTCTGACTAGAACGCTGTCCGCCCCTTCCGCCAGAAACCTGCCATAATGGCATTTCCGACTCACTCCGAGAGGTCGATAACCCGTTTGCCTTCGGGCACCTCGGGAATGACGTCGTCCCCGCTCAGCCCAGTATTCAACCGTACTTTTGAAAAGGTGATGTTGGTGATGTCTCGGTTCGTTTCGTAGATCGAGATACGCCTGACGAGCCAGCTCCTGCCGGAGACCTCCGCCTCGACCCTGTCGATATCCGCCCTAAGCTCTTCGGAGGTGGGGGTCAACTCCACGATGAAGAAGTCCTCCTCTTCTTTCCTGAAGGCCTTCTTCAACGAGAGCGCAAAACGCTTCTCGAGCGCCTTCGTGTCCAACCGCGCTGCAAGAAAGGTCAAATCCCTGTCCTCTTCGGAAAGCGAATACTTGCGGAGCTGGTCGATTTCCTTTTCGTAGACAAGGACCTCGCGACCTTTGATCCACATGGTCACTTCTTCGGGCTTCTCGTGATGGAGGACGAGGAGGTCGGGGAAGCGGTAGAAAGCCTGCCCGGTGGATTTCTCGCTTTCGTCCAGAACGGTCATGATCTTCTCCTGGACGAACTCAGCCCGCAGATCCTTGACCTTTTCGGATGCCGCCTTAACGTTTGAGAGAACTTCTTCGAGTGATGGATGACAAGAAAGGGGCATCTGCGACGGTTCGCCCTCGACGAATGCGAGGACCAAAGCGAAGATCGCCGAGGCCACCCGAGTCACTGCACACGCTCCACCTCGACAGCGCGAGGGAGGAGAATTTCAAACACCTGCTCATCCAACTCCGCACCCATGTCGAGCTTACCGATTGAAACCTGAAGGCGTTCCTGGGTAGGCGTAAGAATCATCTCCCATTCTCTTGGGAACCACACGCCCTGGTGGCTTCCGTAGTCCCGGAATGCGACTTCGGCAAAGACAACGCCGTCGGGGTCGGTAAAGACCTGCTTCTTGATTCGGATATCGCCGGGAGCGAAATAGAGGGAGGTGAGATAACCCCGGCTGCCCTCGGGCACCGGCGAGATGACCATCTCCCACTCCTTGGCACCCTTGACGAATCCTTCTATTCTGGGGGGGGAGACATCGAAAAGCCATCCAAGCAGTCCGGCGGTGACCGCGGCCATTGCGTGCCACGGCCCGCCGAGCTTGCGCAGTTCGTCGAGGTCCCCCTCGAGCGCACGCTTCTCCTCGGGCACGTAAAGAAGCCAGGTCTCGCCTTTGAGGAGAAAATCGAAGAGCGTAGGCGTGTACGACTTATATCCCTTGAGCCGAAGCTTGTCCGGACGGCAGTAGGCCATTATCACCTTTAGGCTTTCAGCCTCGTCTTCCGAGGCGAAGTAGACCACCGATGCGGTAGCCTTTAACGACTCAATTGAGTTCAAGTTGTGCTGTAGCATGGCAAAGAAGTCATCGGCGTCGGCCCTGGGGTGGAGCGCTACTTGCGGCTTGGGAGTCGCACATCCAGAAAGGATGAGCGGTACCATGAGCAGCACCGTGACGAGCGAACACCTGCTAAAGCGCCCCATGGCATATCCCCCCGCAATCCTCGATTACCCGCCTGAGCGCCGGGATGTCCCGGACGAGGAAATCCGGCTCTACGCCCGCAGCCCCGTCGTAGGTTGACAGGAGCGCGGTGCTCGCGCCCGCTGCACGTCCCGCGAGGACGTCATATCGGAAATCTCCAACCACCAGCGATTCTTCAGGAAGGACCCCAAGAGCACGACATATACCAAGCACGGGCTCCGGCGAGGGCTTTGGCGGAGCGTCGTCGCGCGTAACGACGAAGTCAACCGAAACCGAATGCCTGGAAAGGACTGTGTCGACCGAGCGTCGAGAGTTCCTGGTGAGGATGGCGACTTTGGTGCCCGATTCTCGAAGCGACTCAATGAGTTCGGCGATTCCGTCTCTGAGTTGCGACTCCGCCGCCGCTTTCCTCTCGTGCCGGTCAAGGATTCCGGCGGCAATCGTACGCTTTTCGGGCGAAAGGGTATTCATATATTCCAGAAGCGTCCTGGGTTCGTCCGGCGCTGCGCCCATCTCGCTCTTGATCCTTTGAAAGTCGAGGTGCGGTTGGGTGATCGTTCCGTCGAGGTCGAAGATGACGAGTCTGAACATCCGGCGCACTCACTCTCCCAGGAACTGGAGCACCAGCTCACGCGAGCGCGGACGCGTGTCGAAGTCGATGAAAATGATTCTCTGCCACCGCCCGAGAATCAGGCGGCCGTCCTCGAACGGCACCGTGAGCGATGGTCCGAAGAGCGCCGCTCGAACGTGAGCGCGGCCATTACCATCACCGATCGTTCTGTCGTGCTCGTATTCCGCGGCCCGAGGGGCGACTCTCTCGAAAAGCGTCGCCATATCTTTTACAGCGCCGGGTTCGTGCTCAAGTGTGGTCAGCGCGCCGGTCGCCCCCGGCACGAAAAGGACGACGGCTCCCTGCCGAAGGCCGGTCCGCGCAAGCGCGCCTTGAACCTGACCTGTTATCTCAACGACATCACCGTCACCTTTGGTGTTCAGCGTGACGATTTCCTTGCGAACCACGACTACTCCGCTAGCGCTATTATCTCTTCGCCGCCGGGGCCGGGGTCGGCGTGACCTTCGGCGGCTCGAATTTGAAATCCTTCTCGTTCTCCTTCCACCATTTTCTGTATTCCGTCGCGGAGAAGAAGGACTCCTTGGTAAGAGCTACGAGCGACAACCTGGCGGCGGCCGCAATCTGAGCGTACCTCTTCTGGCGAGAGCTTGACGCGTCGTCGGGGTCCTCGGTCACATCCAGGATCTTGATTAGCTCCTCAATAGCTTTCTTGTGTTTGACTTTCCCGAGGGCTCTGGCTGAGGCCACTGCCACGGGGGTTTCCTTGTAGGTGGCAAGCCTTTCCAGGGCGCTTATGGCTCCAGGGTCACCTATCTCGCCCAGGGCCGTAGCGATGGCGCTGGAAAGGGGAACTTCCCTTTTGACGTTCGGATTGATCACATACTTGCTGAGAGCGGGAACGACCGACTTGTCGTGGAACTTGCCGAGAACGGCGGCGGCGCCGGCACGGGCTTCCATGCTCCGCTTTTCATCCATCACGATGGAAAGGGCAAATGCCACCGTAGACAGGGGCTTCTTGGGGTAGTAGACCTCCCCCAAGCGTTTGATTGCGGCGAGGAGTTCCTTCTCCTCCTCCGCCTCTTTGACGGCTGCTATGGCCGCTTTCGCCTCTTCGGGCGAGGCGATCTTGGGCTGGCCGGGGACGGGCGTGGGTGTCGCTTTCGGGTTACCGGCCGCGGCCACAGGGGCGAGGGTGAGGGCGAGGGCAACGAGGACAAGAATCAGAGTCTTCATGGCGCGCCTCCTTTGGTGCCTACTTCCTGTACGCCTTGAGGAACGAATCGCAGTATATGTGCTTGTTAAGGATCATGTCCGCCGTGATGGCGGCCTCCATCAGGTCGTCGTCCAGCACGTCCATGATTGCCGCGTCGAGCCCGGCGGCTATCGCCATGACGAGAAAGGTCCTGTTGATGAGCTCCCGCTCTTTGGTGCTCTGCGAGATATTGCTGAGCCCGACTATCACATGAGGGGGCGGGTCGGAAAGGATTTTGATCTGGTCGATGGCCTCAAAGATGCACCTCGGCTGATCCTGGGCCACGTTCACGGGAAGCACTATAGGATCGATGTAAAGCCTGTCGGTGTTGAACCCGGCCTCCATGGCCATTGTCGCTGCGGTGGCCGCGATCTCCACCCTGGTGTCCGTGTTGGCGGGGACTCCTCTCTCATCCATAGTGAGAACGACCAAAGATGCGTCGAACTCACCGGCCAAGTCGAAGTATTTCTGAAGCAGTTCCGCGTCGCCCTTTGTGCTGTTAATGAGAGCCTTGCCATTGTAGGCTTCAAGGCCGGCGCGGACGACATCAAAGGTCTGGCTGTCGATTGACAGAGGAGTGTCCACCGCATCTTGAGTGACCTCGACGAGCCACCTCATGGCGGCCACCTTATCGGCGGCGGCCGGACCGACGTTGATGTCCAAGAAAGTCGCGCCCGCCTCTGTCTGCCTTTTCGCGAGTTCCTGGATAGGGACCGGGTCGGATTTTTGAATGGCCTTCTTAACGTCGGAGTACATCCCGTTGATCCTCTCACCAACCGCTATCATCGGCTCCTCCTGTCCAAGTCCAAGACCACAGGCTCCCTAGTTAGAATCTAGATCAATTAACGCCAATGCACAAGAGTTCACGGATCATTGCTGACACCGAGGCATAGGCCGGGCTCGCAGGTGTAAGTTCAAGGAGGGAGAGCCCCTTTTCCCAGGCTTGCTCGACCTGGGGGTCGGATGGCACCGAGAAAAAGGGCCCATAGCCCATCTCGCGGGCACTCGCGACGATCTCGGAAGAAGCATGTCCGCCCTTTGCCATGTTGAGAACGAGTTCCTGCCGCTTGACGGTGATGGGCAGTGTGGACGCCAGGGCGGATATGCGGCGAACTGACTCCAGGCCTACGAGCGTGGGCTGTGAGACCAGGATAAGAAGGTCCACGCTGTCGGTGGTCCGGCGAGAGAGATGCTCCATCCCGGCCTCGTTATCAATTACCACGTACGCGTAATCGGACGAGAGCCGGTCAAGGTACTTGCGCAAGAGGTGATTCACGTAGCAGTAGCACTTCGGGCCTTCCGGCCTTCCCATGGAAAGGAAGTCAAAGCCGGGGTGTTCGTCGACAAGCTCATGGAACTTGTACTCGAAGACCCTTTCCTTGGGGACCCCGGCGGGGATTTCAATGCGCCTGTCCATCATGTCCTGTCTCATGTCGGAGATGGTTCGTCGGGGCTCTATGCCAAGGGCCATGGCCAGCGTCGCGTTCGGGTCGGCATCGACCGCAAGGACAGCGCCGTCGCTCTGCTCGGTGAGAGCCTTGATCATGAGTGCCGCAATGGTCGTTTTGCCGGAGCCGCCCTTGCCGGAAAGCGCTATTCGGAAACTCATTCTGCCGCCTCTTGCTCAGAAGGGGAATGCGTTTCGGAGCGGAAAATGAAACTCCGCTCCATGGACAATATCTCTTCCAGGAGAAGATCGAAATCCGCCGAGTCGCTGGTTGACGTTATGATGAACGTCTTTCCCTCATGCTCGACGAGCACTTGGCGGACTCTCTGAGCAGTGCCAAACATGGTCACCTCGGAAGTGACTTGATAGCCTTGTTCCCCGCCGATCTCGGTCACACCCTCTGCGATCACGCTGGAGTCCGCCCCCAATGCTCCCAGGCCGGCCTTTACCATTTCCGCAAGCTGCCGCACCGAAAGCAGGCCGCCGAAGGGTGGAACGACAATGTTGACTGCCGCATAGCGGTCCTTGTGGACGATACCCGCCGCCATCATGGGCTGCGGAAGCTCATCAAGGAAGGCCCAGTCGCTGCCGGGCAGAGATACCTCGAAGCCGAGCTCGTCGCTGATGAAACGCTCGCCCTCTACCCTCCCCTTCGGCTCGTGCCACGGAGCAGAGACTTCTCTCACGGGAATATGCCGGCCCGCTGTGAACCTGGAGGTATCAGCCTTGGGGAGTTCGGTGACTCCAGCCTCCCAGAGCAATTCCTCAGCTTCCGAGAGGAGGTCGGCGGGGAGGCTTTCCACGACGACCGCTTGGTTTCCTCTCACGCTTATGCGCGAGACTTTTCCGGCGTCGCTGACGGTATAGGAAGCCGGCGTCCTTGACTCGGACGCAGTATCTGTCAGATACTTGCTTCGGAGAACGGGGCCGTACGCGGCAAAGAACTCCTTGGCATCTTCCTCCGTATCCCAAAGCGCAACCCAGGTCAGCAAGACCCCATCGAGACCCTTGTAGCACCTATACCTGTCGCCATCCCATCCAGCGGCGGCCAGTTCTGCCGCGGCGGCATCTTCAAGCAGCTCCCCCAACACGACGCGAAGCTGGAACTCTCCCAGCACGTTCGCCGGCAGGGCTTTCCATTCTTCCCCCAGCAGGGGCGAAAGGTCGGGCAAATCCACGCTTACGGGAGGGTCGTTGTCCAGGAACTTCTCCGCCGGATGCAGTATCTGCTCTGTCGAAATGGGACGCACTTGGTAGAGCTGATTGACGGCTTGCCAGCCCCCGATTCTCTTCACCGCCTGAACGAATTCCATGCCGTAGGTGTACGGGAACACAACTACGGCCTTGATCAGACCCGGCGCGTCCCCGAGTGCGCCTCCGTAGACCGGCAGCATCGCATCCATCATATCCGCCACACCGGCATCGACGACTTCGTCCACGAGCGCCGAGTCTCCCAGAAAGTATTGGAACATCGAGATGGAGGCGTCGCCCTCCAGCAGAGCGCTGGTCGCGAGGACGAGGTCGTCCTCTCCCTTTTCCATCAAAGGCATGGACATTATGTCGAAGTGCTGGTCCTGCAGGGCGTGCGTGAGCTCGTGGGAGAGGGCTATCTCGGAGAAGAAGCCGGCGATCTCCTCATTCACCCAAAGGCGTTTTCCCCTGGGATCATAAAGCCCCGCCGCCTCTTCACTGTAGAGCCCGACAAGAAGAGCCAACAGATCGGTATTTGGGGGAAGCACGCCGAACTTCTCGAAAGAGGTCTCGAAGCTCTCAAAATCCTCCGGGGTCAACTGCTCGTGAAGTTCTTCGATGAGCAGCACGATCACGTCGGTCTTGGTGGCGACCTTGGCCTCTACCGGCTGCTTGAAGTGGAGCCCCCTGAGGGCCGCCACCTTGTCCTGAACCGCCCCCAGCCTGTCAAGGACGGCGGCATCCGCAGGAGCAGCGGCAAAACCCGCCGCCAACAACAGGCATAAACAGGACGATCCCGCTATCCGAGTCTGAAGCTTCACTCCACCCTCCTGAGTACCTTTTCAACAGAGGGGAACTTTTCGATGTCGGTGTGCGGAAGGAAATTGGCCGAGATGAACTCGTCCATGTAGCTGGGGTTCCCCATCAAATCGAAATAGGTCATTGATGAGGCGATCGCTGCAGATTGCTGAAACGCCTCGATGGAAAGCAGCGAGGTCTTTGCGCCCGCTACGGACGTGTTGCCTACGAACACGACCCGCTCGCGGGGCATGTCGGGGAGCATCCCGACAATTATGGCGTTGTTGACGTCGAGGTAGTTCCCGAAGCCGCCGGCCAGGTAGAGATGGGACAGGTCAGCGGCAGAGAGGGAAACCGAGTCCAAGAGGGTGCTGATCGCGGCATAGACAGCCCCCTTCGAGCGCATCAGGTTCATGACGTCCGCCTGGGTGATGACTATTTCGGAGTCCGTTGCCGTCTTGCCTGCCGGCACGAGAATGAACTGTGCTTCGTCGTCTTCGCGCCGCAGCTTTTCAGGCGGCATGTCGGCAACGAAGCGCCCCGTCCTGTCCACTGCGCCGGCCTTTCTCAGCGCCGCGATGCAGTCTATCAGTCCGGAGCCGCAAATCCCTCGCGGCGGCTCGTCTCCTATGGTGCTGTAGAGGACTTTGTAGTCATCGGCGATTTCGAGACGTTCGATAGCCCCGGCGCTTGCTCGCATCCCGTTTTTCACCCCGCTGCCCTCGAACGCCGGCCCTGCCGAGGCAGAGCAGCAGACCATCCAGTCCTTGTTGCCTATTACCACTTCGCCGTTGGTTCCCACGTCGATGAAGGCGCATGTCTCGTCGGATTCATTGAGCCGCAGCACCAGGACTCCCGCGGTTATGTCGCTCCCCACGTAAGCGGCGACGCTGGGCAGGACGAAAAGCAGTCCCCGGGAGTTTATCCGAATTCCCACCTGAGCCGCGCGAATCGGGGGTATGAAGTTCGCCACTGGGATGTAGGGGTCTTTCCGAATCAACGACGGATCCAGGCCCAGCAGAAAATGGATCATGGCCGTGTTGCCGGAGCACATCACGGCTGTTATGTCGTTAAGGCTGACCCCGCTGTGCTGCACCAGCGTGGTGATGAGATCGTTGATGTCGTCTACGAGAATGCTTTGCAACAACTCCAACGCATCGTTCTCCACCGCGTACATGATCCTTCTGATGTAGTCTTCACCGAACTTGATCTGGGAATTATACGTGGCTTCGGTATGTACCGTTCTCGAAGTAGTCATGTCGACCAGGTGGGCGACGACCGTGGTAGTGCCGACGTCGACGGCGACACCGTAGTTCCTGGAGGAGGTATCGCCGGGCTCGACCTGGACGAGTTCCCCGATGTCGCCCCTGCAGGCGACTGTCGCGGTGACCTTCCAATCGGCTTGTCTGAGTGTTCCCGGAAGCGCCTTAAGCGCCGCAAAGCCCGTCTGCAGGGCGAACCGCTTTTCGCTTCGGCGTATAGCCTGATAGACCCTTTCGTGGTCGGCCAGATTATTGTCGATGGTGGGAGGGTCGAGTTCGAGATAGAACTTCTTCACAAGCGGGTCGAGTCGAAACCTGCTTTCCGCAGGGTATGCGCCGCCCATATCTGCGAGCCTCTCGGCGTCGCGGTCAAGCAGTATCTGCCCTCCGGCCAAGCGTGACTCTTGGGGAACGTTTATGACAACGTCTCCCTCGACCAGCTTGGCTTGGCAGGCCAACACATAGTTGCGCTGGACCTCGTCCCGACTCAGCAGCATTGTCGGAGGAGTGTCAACTTTGCCCTGGACGACCTGCACCTTGCACTTCCCGCAGATGCCGTCGCCGCCGCAGATGCTGTTGATCGCGACCCCCAGCCCTTGAGCGGCTTCGAGAACGGTGGTGCCGGCCGGAACGTCAGCCTCAAGGCCGGAAGGGACAAAATGAATCTTGCACTGGTCTTTGACCAACATGTCACACGTTCCACTCCTAGGCGGATTCCGAGTCCGCCCTGGAGGCCTTTCGGGCGAAGAGAGAGGAGCCGAGCGCGCCGCCTGCCGCCGCTAAAGGTATGGCCGCCGCCAAGCCGATCACAACCTGATTGTCAAGCCACTCGGTCCAGCCGACTGATGCGGGAATCCCAAGCCAGATGCCCTGGAACAACGCGAAAGACGCTGCCGCGAAGCCCCAGCCGGCGAAGCCCACCCTCCAGCCCGCCCATAGGCCCGCAGCGAAAGGAGCGAGAGCCCAATTGAAGGCCGGAGCGAGAATCCGCACACCAAGCTCGGGCAACCTAACAGCGGCCCAGCCGACGACTACCGCCGCCGTCACTACGAAAACGACGTGAATGCTCATAGCTCCAAAAACCGCGAGTGCAACGGCGTGAGCCAAAGCAACGGGGCCGGGGCCGCCGCTCTCCAGCTCGGCCTTCACGCCCCGGCTGATGAGCTTCCTAAGCAGCAGGAAGAGGAGTCCGACTCCCACGAAAGCCACCAACTGAAGCCCCTGAAGCCGAGTCGAAGAAGGGGACAAGAATTGCGCCGGGACCGAGCCCGCATTCATCATGAAGAACATCGCCACGAATATCCATACGGCCAGGTCCCCCAGGGAGTGCGGGTTGATTCGGTAGCGGAGCCGCCGCATGGTTCCTCTTGAAAAACGTATGGAGAAGCAAGCAACCGGAGACCGCCGCTCCTCGTCATTTCCCCAGCGAACGCGGCCTCAAGCGGCCTCGATCTCTTTGGGCCAAACCGTCTTGAGATACGTCGGGATGGCGGAAGACTCCCTAGGCCCGACCAGGACCTGCCACCCGGACTCTTCTTCGAGCTTCCCCGACATTACCGCGATCAACCCGGGGATTATTATCTTCTTGTGACCGACAACGCTTTCGAGGTTGGCGTCCTTCATCGCCTTGGCCACGGTCTTCTCGCTGAGCTTGTCCCCCGAGTAGGCGGTGAGAACCGAGGTGCCTTCGGTATCGACGACGAGGATATGGGCGGGCACGCGGCTGGCCTCGACGTCCCCTTCGACGGTGTAGTACGTCAGGGAGAAGTTCGTAGTGAAGAGCACGGGCGACTTGGAGTCCGGCTCGCCGACTGCGTAGAGCTTGGGCTCGACCTGAATGGGCTTCTGCGGGTCGGTGAAGATATTCTGTCTGACGGTGAGGATTGGAAGGATTGCCCATGGCTCGTCAGTGTTGACGACGATCAGGCTCGCGTACTTGGCCATGAACATGCAGGCGCGGGCGCTGTCGTCGAAGGGGTCATCGACGCCGGTGAATGCGATTGAGGGATATCCGAGCTGCCTGAAAGTCTTCTTGAGCGCCGCCCGGCGGGCCATCGTCAGGGATTGCAGTAGTGTTTTCGGGTCTGTGGAGACGAAATCCAGCACAAGGTCCTCGACTCCTTCGGCCGTCACCTTTCCGGTAAGATCCGCCAGTTCCTCAAGGCTCGGCGCACGCACTACGAGAGGACAGCACTTCGTCTTGGCGAGGGCGGCCATCTCCTTCCAGTTGTCCTTGGTCGCAGCATGAATAAGTGGGCGCTTATCTGCGCAAACTTCGAGAGCGCGACAGATGTGCTCCGGCGTCTCGCTCATCAGGACGAGGACGAGGTCCGTCTCTTCAGCGGCGATCTTGACGGCCTCCTCGAATTTAGCGGCCTCGCCGCTAGCGTTTTCGACGGCCGCCGCCTCGACCTCCAGGTCCATCCCGACCCTGACGAAGCGGAGAGCCTGTATGCGCTTGTACTTCTCGCGAAGGTCGTCGGGCGATAGGGTATCCCGGACGCGGACCGCTATTCCGGCGGGGTTATAGAATTTCTCATCGTGCCGGAAGAGAACGGTTTCTTCGCCCATCTTCAGGGCTCTATCGCCGCTTCCGATCGTAACTCCGCGGATTGGGGGTGCGGACGCTTCGTCGAGCGCGGACTTCGCCTCGTCGCTGACATGTGGACAGTCGCTGAGGTTAGCCTTCTTCTGGGCGAGCTGCATGGCGAAGGCAAGGCAGGTGGGCCTGCCGCAGTCTCGACAGTTCGTCTTGGGCAGGAGCTTGAAGATCTCCAATCCGCTGAGGGCCATTTGCGCTTCCCCTTTCAGAACATCGGGTCCATCGTGAGCGCGGGGTGCTCCTTCCCGGTGATGAATTCAAGGACTTCCTCCTCCGTCTGGGCCGCAGTCTCGTCCGCGACCTTGTCAAGGAAGTCTTCGCCCAGGCCCATTTCCGCCGCTCTCTTTGTTACCGCCTCGCCTATCTCTTCCTTGAGCGCCTTCGGCATCCAGGTGACGCGCGCCAGCCCGCCGTCGGCGCTGATGAACTTCCTGGAATGGATGTACTGCTTGCTGTGGCCGACGAAGCCGGGCGTCTGGTTGCCGCCGCCGACGGAGCCCGCGAGCGTGGAGAATTTCATGCCGCACGGCGTCATGTCGGGGAACTCTCTGTTCACGATCATGATCCCGTTGGCCATGGGAAGCATTACCGAAATGCACTCGAAACAGCCGCAAGACGTCATCGGGTCGTTTATCATGCTGTAGGCGCTGAACTTCTCGATGGTGCGGTTCGAGTTCTCGTAGACGAACTGATTCACCTTTTCCCACTGTCCCAGCTTCTCGTCGATCACGGCCCCCTTCTCGATAGGCTGGTTAGGGCCGGAGGGGGTTATTTCGTAAGCGGCGCGGCCGTCGAGCCAATTGTAGGCTCCGCAAAGGCCCGGCCGCTCGGGAGTGATGACGCAGACGTGATTGGGCGCGAAAGACTGGCAGAGGGTGCACGAGTAGAAGGTTTCAACCGATTCGTCGGTCATGCCGGCGAGTCTCGCATCGCGCTGGAGAAATACCTCTCTGGCCTTTTCCAGAAGGGCGGAAACATCTTCTTCCTTGGTGTAGATTTTCACCTGGACCTTGTCCACGATGGCGGAGAAGTTCGTATGAAGCTGGGCGTGGAGGATTTTGCCGAAGTGTTCGAGTTTCAGCCCGGCCTCGCGGGCCTCCTTGCTTACCCTGACCCACGAGATGTCGCGCTGGCCCATGTGGAATATCCCCTGGGCCTCGTTCAGGAACGTATGAACCTGGCGTTCCAGAATCGGCTCGAAGTCCGGCTGCATCTTCCTGCCGCTCACCTCTACGACGATGCCCAGCGGGAGTTGGGCACCTTCCTCGACTTCGTCGATCTCCGGCCCGATGATCTCGACTTTTCCGTCCTCGACGACGGAGGAGTCCTTGCTGGTCACCCACTCGAAGGCTTTGGTCTTCTGCCCGCCCATCTCGACGTAGGTCTGCTCTTTGCGAATCCTCTCGCCCTCGAAGGCGGGACTGTACGGAACGGGTATCGGTATCTCCGTGATCTTGATCTTGAGCCCCCGGACCTCGATTGCTCTCTCCACGAGCTTGTCGTGAGGAACCCTGGAAACGACATGCTCGTAAGTGCAAACGCCCGTGGGGAGAATTTGGGGGATGTCGGTGTCGGCGATCACCGGAAAGCCGTAGTTGATGGCTCCCGCTGCGGTAGCGTATTTCTCGTCGTCAACTTCCCCCAGCGCGAGAACAAAGGCGAATATCCTGTTCTTGTTGTACCTGAGCGCCCTGACGTAATCGCCGGGCTGGACGCCGCCGAAAGAAAGCGCGGCCCTGGTGGCGAAGCCAAGCGAATAGATGGTGGAGGAGATGTCCTTGCCGAACGGGACGAGACGCGTCTCCCAGCCCATCTGAACGCCTTCCTCTTCGAGCTGCTCGGCCATGCACTTGCCGTCAGTGGAGGCGGACATGAATACGTAGAGGCTTTTTTGCTGGAGCTCGCGGGCTAGCTTGACGGCTATTTCGTTAGTGGGACAGGCGCCGACACAGGCCGCAAATCCCGGGGCGGTGCCATCGACGAATTCAATGCCACGCTCCCTCATGATCACATCATCGGCAGCGCCTAGCCACAACTCGCCGAGCGGGTTGGGCCCGACGACGTATTTGCAGGCCTCGATAATTTCTTCGGCGAAGAGCGTCGCCATGCCCGCGTCGAGAGCCTGGCCGAGGTAGGGAAGCCAGGCGCTCTCGTCCGGCTCCGGCGGGAGAAGCGCCTTTGCCCGTTCAAGAATCGGCCTCATATCGACCAGCTTCTCTACCTGCTCACCCAGGATGCCATAGATCACGGGCAAGAAGTAACCGGTATTGGGGAATTCGACCTTGCACTCTTCGCCTTTGGCTTTGACGGCCTCTTCGAGCTTGTCCTCGGCGCGCTTCACGAGCTTGCGTGCCCCACGGATGGCCGCGCTGCAGATGATTTTCGACATCAGGACGCTCCTTCCGCCTTATCGCGAAGTCCCTTCAAAGATCGGCAATCGGTCCGGCTGGATCAGGAGTCCGACTGATAGCGAACGAGATGGCCGATTATCTCATCAATTTCCCTGACAAAAAGCGGGGCGTCCAGGGCACTTCCCTCGCCTACCTGGTCCGCCCGCACGATCCGTTCATTGTACGATATCCAGCCCAGAATTGGAAACCCTTCGAGTCGGCTTTCCAGAAAACCCCGGTCCTCCGGCCCTTTCACCTTGCTGCCTATGGCCAGGACGTTCGCCAACCCGATTTCCCGTGCAAGTTCTCGGATTCGAAAGGCGGTTCCGGCGCTGCGTTGAGACGGTTCGACAACCACTGCGAGGGCATCCACTGCCTGGACAGTGGCGCGACCCAGATGCTCGACGCCGGCCTCCATGTCCACTATTACGTGCTCGTCCCGTCTGAGGATCAGGTGCGAGAGGAGGTTCCTCAGCAACACATTCTCCGGGCAGGCGCAGCCGCCGCCTCCCCTCTTCACAGCACCCAGCGTGAGAACCTTGACTCCCTGGACTTCGACCGTCAGACGATCGGGCAGGTCCGCGACTTCGGGGTTAAGCTTCACGAAAGCCCCGTAAGTGCCCGGCTGTCCGCCGGTGCGCTCGGCGATGAGCTCTTTCATCTCACTCAGGGGCGTGATGTCGCCGTCATAACCCAACGCCCCAGCAAGATTTGCATCAGGGTCTGCGTCGACGGCGAGGACGCTGAAGCCCTTGGCAGTGTACCGGCGTGAAAGCCCTGCCGCGATGGTGGTTTTGCCAACGCCGCCCTTTCCGGATATGGCCAGCTTCACGGGCCCGCCCCCCAACTTCGGGGAAAAAGCCTTGTTGACTTCATACGCGCAAACACAAGCCTACCAGGTAGGCCGTATGGGCTCCCTGGTCTCGGCTACGATATCCCCGCCCCGTGATGAGATCGCGATATATCGGGACCACTTGTCCTCTTGACGGGGAACAGGCTTGCCGTCGTCTTCGGACTCGAAACGCAAGTGCGGTCCGCGGCTTTCGTTGCGAAGAAGCGCTCCCTTTATCACGCTCCTGGCAACCAACAGCATGTTCTCGGCTTCAGCGGCTTCCTGCAAAGCACCGCCTTCGACGGCTATCCCTCGCTCAGAAAGCTCGTCAAGCCGGGCGCAAGCTTTCCCAAGGCCGTCCTCGGTCCTGACTATGCCGGCGTAGCGTGACATCAGATTCCGGACCGTATCCCTCGCCGAGGAGGCGGCTACGCCTTTGGACCAACGCCGGCTCGGGGATTTCTCCGCTTCGCCGGCCAGGGAGTCGACAATGACCTTTGCCTTCGCGGCCGCGTCCGCAGCCGATTCTCCGGCGATCTTGCCGAACACCTGGCTGTCAAGAAGAGCGTTGCCGCCCGGTCTGTTCGCCCCGTGCTGGCCACCGGCGGCTTCGCCGGCAGCGAAGAGGCCCTCAACGACAGTGTCGGCGCGCTGCCTGATCTTGATTCCGCCCTGGAAATGCTGGATCGCAGGGGCGATCTCGACTGCGTCTCCGCCGGGTATGTCAACGCCCCGCTCCTTGAGCCATTGCACGGCCTGCTTGTTTATGCCCAGGATGCGCTGAAGAGGAGTCACCCCTGGCTCGTCCATGAGTTCGGCGCCGATTTCGGCGTACCGGCGCATCAGGTCCCGCCCCAGCTTCTCGGGATCGAGGCCGGAGGGGTTGCGGGAGTAGTCCAGGAAGACACGGCTTCCGGCGATCATTTCTTCTTTGAAAACCGCGACGTCGACCGCATGAGTGTCGTGCTCCAGAGAGACCGGCCAACTCGCCCCCTTGCGGAAGACAATGTCGGCCAGATGGTCGGGGGTTGCCTCGGGCATGTACCGGGGAAGGATCTCTTCACCGCCCTCGTTCACAAATCTGGGAATGGCCCGCATCATGCTTCCGGAGCAGGCGAGCTTGGTTTTTACCGAAGAAAGCCCGATCTGGATGAACTCCATGTTAACCAATTCCGCGCCGGCTCTTAGCGCCATGGCGTAGCCGTCGCCGGTCATGCCCGGCGGGAACACGTTGACGGAATACATCTCCCCCGCCCCACCCGTGGCCAATACGACAGCGCCCGCCCCTACGACGGCCGGCTTGCCGCTCGGGTCGATGGCCAGCACCCCGCAAGCATGTCCATCATCCAAAAGGAGGTCAACGGCCGTCATGTCTTCGAGGAGGGCGATATCTGTCTCGCGTAGCCTCCTGACGAGAGCCTCTTCGATGTGGTTCGCCGTGTAAGGACCCGTGAAACAGGCCCTCGGATACCGAGATCCATCGGTAAGGAACTGCGAGGCTCTGCCCTGGGCGTCCTTGGCAAACGGAACCCCAAGGGAGTCGAGGTAGTCGAAGGCGTCGGCGGCATTTTTCGCGAGCACCTCGGCCAGGTCGGCGTCGGAGACGAATCCGCCAAGCCTGTAAATGTCTTCTGCGTGATGCCGCCATGAGTCTGTCCCACCCGGCGGCGTATGAGGAAGGGTCGCATGGAAGGCCATCCGGTCCGAACAGGCGGTTGCGGTGACTCCCGCCTTGCCCAGCTTGCCCTTGCACATTAGAAGCACGCTTGCGCCTCGCTCTCTTGCGGCGAGCGCTGCGCGAAGGCCCGCGCCTCCCGCGCCAATTACCAAGACATCCGCGCTGCGTTCGATCATTCTCAACCTCCTGGATCGGTCGGGAAACAGTGATTGTAGCAGAAAACGTCTCCAAGATGAACCCCCTGTAATGGGCCGATGCGGGCCGGAACGCGACACGCGTTGACCGATGTCTCGGAAGGCGGGTAGAATGGATATAGAGAACTGCGTTCAGGAGGCTGTGTTGGGTCGATTTATGTTTCGCGAAGCCTATCCGCTTTACGACTACCGGCCGAGGTATCGGACCGCGTCGGTGGTGCGGACGCTGATCATAATCAACGTAGCGGTTTTCGTGGCGCTATGGTTCGGGTCGCTGGGAAGGGAGGGGTCTTTGACGGCGAAGCTCAGCGATCTCCTTGTTGGGGCGCTAGCGCTCCATCCCAGGAAGGCCCTCCTGGGAGGATACATATGGCAGCTCGTAACGTACTCGTTTCTGCATGCAGACGTATGGCACATTCTATTCAATATGCTCGCGCTGTTCTGGTTCGGGCGGGAAATGGAAGCTTTTTTGGGGAAGAAAAGCTTCCTGGGGCTGTACCTTGTGGGGGCGCTTGTCGCGGGACTGGCTCACTCCCTCGTTTACGTCGCTGCGGCCGAGCAGAGGCTGGTTATCGGGGCCTCGGGGGCGGTTTTCGCGGTGCTGGTCTTATTCGCATGCCACTTCCCCAACCGTCATGTGCTGGTCTTCTTCGTTTTGCCCATGAAGGTCAAGTACTTCGCGGCATTGCTGATAGGGCTCAACCTGTTGATGTTTGGGGGGCGCGGCAGGCTGGATGTTGCCGTGCTCGCCCACCTTGGAGGAGCGGCCTACGGTTTCATTTACTACCGTTATAGATACGTGATAGAGTCGCTGCCGTCGATGCTGATAGGAAGAGGAGAGGCGGTGATGGACGCATGGCGCGGCCGCGAGATGGCAAAGCTCCGAAGGTTATCCGAAAAGGCGGCACGCGGAGGCCTGGACAGCCTGAGCCCGAAGGACAGGAAGTTTCTGCTTAAGATGTCGGACAAACTGAGAGGCGGTGGCCGATGAAGACAGCATCATTGGCGTTGACGTTTTTTATGGCCTATACCCTCTGTACCGTGGACGCGACGCCGGCAGCGCAAACGCAGCAGGTAACAGCCCTTCCCGAGCCAGGGGAAGACGATCAAGCGGCTCTGGCCAAGCTTGCCGCGCTGGACATCGCCTACACCGCGAGGATCGACGCCCTGCGCACCAAGTACCGTACCTATCTCTACGACAGAAACTGGGAGAAGGCTTACGAGACCCACGCCGAGATCGAAAGCCTGCGAGATGAGCTGAGCGCGAAATATCTCCTCTATATTGCGGAACATCCCGAAAGCGCGGAAGCGTACAACCAGCTGGGGCTTTTCAGCTACGACAACGGACGACCGGAGGACGCGGCCTTCTACTGGAAAAGGGCAATCGAACTGAAGCCCGATTTTGCCGCTGCGCACAATAACCTGGGGACCTATTACGGGCATTACGCCCAGCCTAAGAAGGCGCTCCAGGAACATAGAAAGGCCGTGGAACTGGATCCGACCCAAGCTGTCTTTCACCTCAACCTCGCCACGGAGTACTACACCTCGCGGCAGCACGCGATGGAACTCTACGGCTGGGACCTCCCCAAGGTGTTCGAAGAAATCATGAACGAGCACCGGACTGCGCGGGAGCTGGAGCCACACAACTACGACTATGCCAAGCAGTATGCCGAGACGTTCTACGCCGCGAAGTACTTCGGCGTGGAGCCCGACTGGGATGAGTCGATAAGAGGGTGGTATCGCTGCCTCGAGACGGACCTGACGAAGGAGGACAGGGCGAACGTATACTACCAGATCGCGAGGGCCTACCTGCAAAAAAACGACAAGGCTAAGGCGAAAGAGGTGCTCGAGAACCTGGAGCCCTGGATGAAGACCACGAAGCAATTCGAGATGGTGTGGAAGCGCGCGACGGCTCCGGACCCTACTCAAGACCCTCGTAGAGTCTCCGGCGAATGATCAGCTCGACGACTCTCTGGTCGAGGTGCCCTGCGTCGGCCTCTTCTTTTAGAATGCCAAGGGCCTTTTCCAACGGAATGGGGGCCTTGTAGGGGCGGTCTTTCGCAGTAAGAGCCTCGAAGATGTCTGCCGCCGCCAGAATCCTGGCCTGCATGGGAATATCGTCGCCCTTGAGCCCCTTCGGATAACCCTTCCCGTCCAGCTTTTCGTGATGGCTGGCGGCGTACAGCGGCGCGTTGCGGAGCTCGCTGGTGAATGGTATCTTCTCTATGATGCGCATGGTCTTGTCGACATGGGTCTGGACTTCGTCGTATTCCTCGGTCGTCAGGTTGCCCCTGCCTACGGTCAGGTGCCTCACCTCATCGGGGAGAAGATAGCGTCTGGGCGTCCCGTCTGAGGCGGAGAAGGTCTTCCTCGAAATGGCCTTCACCCGGTCACGCTGCTCGTCGGATATCCAGTTCGCCTTGTTGACGGTCAGAATGAACTCGAGGTCGTCATCGACCTGCGCAAGCTGGTTGTGCATTTCGGCATCGAGGCGCGAAAGCTCGGAGTCGGATGCCCCGCGGCGAAGTGCCTCGATCTTACCCTGGGCGCAGTCAGCTGCTATGCCCTTCTTGATGGACTCGAATCGGCTGGTGATCGTGTCGATCCGAGGACCGACGAAGAGCCGCGCGGCCTTGTCGAGAACGTGCTCCTTGACCCCAATCTTCCCGATGTCGTGCAGCCATGCGGCGTAGTTCAGCTCCTCGATCTCCTCTTCGGAAAACTTGACGTTTGCCAGGCCGCCGGAAGTCTCCTCGTTCATGGCCCGGGCTACCCGCAGGGAAAGTCCCGCCACCCGCCTGGTGTGCCCCTCGGTGTAATGGCTTCGGGCGTCGATTGCCGCGGCCGAGTACCGGACGAAAGCGCTGAAGAGGTCCCTGATGCGGGCAAGCAGGCGCACGTTGTTCACGGCCACTGCGGCCTGGGACGCCAGGGAGGTGACCAGCTTCTCGTAGTCTTTCCGGAAAGGGACGACGTTGGCCGAAGAGTCCAGAGAATTTATCAACTGGAGGACGCCTATTGTCTCGCCTCGATGGTCTCTCATGGGAACGGCGAGCGTCGATACCGTCTTGTAGCCGGTTTGCTTGTCAAACTCCGCGTACCAGCGGTACTCGGCTTCGGCCGGTATGGCGTAGACGTCATTGATATTGACCGGCCGTCCTGTGAGGGCAACGTAGCCGGCGATGCTCTTCCGCGAGAGCGGAAGCTGGAAGTCGAATTCGCCTTCAGGCTTTCCCTGGCTCTTGAGCGTCTCGTTCTGGGCGACCTTGAAGACGAGCGCGCCGTCCTCGATCAAGTAAAGGCTTCCCGCATCGGCGGAGGTGAACTTCCTCCCTTCGAAGACTATCCTGTGGAGGAGGGAGCCCAGGTCGCGTTCGCTGGAAAGGGCGATCCCTATCTCGGTCAGCCGCTCCACCAGTTCGAAATTGCGCGAGTCGGAATTGCGGTCGGGCAAGGCAAGAACTCCTGCGCAGTCTGCGCAATTCGGTCCATAGGGCACCGTGGTGGGACCCCATTCTATTGTTATCGAAGGAAGTGGACGCTGGGCTTGAGCGCGCCGCCGATATAGAATCCCGCGTGGCGGCTGGAGGTCACGCCGCGCGGCGGGCAGGTCAGGCAAGACTTGTCCAGTCGATGCTCTCGGGCACGCGGCCTTCGAGGACCGAGACCAATATGTCCGCCATGGCGAGAAGGTCGCGAGCGTTGTGATTTGCAATGGCGGTCATCTTTCGAGCGTCTCCCGTCCTGGCGTACTCGTGGTAGGCGTTCGGTATCTCCCACCCCGGTATGTCTGCTCCCCTCGGCGTGCCGCAGACGGCGGCTTCAAGCGTCTGCAAACGGCAGTTGGGAAGAATGTTCTTCCACTGTCGTCTGGCTTCGTGGAGAAGGTCGCAGTGAGGCTTGGTCCAGCGGAAATGGACCCCGTGGTACCTAGCCCTGTCGTGAAGGGAAGGAAGATCGAAGGTCTTGCCATTGAAGGTCACAAGGACTCCGGCGGCGGATCCCTCCCGGCGAACGGACTCCATGACCGCGGACTCTTCGGGGTAATCCCGGGCGAAGAACTGCCTTATCAGGAAGCCGTCGCCGACCCAGCGCATGGTCCCCACAAGGAATATCATGGCCGACTGCAGGCCGGTGGTCTCGACGTCTAGGAACAGCAAGCGGTCGAGCCCCCCGCGAAGGCAGTGCCGGACCTCGGGGTGGTATTCCTCGTGGGGTCGCGAAGTGGAAGCATGTCTGAAGACCCTGAGGTACCTTTGCTCAAGTTCGCCGGCGCTCGGCCTGACGTCCGCGGCCGTGCACTCAACCAGCCACACTGCGCCGCTCTTTGTCCTCCGGATCTTCCCCTGCAGGGCTTCCTTGATCGGGACGGGCTCGTACTCTCGGGCGGCTTTCCGGCGAATATCATCCAAGTCGCTGCCGGACACCACCGGGCTCCCGACGCTTCGCAGCTTCTCAAGGAGTCTGCGCGCTCTGTCGCTTTTCATGCAATCATTTCCTCCGCTGATTTTTATCATGGCTGAGGGGAAGAGTCAATCTCCGCGAGCGAGCAGCGCCGGGGAGCTTCGTGAAGGCCCAAGGTTGCCTTTGCCGTGAGACATTGTATCATACCGCCCGCGCGTCAGGTTGCCTTCTACAATCTATATCGCAGGAAGATCGAGGCGCTGGTGGTTGCGGCATCGGCGGGCCGCATCCGGCTGCTGGAATCGGTTTGCGATGATCTCCAGCCCGTCACGCAGGCCGAGCACCTGGAATTCCGGGAATCGCCGGACGAGACGTCGATATCGGTGCTGATCAGAAACGGCGATGAGTTCGAGGAGACGATCCGCGTCGAGGGAACCGGCCGCTAGGTCAGCAGGTCGAGGAGCGCCCTAGCGGCTTTCCTGCTGGGTATTCGCTTTCCGCCCGACAGGTCGGGGTCCTGGTGAAGGGGCCTGGAAGGCATGACGAAGCCGACGCACGATGGGCAGCCGTCCTCACACGGGCAATCGGCTATCACCTCTTTGCATGCGCTCAGCAGTTCCTCGGCGCGCTCGTATGCACGTTCAGTGAGCCCGAGCCCACCGAGATACCAGTCGTAGATAAAGACGGCGGGAGAGCCCGCCTCCCGGAAGTTGACGGTGCCGCGGAGGTCGGACCGGTCGCAGCCGGAAAGCACGGGCAGGAGCACCAGCAAAAGGTTCCTGACAGCCCACAGACCCTCGGAACAGGAGAGCCCGGCAGCGGCGACCTCCTCCAGGACGTCTCTGTCGGGGATCAGCCAGAAGCCTTTTGTCTCCATGTTCTGCGCGGGCAGATCAAGCTTGCCGTACCCTATGGGGTTGCCGGAGTAGAACTGGACTTTCTTGAAGCCGACGGTGGCCCAGCGGACGTGCACGCCGCCGAAGCAAACGGCGGCGTTTGCCGTGCGTCGCTCCTGGTCAGTGCTCAGCACGCGCACGGCGGAATCCAGGATCGGCTGCGTGTAGTAATCGACCTCAGCTCCCTCCACGTGGGCCACCTTGCCTTCGGTGTCCAGGCGACGCACCAGATATGTCTGTCCCTGGTGCATGTAGACGGCCCCAGGATAGAGCAGCTCCGGCGCACTGATCGAATCGACCTGCCCGAGCGTGCCCACACCTTCGGATGTCTTCTCGATGATGGCGTAGGTGTCCCCCGAGATCGTCCGAAGAGAGATTTTCGAGGCCGGAAAATCGGCCGATGACCAGTAGTAGCCGTCGCCCGATTTCTTTAAGGCCCCCGCCTCGGCCAACGCATTCGAGATCGGCACTGTAAGGGCCCCGAACCGATTCTCGTCCACCTGTCTGACGGGGATTTCGAAAGCGGCGCACCCGAGATGGGACGCGAGGATGTACTTGTTCTCGGGCTCGATTATCGCCTCCTCGACGCTCTCGCCGAACAGATACCGCGGGTGCCTCATGAAGTACTGGTCGATGGGATCGTCATAGGCTATGAGCATGACCAGGCTTTCGTCGGACCTTCGGCCTGCGCGGCCGGCCCGCTGCCACATGCTGGCGATCGAGCCCGGGAACCCGACCATTATGCAGGCTTCCAGCGTGCCGACGTCGATTCCGAGTTCCAGCGCGGATGTCGCCGTGACGGCCAGCAGCTCTCCGGAGAACAACTGCTTTTCGATCTCACGCCGCTCCGAGGGCAGGTATCCGCCGCGGTAGGGGCGCACTCGGTCGGCGAGCGCCGGCGCCTGGGCGTTAAGATCGTCATGCGCGTATCGATATATGAGTTCGGCGACGACGCGGGCGTTGGTGAACACGATCGTCGGGACCCCCTTCTTCACGAGGTCCACGAGAGCCTCCTTGGCTTCGACGTTGGAACTCTTGCGCACGAAGTCCTGGCCGGGGAGAAGCGGGGGGTTCCAGAGAGCGAAGTACTTCTTGCCCTGGGGGGAACCGTCTTCATCAACCAGTTCCATTGCCTTGCCGCTGAGCCGTTCGGCAAGCTGCTTGGGGTTGGAGATGGTCGCGGAACAGCAGACGAACGTCGGGTCCGCTCCGTATCTGGCGCACACTCGCCTGAGGCGCCTGAAGACGTTAGCCACGTGTGAGCCGAATATCCCGCGATATTGATGTATCTCGTCCACCACGATGTACGAGAGGCCTTCGAAGAAATCGGCCCACTTGGCGTGATAGGGTAAAATTCCCTGGTGAATCATGTCGGGATTTGTGAGGACGATTCGCATGCTCTGGCGGACCTTCCTGCGGCTCGCGCTGGGAGTGTCACCGTCGTAGGTTCCCGCATTGAGCGCGTCAAGAAGGGGGGGGACGTCTCTTGCAAACTCGCCCAGCGCCCTGAGCTGATCCTGAGCGAGGGCCTTGGTGGGAAAGATGTAGAGTGCGCGGGCCGATTCATCGGAGACAAGTCGCTCGGCTACGGGGATGTTATAGCAAAGGGTCTTGCCGCTGGCCGTGGAGGTAGCAATGACGACGTCCTTGGATTCGCGCACGAGATTAATCGCTTTCGACTGGTGAACGTAGAGCCTGCGGATTTCCATTCGGTCAAGCGCGACCTGGACTTCGGCGGGGAGCCGCCTGCGGAGCTTGCCGTATCGCGCCTGTCTAGCCGGGATCTCCTCGATGTGAACCGCGCGTCCCCTCAGTCCGGGGGCCTTTTCGAGCGCGTATATGAAGTCCACGAAGCTCATCGCATCTTCCCGAGCGCTTGCAGCACTTTGGCCTTGTCCACGGCGCGCACTTCGACCGATTCGCTGGGAGACTGAAAGTTCGACTGGGCAACGGAAACCAGGATGCCATGGAGTGAAGCGCCGGCTCGCAGGTGGCGCGCTATGAGTTCGGAGTTCGCTGCGGCCTGCATGTACGCCTTTACCTGCCTGTAGTCCATCAGGGTCACCGGCTGCTTCTTCACCTCGACGACGTAGAGAATCCGGTCCCTTTCGTCGAGAAAGAGCATGTCGATTACGCCCTGGGTCCCGTCTTCGAGCCGGAGGCGGTGCTGCCTGGCGAGAAGCGTTGGCGCTTTCGGAAAGAGGAGAGAGGGGTCTTCGGCGAGCGCATCCTCTATTTCGCGTTCGCTGTCCACGTCCTCGTAGCGCTCCGCGAATACCCTGCGGATTGCGCCCGCCTTCGCCTTGCCTACCCCTTTCACCTCGGCCAGCTCCTCAACGGATGCCGAGGCGATTTTCTCTATGGTACCGAACTTCTTGAGAAGCTCCCTGGCGATGACAAGGCCCGTCCCGGGCAGCATTTCGACGACGCGGCGTTGCGTATCAGGCATGTCTATGGCACGCCTTTTCGGATGAAGCGTTGTCTCGGGGATACCGTGCTGCTCCTGCTTGGCCATCATGAGGATGAGTTCAGCAGTTTCCTCGGGCGACTCGCTGGTAACTACGGAAACACCGTACTGGAGAATGAGCGACGTGACGGCCCCCCTGACGGCATTGGGATGGAACCCCCGCGTCTCAAGCAAGTCCTCGCCTTCTATGAGAAATACGCCGGCCTTGTCTCCGTCGGCGCTCTCAGTGGCCTCGACGAAGAGGGTTCTATCTTCGAGGGAGGCAAGGAACGAATGAGCCGTTTTCCTGTAAACGAGGACGCGGGCGCTGGGCATGTAGGCTTCGGAGTAACCCTCGGCAAAGGGTACGATGCGCGCCCCCTTTTCGCGCAGGAGCTCGGCAACGTTCGAATCCGGCTTGGAGGCGCGTATGACCACAAGGTCGGAAGGCATAGGCATCCCCGAAATCACCAATGGATTCTAACGTTGCAGGCGGAGAGAAGTCAATCACAACGGGCGCGGACGCCCCCCTTTCGGGGACGGGACCGGGGCCGGCCACAGCGCGAGCGGGGTTGACTTGGAAAGCCCGCGAATGTAGTATCTTTCTAGAGCGGCAAACCGGGGATATAGCTCAGTTGGGAGAGCGCGGCACTCGCATTGCCGAGGTCGCGGGTTCGAATCCCGCTATCTCCACCTGGACCTTATGCAACGGCTTTCACTGCTCTTCCTCTTACGATTCTCGTCTCTGGAGAACGCCTCAGTGGAGCGCCATTACTCCCTGGAGGGCTGAGCGTTGTGGAGTGGCGGCGAGAGCCGGAAAGGATGTCTGCCATGGTAGAGCGAGTTGCGACAAGCAAGCTTCCGACGCGCTTTGGAACCTTTACGGTTCACGGCTACCGGGGCTTCAATAACGAAGAGTACCTGGTGCTCGTAAACGGTGAACCGAACGGGGAACGCCCTGCCCTAGTGAGGATCCACAGCGCCTGCCTGACCGGCGACGTGTTCAACTCCTTGCGATGCGACTGCGGGAAGCAACTGACGAGAAGCTTGGAGAAGATCGGAAAAGCCCCGCTAGGGGTCTTGATATACGCTTACAACCACGAAGGGCGCGGGGTTGGGCTCCTGAACAAGCTGCGGGCGTACCAGCTCCAGGATACGGGGCTGGATACGGTGGACGCCAACAAAGCCCTCGGCTTCGAGAAGGATCACAGGGAGTTCACGCTCGCGGCCGAGATATTGAAGAGTCTAGGCATATGCAAGGTTAGGCTGCTGACCAATAACCCCTCGAAGCTTGACAGCCTCAAGGGGCGCGGATTGGAAGTGGAGCGGGAGCCGCTCTGGGTGGACGAGCACGAGCTGAACTGCCGCTACCTTGAAACCAAACGGCGGAAGCTGGGGCATCTTGCCTGAAGCGGGAATCCGGCTGGGGAAGGCCTGGGAGGGCAGGAGACTATCGCGAGCCCCGGGCGATCAGTTCGGCAATCTCTTCCCGTGTCTCGGCGGCGATAATGGACGCGCGCACCTCGTTGTTTTTCAGGAAAAGGGTGACGCTCGCGAGAGCTCTTATGTAGTCGTCCTGCTGGTAGGGTGCGGCGGCGATCATTACGACGATACGGACGGGCTCATCATCAATGGAGCCGTAATCGATG
This sequence comes from uncultured Planctomycetota bacterium, assembly GCA_964493415.1. GTDB lineage: Bacteria > Planctomycetota > DG-23 > CAZBND01 > CAZBND01 > CAZBND01. Next base: position 110,388 of record CAZBND010000003.1, on the reverse strand, counting down.
GGGACCTGTGTCTTGCCTATGCCTGCGACGATGTCGTCCGCCGATGGAACTTTGGCATGCGGAACGGCGATTCCAAGACCTATGCCCGTACTCAGGATCTTCTCGCGCTCGAGCACGGCACGGTGGAGTTCTTCAGGATCCTCGACCAGCGGCGACGCCGCCAGAAGATCGACCATCTCGCGGATCACTTCCGGCTTCGTCGTGCCCTTGAGGATCGATATCCTCTGGATTGAAAGTAGTTCCGTCAGCGGCTTGATTTTGCCCCCCAGGCAACTTGTAGGAGTTTGGCGGTCTCATGTCCCGGCAGGTAAGTTTATCTCATGGCTGCGCGTACGACAACATCAAAAGGTGTTTCCTTTCGTTGACGCTATTGTTGCGTATTGCTATAATTCGCCAAGCCGGAAAACGGATGGCTCCCTGAGAGTCCAAGAGTGAGCGTAAGAGCTGCGATTTTCGACCTGGACGACACGCTCTACGACTGCAGCGGCCTATTGGTTGAAGCGGCACGACGGCGCGCAGCCAGGGCCATGGTGCGGGCGGGGCTTCCGCTCTCGGAAGAGGCCGCCTACCAAAAGCAGTTGGAAATCGCCGAGCGATTTGGCCCCCGGGTAAACGCCTTCGACAAGATCGCCCAGACGTACGGCATGGGAGACGAACTTGTCAAGGCGGCCCTGGAAGGCTACAACAGCGATGAAGTGCTGGACATCAGGCCCTTCCCTGACGTTGTTCCCACGCTGAGCAGGCTGCGCGAAGCTTCCATCATGACTTTCCTGGTAACCCGTGGAGTGCACGGCAGGCAAGAGCGCAAGATAGACATGCTGGGGCTCAGGCCGTACTTCGACGAGATCATCATCAGCGACGAGGAGCGTGGCCCAACGCAGGAAGAGTGCTACCTGGATATCATGCGCAGCTATTCCCTCCACCCGAGCGAGGTTATTTCGGTCGGCGATAGGATTCATTCCGAGATAACGATTTCAAACAGGCTCGGGATGATCACCGTGCAAATGAGGCACGGGCGCTTCAAGGATCTGCGGCCGCGTTCGGGGCTCGAGGACCCGCACTTCGAGATTGACAGACTTTCCGAGCTTGTTGACTACATAAAGTTCATAAACAGAAGCAAACGAGGGCCTGACCCAAAGGTGGTGGCGGTCGGCGGGGGAACGGGACTGCCGATTCTGCTGGAGGGGATCAAGAGCTACACGAGAGACCTGACGGCTGTGGTCGCAGTCACGGATGCGGGGAGGAGTTCGGGCAAGATACGCGCGGATTTCGGGCTGCCGCCGCCGGGGGACATCCGCAATTGCCTGGTGGCATTGGCGGAATCGGAGGAGCTGGTTCACAAGCTGTTCCAGTACCGGTTCGAGAACGGCTCCCTCGAGGGCATGACGATGGGTAATCTTTTCATCGCAGCCCTCGCTAAGGTGACGGGAAGCTTTGAAGAAGCGCTGAAGGAGACCAGCCGCATCCTGGCGATAAGGGGGAAAGTCCTCCCTTCCACCACCGCGGACGCGCAAATCTGCGCCGAGCTCAACGACGGCCAGATAATCGAGGGAGAGCTGAACGTCCGCAAGCTGAACAAGCCGCCCATAAAGCGGGTCTTCCTCAGCCTTGCAGACGCTCCCGCGAGCGAAGAGGCTATCGAGGAGATCGTCAAGGCCGACTATGTGATCCTCGGGCCCGGAAGTCTGTATACCAGTGTGATAAGCAACCTGCTCGTCGAAGGAATCGCCGGAGCCGTCCGTCTATCGAAGGCCACGACCGTGTATGTATGCAATATTGTGACCCAGCCGGGTCAGACCGACGGCTATTCCGCCTCGGACCATGTGAAGGCGATAATCGAGCAAATAGGAGCGGAAGCGCTCGATTATGTGCTCGTGAACAACAAAGTACCGCCTCCCGAAGTGCTTGAGGCGTATGCACGTGCGGGAGCGGAACTGGTCAAGGTGGACGAGGACCTGCACCGGTTGGGGGTCCAGGTGGTCGAGGCGGACCTGCTGGAGAAGCTGGAAGGCGGGAGCAGGCGCGTGCTGTGGGAAAAGCAAGACCTCCTGAGGCACGATCCCGCCAAGCTCGCCAGGATCATAATCGGGCTGAACTCAACTGCGGCGTGAGCGCGCGATTCGCGCCTCGCCGCCGCTTTGATGCAACACGCAAGGAACGAATGCAGTGGGCTTAGAAGCAAAGATTCGCACGAAGAAGGCAAGGATTGCCGTCGTAGGGCTGGGATACGCGGGGCTTCCGCTGGCGATAGAATTCTCCAAGGCCGGCTTCCGCGTGACGGGAATAGACACTAATCCCCAACGATGTGCGCAAGTAAACGCGTCGAAGTCCTACATCGAGGACATCTCGGATGCCGATCTCAAACAGGCGACCGGCGACGGGAAGTTGGTCGCGACCACGGAGGCGAAACAGCTCTCATCCTGCGATGTGGCGGTGATATCCGTCCCCACACCCTTGAGAAAGACCAAGGACCCCGACATTTCCTACATCGTCGAGGCGGTGGAGGCAATCCGAGAGCATCTTCCTACCGGTTCGCTGGTGGTGCTGGAGAGCACGACATATCCCGGAACGTGCGAGGAGATAATCCAGCCTGTCTTCGAGAAGCAAGGGCTGGAAATGGGCAAGGACATGTTCCTGGCGTTTTCGCCGGAGAGGGTCGACCCCGGCAATACGAGATTCAAGACGCGGAATATCCCGAAGGTGGTGGGGGGCATCACGCCACGGTGCACAGCAGTGGCGGTGGAACTATACAAGACGATCGTTCGAGAAGTGGTTCCCGTGTCCTCAACGCGCGTCGCGGAGATGGTGAAGCTGCTGGAGAACACGTTCCGGACGGTGAACATCAGCCTGATAAACGAATTCGCCATGATGTGCGGCAAGATGGGCATAGACGTCTGGGAGGTGATAGACGCCGCGGCAACAAAGCCCTTCGGATTCATGCCGTTCTATCCGGGACCCGGGTTGGGCGGGCACTGCCTGCCGGTTGATCCTCTATACCTGTCGTGGAAGGCGCGACTCATGGACATCGAAGCCGGCTTCATCGACCTGTCCACACGGATAAATTCGGCCATGCCCCAGTACGTGGTCTCCAAAGTGGTTGACGCTCTTAATTCAGAACACAAGTGTGTGAACGGTTCGCGGATCCTGATCCTCGGCGTCTCGTACAAGAGGAACGTGAGTGACACCAGAGAGTCACCGGCGGCAGAGATCATGCATCACCTTGCGGAGAAGGGCGCGGAGATATCATATTGCGACCCGCTGGTTCCCGAGTTCTGCTGCGGCGGAGAAGTGCTGTGCTCCCAGCCGCTGAACCCGCAGGTCCTATCGGAACACGACTGCGCGGTGATTGTGACCGACCATGACGCGATCGATATCGGGCTTGTCGTCAGCCACTCCCAGATAGTGGTTGACACGAGAAATGCGACCAAAAACACCAAGGGCAAAGCGAAGGTAGTCAAGATCTGAATACGGCCAATAAGACACGAGGGCGCTCGGCATGAAAGTTCCCTCGACCGATCTTGGAAAACAGCACGCTGGTTTGAGGCCGGAGCTGGAGGAAGCCTTTGCGAAGGTGCTGGACAAGAGCGCGTTCGTCTTGGGCGAATTCGTCGAGCGCTTCGAGAAGGAGTTTGCGGACTACTGCGGGGCTCGCCATGCGGTGGGCGTGAACTCCGGCACGTCGGCGCTGTATGTGGCGCTCAGAGCCTGCGCCGTCGGCGCCGGAGACGAGGTAATAACCAGCCCTTTCACGTTCGCGGCGAATGTCGAGGCCGTCTTGCTCGCGGGGGCCGTTCCGCGCTTCGCCGACGTGGACCCGGAAACCCTCAATCTGGACCCGGAACAGGTAAAGAACGCCTTCACGGAGAAGAGCCGGGCCGTCATACCGGTTCACCTGTATGGACATCCCGCCGATCTTGCTCCCATAAACTCGCTGGCCAGAGAACGTGGCGTGGCGGTGATAGAGGACGCTGCGCAGGCGAACGGGGCGAGATACAAAGATAAGCCGGTGGGCGGGATTTCCGACGTGGGGTGCTTTAGTTTCTACCCGCCGAAAAACCTAGGGGCGTTCGGGGAAGGCGGGATGGTCGTCACCAACGACGAAGAGATAGCGCGCAAGTCCAAGCTCATCCGTCATCACGGGGAGAGCTCGCGCTACGAGCACTCGATCCTGGGCTTCAACTTCCGCATGGAGGGGCTTCAAGGGGCGATCCTGTCGGTGAAGCTCAAACACCTGGATAGATGGGTGGAAAAGCGGCGCGAGCTTGCCGCAGCGTATCGAGACAGGCTTGAGGGACTTCCCATATCGTTGCCCGTCGAACTCCCCTATGCTTACCACTCCTACAACTACTATACGATCCGTTGCCCCGAGCGGGACGCGCTGCACGAGTGGCTCGTCGACCGGGACATCGCGTGCGCGATACACTATCCTATTACGCTCCACTTGCAGCGCGTGTGCGAAGAACTGGGATACAAGGAAGGGGATTTCCCGGTATCGGAAACCGCAGCCCGGGAGGTCTTGTCCCTGCCGATCTTCCCGGAGATGACCTACGGGCAACTTGACTATGTTGCAGAGGCCGTGCGGGACTTCTTCGGGTAACGATGCGGGCCGTTAGTATTCTTGCGCCCGTTCAGCTCTCCTGCGTGAGCCGAGCCTCACCGCCGATGCGATATGAGCGGTCGAGGGCCTCCTCGAAATCGTACACCGCGTGGAAGTCTTCCTTGGAGTCCGTCTCCGACCTTCCCAGCAGTCCCCTGTCAACAAGGTTGAAGACGATTTCCCCGAAGTCATCGGTACCTTTCACGCCCCATCCCTCGAAGACCACCCTGGCCATGAAGCCGAATTGCAGCAGGGCGTACCGCCTGATCCCTTCCAACAGCTCTCGGCCGGAGACATGGCGCTTGGCCGGATCGTCCGACTCTTTGTCGCGTCCGAGCATTCGAATCGTGAACCCCAGCGCGTCGAGGAGAAAAGTGTAAGCGTCCATGTTGTAGCGCGGGTCCTGCCGGACCAGTTCTTCAAGTCGCGAGATGAATGTTTCTTGTCTGCTCACCTGTAATCCCTGTCGCCTATTCCGAGATTTCCTTCTGGGGGAAAACCGGCGTCCCCTCCTCCACCTTGGTGCCCGGGCTGAGAAGACCCCACCCGCCCTGGCCGACTGGCACGTCGTCAGTTGTTCCGCCGAGACCCAACTGCCGGCGCATTTCGGCTGACGACGCCGGCATGAACGGCCATAGGCAGATGGAGACGAGCCTTATCGACTCGAGCAGCGTATATAAAACCGAGTCGAGACGTTTCTGCTGCGAAGCTTCCTTGGCGAGAGACCAGGGGCTGGACTCCTCCACGTACCTGTTGGCCTGTCGTATCACATCCCAGATCTGCTCGAGTGCCCTGTTAAAACGAAGGGCTTCGATCTCTGGTTCGAGAGAGCCCGGCAGCGCGGCGGCAGCCTCGCGAAGCGGCTTCCCTTCGTCGCCGTCAACGGCTTTCGGTACGACGCCGTCCCTGTATTTGGCGACCATGGTCAGCGTTCGGTGCAGGAGGTTGCCGAGGTCGTTTGCGAGGTCGCGGTTGTGGCGCTCGACAAGCTTCTTACGCGAAAATGATATATCTTGCGCGTATGGGGCCTCTCGCATCAGGAAATAGCGAAGGCTGTCTGCGCCGAACTCCTCGACAAGCACGCCCGGGTCCACCGCGGTGCCCGCCGACTTGGATATCTTGACGCCTTCGATGTTTACAAAACCATGGACAAATACCCTTCTCGGAAGAGGAAGGCCTGCCGACATGAGCATTGCAGGCCAGTGGGTAGTGTGGAAGCGGATAATGTCCTTCCCGATGACGTGAAGGTCGGCGGGCCAGTAACGGTCGAACTTCTCCCCGTCGGAAAGGAATCCGCAGCCGGTCAAGTAGTTCACCAACGCGTCGAACCACACGTACAGGACGCGGCTCGGGTCGACGGGGAGCGGGATGCCCCAGCCGTTAGACTCCCGGGTTACAAAGACATCCTTCAATCCTGGGAGGAGGTAGCTGTTCATGATCTCGTTGCGGCGGAAGTCGGGCTCGATGAACTCAGGGTGCCGCTCGACGTGCTCGCGGACGGCGTCGGTGTACTTGGATAGGCGGAAGAAGTAGCCCTTTTCGGAGACCCACTCGATTGCGGAGTGCCCGACCGGGCACTTGCCGTCGGCGATGTCTTCCTCCGACAGGAAATTCTCGCAGCCGACGCAATACCATCCGGCATAGGTTCCCTCGTATATGTCCCCCGTCTTGAACACGCGGTTGAACAGTTCGACGGCGACCTTCCAGTGCCTCGGCTCGGTGGTTCGAACGAAGTCGTCGTAGGATATGTAGAGCTTGGCCCAGAGCTCTTTGAACTTGCCCGATATGTAGTCGATCAACTGCCGAGGCTCGACGCCGCGCTCTTCCGCAGCCTTGACCGTCTTCTGACTGTTCTCGTCCATGCCCGTGAGAAAGAAGACATCGTATCCCGTGAGCCTCTTCCACCGCGCAACGACGTCGGTGCCTATGGCTTCCAACGCGGTGCCGAGATGCGGCTCGGCGTTGGAGTACGGAATGGCGGTCGTTACGTAGAACTTACCCTGATTTCCCACCGTTTCCCTCTCGTGCGGGATTGCTCTTCCCGATGATCTCAGAAACCGGTATCACCATCCGCCTGTCCTTGTCAGTCTCGATGGTGACAAGCTGCGCAAGTATGTCGTAATCGACCACCTCGCCCATGCCCCGGGCCGTAACAATCCGCGAGCCCTTCCTCGGAAGCTTCCTGCGAAGGTCTTCGTAGGTCTTGTCCTCGAATCTGAGGCAGCACATCAGCCTCCCGCACCTGCCCGATATCTTGGCGGGGTCGAGTGTGGTCTTCTGGCTCTTTGCCATTTTCATCGTCACGGGCTCCAGGTTCTTCATGAAGACGCGGCAACACAGCTCCCTGCCGCAATGCTCCATTTGCCCCAGAAGCCTGGCCTCATCGCGCACGCCGATTTGCTTCATCTCGATTCGGGTTCGATACTCTTTGGCCAGTTCTTTGACGAGCTGCCTGAAATCAATACGGCCCTCGGCGAGGAAGTAGAAGATTATCTTCTCACCACCCAAAAGGTGTTCCACATCGGCCACCCTCATGGCAAGCTCCAGCTCTCTGACCTTCTGCTCGCAGAACTTCCTTTTCTGGGGCTCTTCGTCACGGACGATCCTGAGCGCCCTGTCGAGGTCCTCGTCAGTGGCAGCCCTGATGATGGTTCCCGAGAAGTCCCTAATTTCGCCCTCTCCGGGCTGAACGGCGGGACAGATGACGATGCCAAGCTCGGTCCCCCGCGCGCTCTGAACGACACAAGGAGCGCACTGGGATAGCCCTTCCACGTCTGTCTGGAAGGTCTCCGCATGCCGCATCTTCCCATACCTTACCACGAAGGCGTGGTTCATGGTGTATTTCCTCGCTCATACTGGGAGCCGGCTACGCCGCTTGGCGCTTCGCCGGAGGAAATCGCCTAACACCAGCTCTACATCTACATTTTGATCGATATAGGCCGCCGCTTCCAGAGCAAAGTTGACGGCTTGGACTGCGTCGTCGCACTCGACCTCGTTCGCCTGCTTTCGAACCGCCATTTCCCAAGCGTCGCCGAGCGCACCGGAAACCTTTCCCGTAACGTGGAATCGGCTGATGTCGTTATAGAACGCCGCAATAAAGGCCAGAACTTCCTTCGCCTCCTGCCTGACGTATTCCCGAAGACGCTTTTTACCCTTGACGCCCTCAGCCCGCCCCATGAGCATGCACTTATTGGCGATATTGGTCGCGGCCTTTTCCTCATCCAGCTTGGTTCCTTCGGACATGACATCGAGCGCGAGCTGCTTGAGCTTCTCCCCTTCTGCGCCCCCCATCCACAAGGCCCTGCTCACGCTGCCATCGGAAACCTCGGCCAAGCGGCGGGCCCGTGCCGAGTCAATGTCGAATCTCGACGTCAGAATAGCTTCGACGGCGGCGGCGGCAAGAGCCGTCATCCTAATCATCTGACACCTGGAAACTATCGTTTCGAGAACCATTCTGGGACGCGCCGTGGTGAGGAAGATGATCGTCGCAGGCGGCGGCTCTTCGAAAAGCTTGAGTAGCGAGTTGGCCGCTTCAGTTCTCAGCATGTCGCATTCGGCCACGATGGCAACTTTGTATCGCGACTCGAAAGGTTTGAACTGCATATCGCTGTGGAGACCTAGCGCCTGCTCGATGGTTATGTTCCTGCCGCTGGTATCCTCCTCGGACACTGATCTTCCGCCCAAGGCGACAGGCTCCACCCAGTGGAAATCGGGGTGCTTGTCGTACGGGAGCTGCTTGGGCTCGCCCTTACGCGCCTTCTTTGGGGGACGAGGGTCCAAGTCGCCCGCCAGTATCCTCCGGCAGGAAGAGCATACGTCGCAAGCGTCGACACCGCCGCGCTTGCAGAGCAACGCCCTTGCCGCCTCTCTCGCGAAAGTCCGCTTGCCGACCCCTTCGGGCCCCACGATCAAGTACGCGTGGGCCAGCTTATCCCCCGCAAGGGCGGCTTGGAAAGCCCTGACAACAGTTTGCTGACCAACCAGAGCTTTAAACGACACCGTCAATCACCTTCAGAATCATCCGGTGGACCTCATCTATCGAAGCCTCGGCGGAAACGACCTCTATCTTCTCCGGGTTGCTTTCGGCCTCGGCAAGGAATCCCTCTCGAACCTTGGCATGATAGCTTGCTCCCCTGCCCTCGATCCTGTCCGCCGGCCCGCCGCGACGCAAAGCGCCGACCTCCGGGGCAACGTCAAGAACGATGGTCACATCCGGGGACAGGTCGCCCACGACCAACTTACCTATCTCTTTGACGTGCTGCGGAGAGATGCCGCCCGCGTAGCCCTGGTACACGACGGAGGAAAGGAGGAAGCGCTCGCACACGACTACTTCGCCCCGCTCCAGAGCGGGCCGAATAACCTGCGAGCAAAGCTGCGCCCTGCTCGCCATGTAGAGCATGAGCTCGGCAATAACCGACATCGGCGGGGCCGCGTTATCGAGCAGGAGCTTGCGGATTTTCTCTCCCAGCGGCGTTCCTCCGGGGTCTCTCGTCGCGACGACGACGCGACCTGCATTCTCGAGGTGGTCCTTCAGAAGAGCGACCTGAGATGACTTTCCGCCGCCGTCGGGACCATCGAGTACGATGAACTTCCCCTGCCCCACCATGAGCCTCCCAGCTAGGATTTCATATTCTCTACTGCGTCTCTGAGGGCACGGAGAGTGTCCTCGGATGCGTCCATGGGGATCGTGCAGCCTGCGCCCAAGGCCCAACCTTTGCCGCCGGCGGCTTTGAAAGACTCCTCGGCCTCGCGTAACGCTTTCGCCTTGTTCCCCTCGGAGAATGACGTCTTCTGATCCACGCCGCCGATGATACATTTGTCCGTACAGTGCCGGATTTTGGAGATTGAGGGGTTCGTCGAATCCGAAGCGTCCCAGTTCAGCATGTGAACGGGATAGTCCATCAGTTCGAGGAGCATGTTGTTGCTCTTGCAGACATGAATGATCAACAGCTCGGACTTGTCCCGAACGTTGCGCAGGATCTCCAGGTCATACGCGCGGCCGAACTCATGGTACTCATCACGGCTGAGCATGTCGGTGGTGGCCATATAGGTTGTGGCGAGAAAGATGCCGCTCGCTCCGACGTCGATGCACGCCTCGCCGAAATCCGCGAAGGTCTCCGCAATGACCTCCAGAGCGTCGTGGAGTTCGTTGGGGCGTTCTCTAAGTTCAGAGAGGAATTGCTCCTGGCTGGAGCAGAGATTCATCGCTATGGAAAGGGGAGTGAAGACTGTCTGGATGAAGGGGACTTCGCCGGCCAGTCCCTCGGCTATGATTTCGAGAGAGCGGAGATGGTCTCCCAGCACGCCCTCCCGGGCCGCAACGGGCCTGAGCTTGCTCCAGTCTGCTCCAGTCTTGACCGCGGGTTCCACCCGTTCGGAACCGCTTTCGGAAAAGCTGTACGTGGAGCCGAACGCCTCGGCGTGGTACGACGCGCGAGGGTTCACCTTCATGAAGTCCCAGTCGAACTCCTTCTGGAACGCAAGCATTGCCTCACCGAGCCCCTCGGGCGTGGTCTCATCAGGGTAGAAATGCCTCCAAAAGCTCACCGGAGGCCTGTCGACCACCTCGCCTTTTAGAAATGCGTTCATTCTCTCTCGCTTGGTCATTCTCTCAACCCCTCAATCGGCCGTAGATAATAAAGGCGCCGATACCAATGAAGAGCGCACCGGCCACCAGTTCAATCACGTTCCTTGGGATCGTCTTGGCACAGACGAACCCGACGACGGTCGCCAGGGCGGTCGCCGCGACAAGAGCCCCCGCCGCTCCGAGAAAGACGGCTAACGGGCTGCCGGTCTTGGCGCTGAGAGTCAGCACCGTAAGCTGCGTCTTGTCCCCAAGCTCAGCAAGAAACATTGCCCCAAAGCTGATGATTAGAGTCTTCCACACTGATTCTTCTCCAAACTTATGCCAGTTTCATGAACCGCATCACGTCGTCCGTGCCGGGCATCTCGTGAGCGCAGAAAAGCTCCCCGTATTTGAACCCGCCGCGGGTCCCGTTGTACCGAGCGGAAGCTTCGACCCAGTTCAGCACGCGGTCGTAGTTCGGCTTGCCCGGCGAGAACTGCGTCTGGTAGGCCAGTATGGCTTTCACCTTGGTCTCATACGTATCGGTGATGTCCACCACGAAATCGTTCCGAGGTATGCCGGGGTCGCGGGAAATGGTCGGCCAATAAACGAGCTTGGGAACGGGACAAGGTGGGTAGGGGTCGAAGTGACGCTCCCACTTGGTGAGCTTGCAGTAGAAGACCGCCGCCTCGACTATGAGCATTGCCTGGTAATGGTCGGGGGAGAGAGTCACGGTCTTGCCCCCTATGGCGATGACGAGCTTGGGACGATACTTCCTGAGAGCCCCGGCGAGCTGAAGGCGGCTCTCGAAATCATCGAAAAGCCTCCGATTGGACAGGGGAAGGGTCTCCCGCAGCGTAACGCCCAGGATACCGGCGGCCTTGCGGGCCTCTTCGAGACGCACCTCGGGCGAAGGAGACCCCGGCGTCGGCTCGCCGTCGGTAAGATCGACTATCCCGACCTTGTACCCTTGCGCGGCGGCCTTCGCGAGCGTGCCGCCGCAACCGATCTCCGTGTCATCCGGATGGGCCGACACCGCAACGACGTCCAGTTTAACGTCCTCTGGCACTCTTCACCGCCTTCGCCTCGCGGGCGACCTCCGTGCTGAGGCCACACCCTAACATCTCGCCTTGACAAACTCTTTGTAATGGGCGACAGCCTCCCGATAGACGTCGCCACCGTGGATATCGAGAGCGACGACCGCCGGGAAGTCCTTCAGTTCGAGCCGGTACACGGCCCCCGGACCCAAGTCCGGATAGGCGACAATCTCCGCACTTCGTATTGTAAGCGACAGGAGCGCTCCGAGACCACCGATGGCGGCGAAGTAAATCGCTTTGGCGTCCCTTAAAGCTTTTGCCGCTTCGGGGGAGCGCGCGCCTTTCCCGATAAAGGCCTTCACACCTCGGGCCACGAGCTGCCCGACGTACCGGTCCATCCTGGACGACGTGGTCGGACCCGCCGCGCCGATAACCCTGCCTCGCGTGGCAGGTGTGGGACCGCAATAGTAGATGACGGCCCCTTTCAGATCGAACGGAGGAGAGATTTCGTCGGCTAAGTTTTCCACGATCCGCTTGTGTGCCGCGTCACGGGCAGTATAGACGATGCCGCTGAGAAGAACCCGGTCACCGGCCCGAAGGTCGGCGATGGTTTCCTCGTCAAGCGGCAACTGTATCGTCTTGGCGTCCATCCCTTCCTCGTATCACAGCTCCACGGACGCAATCCGGTGGGCGTGGCAATCTATGTTCACGGCGACGGGCATACTGGCTATGTGACAGGGGCGGCTCTCCACGTGGACGGCGAGTGCGGTCGTGTCTCCTCCGAGACCCGCCGCGCCTATGCCGGTGCCATTGACCTCGCGGAGCAGCCTCTCTTCCAGGGCGCGGTCGACGTCGGAAGCCGCGGATGAGCCCACGGTGCGGAACAATGCTCTCTTCGCAAGCTGCGCGGCCTTGTCCATGGTCCCACCCAGGCCTACACCGATTACGAAGGGAGGGCACGCGGCCGCGCCGGCCTTCTCCACTGTATCGACCACGAACCGTACCACGCCGTCCTCGCCGTCGGCGGGATTCAGCATGCGCAAGGCGCCGGCGTTCTCGCATCCCCCGCCCTTCGCCATGAAAAGTATCTTGAGCCCGTCGCCCGGGACCTCCTCGACAACACATATGGGAGGCGTGTTGTCTCCCGTGTTCACGCGGGTGAGGGGATGAGCCACGACGGATTTCCGAAGGCAAGCTTCGCCGTAGCCCTTCCGCGTGCCTTCGGCAATCGCTTCACAGAGCGTTCCACCTTCAACTCGAACATCCCCGCCCCTTTGAACCAGAATCACCGCCACGCCAGTGTCCTGACACATGGGGATTGCGTTCTGCGAGGCGACGGCGGCGTTCTTGAGTATGAGCTCGAGAACTTCACGGGCGGGCGGGTAGCTCTCCGTCCGGGTGGCCTGTTCGAGCGCAGTCCTCATATCGTCGCGTAGCTCGAAGTTGGCCCTCCGGCAGAGATCAGCCACTGCTACGACGATCTCTCCGGCGCGAACGGCTCTCATCTAACCTCCCAGGAAGCCCTTGGATTCGAGCCAGTAGATGCTCTCTCTAACCTTATGCGCGGAGTTCGTCAGGGCCTTCTTCTCGTCGGGAGTGAGCGTTAGTTCGAGCCTCTCCTTTATTCCCGACCGTCCCAGCCTGACCGGTATACCCAGCGTAACGTCCTCGAGGTCGTATTCGCCGCCGAGGAAGACCGAGGCCACCACCACGTCACCGGTGTCGTTGATGATGCTGTCGACCATCTTCACGGTTGCCGCCGAAGGAGCATAGAAGGCGCTGCCCGACTTGAGAAGGGCAACGACTTCCGCCCCCCCTGATTTCGTCCTTTCGACGATGGCCTCGATCCGTTCAGGGGGAAGCAGCTCGGAAATCGGCATTCCGCCCACGCTAGCCAAGCGCGAAAGCGGCACCATAAGGTCTCCATGACCGCCCAACACGAGCACTTCCACTTGGGAAGGCGGAACCCCCAGCTCCTCGGCCACGAAGAATGCAAATCGCGCCGAGTCCAGCACCCCCGCCATGCCCATTACGCGCTCGGGGCTGAAGTGCGTCTTCTTGAGAGCGAGGTACGTCATGGCGTCCAGCGGATTGGTGACGACTATGACCTTGGAGCCCGGCGCATGCTGCGCGACGGCTTCGGATGTCCCCCGCACAATCTCGGCGTTGGCGCCCAGCAGGTCCTCGCGGGTCATGCCCGGCTTCCGGGCTTTTCCGGCAGTCACGACTACGACGTCGCTTCCTTCCAAAAGGGATATATCCGTTCCGCCCACGACACTCCGGTCGATCCCCAGAATAGGAGCCGACTGCATCATGTCGAGGGCTTTACCTTCCGCAAGGCCTTCGATAACGTCGATCAGCGCGACGTCGGCGAGATTGCGCTCAAGGATGCGCTGTGCGGTCGTGGCTCCCACCTGCCCTGCGCCGATTACGGCTACTTTCTGCACCGGCAACTTCCCCTCCTACACCTTGAACCCACCGTGTTTAACTATGTAGTCGACGAGCCCCCCCTCTGAGAGCACCGCCATCATAACGGGAGGAAGCGGAGCGAACCGAAGCTCGGTCCCCTTCGTCAGGTTGCGAACGACCCCCTCCTCTAAGCTGACCTCGAGCTGATCCCCCTCATCGATCAGGTCCGTATCGCAGATTATGGCAGGCAGGCCGACGTTGACGGCGTTGCGGAAGAAAATCCTGGCGAAGGACTTGGCCAGCACCGCGGCGGCCCCCGCCATTTTGATTATGGTCGGGGCGTGCTCCCGGCTCGATCCCTGGCCGAAGTTGCTCCCTCCGACCACGAAGTCTCCCTGTTTGACCCCGGAGGCGAAATCGCCCCGGGCATCTTCAAGCACGTGCTTGGCCAGTTCCGGCAAGTTCGACCGCAAGTGAAAATACCGGCCCGGCGCTATGTGGTCAGTGCTGATGCCGTCGCCGAACTTCCATGCTCTGCCTCTCATCGGCTCCATCAGTCGAGACTCCTGGGGTCTGTTATCATCCCCGTTACGGCGCTGGCTGCCGCCGTTGCGGGAGAGGCGAGGTACACGCTCGCCTCGGGATTGCCCATTCTACCGAGGAAGTTCCGATTGCTTGTCGAGATGCACACCTCGTCGTTTCCGAGAATGCCCATGTGGACACCGCAACAGGGCCCGCAGCCGGGCGGAAGCATTGCGCCACCCAATCCAACAAAGAGCTCCGCCAAGCCCTGTTCCGCCAACCGGCGGTACACGGCGGGGCTTGCGGGTTGGACCAGCAGCCTGACTCCGGGCGCGAGCTTCCTCCCCCGAAGGATGGCGGCTGCGGCCTCGAAGTCTTCCAGCCGAGCGTTGGTGCAACTGCCGAGGTAAACTTGATCGACCTTGACCTCGCCGCAGTCGGAAGCCGGCATGACGTTGTCCACGGCGTGCGGCGCGGCGACCACGGGCACGATCTTGTCCAACTCCAGCTTCATCTCACCTGCGTAAGAAGCGTCCCTATCGGCTTCCATTGCGACGAAGTCCCCTGCCCTGCCCTGCGCAGAGAGGTAACGTCCGGTCACTTCGTCCGCTGGAAAGAGGCCGGCCTTCGCCCCGCATTCATGCGCCATGTTGGAGACTGTCAGCCGGTCCGCCACGTCCAACGCGACGATACCCTCACCTGAGAATTCAAGAGCCTGGTAGTTCGCCCCATCCGCGCCGAGGCGGCCGATGAGAGTGAGGATCACGTCCTTGGCGAGAACGCGTTCGCCAAGCTTCCCGGAGAGGCCGACTTTGAGAGACTCAGGCACGCGGAGCCAGGTTTGGCCGGTAGCGGCGGCCACGGCGACGTCGGTCGAGCCCATGCCCGTAGCGAACGCGGCCAGCGCGCCGCCGGTGCACGTGTGGGAATCGGCTGCAATCACCAGCCACCCGGGCTTGAGGAAACGCTCCGCCACGACCTGGTGGGAAACGCCGGCACCGACGTCAAATAAATGCGCGCCCATCTCCTTCGCGAATTCACGCAAGAGGACGTGATCGTTGGCAAGCTCCTTGTTGGGACACGGGCCGGAATGGTCCAGGAAGAAGGCGGTGCGATCGGGGGCCTTCAGACCCCGTGCCCCCAGCTTCCTGAATTGCCTGACGGCTAGGGGGCCGGTGCCGTCCTGGAAGTAGCAGAAGTCCACCGCGACCACGACGAGCTCGCCGGGAACCACGGTTTTCCCACAGTGAGCCGAGATGACTTTCTCGGCCAGGGTTGCGCCCAAGACGGCTCCTCCACGGGAATGGCTGATATCGACAGGAGCAAGCTCACGGAAGGGACTATTCTAGTCTGCCCCCCGTGGTTTGTCAAAAGCGAGATGGCTTGACTTCTGTCGCGGCAAGCCGCTAACATTTGAGACGGCACTCGGAGGGGCTATGAACAGCAACACGCGCTTGCCTTACATCGAGAAGACCCGGCTGCTGGTGGTGAAGGTCGGGACGAGCGTGCTCTCGGACGAGGGGGGCAGGATAAGCTCTCGCGCGGTTGGGGCGCTGTGTCGCCAGCTCGCGAAGGTCCGGGAGGATGGGAGGGAAGCCGTCCTGGTTACCTCGGGGGCCATCGCTGCGGGCGTGGAGAAGCTGGGCCTGAAGAAAAGGCCGTCCAGGCTGCCGGAGCTTCAGGCTGCCGCGGCGGCAGGACAGGGCCATCTGATGGGGCTGTATTCACACCATCTGGCCGAACACGGGCTTAACTCAGCCCAATTGCTCCTGACGAGAGAGGATTTCAGTGAACGGCATCGTTACCTGAACGCGCGGAACACCATCCTCTCGCTGCTCAGAATGGGAGCTGTGCCCATAATAAATGAGAACGATACGGTATCGACTGAAGAGATAACCTTCGGGGAGAACGATACGCTTTCCGCGCTGGTAGGAGGCCTGGTCGAGGCGCAATTGCTGATCCTGCTGACCGACGTGGAGGGGCTGGTTCGGAAGGATGCGGGAGAGGCTCAAGAGGTGGTCAAAACGATCGTTAAGATAACGCCGGAAACGTACAAGTGCGTGTGGGAGAAGAAAAAGAGCAGCATGACCGTGGGCGGAATGGAGAGCAAGCTCAGGGCGGCGGAGATCGCCATGGAGGGCGGCCAAAGCGTGATAATAGCCAACGGAAACGAGCCCGACATAGTCCCGAGGCTGCTCAAGGGTGAAGAGCTCGGGACGTTCTTCCCCGCGAAGGAGGAGCCGATCCGCGGGTGGAAACGCTGGCTGGGGAGGGCGGCGATCTTGAGGGGAAAGGTCACCGTCGACGACGGTGCCACAGATGCCCTGGTTGAGCGCGGGAAGAGCCTGCTGCCTGCCGGGGTCGTAGGCGTAACCGGCGACTTCGAAGCAGGCGAGCTGGTATCGATCTGCACGGCAAGCGGCAGGGAGTTCGCGCGCGGCCTTTCGAACTATTCCTCCGCCGACCTGCTCAGGATAAAGGGGCTCCAGTGCTCA
This sequence comes from uncultured Planctomycetota bacterium, assembly GCA_964493415.1. Classification (GTDB taxonomy): domain Bacteria; phylum Planctomycetota; class DG-23; order CAZBND01; family CAZBND01; genus CAZBND01. Next base: position 93,762 of record CAZBND010000003.1, on the reverse strand, counting down.
GATATCCCGCGAGTGCTCGGCTACTGCCCGTACGACGAGGCGGTCCATAGGGACAACTTGCTTGTGCTGAAGGGCTAAGCCGACCGCCGGCATACGTCAGCCAACGCTCTTCTGATCGGCAGAGAGCACCTCGTTCATGCTTCCGCTTCTGTAACCCTCGAGGTCCAGGGTCACGTAGGTGTAGCCGACGGACTTGAGCTTCTCTACGACGTGCCCGCGGATTTCTGTCGACGCCAATCTCGGCAGCTCTGCGGGATCGACCTCAATTCTCGCCGCAGGGCCATAGTGCCTTACCCTGACGGTCGAGAATCCCAGGCTTCGCAGAAACCTCTCGGCCTCAGCTACCATCAGGAGGCTCTCCCTGGTGATCTTGTGCCCGTAGGGGAATCTGGACGCGAGGCAAGCTACGGGCGGCTTGTCCCACGTGGGAAGGCCCAGTTCCTCGCTGAGCTTTCTGATAACGGGCTTGGTGAGGCCGGCTTCGGCGAGAGGGGAGCGAATCCCCAGCTCTTTTGCCGCGTCCATCCCAGGGCGGAAGTCGCCGGTGTCGTCGGCGTTCGTGCCGTCCGCCACGAAAGCAAGCCCCTCCTCGCGGGCCGTCTCGAGCAGCTTGGAGAACAACTCGTGCTTGCAGTAATAGCATCTGCGAGGGGGGTTGTCGGCGAAACCGCCGATCCCGAGCTCTTCGGTTTCGATGACCTTGTGCCTTATCCCTATCTCGCGCGCGATCCGGCAAGCCATGTCGAACTCTTCTTCCGTATAGGTCTCGGACCGGGCAGTTACCGCGAGAGCCTTGGAGCCAAGCGTGTCGGCGGCGACCTTGGACAAGAAAGTACTGTCCACGCCGCCGGAGAACGCTATGGCGACGCTCCCCATAGATTTCAAGATGCCCTGCAAGCGCCCGAGTCCAGGGTCCAATTTGCCCTCCTCTCTCGCTCCATTGTACGCGCCTGATCGTGACAACACAATTGCAGGAGGCCGATCACCTTGCCCGCAGAGCAGGAGAGGATTAGAATAGCGCGAGAATCCGAAGGGGCAGCCGATGGAACGGAAGTACCTCCCGAGCAGAATGAGCGAGGTCGCGAAGACCGTTGACGAGATAGCGAACCGGGTCGAGCAACTCGGTTACAGTTCCGAGGAGGTTTTTGCCGTCCGGTTGGCGGCGGAAGAGGCAATTACCAACGCGGTGATCCACGGCAACAAGCTTGACCCGACGAAGCATGTGATACTCGACTGCGAGTTCACCCCGCAGCAGGTAAAGATGTGCGTGGAGGACGAGGGCGAGGGGTTCGACCCGTGCAGCATTCCCGACCCCACGGACGAGGAGAACTTACTCACGCCTTGCGGACGGGGGATGCTGCTGATGCGGGAGTTCATGGACAGCGTGGACTACACTCCCCGCGGCAACTGTGTAATCCTCACGAAGAAGAAGGGGGCGGCGTCAGGCGCGGGAGCGATACACCGCCTGGAAGCGCAGGTGCTCTCGAACACTCCTTTTCTCGGGAGATTTTGCCGGCTGCGGCTCGACGCGCCCGAAATCGCAGCGGCCATCTCCGCAGGGCAGTTTGTGAATATCCTTATCGGTGAAGAAAGGCGGGGGAAGCGCACTTTCGATGAGTGGGATGAAGTGCGAAGAACGCTCGCTCCGGATTATTCCAGCAGACGACCGTTTCTCCGGCGGCCTTTCAGTCTTCACCGCTTGCACAGGGACGAGGCGGGTGAACCTGACGGGAGTTTCAGCGTGGTCTTTGCCGTCGTGGGACCGGGGACGGAGGCGCTGGCGTCGCTCAAGGCGGGCGACAAGGTGAACGCGCTTGGTCCGTTGGGCAGGCCGGTAAACCTGGCGCGTCATCAGGACGTGCCGGTGGCCCTTCTCGCGGGCGGAATGGGGCTGGCCCCCATGCTCGCCGCCGCGGAAGAGCTTTCTCGCCTCGACAGACAAACCGTTCTCCTGGTCGGCGCATCTGCTAAAGACCACATACCGGCTCACATGTCGCCCGCGGAAAGCAACGGCGCACCGACGCTCGACGAGTTCAGAGAACTCGGGGTCGACGTGAGAGTCGTCACCGAGGCGGACGACGACATACCGACCGGGCTCGCAACGGACTTGCTGAGAGAGTTCCTGGCCGGCCGGGGAGAAGGCTGCGAGGTCATCGCTTGCGGCCCGACGGCGATGCTGAGGGAAACGGCAAGATTATGCAGCATCTCCAAGACCCCCTGCCAGGTGCTGATGGAAGAGATGATGGGATGCGGCTTTGGGGCCTGCATGTCGTGCAGCATTCCGACCAAGAGTGGGCCGGCACGCGTCTGCATCGACGGCCCGGCTTTCGACGCAGAGGACATACTCTGGGAGGATGGATGGGCAAGAGACGGCTAGACGTACGGATAGGCGCGGTGGACCTCTCCTCTCCCGTGATGATCGCATCGGGAACTTGCGGCTATGGGTCGGAGCTGTTGGAGCTCTCCGGCTTCGACTGGGACGCGGTCGGAGCGGTCGTTCTGAAGGGGACCACGCTGAATCCCCGAAAGGGCAATCCGCCTCCCAGGATAGCCGAGGTGCCCGGCGGAGTGATCAACTCCATCGGCCTGGAGAATCCGGGCGTGGACAAAGTAGTCTCGCAGATATTGCCCAAGCTGACAGCCCTCCCTGCCGCCGTCATAGCCAATGTCGCGGGATTCACGGTGGCGGAATACGTGGAGGTGACCGCCAGGCTGAGCTCGGCGGAGAAGGTGTCCGCGATCGAGCTGAACGTCTCGTGCCCGAACGTAGAAGAAGGCTCGGCGGAATTCGGGCAGAAGAAGGAGGGCCTTGCCGAACTTGTCAGCGCGGTGCGGAAGGCGACGGAGCTCCCGCTGATTGTCAAGCTGTCCCCCGACGTGCAGCCGATTATCGAGCTGGCGAAGGCGGCGTTGGACAGCGGCGCGGACGCCCTGTCGCTGGTAAACACGGCGAAGGCCATGGCAATAGACGTCCGCTCGCGGAAGCCGGTCCTGGGGAACGCGACCGGAGGTCTATCGGGCCCGGCGCTCAAGGCGATAGCGGTCGAAAGAGTCCACGAGGTCTTCTCGGCCACGCCCGGCACGAAGATTATCGGGATGGGGGGAATCAGCTCGGCTGAGGACGCGCTGGAGTTCGTAATGGCGGGCGCTTCGGCTGTCGCTGTGGGAACGAGTTTCCTCATCGACCCCAACGTCTGCTCGCGCATTGCTTCGGGAATCGCGGATTACCTGGACGAGCACGGGATGGATTCGCTTCAGCAGCTTGTCGGAACGGCAAGCGGAAGCTGAGGCCGCCTTCAGGAGGCAGGACCTTGAGACACGGCATGGGCGCATTGTTACTCCTCGCCGGCTTTGCAGCAGCATCGCTTGCATCAGAACCCCCCTTTGAATTCGACATGGGGCCCGAGGCGTCTCCGGTGATGGAGGGATGCGTGGCCATAACGGAGTCGAGTATATACACGCCGGAGAGAGGGTACGGTTGGCATGAACCCGTTTCAGCATCTTTCAACGCAAAGGACGCGGCGTACAGACGGTTCGGCACGATCTACCCGAGGGCTTCGTCTACCGAGCCCGCCGACGACCGCCTGATCGACGGAGTACATGACGACCAGGACATGGTATTCCGGGCCGACCTTCCCAACGGCAGATATTGGGTGTTCGCGTACGTCGGCGATCTCTCGTCAGCCCGATACAAACTGGGGTTGACGTGCAACGGAGAGGCGATAACCGAGCGGGCGGATGCGTTCACCTATAGCGAGCGAGGGACTGCGGCGTCAGATGTCGGCGGGGTGTACCGCGTCAGATTCGTGACCGAAGTGAAGGACGGCAGTGTGACGCTTCGCTTCCGCGAGGCAACCGGCCGAAAGCCGAGCGACAATGTGCTCGGCGATTACGGAGGGATTAGGAATGCCGCTCCCGGAGGGGGCCGAGGCAACTTCCCAATTGACGCGTCGCATGTGCCGGAGACCGAGCCTTTTACCAAGAACGCCGTCCTTGGCCTGTCCATCTATCCCTGCGCTCCGTTCTCGTTGAAACTGGATGAAGGGGGACTGAGCGAGGAGGTGAGATTGGAGCGCGGCATCTCCGCGGCGGTGCAAGATTACAACCGCGGGAAGTGGGACGCCGCCGGGGCGCAGGCGACTTCCATCGCAGCCAAACTGTCGGCACCGGCGGAGAGAGGGCAAGCCGCCTTTGCGCTGTCGGCCGCGGATCGACTGGCGCTGGCGGAGCTGCTGCTGGCCCTAGCAGGAAGGCCGGAAACGGAGAACGAGCTTGCCTTGACCCAAACAGCGCGTGCCGTGCTTGCCGAGTATCTACGCCACTCTCCGAAAGACCCGGCGGCGCTGTACCTGGCGACGAGCGCTTACCTGATGGAGACTGCGATCCGGCTTCGCGACCAGGACTTCGAGGCGCTGGGGCTGATGATGCGCAAGCCCGAAGGCCTCTGGGCGGCTGAATCCATGCTAAGGCAGATACCACCCGAAGACCCTCTGTACCTTAAGAGCTTAATGTACATCGCGCGGATGAATTGCGGCTCGGACCCGATGGGATCCAGCCCGGCAGCCTCGTACCGCGGCTACAAGATATGGTTCGAATTGAAAGAAAGGTTCCCCGACAACAAGTACGTCAAGATATACCTAAGAGGAGTTGATTCGATCGCGGACCGAGACGTCTACGCGCGGCTGAAGACGCTGTCCACGCAGGAGGAGGCCGACCGGCTGTTCCAGGAGCAGCTCTCGCAGCATCCTCCCCGCAGATACGACTGGGGCTACGAGGGGGCGCCGGAGTGGGCTTGCGCTCTACGGAACGGGCTGGGCTGGGTGACCGACGTCGCGGAATGGTGGATGCTGAACCGCCAGAGGGCGGACGGCTCGATGAACGCATACGGGTGGTCGGACGATGTTGAATTGCTGAGGGGCTGGTCCAAGCTGGCAACGATCGGCCACAGCGACATAGTCCGACTCGGCGTGAAGAAGCTGGCCGAAGGGGCATGGAACTCTTCGAGCATGGACCGGCAGTGGGGAATAGAGGACGGGCGCGCCGACGTGGAGCACATAACCGAAATGGTGGCCGACACGCTTCCGCACATGGTGTACCTGGACTACGGCAACCCGGCATACATAGAGAGGTCGATGGCGACGGTCAAGTCGATCCGTGACTTCTTCACGAAGAAGAACGAGAGAGGGTGGCGTCTGTTCCGCTCGGTGAACATAGGGCCGAACTGGATAGAGCCGGACCCCCGCGAGGCGGTGGACTCGGTTTACGCGCACCGCCTCGGCCAGGTGGGGCTGGGGTTGATGTGGTACAGCGATAACCCGGAAGCGGTGAGGACTTTCACCGAGTGGGCCGACGCGTGGGTGGAGGCCGCAAGGCTGTCGGAAAAGGGAAAGCCCGCGGGTTTCCTGCCGGTCGGGATAGCCTTCGAGACGGGCGAACCGGGATACCCCGACGCCAAGGTTTGGTTTGACGCGCCCTACAACCGCCCACCCGATTACACCCAATGCTTCATCAGGCAGAACCTGGCCTACAACATGCTCCAGGCTGTTTACCGAGTGAAAAACGACCCACGGTATACCGAACCGATAGACGCTGCTTACGAGTTGGCGTCAGCGTACGGCGCGAAACCGGGAAAGGAGCCCGAACCGGGCTCACCGGAGTGGGTGGGCAGGAGCCTGGCGACTGGAGGGGACTTCGGGTCGGTTCTGATGAAGACGCGACTGTATACGGGGACGGACAAGTACGATAAGTTTCTGCGAGGTGAAGGAATCGCGGCGACGAGGACGACGTTTCTCGGGCGGCTATTGCATTTCGGCGAAGCGCCGTACGTCCGTTACCTGGTCACCGGAGACAAGGATTACATAACCTATGGGGCCGACACCATCGGTTATCTCATCGACCAGCGCGGGATCGAGATGACGACGACGGAGTGCGTAATGACCGATCGCGTGGGACTCGGGGGGTCGGTGGAAACTTGCCTTTTCGGCCCGTTCACCGGGGGGATTGCGGGCTGGGGAGGTATGGGAATGCCCAACTTCGCCGTGCAATGGGAGAACTTGGGACGGCACGTGGCAATACTGGTGCAAGAGTCGACGCGGGAGAAGCTGAAGCTGCTCGCCTACAATTTCGGGCCCGATGATAGGGTTGTAGGAATGCGGCTGTGGCGACTGTCTCCCGGCGTAGAGTACCTGCTTACACAAGGCCCCGACGCGGAAGGCGACGACGTCCCTGACTCGATCGGAATACAGGAATCTTTCACGCTCGAGCATCGCGGCGACGCCCGCTACCTGGAGCTGCCCGTGGGACAGGTCCAGGTGATTACCGTCGAGCAGACCGCAAAGCCGCCCGCCCCGCGGCCCAAGGTGGACGTAGGTGTCTCTCCTTCGGACGTGGGCTACGAGAACGGAGTGTTGACGCTGGACATTCACAATCTTGGCAACGAAGAAGTCCGGGACCTCCGCGTGCAGATCTATGACGGCCCTCCGGCGGCAGGGAACGTAATTGCGGATCGTGTACTTGCTGCGCTGAAAGCCCCCGTGGATCTGGTCCCGAGGACGGCGACCCTCGGCTTTGAGTGGCGGCCTGTGGACGAAAGGCACCTCATATCCGTTGTGCTTGATCCGGATGACGAACTGATTGAGATCACCGAGAGCAACAACGTCGTAACGCTGCTGGTCCCCTCCGAGGTCCCGGAATGGGGACGACCCAGGGATAGAACGGAAGGATTCCGAAGACAGCATTCCTCGGCCGGAGGGGGGAGGTAGCCTTTGCGAGCACTTGCGCTGGTGGCTCGCGGTGAGTTCAAGATCACGGAAGCTCCCGAGCCGGAACGCTCAGCGGGGGAAGTCCTCCTAGCGCCCACGCACGTAGGTGTGTGCGGCACCGACGTGCACGTTTACATGGGGGAGTTCGAGCAGCGAATCCCCTACCCCGCCGTACTGGGACATGAGTTCGCGGGCGAGATAGTCGAGGCTGCGGCCGAAGTATCCGCCAAGCTGACCCCGGGAACGCCGGCAGCGTTCGATCCGGTGCTTCCGTGCGGCCGCTGCGCTCTCTGCCAGGCCGGCAAGTTGAACCAATGTCTCCGCGTGAAGACCTTCGGGCTGGATACCGACGGAGCCATGGCGGAGCTGGTCAGCCTGCCGGCGGAGCGGGTCTATCCCATGCCCGGCAACGTCCCTCCACGCCAGGCTCCGATGCTGGAGCTGTATACTGTGGCCCTCCACGCGCTGGGCAGGGCG
>CAZBND010000003.1:9167-86424 GCA_964493415.1 uncultured Planctomycetota bacterium | reverse complement strand
CCAGGCTCCGATGCTGGAGCTGTATACTGTGGCCCTCCACGCGCTGGGCAGGGCGCAACTGCAAGCGGCCGAGAGCGTGGTCGTCCTGGGCGCCGGGAGGCTGGGCCTATCATTGATCGACCTTATCGCGGGGACCAGCCCTCTGCTGCTCGTCGCGATAGACGTGGCCCCGAACAGGCTTAGCCTCGCAACCAAGTTGGGTGCTACGCACACACTCAATGCAAGGGAAGCCAGCGTGGTGAGCGAGGTCAAACAGCTCACGGGCGGGCTTGGGGCGGATCTGGTCATCGAAGCGGTCGGCGACCCCGAAGTCATACCAGAGCAGCCGCCGCCCGTGCATCAAGCGGCGCAGATGCTGAGGCCGGCGGGAAGGATCCTCGCCATGGGCCAAGGGAAAAAGAGCCACGAATTTCCGTGGAGAGAGCTCGTGCTCAAGGAAGGCACGGTGGTCACTTCGCGCACTTCCCTGGGGGAGATGCCGCGGGCGCTGAAACTGATGGAGCAGGGAGCGCTGCACCCCGACGTGATCATCACTCACGAGTTCGGCATCGAGGAAGGACCGGGGGTGTTCGCGAAGCTCGCCTCCGGCGACAAGTCGATGGTGAAGGTCGTGCTCAACCTGTCGGCATGGAGCGAGCGCTAGCTCGTTGCGTTCGGACACGTGCACACCGAAGCGACCTGGGCGAGGTTGCAGCGACGCTAGTCCGCGTCTTCGGGCAGGTCTTGAGGGACGATTCGGCTGATTCGTCGGAGTTCGTCTTCTGAAAGCGGACCCGCGTCGGAGGCCGACACGTTGTCCTCCACCTGGCTGGGCCTTCTGCCGCCGGGAATTACGACGCTCACGGCGGGATGGCTCAGAACAAACCTGATGGCCGCTTGAGCCATGGTGTTGGACCCCGTGCCCAGCAGAAACTTGAGCTCCTCGACGATCCCCAGCGCCTTTTCGAACCTCTCCCCCCTGAACCTGTATCTACGGAAGTCGTGAGGGTGGAATTCCCAGTCGGCATTCCACTTGGCGGCGAGAAGTCCCGAGCGGAGGGGCTCGCGGGCGATTACGCCGACGTCTTTCTCCTGGGCCAAGGGAAGCGCCTCTTTCGCCATGTCCTGCTGAAGCATGTTATAGACCAATTGAACCGTGTCCGCGCGGCCGCCGTTGATGCAGTCGAGAGCGTCCTGGACCGATTTCACGGAGACCCCGATGAAGCGAACCTTCCCCTGCTCCTTCATCTTCTCCAAGGCATCGAAAGCCTCCACCTGCTCAGCGCCCGGGACCCGCGTCGCGTGAAGCTGGATCAGATCGATGTAGTCGGTCTTCAAGCGACTCAGGCTCTTTTCCACCGCGGATAGCGTGTACCCGGCGGAGAAGTCCGCCCGGAGATCGTATTTGCCCTCGAGCCTGCCGTAGAAATCATTGCCGAACTTGGTGGCCACTATGAACTTCTCACGCTTCCCCTTGATCGCCTCCCCGATGACTTGTTCGCTGTGCCCCGCTCCGTAGACATCGGCGGTGTCTATGAAGTTGACTCCCAGCTCGAAAGCTCGTTTGAGAGCCGCAAGCGACTCACTATCGTCTGTGGGTCCCCACCCGTGCCCGCCTATGGCCCAGGCGCCGAAGCCCACTTCCGAAACCATGAGTTCAGTTCTTCCCAGTCTTCTGTACTTCATTCTCTGCTCCTAAGGTGAGACCTCTTCCCTGCGCCAGGATTGCTGAAGAAAGGCAAACTGCGACGAATAAGCCATTCTATCGAACTCTGTGGGCAGAGGCAATAGGAGAAGGACTTGCCTCGGCGGTCATTCCCACTCGATGGTGCTGGGGGGTTTGGTGCTTATGTCGTAAACGACCCTGTTCACGCCGCGCACTTCGTTGACGATCCTGTTCGCCATTCGTCCCAGCAGGTCGTGCTCGAGCCGGGCCCAGTCGGCGGTCATCGCGTCGGTGCTTTCGACGGCCCTTATGGCGACGACATTTTCGTACGTTCTCTCGTCACCCATGACGCCGGTGCTGGAGACGGGAAGCAGGATCGCGCCCCAGAGCCAGAGCTTCCGTTCGAGGCCGGCGATCCTAACCTCCTCGAGCACGATGGCATCTGCATGCCGGACTATGCGAATGCGTTCGGGCGTTATGTCCCCGATGATGCGGATTGCCAGGCCCGGCCCCGGGAAAGGCTGTCGCCAGACTATCTCCGCGGGGAGGCCAAGCTCCTCGCCGATGGCACGCACTTCGTCCTTGAAAAGCTCGCGCAGGGGCTCGACGAGCTCAAATCCCAGCTCCTCCGGTAGGCCGCCTACGTTGTGGTGCGACTTTATGGTCACGGAAGGGCCGCCCCGGGGAGACACGCTTTCTATGACGTCGGGAAAGAGAGTTCCCTGCGCCAGAAATTCCACCCCTTCGAGCTTCGCAGCCTCTTCTTTGAAGACGTCGATGAATTCGTGGCCTATGATCCGGCGCTTCTCCTCCGGGTCCACAACTCCGGCGAGTTTCGACAGAAACCGCCGGGATGCATCAACGACCACGAGCTTCATGGCGAAATGCTCGCGAAATGTGCTCTCGACCTGCTCCCGCTCGCCCAGCCTCAGCAGACCGTGGTCCACGAAGATGCAGGTCAATTGATCTCCGATGGCGCGGTGCACGAGGGCCGCGGTGACCGAGGAATCAACACCGCCCGAAAGTCCGCATATCACTCCCCGGTTGCCGACCTTCTCTCTGATCCTCTCGACGGCCTCCTGAATGAATGAGGCCACCTGCCAGTCTCCACGGCAGCCGCAGATGTTGAAGAGGAAGTTATGAAATATGTCGCGTCCCCTCGGGGTGTGGAACACCTCAGGGTGGAACTGGACCCCGTAGAAGGGCTGTTGGCGGTGCCTGACGGCGGCGTAGCGGCAGCCTTCGGTCTGGGCGATGGACTGGAATTCTTCCGAGACCTCCTCAACGACGTCCCCATGGCTCATCCAAACCGTTGTGACCTCCGGCAGCCCATGAAAGAGGTCGGAGCCGGTATCGAGCGTGCACGTGGTTCTCCCGTACTCCCTGGTCTTTCCGGGCTGAACCTGCCCGCCGAGCATGAAGCAGCCCAGTTGCATTCCGTAGCAGATGCCGAGGATGGGAATCCCGAGGCGGAATATTCGCGGGTCGCACCGGGGAGCGTCGGGAGCGTAGACGTTGGCCGGTCCGCCCGACATTACAACGCCTTTCGGCGAAAGAGATTCAAGCTCCTCCACCGAAATAGTGTGCGAGATGAAATCGCAGTAGACGTGGTTTTCACGTATGCGCCGGGCGATGAGCTGCGCATACTGCGAGCCCAAGTCCATGACTGCCACCAGCTCGTGCTCGGTCCTCTCAACGCGTGTCATGACTCGGCTCGGTAGTTGGGAGCCTCCTTGGTGATGAAGATGTCGTGCGGATGGCTCTCCTTGAGGGATGCCTGGGAAACCCTGATGAACTGAGCTTTGGTGCGAAGCTCCTCTACCGTCGCCAGCCCGCAGTAGCCCATGCCGGAGCGCAATCCCCCGACAAGCTGATAGAGGTAGTCGGCAAGCGGCCCCTTGTATGCAACGCGCCCTTCGACGCCCTCGGGGACCAGCTTGTCCGCCCTGGAAACCTCCTCCTGGGCGTATCTATCGCGACTTTGCCCTTCGGTCATTGCGCCAAGAGAGCCCATTGCGCGGTATGCTTTGAAGCTCCGCCCCCGGTATATGACTATCTCGCCCGGACTCTCGTCGACGCCGGCGAAAAGTGCCCCGATCATCACGCAGTGAGCGCCGGCGGCGATTGCCTTGGCGATGTCACCCGAATGCCTGATCCCGCCGTCGGCGATTATCGGCCTGCCGTGTTGGTCGGCAACTTCGGCGCACCAGTTGATCGCGCTTATCTGGGGGACGCCCACGCCTGCGATGACCCTGGTGGTGCAGATCGATCCCGGCCCCACGCCGACCTTCACCGCGTCGACCCCCGCCTTTATCAGATCCTCGGTCCCCTCTTTGGTGACCACATTTCCCGCCACCACGTCGATGTCGTAACGGGCTTTGACCCCCTCGACGGTCTCCAGCACGCGCTTGGAGTGGCCGTGAGCGGTGTCGACGACAATCGCATCTACGCCCGCTTCCACGAGGGCGGCCACTCGCTCATCGTCGAACACGCCGACAGCCGCCGCCACTCGCAGCCTCCCGTTCTCGTCCTTGCAGGCATCGGGAAACTGGAGCGTCTTGTTGATGTCCTTGATGGTGATGAGCCCCCTGAGCGTCATGTCTTCGTCGACGAGAAGAAGTTTCTCTACCTTGTTCTGCTGGAGGATCTCCTTGGCCTCGTCCAGGGATGTCGCGGCAGGCGCGGTCACGAGCCGACGCGTCATGACGTTGCCAATCTTCTCGTCCATCCGTTTGTGGAATCGAAGGTCCCTGATGGTGAGAATCCCGACGACCTTCCTGCCTTTTTCGACGATGGGAACGCCGGAGATGCGGTTCTCGTCCATCAAGGTCCTCGCAGTGGCTATCGTCTCGTCGGGGGTGAGCGTGACAGGGTCGGTGATGACGCCGCTGGCCGATCTTTTGACTTTGGTCACTTCTCTGGCCTGGTCTGCGGCAGATAGATTCCTGTGAATTACCCCGATGCCGCCCTCCTGTGCCAGGGCGATGGCGAGCCCGGATTCCGTAACGCTGTCCATCGCGGCAGAGCAGATGGGGATATTGACCGCTATGGACCGTGAGAAACGGCTGCTCGTGTTCGCCTCGCGCGGAACAATGTCCGACTTGGCGACGAGAAGGAGCACATCGTCGAACGTTATCGCCTCACCGACTATCCTAAGGGGCATTTTTACCTCCTCCCTTTGCCGGCCAAATGCCCTTTCATGTGTGTGGACCGCCCCCGCAGGATGAGATTTGGGAACAGTTTTGCCTTCGCCAAAGTATAGCCCTGCGCCCGGGTAACCGCAAGAACCGGAATGCCGAGAGTCTATCGCCGTGAGCCGGGAAGTCAAGAGCGGCGTCCCGAGAATGCGAATCTTGACATGCGAGAGGGAAAGAATTAGGATTCGAAGATTGAGCCCGCTGTTGTGAGGAACGGGGTGCCACAGATGAACTCAAGAGACCTGCAGAGATTCAAGAAGCTACTTCTGGAAAGGCGCTTGGAGCTGCTCAACAACGTAACCAAGATCGAAAACGAGACGCTGGGAAAATCGCGTCTGGAGTCGGGAGGGGAGATGTCCTCCTACCCGGAACACATAACGGATCTTGCCTCGGACACTTACGAGCACGACTTTTCGCTGGGGCTGCTGGAGAGCGAGAAGGTGGAGTTGCAGGAAATCGAAGAGTCGCTTGCACGAATTGAAGACAAGACCTTCGGTAAGTGCGACATGTGCATGGGGACGATAAACAAGGCGCGGCTCCGTGCGATCCCTTACGCCAGGTTGTGCATAGACTGCCAGCGCAAACACGAAGCGGGACTGGAGGAGTGAGCGATAGGCAGGCTGAAGTGGCTCAAGGCGGAAATGGCAATCTTCGCCGCAGTAGTCGGCCTTGGGCTGGCAGTCGATCAAGCAACCAAGTGGCAGGCATTCAACTTTCTCTCCCGTGAACCTTCTGCGCAGAAGGGCCTCATTCCCCGCGTTCTGAGCCTGACCGCGATGAGGCATGAGGGCGCAGCGTTCGGCTTGCTGCACGGGCGCTTCGTCATCCTCGTCGCGATCTCCGCGCTTGCCATGGTGATTGTGACGTTTATGGCGGCTACCACCAGGAGCAAACTGCAGGCGACCGGGCTGGGGCTGATCGGAGGCGGGGCTTTAGGGAATTTCGTCGACCGCGTATGTCTCGGGCACGTTCGAGACTTCATCGACTTTTCCTTCTGGCCGACTTTCAATGCCGCCGATTCGCTGATAACCATCGGCGTCATCGTTTTAATCTGGCAAGCGACCTTCTGCAGGTCCCGTCCAAAGAAATCGTCGCTCAAGGCCCAGGTCGTCCGCGAATGACTTCCCCGCCACCTACGTGGATCGAGGTCGATCTCGACGCAATTCGGTCCAACTTCCACGCCGTCAGGAATTTCGTCTCTCCGGCGAAAGTGATCTCCATTGTAAAGGCCGACGCCTACGGCCACGGCGCGGTAGCCGTAGCCAAGGCTCTTGAGCACGCCGGGACGGAATTCCTCGGCGTGGCCTCGTTGGAAGAGGCCCTGGAACTGAAGGACTCCGGCATCCACGTTCCTATCCTGATAGTCGGGCCGCTGTTGAGCAGAGAGACGGAAGAAGCGATCAGGGCGGGATTCCGAATAACGGCCTACTGCGAGGAGATTCTGGAGGAAATTGCTGAGGCTGCGCGCAGGGCCGGCCCAGCCGCCGTGGTGCACGCGAAGATCGACACCGGAATGGGCAGGATCGGGGTCACCCCTGAAGAGGCCGAGGTCTTCGTCCGCTCCGCGAAGGCCCGATCGCAGATCGCCGTGGAGGGAATTCTCACTCACTTCGCGTCAGCCGACTGCGACGCAAAGTTCACCATCGAGCAGCTCGACAGATTCAAGGCTGTGCTCGATGCGTTGTATCGGGGCGGCGTAGAAATCCCACTGGCGCATGCTGCGAATTCAGCCGCGATATTCGGCTTCCCTGAAAGCCACTTGCAGGCCGTCCGACCAGGCCTCGCCCTGTACGGGATCGCGCCGTCACCGGAGCGCCCGCCGGTAGAACTCAAGTCGGCGTTGACCTTAAAGACGATGGTCGTCATGGTGAAGACCGTACCCGGGGGCTTCGGCGTGAGCTACGGGCGGACCCACACAACATCCGGACCCACTCGCCTGGCCACCCTCCCGCTGGGATATCGCCATGGGCTCCCTCGGTCCCTTTCGAATAAGGGCGACGTACTGATACGGGGCACGAGAGCGCCCATCGTGGGCAGGATATGCATGGACCAGATGATGGTCGATGTTGGAGAAATCAGGGGGGCCGCGGTCGGCGACATCGTCACGATCTACGGCAAGGATGAGGCCGAGCGAATAGGTGTCGAAGAAGCAGCCCGCAAAGCAGGCACGATTCCATACGAGCTTCTGTGTGCGCTGGATAAGCGGATCAGGCGCATCTACCTCCCTCAGTGACCACTGTGAGGGCAAGTCTTGCGAACCCCGATCGGCTCCATAAGACACCTTTCGCGGAGGCGGAATCCCCCGACCGTCCCGGCGCTCTCGTGTGCGAGGCCGGATTCGACGTAGTTGAGGCGTACGGTTGCATTACGCCCCAAGAGAAAGTAAGAATAGATCCTCGTCTTCCCGATGGAGGCGGACGCGGTGAACGAAGACGTAGCAATCGAGGGTGAGTGAATGAAGGTCTGTATCGCGCCCGATTCGTTCAAAGAATCCCTTTCCGCCCCACAGGCGGCCGCGGCGATACAGCGCGGGGTGCTGAGAGCGGCACCAGACGCGCGGACGGTAATCGTCCCTATGGCCGACGGCGGCGAGGGCACGGTCGAAGCCCTTGTGGGCGCTACCGGCGGGGAACTCGTACAGGAGACGGTCACAGGGCCCCTGGGAGAAGAGTTGCGGGCTACATACGGGATACTGGGAGGCGGCGAGACGGCGATAATCGAGATGGCGGCGGCATCCGGGCTGCCGCTCGTCCCGCCCGCCAGGCGAAATCCCTTGCTCACCACGACCTTCGGCACGGGGGAACTGATCGGCTCCGCCTTAGACCGGGGAGTCAGGCACCTAATAGTCGGCATCGGCGGCAGCGCCACCGTTGACGGCGGCGCGGGAATGGCTCAGGCTCTGGGCGCCAAGCTGCTTGACGAAAATGAAAGGCAAATCGGCTTCGGTGGAGGGGAACTTGCGAGGCTTGTTAGGATCGACCTCTCCGGCCTCGCCCACAAACTGGAAGGAATCAGGGCCGAGGTGGCGTGCGACGTCACCAATCCGCTCACAGGCCCCGAGGGAGCGGCGAGGGTTTACGGTCCCCAGAAAGGCGCGACCCCAGAAATGGTAGAAGCTTTGGAACGCAATCTGACACACTTCGCGCACATTATCGCACGGGACCTGGGTAAGGAAGTGGATGGGCTTCCGGGAGCGGGAGCCGCGGGAGGACTCGGCGCGGGACTGGTGGCTTTTCTGGGAGCTGAGCTCCGACCCGGCGTCGAGATCGTGATCGAGGCCTCAGCACTTCGCGAAAAAATGAAGGGCTGCGACATCACGATCACCGGCGAGGGACGGCTGGACGGGCAATCGGCGTTCGGCAAGACTATCGACGGAGTGGCTCGCGTGGCCAAAGATCTCGGCATTCCGGTCATCGCCATAGCCGGGTCTCTCGCAGAGGGCTGCGACAGGGTGCTGCAGCAGGGCGTGTCGGCCTACTTCCCCTCCGTTCCGGGCCCGGTAAGTCTTGAGGAAGCGCTGACAAGGGCCGACGAGTTTCTGGAGAAGGCAACCGAGCAGGTAATGCGCCTCGCCCTGGTGAGACTCGATGATTGAGAAGGCCCCGGAGGTCATCCTTGCATCCGCTTCCCCCAGGAGACGGAGCCTGATGGGAAAGCTGTTTGGCGATTTTCGCGTCGCGGTTCCGGAAGTGGATGAGAGAGTCGCAGCAGGCCCGGAACCCGCATTCGTCGCAGAGGAACTGGCGAAGCGCAAGGCGGAGGCGGTTGCGTCGGGCGCAGCGAACGCCTTGGTAGTTGGAGCCGACACGATCACCGTTCTCGGCGACGAGATCATGGGAAAGCCGCGGTCTCCCCGGCATGCACGAGAAATGCTTCACCGGCTGAGCGGCACCAAGCACTCGGTAATAACCGGCGTCTGCCTGATCCTCACCGAGCCGCGAATGGAGAAAGTGGGACACGAAGAGACGGCCATCACCATGCGAGAACTCAACGAGACGGAGATAGACGATTACGTGGAATCGGGGGAAGCGATGGGAAAGGCGGGGGCATACGCAATTCAGGAGAAAGGGGACAGGTTCGTCGCCGGATATTCGGGAAGCTTTTCCAACATAGTGGGGCTTCCGCTGCGGTTGGTGCGGAAGCTTGCGCGGGAGATTGAGGGTGAAGCGGGGATTCATCTTCCAATGACGGAGGAAGCGAGTGCGAGTTAGGGTTGCAGAGTTCGCCGGCTTCTGCATGGGCGTGCGACGGGCGCTTACCATAGCTCTGACCGCGGCGCATCATGGGCGGACTCGTGTCTTCACGCTCGGGCCGCTCATTCATAACCCGCAAGTGATAGAGCTGCTCCGAAGGCGAGGAATTTGCCCCGTGGAGAACGACGAGCTGTCGCCTGGAGAAACAATAGTCATACGGGCGCACGGCATCTCGCCGGAGCAGCGGGACGTGCTGGATGCCGTGGGAGGAGTAGTGTGCGACGCGACGTGCCCCAGGGTGATGCGGGTTCAGAAGATCATCGGGAAGTATGTGGCGCAAGGCTACGACGTGGTGGTCGTCGGGGACCGCGGGCACGCCGAGGTAGTGGCGCTCCTGGGCTTTGCCCGAGGCCGCGGGGTCGCGGTGGAAGGCATCGAGCAGGCGCGCGAATTGCCGCATTACGAGAAGCTCTGCGTCGTCGCGCAGACCACCCAGAACAGGGACGTGTTCAGGCAGACGGTGGGGGTCCTGCGGGAGAAGGCGAGGGACCTCGAGGTTTTCGACACGCTGTGCGACTCGACGTCCCGCCGCCAGAGCGAGGTCCTGGAACTCGCCCGCTCGTCGGATGCGGTAGTGGTCGTCGGCGGACGTACAAGCGCCAATACCCGAAGGCTGACAGAAATATGCGAGGCCACGGGAACGCCCACCTTTCATATCGAGACCGAGGACGAACTCGACCCGGAAGCCCTCAGGGGACTGAAGCAGATAGCGGTTACTGCGGGCGCATCCACGCCGAACTGGATGATCAGCCGGGCGGTGGGGAGGATAGAGGAGATACTCGGCATCAGGCCGTCCATACCCGGCGTAATCGCGCGGCTGGCCGGCAACCTGAACCTTCAGCTCGCGCTCGGGGCGGCGTGTCTCGCCACATTCGCGGTGCTGATACAATCGCTTGCGATACGCGCCGAGCACGTGATTGTTGCCGCCTTGTACGTCCTGGCGATGCATACGATAAACACCTTGACCGACGTGGAGTCGCTGGAGCTCAACGAGCCGCGGCGCGCGCAGTTCTACGTCCGATACAGAAAATCGCTGCTTGTGTTCGCCGCATTGTGCGGCGCGGGAGCGCTCCTGGCGGCATTCGGCCTAGGCCGCTGGCCGTTCGTGCTTGTGGCGGTGGCATCGCTGGCCGGGCCCGTGTACAACCTGAGAGTATTTCCGGCAGCCCTTACAAGGGTGACGGGATACAGGAAGTTGCGGGACATTCCAGGGTCCCGAGACCTGTTCGTCGCGCTTGCATGGAGCGTCATGACTGCACTCGTGCCCGCGATCTCCACCGGAACATTCACACGAGCGCTCCCGCTGGCCCTTCTGCTACCTTTCACCATCGCCTTCATGAGGTCGGTCACTTTGGACCTGCGTGACATCGAAGGGGACCGAATGGTGGGGAACGAAACGATCCCCGTGGCGCTGGGCATGAAGTGGACGAAGGTCCTCGTTCTGGCCGTCGTCTCCGGCACTCTTGCACTCGCGCTCCTGTCGGCCGCTTTGGGCTGGACGCCTTCCGCCACCTACTACACGCTGCCGTCGCTGCTCTTCATCTATCTCTACTTGTACCTCTACCATGTCAGACTGGTCGCAACAGCGCCGACGCTGGATTGGCTGGTGGACGGGAATTTCATAATCCTTGCGCTGTCGCTCGCAGCCTGTTTTCTCCTGGGCAACGGATGACGAACAAGAAGCCGCGCCACACAAGTCCGAAACGCGCAATTTGGAGAATGTGCAATCTGCAGCGGCCCTGTGGAAAGGCCCGCGGGAACCGATTGCATGAATACGCTGACGGATAGAGAGGTGCTTTGTGGGAACAACCATCGCGTTTGACGAGTTCAAGAAGGTGGAGCTTCGGGTGGGCGAGATTCTGGAGGTGAACCCGCACCCGAATGCGGACAAGCTATACGTTCTGTACGTGGACTTCGGCGGCGAAAAGAGACAGCTTGTGGCCGGGCTTAGGGGCTACTATGAACCGGGCGAGATGGTCGGGAAGAAGACCGTGGTCGTCACCAACTTACAGCCGGCGTCGCTCAGGGGGGTCGAGAGCCAGGGTATGCTTCTGGCGGCCCAGTCGGGCCGGGTAGTATCGCTCCTTACAGTGGACAAGGATGTCCCCGCCGGGAGCAAGATACTTTAGCTAAAGGCGGTCTTCTAGGGCTGACGAAAATGATGTTGGGCTGACTGGGCGAGGTCCCGGGGAAAAGGTGTGCCCACGGAGCGGTAGAGAATGCACGTTTCCAAGGCGAGGCGATTGCTTGTATCTCCTGCCTGCGTAATGGTTTCCGTATTGCTTACCTCGTGCACCATCCCGGGCGAACGGCTGTCCACGGAAGAAGCTCGGGAAGCCCGAACGAGCGCGCCTTACGCCATCGGGGCTCGGGATATTCTTGAGGTCCAAGTGGAGAACCACCCGGAGCTGAGTGGCCAATTCGTTGTGGAGCGCGATGGGACCATCCCCCTTCCCTACTGTGAAGATGACGTGCTAATGTCGGGCTGCACGCTGAGAGCGGCTGGAGAGCGATATGCCGAGTGCGTCAGCCGATACACAATCGACTGGCCGATCGTGCGGGTGCGCCTGGTTTCCCCACGCAGCAAGTTCTTCTACGTTCTCGGTGCCGTCAAGAGAACGGGGAAATTCGCCTTGGGCGACGAGGTGGTTCGCCTCAGGGATGCGCTTCTTCGCGCAGGTCTTTTCGACACAAGCCCCTGGTTCAAGCCGGCGGCCAGGAAAATCTACGTCATCACCCCCGACGAGGAGACGTCGACATACGTGGTTATAAACGCCAGGGATGTCCTTCTCGGAAAGCTCGGCGATGATATCGTGATACATCCCGACGACATCGTCTATGTTCCCACCACCAGCTACTTTAAGATCGATTCGGCGCTGGGCGAGATCCTCCGAACCACCATATACGTTTCCGACGCGGGCGCAGCGGAGGAGCACCTTCAAGAGAATCGACCTGAAGACAGCAGCCTCGGGTACGGTTACCAGTAGCCCCGTGCGGAGGGTGTTTGGAGGGCGGATGAGCATCGCCTCCTTCAAGGCGGCATTTCAGTACTACGTCCGGGCTTTCCTGCGCAGAGCGGACTACGTCGCATTGTGCATGATCCTCTCGGTAGGGGGGGCCGCCATCTACGCCTTCCTTCTCGCCGATGAGATATACCTTGCCGGCAACGAGATATACATCACCCAGGCCCCGTCTTCGTCAGGCGAGACAGCCGAATCATCTCCTCTGACCCGGCGATTGGCGGTGGCCGTCGATCTGGTAACGAGCGAACCAAACCTGCGGGAACTCGTTACACAATTCTGGGCACTCGGGAGAGAATTCCCCGGTCAGTCCGGCATCCAGCGGGATAGCCTGTCTGGTCTGAGGGCACAACTCGATGGGAATCCGGACGACGCGGCGCTTGCCGAGGCGGCGCAAGAAGCGCAAGAGAACGTGAAGCGGATTGAAGAGAGGGAGAGGCTGCTGAGCCGGCTCGACGCGGCTCTGGAAGCAGACCCATTAGATTGGGAAGCCGGTCGAGAGCGTAAACGCATCTTGAGAGAGCGTCGGCGCGAGGAGCGGAGGCTTCAGCAAACAGTTCAGTCGTTGATGCGCGACATCCAAGTCAGCCTCGGAGAGACCAAGATCGAAGTGACCTGCCGGTCAAGCTCTCCTGAGTTGGCGATTGCTGTCACCGACGAGATAGTCGAACAGATCGTCATGCGCTTTTTCGAACTGCACACGAGAGAGGCCAGCCTTGCGCAGAGCATATACGAGGACCGGTTCCGCAATTCCGCCGCAGAGATGAAGGCGGCAATAGGCGCGCTCGAAGCCTACGCCATCAAGTACCCGAGCGAGTACTTCCTTCCGCTCCAGCTACTTTCCGACGCGGAGGTCCCCTCCGAACCTTCGGAAGCATTTCCGGGAGATAGCGAAGGAACGCCCCGCACGCACGAGGCGATCAGGCAGGAGCTTGCGCAGGTGGACGCAGCGATATCGGAAACCTCGAAGCGGATCAAGCAGCTCAAGGATCAGCTTGAAGACACCGCCGAGACCGTCGTGTCGGAGGTGATTGCCGAACTTCCGCCCGAGGTCAAGAAGGCGAGGGAACAGATGGCGCGGCTGCAACTAGAGCTTGCCGAGCTGCTCGCCGACGGCACTGAAGAACATCCCCTGGTGAAGCGGACCCGGAGGAAGATCTATTTGATTGACGCCTACTTGAAGGCGCTTGCCCCCAGCATCACCGTTTCGGAAACGACGGTGCCCAACCCCTTGCGAGAGGAGACCCTAAAGGACTTGCGTCGCGGAGAGGTTGAGCTGCCGGCGCTGATCGCACGCCAGGAGGAGCTGCGCGAGCATTCGGAAGCTTACGAGGAGAAGCTGAAAGAAATTCCGAAGCGCGTGCTCGAACTCGAAGAACTGAGGGCCGGCTACCGCCACAGCAGGGAGAAACTGGCAACCAGCCGCGCCCGTCTCGAGGAGGCTCACACGAAACGCCAGCTCGTGCTGGAGGAGGCGGCGAACGCCCTGCACGTGCAGGGCACGGCCAGACTTCATTACAAGCCGGTGTGGCCGGACAAGCGGCTGTTCATAGTGCTGGGGGTCGCCGTTGGGCTCTTCCTTTCCTGCGTCACTGTGTTCTCCATGGAGCGCGCGCGCCGGTCAATTAGGGACTTGGGCGACGCCCGCAGATATCTAGACTCCCCCATACTGGCAACCATACCCGAATTCAGAACCGGCACCGCGGGCCGCAGAGGTGCAGGCCGGAAGTACCGACGGATGATCTGGCTCGGCGCGTGGTTCGGCGTCGTGGTGCTTGCCGGGCTGGTTCTTGTCTCCAAGATCCGTGATTTGCCGACGGGTTCCGGGGCAGCATTGGAGCAGCCGCACTCATCGCCGATGCCCGAGCAGGTTGCAAGCGGGGAACAATCTCCACCTCCTTCGGCCACCGTGCGACCAACGATCATCACAGTTGAGGAATCCGCTACGCCGTCTCCCCTCCCACCGCCGGATGTAAAGCCATCGGGTTACATCACGATCCCACAACCTGAGCCCGCCGGGAAAACTCCGCAAGGAAGCCCGGCCACGGATTCCGCGGCTATCCCGGACGTTAACCTGTCGAACTACATCATCATCCAAAAATCTGCCGGAGCGGCCGGATGAGCCTAATCGAAGAGATATTCGGTGACAAGGCAAGAAGACCCCGGGAGCCATCGTCCCCTCAGCCGGGCGAGCGGACGCCGGCAGATCGAGCCCGCGACCTCATCTCGGAAGCCAAAAAGGTCGACAAGTTTGAGGCGGCGCGCGGCGTCCGTGCGCCGAGCGACACCCGCGCCGCAGAGGAATTCCGTGCGCTCTGCACGAATTTGATGGGCCTCGACGCCGCCCAGGGGATCAACTCAATTGTCCTTTCGAGCTGCCATCAGGGGGAAGGAAGGACCACCGCGGCGATAAACCTCGCTCTATCCATGGCCAAGGGACCTTACAGAAAAGTCCTCCTTTTTGAGGGAGACCTTCGCAGCCCCGTCATTAAGCAACGGCTTTCGCTCCAGATTGAAGTGGGTGTCGAGGATGTTCTGACGGGCACAGCGCGGGTTGGTGAAGCCCTGGTCTATTCCAGAGAGGACAACCTGACAGTGCTGCCGGCCAGAGGCGGATACTCAGACCCGGCGGAAATGCTGGACTCGCCCGCGATGGAGGAGCTGGCACCGATGCTCGTGGCCGCGTTCGATTACGTCATTTGCGACAGCCCTCCCCTGTCCACACCCGACTCATTCGTGTTGGGACGACGGATGGGCGCACTGGCGTTGGTGGTCCGGGCTGGAGAAACTCAGCGCCAATCCGTCACGGACGCAGTATCCATCCTCAAGCAGGCAGACGTTCCTTTTGCCGGTCTGATCCTCAATCGCGTGAAGACTCGGGGGGCCGAGCGTCCAAGCGCAGGTCAACAACCCGACTAGCACGCCGGCTAGGCCCCGCAGAGTGCCGCGCAATAACCAGCCTGTCCCCCCGATCACGGCCCGTAGCACCCCCGGTTCGCCGGGCCGCGCAGGCTCAATCGTGACGCGCCCCTTCCGGTTCCCGGCGGCTTCGCTTATACTGTGTCTCTGCAAGCCGTGGAGGAACGAGACTGTGGCCGTCGGGCCCAGTAAGGACAAGGAAGTCGGGGTCGTTTTCGGCACCCGTCCCGAGGTCATCAAGCTTTTCCCGGTGATCGAGGAGCTCCGAAGTTCAAAGGGCGTCCGCCCGCTGGCGATCTTCACTGGGCAGCATAGCGAGCTGGCGTGCCAAGCCATGAACGAACTGGGAATTCGCCCCGACTTCGACCTCGAACTCATGGAGCCGAATCAGCAACCGTGGGAGTTCCTCGCCAGGGCCACGGTCGCGCTGTCGGGCCTTCTTTCCGAGCGCCGACCAAGCTTTGTGCTCGTCCAAGGGGACACCACATCGACTCTTGCGGGTGCTCTGGCCGCGTATTACTGCAAGGTCCCCGCCGGGCATGTGGAGGCGGGCCTGCGGACCCTGGACAAGTACTCTCCCTTCCCGGAGGAGATGAACCGGCGTCTGGTGAGCGGAATTGTCGATCTGCATTTCGCGCCGACCGAGCAAGCAAAAGCCAACCTCCTGAAAGAAGGAGTGGACGAGCGCAAGATATTCGTAACCGGAAACACCGTCGTTGACGCGCTGGAGAAGGCGATGGCTCTCCCCGGCTACGAGAACGACCTCCCGAGCCGGTCGTCCAAGTCGCGACGCCTTGTAGTATTGACGCTTCACAGGAGGGAAACATTCGGCGAGCGACTGCGGGCGATACTAACCGTTATGAAAGAGGTGTTGAAAGAACGCGACGACGTCGAGATAGTCTTTCCCGTCCACCCCAATCCCGAGGTGAAGGCAAACGCGGTGGGAATACTGGGGAACGCGGACCGCATCCGCCTGATCGAGCCGCTCCCCTATCCCGCGTTTCTGCGGCTGGTGAACGAGTCGTACATGGTCGTCACGGACTCCGGCGGCATCCAAGAGGAAGCCCCCGTTCTGGGCAAGCCGGTGGTGGTGATTCGCGAACACACCGAGCGAGGAGAAGCGGTGGAAGCCGGCGCGGCAATCCTCGCGGGAACCGACAGCGAAAAGCTCAAGCCGGAGATACTCCGCCTTTTGGACGACGCCGCACTGTATCAGAGAATGAGCCGGCGGAGGTCACCGTTCGGCGACGGACGGGCGGCGGAGCGCATCGCGCGAGAGATCGTCAAAGTCGTGCTCGCACACTAGAGGAGCGCAGATGCCGGAAGAGAAGATCAACTTCGACTGCCGACTATACTTAGGAGACCGTCCCTGCGCGCCGCATAAGGCCGAGGGCGTCCACTGTGAGTCATGTCCCCATTACGAACCGTTCGACTCGGAATTGCTGCTCATAAAACTTGATGCGCCCGGAGACGTGCTGCGAACCACCTCGCTTTTGCCGGCCCTGAAAGAACAGCACCCAAAGACCTTCGTGAACTGGATCACCAAGAGAAATGCTGTTCCGCTCCTTGCCCACAACCCGCACGTTGACAGGATAGTCCCCCTGGACGCTGCGGTGTGCGCTTTCCTCACGGCAACCGAGTTCGCGAGCGTGATAAACCTGGACACATCGGTGGCCAGTTGCGCGCTGGCCGCGGCGGCCAGGACCAAAAGGAGGCGAGGATTTACGCTGAACCCATCCGGCCAAATAGTGCCCGCGACCCTGGAGGCTAGGAACTGGCTCGAGATGAGCGTTTTCGACGACGCGAAGAAAAAGAACGAGCTTTCGTACCAGGCACACATGTATCGGATCGCAGGCCTGACCGGGGGAATCCATCCCCCGCAGCTATACCTGACCGAAGAGGAGATGAAGTACGCGGCCCAGGCGGGGTCCCGCCTGGGGATAGATGCCAAACGCCCTGTTGTCGGGATCAACACGGGCTGTGGGCCGAGATGGCCGCTGAAAAAATGGACCGGTGAGGGCTACAGAGAGCTGGCCGTGAGGGTCCATGACGAACTCGGTGCAGACGTGCTTCTTTTGGGCGGGCCGCTTGAGGAAACGGAGAACCGGCGACTCCAGGAGAAGACCGCAGGCGCTGCGAAGGACTCCGGCCAGCACGAGTTGAGGGATTTCTGCGCCGTGCTGAACCTCTGCGACCTGGTCGTGACCGGCGACACGCTGGCGCTCCACGTCGCGGTTGCACTGCAAAAGAAGATCGTAGCGCTTTTCGGACCGACCTCCGCTTCGGAAATCGAGCTCTTCGGCAGAGGGAAGAAAGTGGTCGCTCCTGTCGATTGCGTTTGCTGCTACAGCTCCGACTGCGACAGGAAACCTACCTGCATGGAGCTGATCAGCGCCGACGAAGTCTTCTCAGCGGTGAAACTGCTCATAGATCAGGAATGACGAAAGAGCAGGAAGTCCGCTGCCGTCAGTCCGGAGCGGGAGAGCCGGCTTGGTCCCAGCGACGAATAACAGCCCCGGCACCTCACTTCCGGGAAAGCATGATCGCCACTCCGTTAGGAGCTTGACGGTGGGACGCGAACCCTCGGTCGAACCCGATGACGGCCCGGAGTTGACGGTATTGGTTCCCACCTATGAAGAAGGTGAGAACATCGGACCGTTGATCGACGGCATCGGGCGCGTCCTGGCCGGGGAAGGGCTACCGTACGAAGTCCTGGTCGTGGACGCCGGCTCTCAGGATGCCACGCGCGAACGCGCGCAGGCACGGGGGGCAAGAGTGATCGTCCAGTCGAGGCGAGGGTATGGCGGCGCGCTCGCCGACGGATTCGACAATGCTCGAGGAAAATTCATACTAACGATGGACTCGGATCTCTCGCACGATCCGAATTTCATGAGCGACCTGCTCGCGCGCCGGCATGACGCCGATGTGGTAATCGCTTCTCGCTACGTACCGGGCGGGGCAAGCAGGACCTCCCTGTACCGCAAGACGCTGAGCTGGATATTGAACCAGACTTTCCGGATCGCCCTCTCGCTTCCTCACAGAGACCTGTCAAGCGGCTTTCGACTCTACAACAGGCGGGTGCTGGAAGAGATCGAAATAGAGGCGACGGACTTCGACGTGCTGGAAGAGATTCTGATAAAGGCCCACTGCAACGGATGGAGGATAGTGGAGGCTCCTTTCGTCTATCAGCCGAGGGCCGAGGGGGAATCTCATGCCCGGCTCTTCAAGTTCGCCCTTTCCTATCTGAAAACGCTCTACTCCATGTGGCAGCTCAGGAATTCGGTCTTTTCGGCCGATTACGACGAGCGCGCGTTCAACAGCAAGATACCGCTTCAGCGCTACTGGCAGCGAAAGCGATTCGAGATAATAACCGGCTTCGCCGATCGCGAGAGACTCACCCTCGACGTCGGGTGCGGGTCAAGCCGAATAATGACCTCACTGCCGAAGGCGATCGGGCTGGATATCCAGTTGAAGAAGCTGAGGTACCTGCGGAGAGCGTCTCAACGGCTGGTCACCGGAAGCATGCAGCATCTCCCGTTTCGCAATTGTTCCTTCGGGCAGGTGGTTTGCTCCGAGGTGATCGAGCACATTCCCGAAGACCGTGCGGTCTTCGAGAGCCTTGCCCATGTGTTGGAGCCCGGGGGTATTCTGATCATCGGCACGCCGGACTACTCGCGGGCCTCGTGGCGGATGTTGGAACGGCTGTATTCGAGGATTCTACCCCGCGCGTATGCCGAACAGCACATAACGCACTACACGGCAAAGAGCCTTCTGGGATGGCTGCAGAAATCCGGCTTTCGCCCAATCGATTGCCGGTATGTCGGTTACTCGGAGATCATAGTCAAAGCGGTAAAGGAAGCCGATTGAAGCGGGAGCGCCATCGGAGAGAGAATGGCGGCCGGATTCAAGAAAAGGGCGCAATATGGGCGATAAACCTGTCGAGATCCGCTTTCGAACGAGCGACTTGGAGAAAGCGTTGAGACTTTCAATCGTGGTCCCGGCCTACAATGAAAGCCAGACGATCGAGCGGGTGATAAATCGCCTCCTGGAAGTGCCTCTCGAAAAAGAGATCATCGTCGTTGACGATGGATCTACGGACGACACGGCCGGAATCCTGGAGCGTCTGTCACATCCCGACGTGAAGCTGCTGCGACACGAAGGAAACAGAGGCAAGGGCGCAGCGCTCAGAACCGCGTTTGCGGAGGCATCCGGCGATGTGATCATCATTCAGGATGCCGACCTCGAGTACGATCCGAGCGATTACGACAACCTGATCGAGCCGATTCGCGCGGGTCACGCGGACGTGGTGTACGGGTCAAGGTTTCTCGGCGGCCCGCACCGCGTGCTGCTCTTCTGGCACTACGTCGGGAACAAGCTGATCACGCTTCTCTCGAACATGATGACGAATTTGAACCTGACGGACATGGAAACCGGCTACAAGGTATTCCGAGCGGAAGTGGTCAAAGGGTTGAATCTGAAGTCGAACCGGTTCGGATGCGAGCCCGAGATAACCGCGAAGGTGGCCAAGCGGGGTTACAGGATCTACGAAGTCCCCATATCCTATTACGGCCGGACAGCCGCCGAGGGAAAGAAGATCACCTGGAAAGACGGCCTGGCTGCTTTGCTGCACGTCATTCGGTTCAGACTCTTCGACTGACGAAGAATCTCGCCCCTGACCGGACGGTTCTCACCGTCCGCTATCATGTCATTCGCGCGCCAGGGCTCAAGCCGGGCCGCAAGAACCTCACAGCCACCCCGCGCCCGCGACGAGCCCGAAACAACCCGCCAGCATCATGTCGCCGTAGGGCGAGGCGGCGTAGAAGCCACACTCCAGCCCCATTGCTCTCTGTGGCCCCGTGATCGAGACCAGATCGAAACGCCCCCCATTCGCCTTGCGCGAGAACACACACCCGTGCCCGCCATCGCCGAAGACCTCGTCGCCGCTAAGGTCGCCGTCACGGAACCTCGATAGCATCCACCCAAGTTTCCCAGGGTTCAGCATGCAGGTGTGGTGCTCCATCACGCCCATGAGCCTCCTACCCATCACGAGTGCCGCGGTCGCGTGCTGGTTTCCCAAATTCACCACCACTGCGCCCTCGTCCGCAGCTTCCCCGACGAGGGGGTCCTGAAGAGCCCCGAGGAAAGCGGCCGCGGCGGTATCCATCACCAAACAACCGGGAACGTCTTCCTGAACGGCCCTCATTCTCGTAAGCTCCGGCGGGGCCTCCTTGAAAGCCATGTCCCCCAGGCCGGCTCCTTCCTCGACGAACCTTTCCCATAACTTGAACCTGAAGCGGCGGTTGCTCTCGTTGGGGGAAAACCCATGGTCCAGGACGGCAACTGCGAACGCATCGGGCATTGCCAAACCTGCTAGCTCTAAGACGGCCTTGAACTTGGCAGGCCGGACGTCGCCGAGCTCAATGGCAACTGCCGCCTCGGGAGCCGCCTCCACGAGCCGCACACCCAGGTCAGCCACGCGTTCAAGACTGTCGTGGATCGTGGCTCCAGCCTTCGTCGTCGCATAAGCCGCCAATCCGGCCGCCACGTGCGCCTTCAATGCGGCGACGCACGCTCCCCCTCCCATGACATTTCCCCGAAGAAACACCGCCTTCCTCTCAGAAGTGGCCTGTCTAATCTTCTCGGCGACGATCTGCGTCTCGGACGGGAGAACCATCTTGAAGCACGATGCGGGGTCTTGACCCCCGACGTAATAGAGAATGTCCTGAGTCACGCTCCCCACATCCACGGCAAGAAGTGTCCGCCCGGGCATTATGTCGCCAGGTCCTTCTGGACCCTGAGCAATTCCCTCAGGGCATGTGCCGCGCGGGGGTAGCGAGATTCGGGCGCGGCGTTGATCATCCTGTAGATCAGCCGGATCAGCCTGACGGGCACCCCTTCCGGCAGCTTGTCGCCGGCGAGAAGGGTCTCCTGCAATTCCGTCGGCATGCCGCCTTTGGGCATGTAGACCCTGAAGAATTCGCTACCAGTGAGAAACAGGCACAGAATCAAGCCCATTGAGTAGATGTCGGACCGGGGGTCGTCGAAGCGCTGTTTGGCAAGTATCTCCGGCGCGCTGAAGCGCCTTCGATGAGAGGCGAGAACCGACTCGTCCGCCTGAGCACCCATGATTATGCCGCTCGGCAGCCCTGCGTCCGCCAGCCTGACGACCCCGTCCTCCGCTATGAAGATCTTCTCGGGCCTTATCTCGCCGTGGACCACCCGCTCTTTGTGAACCGCCTCCAGGGCACTGAGCACTTGAAAGACTATGTCAACAAGTCTTTGGAGTCGCAGCCTGTCCTTCTCGCGGGTTAACGAAAGAGGCTCCCTTTGCGAAAGGTCGGCGGCGGTTTTTTCCCCTGCGAACTCCATCGGGAGGAATGCCTCCTTCTGAGTCAGTTCTATGGGCATCACGCCAACCAGATTGGGATGCTTGAGCTTCAGAGCGGAAAACACGAAGGTCTCAAGACGGTCAACCACCTCACGGTTTCGGACGGCCCTGTCGGTGATGACCTTCAGCGCCATGACCTCACCGTTCGAAAGCTGGGTGGCCCTGTAGACCTTTCCCAGGGTGCCCTTTCCCAGCAGCCCCTCGATGCGGAAGCTGCTGCGGAACTTGTTGGTCATGATGACCGAGCCGACAATGGGGTCCGCCTCGCTGCACCTGCGGCAGTACGTTCTCCCGCCGGTCTGCGTGGCAATCCCCTTGATGATGTCCTCGGAAGCAACTACCTCTTCGCACCGGTCGCAGAACACGACGTCATCCAGCAGACCCGGCTCGATGGCCGCGCCACTCCGTCTCTTGGCGACTTGAGCTGCCGCGATCGCCTCCTCGCCGATAGTAAGCCCTCCCAGCTCCATGACGACTCTGCCGTCGGACTGTAACGCTATCTGGCCGACCTTCCCGCCCAGCAGGGCCATGGTCGGCACTCCCTTGACCCCGGCGGAAGTCTCCGCTTGCAGCAACCCGTCGAACTCGCTCCGAAGGCGGGAAAGCTGCTCTGCGGTGACCAGCTTCTTCTCAAGCATCACCTCCCCGGCAGTCACATGTCCCCCTCCCGCTTCGCGGCGGACGACTTCATCGAGCACCACATCCTGGTCCTGCGCAGTGAGCAGACCCTTCCTCATTGCCAGCGCCGCCAAGTCCCCTGCATCCTCATTCCGCGGCTCGATCAGGCACTTAAGCTGGATTTTCTGCAGCGTGATCAAATCATCCGATCGAATTTCTTCGCCCTTCGCTTTCTTGCCGTTGACAAGCACGCGGACCCCCGGCACCGCGGACAAGTACAGCCGACTACCGTCGTTGATGAGCGTGCAGTAGCGCCGGCGACCCCCCTGCTCCCTCACCTCGAGTACGTACTTCCTCTTCCTATCGATCAGGATTCTGCTCCCCTGGTGCTTACCGCGCATGATCTCCAGTGCTGCGTTCAAGCCCTGCGGCTCCCTGTCCGATTTGGAGGCGGCGCACTCCTTTACAGCTCGTCCGAGGACACCCGCCATGGCCCCGGCCGAGGAAAAGCGGTCTCTCGGGGACCTCGCCATCGCTTTGCAGATAGCCTCCTCCAACGTTCGGGGGATGAAGGACGCGTAGCTCTTCGGCGGCATCAGTTCGGACCTGCGCTTCTTGTACGCCACCGCGTCCGGCGTCTCCCCACCGAAAGGCACGTGTCCCGTTACCGTGTGATACAAGACGGCGCCCAACGAGTAAACGTCCGCAGACGCCGCGTGGTCTTCGGGCGGAACCCCCTCGGGCGAGAGATAGTACGTCCCCTCGGAAAGCCTGCCCGATTCTGTTATTCGAGAAGACCTTCTGTCTATCCTGGCGATGCAAAAGTCGCTGACTTTGATTGAGCCGTCCTCTCCTAAGAGCACGTTGCTCGGCTTCAGGCGGCGATGCGCGATGCCCGCTCCGTGGGCGGCTTCGAGCGCCCTGGCCACCGAAACGCCCACCCTGACGGCTTTTTCCAAACCTACACCGCCTTGCTGTAAAATCGCCTCCGCGAGACTCTTCCCCTGGACGTATTCCCTGGCGATAAAAGACCTCCCCTCCGCGGAACCGATGTGGAACTCCAGCACGATGTTGGGATGCTTGAGCGCCGCTATGGCCTTGGCTCCCTCAACGAGACGGTTGACGTACTCGTAGCCCTGCTGGGTGACGAAGGGAGAAAGGACTTTCAGGGCCACCGTTCTTCCAGACCGGACATCTTTCGCCTTGAAAACGGTCCCGATAGGCCCCTGTCCCACTTCCTCCAAGAGCTCGTAGTTGCCAAGCCTGCGCGTATCCATAATTGGTACCGTTTCAGCTAGCGGCCTCCGATGGAATGTTACTCCCGCTCGGACGTTTTGGCAAGCCCCGCCGGAATTGACGTAACAGCGCTGCAAAATTATAATTTGCCTGATGGGGCATTCCCTTCTCCGCCTCGGAGGCACCCTTGGCCGATACGTTCAGGCTCAAGTCCGATTTCGAGCTTTCAGGCGACCAGCCACAGGCCGTTAAGAAGCTTGTGGACAACGTCGCGGCAGGCCGTAAGTACCAGACTTTGCTTGGGGTTACGGGCTCGGGGAAAACGTTCGCGATGGCGAATCTCGTCGCGGCCTTCGATAAGCCTGTGCTGGTGATCTCGCCCAATAAGACGCTCTCGGCACAGCTCTACAGCGAGTTCAAGGAGTTCTTCCCGGATAACGCCGTGCATTACTTCGTGAGCTACTACGATTACTACCAGCCTGAGGCCTACATTCCCGAGATGGATATCTATATAGAGAAGGACGCGCGAATCAATGACGAGATAGACAGGCTTCGCCTCGCGGCGACAAGCGCGCTGATGTCCAGGCGGGATGTGATAATAACCGCCAGCGTTTCGTGCATCTACGGGTTGGGCTCACCCGCCGAGTACAAGAAGCTGCTGGTGCAATTGGAGCGCGGGCAGGAGATCGAGCGTCAGCACATTCTTGCGCGCCTTGTCGGAATCCAGTACGTCCGCAATGAAGTGAATCTGGCTCGCGGAACGTTCCGTGCCCGTGGAGATGTGGTGGAGATTTTTCCGGCTTACGAGGAGTTCGCTTACAGAATAGAACTCTTCGACGATGAGATAGAGCGGATAAGCTCATTCAGCCCGATCACAGGGGAGCTTTTCGGGGAGCACGAACTGGTATTCATCTACCCTGCCAGACACTTCGTGGCCGAGGAAGGGACCATCGAACGGGCAATCGGCCCGATCGAGGAAGAGCTCGCCGAGCGCCTCGGGGGATTGAAAGAGCAGGGAAAGCTGCTGGAAGCCCAAAGGCTGGAATCACGCACGAGATACGATCTCGAGATGTTGCAGGAGGTCGGCTACTGCCGGGGGATCGAGAATTATTCGCGCCACCTCGCGGGCCGGCCCGAGGGGTCCAGGCCTTACACGTTGGTGGATTTCTTTCCCCCCGATTACTTGCTCGTCGTCGACGAATCCCACGTCACCGTGCCGCAGATACGGGGAATGTATTACGGCGACCGGTCGAGAAAAGAGGTGCTGGTTGAACACGGCTTTCGCCTTCCGTCGGCGCTCGATAACCGTCCGATGAACTTCGAAGAATGGGAGGCCTCGGTGAACCAGGTGATTTTCGTCTCGGCGACCCCCGGGCCTTACGAACTTGAGAAATGCAACGGCGAGGTAGTCGAGCAGATCATACGCCCGACAGGGCTCGTCGACCCTCTAATACACGTGCGTCCGGCACGCGGCCAGGTGCAGGACCTTCTTAAGGGAATCAGAAAGCGCATAGAGCGCAACGAGCGCGTCCTGGTGACCACGCTCACCAAGCGCCTGGCGGAGGAGCTCAGCGAGTACATAGACGAAGCAGGATACCGGTGCCGGTATCTGCACTCAGAGATCGACACCATCGAACGCGTGGAGATCCTGCGTGACCTTCGCAAGGGAGAGTTCGACGTGCTGGTAGGTATCAATCTCCTTCGCGAGGGCCTGGACCTGCCGGAGGTGTCGCTGGTGGCCATTCTGGACGCAGACAAGGAGGGTTTTCTGCGTTCGCAGACGTCGCTGGTGCAGACCGTCGGCCGGGCCGCAAGGAACGTCAATGCCGAGGTGATCCTCTATGCGGACGGCACTACAAAGGCGATGGAAGAGGCGATCGCGGAGACGAATCGCCGACGGGAGATTCAGCTCGCCTATAACCGAGAGCACGGGATAACGCCCGAAACGATCCGCAAGGAGATACGGAAGGGCATCGAGGAGGAGATATCACGAAGGGACGTCGCGCGGGCCGTCGTCCGGGAGACCGAGTCCGAGTACTTATCCCAGGAAACGCTTCGGGACCTCGAGGACGAGATGCGAGAAGCTGCCGAAGCGCTGGAGTTCGAGCGCGCGGCGGAGATACGGGACCGTATCATGCAACTCATCGACCGGCTGGGAGGGAAGATATCCGCCAATGTGCTCACCGGCAAGGGCTTCCGGCGAAGACGCGCACGCAGGAGGCGCACGGTATAAAATTGCCCCGCCCCTCGGCATGCTACAGAGCCGCGCGAGCCGCCGAGGTGTTCCCAAGTCCCAGCGCCGCAAAAGGATATAGGCGGGAAAATTTTTCGGCACGCGCAGGAGAAAAGCCTTGCAAAACCCGCCGGATGGGGTTAAATTCTTACAGACGTGAGTGGTTCATGCGTGAGCCGCCACATGACCGTTTTTGCGTGGAATGAGCGAGACGGCACAGGCTGAAGGGGGTTGCGGGTATCAGCCGCGCCGTTACGGGGGAAAAGGAAGGTTGCAGTCCTTCGCTCCTAAGCAAAGACGCGTTGGGGAAGCATGGAATCCCTGCACCCTTCTCACTCCCTCTCTTTTCATGGCGTCTTTTCCGTAGAGCGAGGACAATCCAGCGGTACGCCTACACAAACTGACAAGGTGAAATGCAGGCCGACTTATCCCAATTATAGTTGAGATTTATAGGGCCTGCTCACAGCCAGCGCTGCACGCGTAAAAGACCATGCCCGGTTCCGCATTGCGCCCCAGCGCTGGCTTCTTTTTGGCGCATTCACCCGCGTCGTCCCGAACCCGAGTCTCGTCCTTCGAAAGCGCGCCGCCCAGGGGAGTACGGCGATTGCAGAAGCGCACCGGGGAGATACAAGTGGCGGCGGACGCCATCGGGAAGACAGACGACCACTTCCCCGGAATGTCTCACTGCCGCTACATGCGATGGTGCAGTTCGCAGAGGCTGGGATAAATGGCCCTGTAAAGCTGAAAGCGCTCCTCGTAAAGAGCGTTCCGAGCGGGATCGGGTTCGAACACGCGGACGACTTCGAGCATTCCGTCAAGCGCTTCGCCGATGGATGAGAATTCCCCGGTAGCCGCCCCGGCGAGCGCGGCGCAACCCAAGCAGCCCGCCTCGTTGACGTTCAGCGACGCAACCGGCCTACCGTATATGTCGGCCTTTATCTGGAGCCACCTCGGGGACTTGGAGCCGCCGCCCGTAGCCCGGAGCTCTTTTATCTGCACGCCATTGGAAGCTAAGATCTCTATGTTGTTCTTTATCTCGAAGGACACTCCCTCGAGGATAGCCTTCACAAATTCCGCCCTCGTTGTTCCCGTCGTCAGCCCGACCACGGCTCCTTTGGCCTTTGCGTCGAAGTAGGGCGTCCCGCTGGTGGTGAAATGAGGAAGAATCAGAATGGGCGACGGGCCGTCCGCAGCCGCGTCGATAATCACGTCGTATACGTCTCTCCCTTCCTCTTCGGCCTGCTGCTTTTCCTCGCAGCCGAAGTTGTCGCGGTACCATTTCAGAAGCGACCCGCCGGTAAAGTTAAACGCAACAGTGCAGTAAAGTCCGGGCGCGGTGTGCGGGTAGATGCAATAGTTCTGATCCAACATCGATTTTGTGAGGAGCGGCTTGTCAAATGCCGGGGTGATGCACTCGACCGTTCCTATGCCATCGACGGCGATTCCGGACTCGACTATGCCGGCCCCCAACGCGGTGCTCGGCTGGTCATGCCCGCCGGTAACCACCTTGACGCCTTTTTTGAATCCCAGCTCGGCCGCGATCTGCGGGTTCACCTCCCCTATTACGGTTCCCGACGGAGCCGCCTCGGGGAAAAATGAACGCTCAATACCGGCAAGCCCGATCATCTCGTCGGACCATTCCTTCTTCGTCACGTCGAAGGCCATGGTTCTCGCGGCCAGCGAATAATCGATCACGGGCTCCACGCCGAGCTTGTAATAGACGAAGTCTTCGAAGCACAGGCATTTCCGCAGCATCGCATAGGCCTCCGGCCTCTCATCACGAATCCACATGATCTTGTTGATGCTGTGGATGAAGTAAAGCGGCATGCCCGTGATCTGGAATATCCTCTCCTTTCCCACCTCTGCTTCCCACCATTCGGCCTGTGCAATCGTGCGGCTATCGAAGTTGAGTATGGCGTTATGGACCTGCTTCCCTTTTCCATCGAGGAAGACCATCGACTCACCCATCGCGGAAGCCGCCAGGGCGGTCACCGGGTCGGACTTGGCCTTGAGGTTCGCCTCCTTGATGATCTCGGAGATCATCGCCCAAGCTTGTTCCGCGTCCAACTCCTGCCATCCCGGATTGGGGTACTGCGGCCTGTACTCGCGATAGCATTCGGCTATGGCGTTCCCCTCGCGGTCGAAGACCACGGCTTTCGCGCCCGTGCTTCCGACATCCATTCCCATCAGGCTCATCAAACGCCTCCTTCCAAGTTCTTCAGGTCGCTTGCTTGCGAGCTCTCGTAAGCCGGGTTCCGCTCTTGGGCAGCATCTCGCGAAGAAACCTGCCCGTGTAAGACTTCCTGCTGCGGGCGACCGCCTCGGGCGTTCCGCTGGCAACCACCCGCCCGCCCTTCTCCCCCCCTTCGGGACCCAGGTCAATAATGTAGTCGGCCATCTTTATCACGTCCAGATGGTGCTCGATGACAATCACCGTGTTGCCCATGTCCGCCAGCCGGTTCAGCACGTCCACAAGACGCTTTATGTCGGCGAAATGAAGACCGGTCGTGGGTTCGTCCAGCAGATAAAGCGTTTTGCCCGTGGCCACTTTGCCAAGCTCCGACGCCAGCTTGACCCTTTGGGCCTCGCCCCCGGAGAGAGTCGTGCTGGACTGCCCGAGCTTGATGTAGCCCAGGCCGACCTCGTTTAGGGAGCGAAGGAGCCTTACGACTTTGGGGAAGTTCGCAAAGTGCTTCAGCGCCTCCTCGACGGTCATGTCCAGCACTTCGGCTATGTTCTTTCCTTTGAACTTGACCTCGAGGGTCTCCCGATTGAACCTCGTGCCCTTGCACTCCTCGCAAACGACGTACACATCGGGGAGGAAGTGCATTTCGATCTTTTTCGTCCCCTGCCCTTCGCAAGCCTCGCACCGTCCCCCCTTCACGTTGAAGCTGAAACGCCCCGGCTTGTATCCCCGTATCCTGGCCTCTCTGCTCTCGGCGAAGAGCCCTCGTATGTGCGAGAAGACGTTCGTATAAGTGGCAGGATTCGAGCGAGGCGTCCTGCCGATCGGGGACTGATCGATGACGATTACCTTGTCTATCTTAGCCGCGCCGGCGATGGAATCATGGGCTCCCGGCTTTTCTCCACTCCCGTAGAGCCTTCTGGCGAGCGCCTTCCTGAGGATCTCGTCCACAAGGGTACTTTTACCTGAACCAGACACTCCCGTTACGCAGAGGAATCCGCCCAACGGGAAGCTGACCTCGAGGTCCTTCAAGTTGTTCGCTCGAGCGCCCTTGACGATTATCGCATTGCTCTCGCTCAACGGCCTTCTATCGCTCGGGGTCTCTATCGAAAGCTCTCCCCGCAGGTACTGTGAGGTGAGTGAGTCGGCGGAGGCGAGCACGTCTTCCAGCGCGCCCTGGGCGACCACACGGCCACCATGCGCACCGGCACCGGGCCCCAGGTCAAGAATGTGGTCGGCGCTGCGGATCGTCGTCTCGTCGTGCTCCACAACGATGACCGTATTGCCCAGGTCTCGCAGGCTTTCCAGAGTCGCGATGAGCTTGCGGTTGTCCCTCTGGTGGAGGCCTATTGACGGCTCGTCCAACGCGTAGCAGACCCCCACCAGGCCGGACCCGACTTGCGTGGCGAGGCGTATGCGCTGCGCCTCGCCGCCGGACAGCGTAGCGCTCCGCCGGTCCAGGGTGATATATGAAAGGCCGACGTTTATCAGGAAGGAGAGCCGCTCCCTTATCTCTTTGAGCACCAGGCGGGCTATCTCGGCTTGCTCTTTGGAAAGCTTCAGTCTCCTGAAGAACTTCCAAGCATCGTCTATGGACGTGCGGGTAAGAGAGTGAATGTCCTTCCCACCCACCGTGACCGCCATGGATTCCGGCCGCAACCTTGAGCCGCCGCACGAAGGGCACGGAAGCTCGCTCATATACGAATGCAGCCGCCGCTTAATGTGCTCGCTCTCGGTCTTCTCGAACCTGCGTGTGAGGTCAGGAATCACGCCGGTGAACTTGGCCCCGAACCTTGCCGCGTCCTTGGAGTCGGTCCCGTAGATGAGGATTCGCCTCAGGCGTTTGGAAAGCTGCCGGTAGGGCACGTCGCCGTCCGCCCCGAAATCATCACAGAACCGCCTCACCACGTGCCAGTACCACCGTGCCATCTGTATACCTGTCCGCCGCCAGGCTTCCACGGCCCCGTCAAAGAGGGAGAGGCTTTTGTCGGGGACTATCAGGTCCGGGTCGAATTCCAGCTTGGTGCCAAGCCCGTCGCAGGCAGTGCACGCGCCGTAGGGACTGTTGAAGGAGAACATTCGGGGACTCAGCTCGGGAAGGCTGACCCCGCAGACGGGGCAAGCGTAGAGCTCGCTGAAAAGGTGGTCTTTCCATTCATGGTTATCCTCAATGACCGCCACGAGCAGCCCCTCGCCTACCTTCAGGGCGAGCTCGACGGAATCCGCAAGCCTGGCGCGCCCGTCTGCCCTCACCGCAAGCCTGTCCACCACGACGTCTATTTCGTGCTTCTTGTTCTTGTCCAACGAGGGGACGGAGTCGATGTCGACGACCACGCCGTCGACACGGAGCCGAACGAATCCCTGCCGCTTTGCCGAGTCGATGACGTCCTTGTGCTCGCCCTTCCTCCCGCGCACGACGGGGGCGAGAATCATCGCCCGGGTGCCTTCTTCAAACTCCAAAATCCTGTTGACGATCTGCTCGGGGGATTGTTGGGTGATAGGCCTTCCGCACTTGTAGCAATGGGGCTCCCCCACTCGCGCGTAGAGCAGCCTGAGGTAATCGAATATTTCAGTCGTCGTCGCCACGGTTGAGCGCGGGTTGGACACGCCGCTTCGTTGCTCGATCGAGATGGTCGGCGGTAGTCCCTCGATGTAATCGACGTCGGGCTTTTGCATCTGCTCGAGGAATTGCCTCGCATATGACGAAAGGCTCTCGACGTAGCGTCGCTGGCCCTCGGCGTAAATGGTGTCGAAGGCCAGGCTGGACTTGCCCGAGCCGCTTATGCCGGTCACCACTACCAGCTTGTCGCGGGGGATTTCGACGTGGATGTTCTTGAGGTTGTGCTCCCTGGCACCGTGAATGACGATGCTGCGCTCGCTCATGGGCAATACCCTCGCCACGGGTTGCCGGCAATCCTGTATTGTATCGGCATGATTTCGGACGGGCAAGGTTGGCCGGCTCCTGCCACATTGGCAGGAAGAAAGGGCGCACGGGGGCTATCTCTGCGATCACAAATGCTGCTATAATCAAGTTCTTGCGCGCGATGGCACGGCGTCGACGCTTCGGCACGGAATTTGCGAAAAATCGCTCGATTTCTTTGCGAACCTTAGCCACCTAACCGACCCGACCGCTGGAATCGCCCATGAAAGGAGAAGGCAATGCCCAAGCAGGTTGCGTTCGACATTGAAGCCCGGGAGGCCATAAAGGACGGCGTAACGAAGCTCGCCAGGACTGTAAAGGTGACACTGGGGCCAAGAGGGCGCAGCGTCGTGATCGACAAAAGCTGGGGAGGTCCGAACATAACACAAGACGGCGCAACGGTGGCGGAACAGATAGAGCTTAAGAATCCTTACGAAAACATGGCCGCCCAGCTCCTGCGCGAGGCGGCGACCAAAACCAGCGACGACGCAGGGGACGGAACCACGACCGCGACCGTAGTTGCGGAGAAGATCTACCTCGAAGGCCTAAAGGCTCTGGTGGCGGGAGCGGATCGCACGATGCTGCAGGAAGGTATTCGCAAGAGCGTCGACGCCGTCATCAATCAGGTGCGGGAAAAGGCCCAGCCGATATCCGGCTCGAACGAGATCGCCAGCATCGCCGCTATAAGCGCCAACGGCGACAAGGCAGTCGGCAAAATGATAGCAGACGCACTCGACAAGGTCGGGAGAGACGGCGTCATCACGGTTGAAGAAGGAAGGTCTCTCGAGACGTCTGTGGATGTCGTCCAAGGCATGCGATTTGACCGCGGCTACCTCTCTCCCCACTTCGTCACCGATCAGGAGCGCCTGGAGGCCGTGCTGGAGAATCCTTTCGTGCTGGTGCACGAGGACAAGATAACCGCGGCCGGCGATCTGGTACCGTTGCTCGAAACGGTCGCGAAGACCAAGCGGCCGCTCCTGATCATCGCCGAGAACGTCGAAGGCGAGGCACTCGCCGCGCTGGTGGTCAACAAGCTTCGCGGAGTGGTGCAGTCGGTCGCCGTGAAGGCCCCCGGGTACGGGGACCGCAGGAAGTCCATGCTCCAGGACATCACCGTACTCACCGGCGCAAGGCCCATGTTCAAGGACCTCGGTGTGAAACTCGAGAACGTAACACTGCAAGACCTCGGTCAGGCAAAGAAGATCATAGTCGATTCCGACAACACAACCATCGTGGAAGGCGCGGGAAAGAAGTCGGAGATAGAGGCGCGCGCGGAGCAGATCCGCCGCCAGATCAAGGAGACGACCTCCGACTACGACAGGGAGAAACTGCAGGAAAGGCTTGCCAAGCTGGTAGGAGGCATAGCGCAGCTCAACGTGGGGGCCGCCACGGAGACGGAGATGAAGCGCGCCAAGGCGCTGGTGGAAAACGCCCTGAATTCAACGCGCGCGGCCCTGGAGGAAGGCATCCTTCCGGGCGGCGGGGTCGCGATTCTCCGAGCGGCCGCCACGATCGACGAATTGAAGCTCGTCAGGGATGAGCGGCTGGGCGGACTCGCCGTCAAGAGCGCATTGGCGGCACCTATCCGGCAGATAGCGGAGAACGCGGGAGGCGACGGCGCGGTGGTCGTCAAAAAAGTGACCGACTCGGAAAACTACGCCTATGGGTTCGATGCGGAGCGGCACGAGTACTGCGACATGTTGAAAGCAGGCATCATCGACGCAGCCAAAGTCACCACGACAGCCCTGAGGAATGCCGCCAGCGTCGCAAGCCTGCTTCTGTCCGCCGACTGCCTCGTCAGCAAGCTGCCTGAGAAGGCGAAAGCGCATGCCCACGCCCATCCGCATATGCACTGATACCGGCCTATTTCAACTTGTGACCAGGGAGGATAAGAGATGCCCGCAAAGCAACTTCTGTTCACGGACGACGCCAGAAAGCGCCTCTTGGACGGGGCGGAGTCACTGGCCAAGGCGGTTAAAGTGACTCTCGGACCTACCGGAAAGAACGTCATCCTCGATAAGAGCTACGGCACGCCCACTTTCACCAAGGACGGCGTCACCGTGGCCAAGGAAGTCGAACTCGAGGACCCGTTCCTGAACATGGGTGCCAGGCTCGTGGCCGAAGTCGCCTCGAAGACGAGCAAAGTCGCCGGAGATGGAACCACGACGGCTACGCTCCTGGCCGAATCCATTTTCCGAGGCGGCCTGAAGAGAGTCGCTGCGGCCGCCAATCCCGAAGCGCTCAAACGCGGGATCGACAAGGCTGTCGCCGTCGCCGTGGGTGAACTCGAGAAGATGAGCAGGAAGATCAAGGGAAAAGAGGAGGTGGCGCAGGTCGCCGCGATCTCGGCTAATAACGACGCCGCCATCGGAAAGCTCCTGGCCAACGCGCTCGATAAAGTCGGCGAAGACGGCGTTATTACCGTCGAGGAAGGGCGCACCATGGAGACCGACCTGGAGATCGTCGGCGGGCTGCGTTTCGATAAAGGATACATTTCACCGTACTTCCTGACCGATCCCGAGCGCCTGGAGGCTGTGCTCGAAAACCCCTCCATCCTGATTCATGAGAAAAAAATCTCAAACGTGCAGGAGCTGATCCCCGTGCTGGAGCAAACAGCTCGGGTTGGCAGGCCCCTGCTGGTGATCGCGGAAGATGTCGAGGGCGAGGCCCTGGCCGCACTGGTGCTCAACAAGCTGCGCGGGGTGATCAGGTGCGCCGCAGTCAAGGCCCCGGGGTTCGGAGACCGCCGCAAGGCCATGCTCCAGGACATGGCGGTCCTCACCGGAGGCAAGTTCGTTTCCGAAGACCTCGGCATCAAGCTGGAAGCGCTGACGCTGGACGAGCTGGGGTCGGCCCGAAAGGTGGTAGTAGACAAGGATAACACCACCATAATCGGCGGCAAAGGGGCCAAGGCGGACATCCAGGCGAGGATCGCGCAGATCCGCACCCAGACCGAGCAGACAACGTCCGAGTACGACCGCGAGAAGCTCACCGAACGCCTGGCCAAGATTGTGGGAGGAGTAGCTATCGTCCGGGTGGGAGGCGCCACCGAGGCCGAGGTAAAGGAGCGAAAGGCCCGGATAGAGGACGCCGTCCATTCGGCCAGGGCCGCTGTGAAGGAAGGAATCCTCCCCGGCGGCGGCACGGCCCTCTTGAGGACTATCCCGACGGTTGTCGAATCTCGCAAGAACTTGCGGGGAGATGAAAAACTCGGAGCCGACATAGTCGCCGAAGCGCTCGAAGCTCCAATCCGGCAGATAGTAGCCAACTGCGGACTGGAAGCATCCACCATCGTGGACGAGGTCAGGCAAGCTAAGGGGAACGTGGGCTTTGACGCCATGCGCGAGAAGCTGACGGACATGCTGGAGGCCGGCGTCATCGATGCGACGATGGTCGTTCGCACAGCCCTGCAAAATGCGGCAAGCATCGCCGGACTTATGCTTACGACCGAAGCGCTCGTGACCGAACTTAAGGAAGAAGCCGAGCCGTCGGAAGGCGCTGTGGTCTGACCATCGGCCCAAATGCTCCTGGACACGACAAATCGGGTAAGCTTATAATGCTCGGAGAGCCGGGCCGGTTTACGGTGGCCGAGTTTTTTCCTTTTCCGAGCTATCAGCTATGAGCATCACCCAACGCGACTACTACGAGATCCTCGGCGTTGCCAAGAACGCGAGTCCTGAGGAGATAAAGAGGGCATACCGGAAGAAGGCCCTCCAATATCACCCAGACCGCAATGCCGGGGACCCCGATGCAGAATACAAATTCAAGGAGGCCGCTGAAGCCTTTGAGGTACTGACGGACACGGAGAAGCGCCGCCTCTACGACGTCTACGGCCATGAAGGGCTCAAAGGCGTCCGGATGCGCGGCTTCAGAACCTTTGAGGACATTTTCTCCGCGTTCGGAGACATCTTTGGTGACTCGATCTTCTCCGACCTTTTTGGCTTCGGCGGCGTTCGGCAGCCCCGGCAGGGCCGCTCGCTTCACTGTAGAGTGGACGTAACCCTGGATGACGTCTTGACCGGGACGTCCAAGACCATCCTGCTGCGGCGCAACGAGACGTGCGACGCCTGCAAAGGGACGGGGGCAAAGCCGGGAACGAAGACCAAGGTCTGTAGCCGGTGCAACGGCTCTGGACAGGTAAGGCGGTCGCACGGGTTCTTCGTGATGCAGACAACGTGCCCGGCATGTGGAGGTGCGGGCAACGTGATAGAGAAGCCCTGCCCCCATTGCAGGGGAAGCGGAATCACTCCTCGCGAGGTCGAAGTAACCGCACGAATACCGCCGGGAATCGAGGATGGGATGCAGTTGAGAATTGCCGGAGAGGGAGAACCCGGAGAGAAGGGTGCACCAAGGGGAGACCTGCTTTGCTCTGTTCGGGTAGCGGAGCATCCGGTCTTCAAGCGACATGGTGCCGACCTTCACTGCGAGGTGCCAGTCAGGTTCGCACAACTCGCCCTGGGGGACAAGATACAGGTACCCACCCTCAATGGCGAGCAGGAGTTGAAGGTCCCACGCGGAACATCCTCGGGCCATACCTTCCCACTGAAAGGCAAGGGCCTGCCGTACCTGGGGACCAACGCTCGCGGCGACCAGATGATCACAGTCGTAGTCGCCATGCCCAAAGACCTTACGGCCGAACAGATACGCCTGCTGAAGGAGTTCGACGAGACCGAAACAAATCCTCGTAGAAAGACGCTTTTCCAGAGAATCCGCCCCTGAACCAACCGACGTGTGAGTTGCCGCAATGAGTTCGAAGGAGCACAAGAAGAAACGAAGGCATCCCGCGGCGGAGGCCGACGAGGAACAGCTTTTGACGACCGAAGCTGCCGAGCGGCCGTCTCCCCCCGAAAAGGTCGAGATTGACGCCGGGGAGTTCGAGGAGCTCAAGCGAGCGCGCGACGAATACGACCAGCTGATGGACCGCCTGAGGAGGGTGTCGGCGGATTTCCAGAATTACCGTAAGCGCGTCGAAAAGCAGCGAAAGGCCTGGTCGCACGACGCAATCGAGGCCTTCGTTCTCGACCTGCTTCCCGTTTTCGACGACCTGGATCGCGCGATCACCGCCGTCGAGACCGCAACGTCGCCCGAGGACATCGTCTCGGGCATCAAGATCATAGAGTCCCACCTTACGAAGGTTTTGGAAAGTCACGGCGTCCAGCGGATCCATTGCCTTCGCGAGCCCTTCGACCCCAGTTGTCACGAAGCAGTTGAGGTCGATCACTCTGTGGAGCATCCCGAACCCCTTGTGTTGAAGGAGTACCAGCGGGGCTACCGCTTTGCGGGCAAGGTGGTCAAGCCGGCGGTGGTTAAAGTCTCCGCCAAAGAGCAAGCCCAAGCACCACCTGACGAGCTACCAGAGACCTCCAACAGCGACGATTCACCCGGGGAAAGCGAGGAGAACGAGAATGCCGACGTATGAATACGAGTGCGGGCACTGCGGGCAGAGGTTCGAGGTCTTCCAGAGCATAAGCGCCAAGGCATTGCGAAAGTGCCCCGAATGCGGGAAAATGCGGCTGACAAGGCTGATAGGCGCGGGAGCTGCGCTGCTGTTCAAAGGGCCCGGGTTCTACGCCACCGAGTACCGCAGCAGCGACTACAAGAAGAAGGCGAAAGCCGAATCCGAGGCGGCTTCCGAAGGCTCGAGGGGCTCGGGCAAGAAGGATGACTGAACTTGTCTGTCCCATCTGCGGGAAGAAATTCTCCGCCACCTCCCCCGGACATCGACCGAATTTCCCCTTCTGCAGCCGCCGCTGCAAGTTAATAGACCTCGACAATTGGCTGGAGGGGCGTTATCGTATTGGTGAAAGTCCACAAGACGATACGAACCAGGGCTTATTTGGGAACAAAGAGGAGCGCGATTGTCCGCCCGGCAGCCATGCGACAAGCGAGAGGCCCGCGGGGCGCAGGAATCGTGAGCTCCTGAAGGGGACGCAGAAAGGAGAGCAGCCGCATGAAGGAAGGCAAACGTGACTGGCGGACCATTTTCGAGGGCTTCCGTATAGCGCTGGACGTGCGCAAGATCGGTCTGGCGGCTTGCGCTTCGCTCATCACCATCATAGCCTTCTGCATAATCACCGCCATTTTCGGCTACGGCGGGCAGACCGGCGTTGTCGCCCGGACATTGTCTCATCTGCCGGCTTTCGAGGACATGTGGCCGCAAGAGGGACAAGGCGGCCTCTTCGGTTTTCCCTCTTTCGATGACGTTGTCGGGACCGCCAGGGCCGTCAGACCGGACAGCGTTGCCGAGTTCCTAGGCAACGTACTAGGGTCCTACGCAGTAAAGGACGTCATAATGGGCGTCATCCTCGTCCTCGCCTTGCTCGTGATATGGTCCTATTTCGGCGGCGCGATAAGCAGGATCGCCGCCGTCGAGTTTGTCAGGCAGGAGCGCATCGAGGTGACCGAAGCGACGCGGTACGCGTGGCAAAAGAAGTGGAGCTACCTATGGGCACCCCTGACGGTTTTCGTCGCCGCCATCGCCTTCGGCCTGTGCAATTTTCTCGGCGGATTGATTGCCAGCGCTTTCTACTACGTACTTGGGGTCGCGGTGGGCGCAGTCCTTTTCGCCTATATCCTGATACTCTTCAAGGATAAGATCTTCGGCGGGAAATATCATCCGGGTGCCATATTATTGAGCGTGCTGGGCTTGGGCGTGTTTGCCGTCATTTATTACTTCTTCGGCCGCATGTTCCCGACAGACTTTCACATCCCATGGATAGGAGAGGTCATCGCTGCGCTGCTGTCGGTGTTCGCGTTCGTCGCGGCCTTTTTCATCACCATGCTTGCGATAGGCGGTGGCTTCGGCTTCGGGATGATGTGGCCGACGATAAGCGTAGAAGGCACGGACAGCTTCGATGCCATCTCCAGAGCCTTCAGCTACGTCTTCTCAAAGCCGTGGAAATTCATCTTCTACGGCGTCGTCACCATAGCGTACGCTGCGGCGTGTTTCCTGTTTTTCGCGGGGGTGGCGGGGGTCACCTCCCGGCTCGCGATAAAGC
This sequence comes from uncultured Planctomycetota bacterium, assembly GCA_964493415.1. Taxonomy (GTDB): domain Bacteria; phylum Planctomycetota; class DG-23; order CAZBND01; family CAZBND01; genus CAZBND01. Next base: position 48,812 of record CAZBND010000003.1, on the reverse strand, counting down.
TGGGCGGGATCGCCCTGGGGACCCGCGTGGACGTTCTCTTGCCCGCGCTTAAGTGGGAAATCTCTGCCGGCCAGGCGGGCAGTCTGGCCGTCCTCGTCGTACTTCTGCGGATATGGCTCGGCCTCATCCGGCTGATCGTCATCGGCTTCGCTGGTTCGCTGGCCATCACCGGATCGACGATCATCTACTTCCTGATGCGAAAGGCCGTAGACGGGACCGAGCTGTCCGAAGTCTACACCGAAGAAGAACACGAAGAGGAGAAGGCTGTGCCCGAGGAAGAGGGAGCCGAGAAGGAAGAACCCTCTGAAGAAGCTGAAGCGGAAAAGAAAGCGGACATAGACCTCTCCGAGCCGCCGCTCCCCGAAGAGCCGTCAGAAGATAAACCAGGGCCTGACTGAAGAGTTGCCTCCTCGCAATGGAATTCCCCGTCGTTTCAATAGTCGGCAGGCCGAATGTCGGCAAGTCCTCGCTCCTCAACCGCCTGGCCAGCCGGCGAATATCGATAGTCGACCCGGAGGCAGGCGTCACCAGGGACAGGGTGTCCGCCGTCGTCTCCTGGAAGGATGTCCAATTCGAGCTCGTGGATACGGGCGGAATGACCTTTGAGCGCCCGCAAGACCCGATTGGAGAACAAGTCACCCGCCAGATCGAGTTGGCGATAGCGCAAGCCGACTTGATTCTCTTCGTCGTCGATGCGCAGGACGGGCTCACACCGGCTGACCGCGAGATAGCGAATTCGCTTCGCGGCTTGGGCAAGCCGCTGCTGCTTGTCGCCAACAAGGCCGACAACAACGCGCTGGAACTGGCCGCGGCCGAGTTCCACCAAATCGGCCTCGGCGAGCCGTGCACCATATCGGCGCTCCACGGCACGGGGCGCACTATGCTGCTGGACCGGATCGCAGAACACCTGCCCGCCGCTGCCCCGGCCCCTGCCGAGCCGGTGGTCAAGCTCGCCGTGGTAGGCAGACAGAACTCCGGCAAGTCCACACTCATAAACACGGTTGCCCGGGAGGAACGAGCCATCGTGTCGGAGATGCCCGGCACAACTCGTGATTCGTACGACGTCCGGATACGACGTAACGGTCGCGAGCTTGTGGCAATTGACACAGCGGGGCTGAAAAAGAAATCCAGCATCAAGTCCTCTCTTGAGTTCTACAGCTTCCATCGGAGCGAACGTTCAGTTCGCCGTGCGGATGTCGTTCTCCTGATAATTGACGCAACGCAGGAGATATCCAGCGTCGACAAGAAGACCGCCGCGTATATTCGCGCGCACCTCAAGCCTGCCATAATCACCGTGAACAAGTGGGACCTTGCGGAAGACGTGGCCACCGAGCGGTACCTGGCGTACGTTCAGGATCGCCTCCCCGGGCTTGCGCGGGCGCCGGTATCATTCATATCCGCCAAAACGGGATTCAACGTCTGGGAAACGGTGGAGCTGGCGTTCTCTCTATGCGAGCAATCGAGAACCCGCGTCTCCACGGGGCAACTAAACAGCGTCGTACAGGCACTGGGCGGAAAGAGAACCCCTCGGCGCACGAAGAACCGGGAGGGAAAAATCTACTATGCGACGCAAGTTTCGGTATCACCTCCCACCATCGTCCTTTTCGTCAATTACCCCTCGCTTTTCACCGAATCGTACCTGAGGTATATCGAGAACGGCCTCCAGGAATCCCTCCCCTTCTCCGAGGTGCCGCTGAAGCTGATCGTCAGGAAGCGGACAGGGCGCGAGAGGGTTCGGTCAGCCGGCAGGGAGCGCTCGGGATGAAAGTCTACGAATCGCCCGCGTACCTGCCCTGCATTCTGACCTGGGGCGTCTTCGACGGAGTCCACCGAGGCCACCAGCAGGTGCTTCTTCGCACCATATCATGGGCAAGGGAACGTAATCTGGTCTCGGTCGTTCTGACTTTCAAGCAACATCCCGAAACAGTACTCCGCGGCTCGTCGCCACCACTGGTCACCTCGCTTCAGCACAGACTACTGCTGATGCGAAAGCTCGGGATCGATGCTGCGGTGGTCCTCGATTTCGACCGAGGACTGGCCGAGACGACCGCCGAGCATTTCGTGAAGGACATTCTGCTTGGTAGAATAGGAGCTCGAGGTCTGGTATTGGGGTTCAACTGCACCTTCGGCAAGAATGCTTCCGGAGACTACCGCGTGTTGGAGCGAATCGCCGCCGAACAGAACGTGCCCACTCGCGAGGTGCGGCCCGCGTATTACAAGGGCCGGCCGATCTCCAGCACCGCCATTCGCAAGGCGATCATGGATGGGAATCTGGCAGCGGCTTCGGAGATGTTGGGACGTCCCGTCTCTCTGTTCGGGACCGTGGTCGAAGGGGCGGGACGTGGCAAAGGCCTCGGCTTCCCCACAGCCAACCTCGAACTCCATCACGAGGTGCACCCTCCTCCCGGGGTGTATCTCTGCTATGCATATGTCGAGGGAAAGCGACTTCGTGCTCTCACCAGCATTGGAACTAGGCCGACTTTCGATGACGGCGTCCCCTCCCCCGCCGTCGAGGTGCACTTGATCGAATTCTCGGGAGACCTTTACGGAACCAACCTTGAGATCGAGGTTGTGGAGAAACTACGGGACCAGATCAAGTTCGGTTCCGCGGAGGCGCTGTCGGAACAGATCGGTGCCGACGTCGCCATGGCCCGCCGGAAATTGGGCGGGCGATCTTGACCGCAATAGACGGGGAAAATATAATTTCTGATCCGGCCGGCACTTACGGGCAGGTAGCTCAGTTGGTAGAGCACGGGACTGAAAATCCCGGTGTCGGCGGTTCAAATCCGCCCCTGCCCACTTTTCAGGGGGAGATGACGGCTGCACGCAACAAGACCTCCCTGGGCCCGGGCAGCTTGCGAGTACTCTTGGCCGCAAGCTTGACCGGCCCGTTCCTGTCATATTCTCCTGCTCCGCGGCTTTCAATCGGCCTGGAGAGAAAAAGGGTGCCTTCCAATGGCCTCTGCACCCATAGCCCTTTCGCCAAACAACGCAAACGGAGTCTCAAATGAAACCTGGAAGACTGCTGCTGTGTCTCATCCTGCTGGTCCTGGCCGTTGCTCCCGCGGGCACCCTCGCCAATGAGAGGGACGAAGAGTACTACAAGTACTACGACCTCTTCGTTCGCGTGCTCGAGGAGATACAGGACAAGTACTACGGCGATCCACCCGATCTCGACAAGCTGTTCTACGGCGCGCTCGAGGGGATGACCTCTAACCTGGACGCCTACAGCCAGTTCGAGCCCCCGGACGTGCACGCCCAGGTGGAGATAGATACGACCGGGAAATTCGGCGGCCTGGGGATGGAAATCACGATCGACGATGCGACCAAGTATATAAGGATTGTTACCCCCATCGAGGGTACCCCCGCGTTCCGGGCGGGTATCAGGCCTGATGACCTCGTTGTAAAGATCGAGGGGGAGTCCACCAGGGGAATGAGTTCGGGCCGCGCCGCAAGCCTGATGAGAGGCCCCCGAGGTACCGACGTCACCATATCCGTACTCCACAAAGGCGAGCGCACCCCTGTCGATTTGACAATAACCCGTGAGATCGTCGAGCTGGAAAGCATAAAGGGGTTCGAACGCAACCCCGACGGTGGGTGGAAGTACATGCTCGACCCACCGGGCGGCATCGGCTACATTCGCGTAACGCAGTTCCAGGAGACCACGGCGAGGGAGCTCAAAGACAAGATATCCGAGCTGCTCGATGAGGGGATGAGGGGATTGGTGCTCGACCTGAGGTTCAATCCCGGCGGGCTGTTTTCTTCGGCCGTGCAGACGAGCGACCTATTCCTGGCTGAGGGCAAGATAGTGTCGATCAAAGGCAAGCGTCCGGAAGAAAGCAAGGATTTCGAGGCCCACAAAGCGGGAACATTCCCCGAGTTCCCTCTGGCCGTGCTTGTAAATCAGTTCAGCGCAAGCGCCAGCGAGATCGTCGCCGGCGCTCTGCACGACAACAAGCGCGGCATAGTGGTGGGAGAGCAGACCTTCGGCAAAGGCAAGGTTCAGACTCTCGTGCCGCTCGAAAACGGCGTCTCCGCCATAAGGCTCACCACGGCAGAGTACCTCACCCCGTCCGGCAGGTCTATCGCCCGACCCTCACATGAAGTCGAAGAGGGAGAGTGGGGAATCCAGCCCGACATAGAGGTCAGGCTGTCCGACGACCAGCTAACGGAGCTACTGGACCATCGCCGCTCGCTGCACATACTTCAGAACCTCTCCCCTTCCCCCTCGGCAGAGGTTCCCGCCGATGAGGAAGAAGAGGAGGAGGCACGCTTTGTTGACATTCAACTGGAGACGGCCATCTCCGCGGTCAAAGGCGCGCTCATATATAAAGACAACCTAGATATCCGGCAGGCGGAGCGATGATCGTTCTCGGGCTCGAAACCTCCTGTGACGAAACTTCCGCCGCTTTCGTGCGGGACGGAGAGTACATCCTCTCCAACGTGGTCGCATCGCAGGTGGACCTCCACAGTATCTACGGCGGCGTCGTTCCCGAGATCGCGTGTCGCGCCCACATAGAGTCCGTAACGGGAGTCATCGAAGAGGCGCGGCGACAGGCAGGGGTCAGTTTGCCGGAAGTGGACGGCATCGCCGTAGCGAACGGTCCCGGTCTGATAGGAGCCCTCCTCATCGGTGTCTCGACGGCCAAGTCCATGGCATTGACGCTGTCGAAGCCGCTGATCGGCGTTAACCACGTCGAAGCGCATCTCTACGCGGCGAATTTCACTAAAACCGTTCGGTTTCCCGTCGTAGGACTGGTAGCTTCAGGCGGACACACAAGTCTATTCGAGATGAAGAGGTGGACTGACTTCCGACTCCTAGGGTCGACAACCGACGACGCCGCGGGTGAGGCCTTCGACAAGGTCGCCAAGATCCTCGGCTTGGGTTACCCCGGGGGGCCTGCGATCCAGAAGGCGGCGCTAGGCGGCATGCCCGGTGCCGTCCGTTTCTCTCGCACCTTTCTCGAAGACCACCCTCTCGACTTCAGTTTCAGCGGTATCAAGACCGCCGTTCTCTACAGGTGCCAGGGCCACAGTCGCGGCCGAGACCTGGGCAGCATCACGCTCAGCGACCAAGAACGGGCCGACATCGCTGCCGGCTTTCAGGAGGCCGTGGTTGACATGATCGTGGCTAATACTTTACGCGCTCTTGAGGATACCGGCGCGCGGAACCTCGTTGCAGGAGGCGGAGTGACCGCGAACCTTCTGCTGAGGCAGCGCCTCGAAGCGGCTTGTGGGGTACAGGGCACCGAGCTGTTCCTGTCGCCGCCTGAGCTCTGTCTGGACAACGGCGCGATGATAGCAGGGATGGGATATCAATTGTTGATGAGCGGGAGGAAGTCGGACCTCCACCTGGACGCGTACGCAAGAATGAAGGCATGAAACAGTGAACCCCGACGCGCTGAGAGAGCTGCTCGAGAAACTCATGAAGGGCGAACTGTCCGTGGACGGAGCCATGGAAGCGCTCAGGAGGCTTCCCTTCGAGGACATCGGTTTCGCGAAGCTCGACTCTCACCGCGCGATCAGGTGCGGCGGCCCCGAGGTGATATTCTGCCAGAACAAGACCCCGGACCAGGTGGCCGCCATCGCAAGCAAGATCGTGGCGGGAGGCTCGAACCTGCTGGCCACCAGAGCGACGCCGGATCACTTCTGCGCAGTCGAATGCGAATTGCCGGATGCGAACTACCACGAGGCGGCGCGCATAATCAGCCTCGTGCAATGCGATGCTCCCAAGGCCAAAGGGAGTATCGGCATCGTGACGGCCGGCACCTCCGACATACCGGTCGCCGAAGAGGCCCGCGTGACCGCGGAAGTGCTCGGAAATCCCGTAACCGTTTTCTACGACGTGGGGGTCGCAGGCATACATCGCGTCCTGGCACATTTCGATGAGCTCCATCAATGCAACGTCCTTATAGTGGTGGCGGGTATGGAGGGTGCCCTTGCAAGCGTGGTCGGCGGACTCGTGAGCAAGCCGGTAATAGGGGTGCCCACGAGCGTCGGCTACGGGGCCTCATTCGGCGGGATTGCGCCGCTCCTGACGATGCTCAATAGCTGCGCAACCGGCGTCGCCGTCATGAACATAGACAACGGCTTCGGAGCCGCGTATTTCGCCTCCCTCATAAATCACATGTCCGGTGAGGAGGACGAGTGAAGTCCGACCGACGAGAAGTAAGCGAGATTCCCACTATCCGGCCGCGCCGGCCGGACTCGCACAAAGGGGATTACGGCAGGGCTCTGATAATCGCCGGATCGGAGGGAATGACGGGAGCGGCGGGCCTCGCCGCCACGGCCGCCATGCGCGCCGGGGCCGGCCTTGTGACCCTTGCAGTTCCTCGAAGCGTCTATCCCATCGTCGCGGGGCCGCTGTCGTGTTTCATCACCAAGCCCCTGCCCGAAACCACCGAAGGAACGATATCCCCCGAGGCGATTTCGGTGCTGCGCCCGGTCTTGCAAAGCTTCGACGTTATCGGCTTGGGGCCGGGAATATCCCGAAATCCCAACACGAGGCACTTTGTGCTCAGCCTGATGCCCGCACTCGAACGGCCGGTCGTCATCGACGCCGACGGTCTGAACCTGCTGGCGGAAGAGGTCGCGGCAATCAAGGTCCTGCGGGCCGAAGCTGTGATAACGCCCCACCCCGGAGAAGCAGCCAGGCTTTTGGGTAAAACCGCGGCCGCAGTCCAGAGCGACAGGCTCGCCAGCGCTTTTCGTCTGAAGGAGCTCACCGGAGCTACCGTCGTGCTCAAGGGGTATGGGACCGTCGTCGCGGACGCGGAGAGATATTACGTGAACCCGACGGGGAATCCGGGGATGGCAAGCGGAGGCTCGGGGGACGTGTTGCTGGGGGTGCTCGTCGCGCTGATAGGTCAGGGATATAAACCGTTCCAGGCAGCGCAACTCGGCGTCTACGTTCACGGATTGGCGGGCGACATCGCAAGAGACGCCGTCGGCGAAATCTCACTGACCGCGGCGGACATACTGGATGCACTCCCTGCAGCTTTCAAGAAGGTGGCGGACACGGGAAGAAAGGCAAGACCGACATGAAGGCAGCGTTGCTGAAAGAAGTCGGCAGCATGGAGATAACCGACGTCCCGGTGCCGGAATGCCCGGCGGACGGCCTGCTCATACGCGTCCACGCCTGCGCCGTTTGCGGGACGGACGTGAAGGTCTACCGGCACGGCCACCGGTTGATCGTTCCGCCACGAATTACGGGGCACGAATTGGCGGGGGAGATCGTGGAAGTCGGAAGAGAGGCAGCAGGCTTCGAGGTGGGCCGGCGAGTGGCGATCGCGCCGGCGGTTCCCTGCGGAAAGTGCAGGTACTGCCGCCGCGGCATCCAGAGCATGTGCGACAACCTCACCGCCATCGGATACATGTACGACGGCGGTTTCGCGGAGTTCATGTCTGTGCCTGCCGCCGCTGTGGCCAACGACTGCGTGAACCTGCTGCCGGAAAACGTGTCGTACGAAGAGGCATCGCTTACGGAGCCGCTGGCGTGCTGCATAAACGCTCACGAGCTTGCATGGATCGGCTTGGGGCAGACGGTGGCCGTGATAGGAGCCGGCCCCATCGGCTGCCTGAACGTCCAGCTCGCCAGGGCCCGGGGCGCTACGCAGACGATCCTCGCCGACATATCCGACCATCGCCTTGATCTTGCGCAACGCGCCAACGCGGACCTCTGCGTGAATTCATCAAGTGAGAGCTTAACCGACCGGATAATGGATGCCACAAATGGCGTGGGAGCCGATGTTGTCATAGTCGCCTGCTCGTCGGGAAAGGCCCAGGAGCAGGCGCTCGAACTGGTCGCCAAGCGTGGCGTAGTGAACTTTTTCGGCGGCCTTCCAAAGGACGACCCGTTCATAAGATTCAACAGCAACCTAATGCATTACCGGGAGTTCTACGCCGTCGGCAACCACGGCTCGACGCCAAGGCAGAATGCCATGGCCCTCGACCTCATAGGTGCGGGCAAAATAGACGCGCGGTCGCTGATCACGCATCGCCTGGGCATTTCCCGCACCATCGAGGGGATCGAGATTACCGAGCGCGGCGAGGGCTTGAAGGTGCTCATCGGGGCGGATTACGAATAGCAGGAGGTGTTCATTTGCCCGTCAAGCTCACCAAGAAAGATAAGCTCCACATGCTCAAGCAGATGCTCCAGATCCGGCATTTCGAGGACAAGGTATTCGAGCTTCTGGCTCGCGACTTGATCAAGGGCGCATCTCACGTCTACGCAGGACAGGAGGCGGTCGCCGTGGGAGCCTGCGCAGCCATCGGGCCGGAGGACTACATCACCAGCACCCACCGGGGGCACGGCCACTGCCTCGCACGCGGCGGCGAGCTAAAACTGATGCTCGCCGAACTGTGCGGAAAGGTCACGGGCTACTGCAAGGGGCGCGGCGGTTCAATGCACATAGCCGACGTGAAGGCCGGCAACCTGGGCGCGACGGGCATAGTGGGCGGCAACATCCCCGTCGCCACGGGCGCGGGCCTCGCGTGCAAGATGCTGGGCAAAAAGCAGGTCGTGCTCTGCTTCTTCGGCGACGGCGCTTCCAACAACGGCGTGTTCCACGAGTCGCTTAACCTGGCATCGCTGTGGAAGCTGCCGGTGGTCTACATCTGCGAGAACAACCTTTACGGAATGTCGGTTTCCACCCTTCGTGCCTGCTCGACGCAGGACATCGCACACCGGGCCGACGCGTACTGCATGCCGGGCAAGGTCGTCGACGGGATGGACGTTATCGACGTCATGGAAGCTGTGGACGAGGCGGCAAAGCATGCCCGCGAGGGAAATGGACCTTCGCTATTGGAATGCAAGACCTATCGCTACAGAGGCCACTCGCGGAGTGATCCGCGGAAGTATCGGACAAAGGAAGAGGAGCAGTACTGGCGAGATCGGGACCCAATCGAGAAATTCCGCAAAGTTCTTGTATCTGAAGGCACGATCACCGAGGACGGGTTCAAAGCTCTGGATGCCGAGGTGGCCAAAGAGATGGCCGAGGCGGAGGAGTTCGCGCTGAATGAAAGCCCCTACCCCTCGCCCGACGACCTCTACGACGACGTGTTTGCGGGCTACATACAAGGGGAGATGGGGCTGGAGAGAACCACCGCAACTTGACTTCCTTAGGAGGATGAGATGGCCGAGAAGTTCTATTGGGAGGCGATACGCGACGCCCTGCGCGAGGAGATGCTGCGCGACGAGCGCGTATTCGTAATGGGGGAGGATGTCGCCATTTACGGCGGCGCATACGGCGCTACGCGCGACCTGTACGAGGAATTCGGGGAGGATAGGGTAAGAGACACTCCAATATCCGAAGCCGCAATCGCCGGGGCCGCCGTCGGCGCCTCCATGGTGGGCTTCAGGCCCGTCGCCGAGATAATGTACATGGATTTCATGACCATAGCGATGGACCAGTTCGTCAATCAGGGCGGAAAGAACCGGTACATGTTCGGCGGCAAGACCACGGTGCCGATGGTGCTGCGGACGCAGGGCGGCGCAGGACGCGGCATCGCCGCTCAGCACTCACAGAGCCTCGAAGCCTGGTTCGTCCACGCACCCGGCGTCCTTGTCGTTGCACCCTCCACACCGTACGATGCGAAAGGACTGCTGAAGACCTCGATTCGCGACGACAACCCGATTCTATTCATCGAGCACAAGATGCTGTACAAGACAAAGGGCGAGGTGCCCGACGAAGATTACACGATCCCTCTGGGCCAAGCCAACGTGATGCGCGAAGGCAACGACGTAACCGTGGTTTCTTATTCGGCAACGGCGCTCAAGGCCCTCGACGCCTGCACAATGGCGGAAGAGGAAGGCATCGACGCTGAGATGATAGACGTGCGCTGCCTTAAGCCGCTGGACATACGATGTGTTCTCAAGTCCGTCGAGAAAACGGGGCGGCTGGTCCTTGCGTCGGAAGGATGCAAGAACGGGAACGCGGTCAACGAGATCGCCATGCGCGTCAGCGAGTTCGGCTTCGACTATCTCGATGCACCCATGGTGCGGGTATGTGCGGCGGATGTGCCCATCCCCATGAGCCCAGTGCTCGAAGACGCCGCGATCCCCAATTCGCAGCGGATTCTGGAGGGGATAAAGAAGGCCCTGAGCCATTAGGACGGAGGCGGAGCGGTGATACAGAAGGTTTTCTTGCCCAAGCTCGGGCAAACGATGGAAGAGGCCACCATCGAGAAATGGACGAAGAAGGAAGGCGACAGGGTCGAACGGGGCGACGTGCTCCTTGAGATCACGACGGACAAGGCCACGCTGGAGGTCGAGTCGTACGTGACCGGCGTGCTCAAGAAGATAATGGCGAAAGAGGGCGAGGTGCTTCCCGTAAACGCGGTCATCGCGCTTGTTGGCGAGCCGGAGGACGAGCTTCCTTCCGACGAGGAAATCGCTCAGACGGCCGGAGAGCGGGAAGAAGCACGCCCTGCCGCCGCCAAAAAGGAAGAAGCCCCTGCGGTCCAAGAAGCTTTCGTCGCGGCGGCTCCTTCGGCACGCCGCTTCGCATCACCTCGTGCAAGGCTCCTGGCCAAGCGCGAGAAGATAAACTTGAATTTGATCTCCGGAACCGGCCCCGGCGGCAGAATCGTCGAGAAGGACATTCAGGCATGTCTCGCGCAACTCGAAGGAGTGAAGGTCACTCCGACTGCGAAGGTGATAGCGTACGAGCGCGGAATCGACCTGACCACCGTAAAAGGAACGGGCCCGGGAGGGAAGATCACCAAGGCGGACGTTCTCCAAGCGGCTCCCCGAGCCGCCGTCCCCGCAGCGAAACGCCTGGAACTTACCGCCATGCGCAGCGTCGTCGCCGAGAGGATGACTTACAGCAAGACCCACATACCACATTACTACTTGAACATCGCGGTGGACATGACCGAATGCGTTGCGCTGCGCCAGGAGCTCAACGAAACCGCGCCCGCCAAGATCTCCTACAACGACTTCATCACCAGAGCAGTTTCCATTTCCATGAGCAAGCATCCTGAAGTGAACGTTGTCTGGAAAGACGACCACATCGAGCAGAACGCCGCAATAAACGTCGGCATCGCCGTGGCCCTCGATGAAGGGCTCATAGTTCCCGTCATAAGAAACGCCGACCGCCTATCTCTCAAGGACACGGCGATCGCTTCCAGGGGCCTTATCGACAAGGCCCGCGGCAAACGCTTGACCCCCGACGAGTACACCGGCGGCTGCATAACCATATCCAACCTCGGCATGTTCGACGTGGACAGCTTCATCGCCGTCATAAACCCGGGGGAAAGCATCATTCTCGGTGTGGGCAGGATTCGCGAAACGCCCGTGGTGATTGACGGCGGAATCCACATCCGCGCGATCATGTATCTCACGCTCTCGGGCGACCATCGGGCAGTCGACGGCGCTGTTGGTGCGGCGTGTCTCAAGGACGTCAAGGACCTGCTCGAGAAGCCCCAGGAGCTTGTCTGAGGCCGCAGCCTATGATCGACCGTTTGGGACGGCAAATCACCTGCCTGCGCATCTCGGCCACGGACCGCTGCAACCTCCGCTGCATTTATTGTATGCCGGAGGAAGGCGTCCCTCTTCTGCCGCATTCGGAGATTCTGACTTATGAGGAGATCGAGCGCGTCGCCCGGGCGGCGGTTTCGCTCGGGATACGTAACCTCAAGCTCACCGGCGGCGACCCCCTCGTCCGCAAACACCTGGAAAGACTTGTTGAGAAGCTGGCAGCGATCCCCGGCGTACGGGACTTGTCGTTGACAACCAACGGCACACTGCTCTCTCGGTGTGCAGCCGCACTCTTCGCCGCGGGACTGCGCAGGCTAACTGTGAGCCTTGACACCCTGGACGAGGGGAAGTTCCGTAAGCTCACCCGTGGAGGCGAATTGGGCGATGTTCTCGCGGGAATCGAGTCGGCCGGAAGCGCCGGGTTCGAACTCCTGAAGATCAACACTGTCGTGATGAGGGGAGTGAACGACGAGGAAGTGGGCGATCTGGCCCGATGGGCCCTGGAGCAAGGGTTTCCCATTCGTTTCATCGAGTTCATGCCCCGAGGGGAGTGGACCGAAGCCCCAGCAGGACTGGTCGTGCCGACGGAAGAAACCTTTCAGCGGCTGTCGTCCGTGGAAAGGCTTGTGCCTGAGCCGGCGGCGCGTCACGATACCGGACCGGCATCAACCTACACATTCGAGAGATCGGGAGGGGCGATCGGGTTCATCTCGGCGGTGAGTAAGCCGTTCTGCTCGCGGTGTAACCGCCTGCGCCTGACGGCGAACGGCCTCATCAAGCCGTGCCTTCTCAGCGACGATGCCGTTTCACTTAGGGAGCTTTTGCGCGACGGGGGCTCGGACGCGAAAATCACTGCCGCCATACGAGTGGCGGCAGCCATAAAGCCCCGCGCACACGAGCGTTGCAGACGGCTTTCAATGAGCGAAGTCGGAGGATAGCAGGAACTATGAGTCAGCAGCCACCCCCGCGAATGGTCGACGTGTCCGGCAAGGACCCTACTCGACGAACCGCCGTCGCAACCGCTTCGGTCCGGATGAAGCCCCAGGTTTTCGAGCTTCTTACGAAGGGCAATCTTCCGAAGGGAGACGCCTTCCAGGTCGCCCGCATAGCCGGCATACAGGCGGCCAAAGAGACTCCCAGGCTTATCCCCATGTGCCACACCATTCCACTTGATCACGTCGACGTGGACTTCCGGCTCTCGCCGCCGGACACGGTCGAGATAGTCACCTCTGTCGCGGCGACGGCCAGAACCGGGGCCGAGATGGAGGCCTTGATTGCCGCGTCCTTGGCTGCGCTCAACATCTACGACATGTGCAAGGGCGTGGATCGCGAGATGGTCATCGGAGGTGTGAAACTCTTGCGCAAGACAGGCGGCAAGTCAGGGGATTTCGCATCCGAATCGGCGAAATGAGGGTTACTCCCTCCAGGTCAAGAGCACTCCCCTCTCGAAGAACAGCTCCATTCCATCGTAAATCCACTTGTGCTGGGCGGCTCCGTCCCATTCTCGCGTGACCACTGCCTTCGGCTTCCCCAGGACTGCGCCCACCTGCTCCGGCGTCATCCCGTGAATCAGCTCGCCCGCGAGCACGGCCCGCCTGACCTCTGGGGGCAAGTCCGGACTGTCGACCACGTAGGACCGCCGCCTGACCTCATCATCCGCGAAAACGACATCGTATCCCTGGAACGTCCATCGGCTCCAGATTTCATCGTAGAAGCCGTCCTCTTCAGCCGGTTCCAGGTCGATCTCGACCGAATCTTCCCACCCGGGCCGCACCGCCACCGCACGAAAGCCTCCTTCGTGCAGAAGCACAGTCGTCGGACCATCGATAGAGAGCTTCTGCGGCGTCAAGCCCACAACCACAAGTTGCTTCCGCTCCGATTCCTTGACAGACCAGACCATCAACTTTGCCCCTCTAGGCCTGGTGACGATCTCTACCTGGTGAGGATACAAGCCCTTGCGGCTTGCCTCCTCCGTGGAGCATCCGGCCAAAAGCAGGAGCACAAGGCAAGCAAAGACACAGAAACCAGGCACGACCCGACGATACCCTGACCTCGTTCTCAAGACAGCCTACTCCCTTCTGACGAACATCTTTCCTGCAAGCTGTCGGACTAATCCCTTGATCTCAAGCATCATCAGCGCACTGTTGACGTTCTGCGGAGCAATCCCCGAGGCGGTTATGACATCCTCGATGTTCACGGGCTTGCGGCCGAGAGCCTGCCATACCTTCTGCTCGTCGCCGGTGATTCGGACTGACGGCTTTTCTCCTGTCGCGGTCTCAATCTCGCCTGAGAGTTTCTGTCTGATATCCGGAAACTCCTCGAGAACGTCCTCCACGTCCTCGACCAGTTTGGCCCCGGCCCTTATGAGCCGGTTAGTGCCGCGGCTCAGGTGACTTCCCGCCTCCCCCGGCACCGCGAATACTTCCTTTCCCTGCTCGAGCGCCCAGTTGGCGGTGATGAGCGCCCCGCTTCGCCCCCCAGCCTCTACGATGATGACCCCGAGGGAGAGGCCGCTTATCAGGCGGTTCCGCCTGGGGAAGTTCGTGGCTTCGGGCGCGGCAAGCATGGGGAACTCGCTCATCACGGCTCCCTGTTCCCACACCTCCTCCGCCAGCGGAATGTTGTGCTTGGGGTATATCCTTCCCAATCCCGAGCCCAGGACGGCAATAGTCCTACCGCCGGCCTTGAGGCAAGCGCGGTGCGCGGCGGAGTCTATCCCCGCCGCAAGGCCGCTGACCACCGTAATTCCCCTGACCGCCAGACCTCTTGCCAGCCGCTCCGCCTGAGACCGGCCGTAGTAGCTGCACCTCCTGGAGCCGACAATCGCAAATGCCAGGAGATCGTCTTTCTTCCACTCGCCCTTGACATACAAGAGTATCGGAGGGTCGTGGACATACCTGAGCCCTTCCGGGTAGCTGGGGTTCTCGATTGATATCATTCGGACGCCCAGCTTTTCGGCGAGCTCGATTTCGCGTTCGGCCGCATCGCTTTCCCTAACGCTCACTATGTCGGCCGCAAGCTTGTGGCCGACTCTCGGAACTCTTGCCAGCGCACCGACGCCGGCTTCCATGACCGCCTCTATCGACCCGAACCACTCGACGAGCGCCGACGCCGTCTGCGGCCCCACTCCTTTCACCAGCGCCAGATTCAGATAGCCCAGTTCACGGGATTCCAAAGCCTCCGCGACTCCTAACAGACCTCGCGCTCCAACAGCTCCTTCACCAGGTCGTCTGGGACCTCGCAGCCGATCTGGACGTCCCCGATAGCTCTGGGGAGCACCCAGCGCACTTTCCCGGCCTGCGCTTTCTTGTCCCGATGCATCGTCTCGACGACAACGCCGGGCGCAACCCCTTCCGGAAGCCGCGTCGGCAGCCCAACGCGTTCAAGCAGTCGCTTCAACCGCACCAGAGTCTCGCGCTCACACATGCCGATCCTCACAGCCGCGCGGGAGGCAAACACCATTCCTATGGCCACGGCCTCTCCGTGCCTGAGGCCCGCATACTTATGAACGGCTTCCAGCGCGTGGCCCAATGTGTGCCCGAAATTGAGGATCGCTCTCAGCCCCGATTCACGTTCGTCCCGCTGAACCACAGTCGCCTTCAGCCGGCAATTCCACGCGACGAGCTTGCTCATCAGGTCCTGCCGGAGCCCCATCAGGCTATCGCAGTGCTCTTCCACGAACGCAAAAAGCTCCGCGTCCATTATCATCCCGTGTTTGACGACTTCCGCCATTCCGGAGACGAGCTCACCAGCAGGGAGAGTCGACAGGGTCGAGACGTCCGCGATCACCGCGCGGGGCTGATGAAACGCGCCGACCAGATTCTTGCCTCGCTCGAGATTCACCGCGACCTTGCCGCCTACGCTGCTGTCTATCTGCGCGATGAGGCTGGTGGGAACTTGAACGTACGGGACACCCCTCATGAAAGTGGCCGCTGCGAACCCGGCCAGATCCCCCACCACCCCACCGCCAAGGGCGACCACCGCAGAACGGCGATCCATCCCCAGATCGAGGAAGTCGTTAAAGAGGCGCTCCGCTACTCGGAGTGATTTGCTCTCTTCCCCCGCAGGAACCACCACGGTCGCCGGCTCAAATCCCCCGTACCGCAGCCCCTCCTCAACGACCTCCGAGTAGACCGGGGCAACGTTGGCATCGCTCACCAAGGCAACCCGTCCCTCAGAGAGGACCTCACCCACGAGGTCCCCGATTCTCCCGAGCAGACCGCCCCCCACAAGTATGCGGTAGCT
Organism: uncultured Planctomycetota bacterium; assembly: GCA_964493415.1. Lineage (GTDB taxonomy): Bacteria > Planctomycetota > DG-23 > CAZBND01 > CAZBND01 > CAZBND01. The sequence goes on along the minus strand of CAZBND010000003.1, from coordinate 33,088 downwards.
GCGCTCTTTCAGGTCAACTTCTAGCGTTTCCATACTAATCCCCAATGCGGCTGGAAATTCTAACACCAACCAGCGGCAGAGAAAAGCGGAGGTTCCAAAGATGCCCTGGGAATCCGTATCGCAGAGGCGCAACTCCGACAGTCAAAGAGGACACGAGTGGCCGTCGGGCCCAAGCCGGGAGGCTCTACGCCAAGCACCCTCTATCGATCAGGGAGGCCGCAGTATTAGCCCGGCTTCGATATCGGATACATCGGGGCGTGATCCGTGGTCGCGTTCCACTCTTTCACGTCGGCCTTAAGGCTCGCCAAGACATCGGCGTAGGCGGGATTCTCGGCCTCGTTCCTTGTCTCCCACGGATCCCGCTCATAATCAAAGAGCTCCTCGAACGGCTCGCCGCGATTTTCGTGGTGGACATACTTGTGAGTGTGCGTGCGCGCAATGGAGCAAAGCCCGGCCGCCCTTCCGGGGTAGCCGATCTCGGAGAATATGGTCTTGCGCCAACTCACATTTCCGCCCTGGAGAAGCGGTACGAGGCTGCGCCCCTGAACCTTGTCGGGATACTCCAGCCCCGCCAGATCGCAGAGGGTCGGCATCAGGTCGATCAATCCGACAAGCTCTGTAATCTCCTTGCCCCCCGTGGCGGCCCCGGGTAGACGGATGATCATCGGCACCCGCACCGTCGCGTCAAGGCCCAGGACGAATTTCGTCCATGCGCCGTGCTCGGCCATCATCTCGCCGTGGTCGGCCGTGTAGACCACTATCGTCTTGTCGGCGATTCCCAGCCGCTCGAGTTCCTCCAAAACGCGGCCGATGTTGTAATCCATCTGACTCACCAAGCCATAATAAAGCGCCAGCACCTTCCGGTGATCTTCCTCATTCATTTTGCGGAAATTATTGCGCGCGTTCGCCAGCATCCACGGAACCGAATCGCGCGAGTAGTCGAAGTTCCCGGGCAGGGAGAGGCTCGACGGATCGTACATGTCGGCCCAGGGCCTGGACGGGGTAATGGGAGTGTGAGGGCCGAAGAACGAATACCACAGGCAGAACGGGTTGTCCCTGTTCTCCCGAAGGAACTTGAGCGTCTCTGAAGTCCAGAAGCCCATGGGGTGATTATCGTTGTCAGCGTCGCTGGCCCCCACGGGACCGGAGATTTTGAAGGGCAGCCAATCTCCCTTCTGATACGCGTTGGGAAGCCTCTCCGCCGCCAGGAATTTGTTGTACTCCGGCATGGATACCACATGAGCGAACCCGTGCTTTCTCGGGTCGTTCATCATGTGGTGCTTGCCGATGGTGCCGGTAGAGTAACCGGCGTCGCTGAAGACCTCGCCAATGGTCGTCTCCTCGAGCGGCTCGACCACGCCGTTCCAGCGGAGGCCATGGCTGTGCGCGTAACGGCCGGTCCACAGCGTGTAGCGGGACGGGCAGCACTGCGCCGTCTGGCAGAAGGCCCTGGGGAAACGCCAGCCGTCGTCCGCGAGGCCATCAAGGCTCGGAGTCTCAATCTCGTCGTTGCCCAAGCAGCGGAGCGCGCGGGCATTGTGCTGATCGCTCATGATGAAAAGCACGTTCAGCTTTTCGCTCTTCGCAGCTTTCGTCGGAGTGCTGCACGAGCTTAGTCCCAAAAGACTTGCCGCTGCGGTGCCTGCTGCCGTCTGCTTGATGAAATCTCGGCGGGAAATCTCGCGACTCATGGGCCCGTTCCTTTCTTCAGTATCACCCTCATTGCGTATGCCAGGCCGCGCGTCCTGCTGCATCAACAGGGAGTAGTCCACTAGTGTACAGGATTCACGCACGCAAGTGGAGTCTTTTGTCGGCCTGGAATGAATCGTGCTGCACAGCGCGTGGATGAGCAGGCGACGAAGCGGATAAGAGGACAAGCAGATGCGCAGCCCCTCATGTGACGGTGTAGCTCACGGAGCCGGCAGATAGACCAGCTTGTCGTCTCGTAGAACGGTGAGCCCCTGCGGCTCATGCGCCAGCGCGATCTGGAGCGCGGCCAGGCTCTCAACCTGGCCACCGTTCACTCCGACAAGCTTGTCACCTATCTCCACCCCGGGCCACGCTCCCGCCAGTATCAGGCCGCCCTCTCGAATCTTCAGCCCGTGGTTGCACGTCCAGACTTCCTCACGCTCCGGGGCTCGCTCGACTGCGGTGACCCCCAGTCCCTTCTCGCCCCCATTTCTTACAATAGTGATCGCGACGGAATCCCCGGGACCGACCGCAAGCAGGCTCCTTTCCAGATCCAAAGGAGATTGAACCTCACGGCCGGCTGCCTTGACAATCACATCCCCGAACGCCATCCCGGCGATCTCTGCCGGTGAGGCTTCAGCAAGGCCGACGACCAGAGCGCCGCTCGTGGGAGCAAGGTACGCGCCGGTCTTGAGGACCCTCGGGGATGCAACCGCAACGCCAAGCCACGCCCTTCGCACTCGCCCGTGCTCCAATATCTCCCCGGCGACATGCTCGACCACGTCTACGGGAAGCGCAAAGCTGACGGGTTGGGGCTGCGCACTTCCGACTCCTATCTGCCTCACTCCCAGCCGAACGCGCGGGATCGGAGGGCCCACGGCGGATCCGCGCAGCTTGCCCGCCAGCAACCCAATCACTTCCCCCCTGGCATTCGCCAATACCCCCCCCACGTCGCCGGGAAGGACAGGCGCGGTGGTCTGTATCATCCACACTGTACCCCCAGACCCCGCAACCCGCGTCATATCGCCCGCCACGCCGGTTGACGCTCCGTGCCCAAACGGATGACCTACTGCGATCACGTCGTCACCGACCTCGAAATTCCCCGGGCTCAGCGACGCCGCCCCCGCAACCTTCAGGCCCCGGGCCGTCAGAACCGCGATCGAACTCCTCCCGTCAACGCCGACCAACTCGGCGGCGAACCTGTCTCCCGACCGGGTCACGACCTCGAAGGCCTCGTTACTCCCCACGATGGCCGCCACGGTCACCACGCTGCCGTCCCCGTCCCAAATTATCCCCGAGGCTGTCCATTTCCGCCCGTCAGTTCTCTTAGAATCGACCGACACCACCCATTCGGACACCTTCAATATGGCGGCCCCCCGGGCGTCCAAGGAAGGAGACTCTCCGGCGTACGGCGAAGCCGCTGCCAACACAGCGCACACGAATGTCGTTACGACCCACGCGAGAGATCGCACGGTCAGAACCTCCCCCACTCGACCTCGTACGAGACCGGCAACGCATCAAGGCTGTATTCCTGCATGACAGGCACGCGTACCTGTTCCCGCGAAACCGCCGAATAGTCCGCGGGAAAAACGTCAGCCATGTCGTCTGGAGTGCCGCGTTCGAGTTCGCCTCCGGGGACGATTGCCATCCACGCTCCCGCAGCGATCAGCAAAGTACCGACTGCCGCTGCGGCGACCGGGAGCGGCCTTAAGCTCACGCGCCGCTGCGGGACGGCCGAGAGCCTGGCGCGGATCGCCCTCCAGCTCTGCCCGGCGGCGGCCTCACCCCACGTGACATCCTCGCCGGCACTACGAAGAGCATCCAGCGCGCCGGCAGCCTTGCGAAACTCTTCCGCGCACGCATCGCACAGCCGGAGATGCCGACGCAGAGACTCAGCGCGACGCCCGCGGGCCTCGCCCGCGGCGAGGGAATCCAGCGCACGTCTTACCAGCCAGCATCGAACTCTCATATTTCCTCTCCGACCAAATAACGCCCGCTTTCTCCTTGCTCCTTCCATGCTTCCCTGAACAGACGGCGCGCCCTGTGAATACGCCACCTGGCGGTTGCTTCATTACATTTCAGCGCCTTCGAGATGTCCTTGGACGACATCCTCTCGATCTCTCTCATCACCAGAGGGACCCGGTACTTCTCCGGCAGCTTGTCGATCGCGGCCCAGACATCCTTTCTCAATCTTTCCTTTTCCGAAATCTCCGAAGGCTCTCTGCCAGGCCCTTCGGTCTCTGTGCGCAGTGTAAGCGTCACCCCGTTCCGTTTCTTCTTCCTCAAGGTGTCGATAGTCAGATTGACAGCGACGCGGTTTAGCCAGGCGGATACGCCACGCTTCGGGTCTATCTTGTCAATTCCTTCAAAGAACCTGAGAAATGAATCCTGAACGATATCTAGGGCTGTCTCGTAGTCTCCGAGCAGATGGTAGGCAATTCTAAAAAGTCTGCCACTATGCGCGTGAACGAGCTCTTCGCGGGCCGCCTCATCGCCCGCTTTGCACAGTTTGACGAGTTTCACTTCCCCCGGGGTTTGTGCCCCAGTTTCGGGGGCCTTGCGACCCTCTAATCCCATCGATGGTTCTCCACACATTTATACGGCAGAGTTCGGCGTTCCGTTTGAGGCGCTGGAGCGCCTTCGCCTCACTTCCTGGCGGAATCTACGGCGGTCTTCGGCCTCGTAGCGGGACACAAGAAAGACGCCAAACACGATCAAGGCAGTCACCGCAACAGCCGCAGCCCCCCATTTCCACCACGGCGCCGCTTCCCCGACCGGCTCCGCTCCCCAAAGAATCAGAAGAGGGGTCACTTCAAGCTCTCCCTTCCGGTTCTCATAGCCCGCTATCCTGTAGAACACGGCGTACAGCCGGGAGCTTGCGCCCTCGAAAAGACCGAGTTCCGTCGGCGCAAAGAAACTGTAAATGTCCCGCCCGCCATCCATCAGTTGCCCTTCTATAAGCACGCCCGGAACGGCGCTCTCCGCCACCCTGATTACTTGCCCCTCGACGAACACCCCCTTGCCCCGATACTCACCGGGAAACTCTATCAGGTCGGAGTACGACGCGTAGACGGACGAAGCCGCCCCCGGCCCACCGGATGACACCCAGTCGAGGAGCAGCCTCAACGCCTCCGGGTTGTCCTCCACGCCGAGCTTCTGGTAGTCGATCTCCGCGACTTCATCCAACAAGCTCTTCTCCGGCCCCGCGGTCCCGATTTCGGGGAAACCCGGCGAGGGAGGCGGCGGTGTTGTTCTCGTGCCCAGCTCACGTCCAGCCACCACCAAGGCCGCCAGCAGCGCGACAAGCATCGCAAGACGCACCTGCTCTCTACGCGTCAGCAGGCCTTGACGCCGAGACCTCCGCCGGGATATATTCTTCGGTTGCGAGTCCCTCACGGACGCCTCCTTGTTCTACCCATATTGTACCGGAGAAAGCCGCGAATGGCCTGTGTTCTTCATACCGCGTCTTCCGAGAAGGAAGCCCCCGGGTTCCCAACCTACGCGGACGCGATGGACTACCTGATGGGACTGATAAACCACGAAAGGGTACTCCCCCACAAGTACGGCGACGCAACCTTCAGCCTCGAAGGGATGACAAGGATACTGGAACAGTTGGGTTCGCCGCACCGAATGCCCTGCGTCCAGATAGCAGGCACCAAGGGAAAGGGGTCCACTTCGACGATTCTCGCTTCGATTCTTCGCAACCACGGGTTGAAGACAGGGCTTTACACGTCCCCGCACGTCCTTGCCTGGGAGGAGCGAATCTCCGTGAACCGAGCGTGGATAAGCGAAGATCAGATGCGACGGCTCATCGGCGAAATTCGCCCCGTCATCGACCAATTGAAGAAGACCAGCCGCACGGCCTCTCCGACTTTCTTCGAGGCACTGACCGCGATCGCCTGGCTCCACTTCCAGTCGCAATCGGTGGATCTCGCCGTAATGGAAACCGGGCTGGGAGGCAGGCTGGATGCGACCAATGCCGCCTTTCCCGTCGCCTGTGGGATCACCAGGATAGATTACGACCACGTAAAGCTGCTGGGGAACACGCTGGAGGAGATCGCCGGCGAGAAGGCCGGAATAATAAAGAAGGGCGTTCCCGTGGTGTCGTCCGGGCAAGCGGAGGCAGCCGCGCGAGTGATCAGAGAGCGGGCGGCTGCGCTCTCCGCTCCCCTCTGGTTCGTCGGCGAAGACTTTACGGTTCATCACGTCAGGACCATGGGCTGCGGCGTCAGCTTTTCGTTCCGAGCGCCTTGGGTTTCGCTGGATGACCTCTTTCTGCCGCTTTTGGGCAAGCACCAGGCATTAAACGCGGCGCTGGCCATCGCCCTGGCAAAGCTTGCGTGCGACGCGAGAGGCTGCTCCATAAACCCCGAGGCGATGCGACGGGGCTTAAGGCAGGCGAAGCTCCTCGCGCGGGCGGAGCTCGTCGCCGACCGCCCCCTGGTCGTCATCGACGGCGGGCACAACGCGGCCGCCGCCCGGGCTCTCATGCGCGCCCTCAGGAACTCCCTGAGCTACGAGCGCTGCACGATAGTGTTGGGAATGATGAAAGATAAGGACATACCCGCCGTGCTGAAGGAACTATCGGGCACGGATCACATCGTCGCAACGGCGGTGGACTATCCCCGGGCCATGCCGCCGGAGGAGCTCGCCCATCTTGCCAGAGCCTACACCAGTGCGAATGTCACCAGCGCAAGCACGCCGGCGGAAGCGCTGGAAGCCGCGCTCCATCTCGCCCGACCTACGGACCTCGTCTGCGTCACCGGTTCACTGTACCTCGCCGGCGAGCTGAGGCCTCTCTTCCCCTAGCTTTCGATCCACCCGCCGCCCAACACGATGTCCCCGTCGTAGAACACGACCGCCTGGCCGGGAGCCACGCCCTTTTCCGGAGAGCAAAAGCGAACGCGAACTCCTTCGGCCTCAGGGACCACGGTGGCCCTCCGGGGTTCGTGCCGGTAACGAATCTGAGCCTCGCACTCCATTTCACGCGTGAGCTCGTCGAATGCAATCCAGTTCAGCCCTCTCGCCGTAAGCTCCGCCCTGAAGAGGTCTTGTTCGGGACCGATCACCACCTCGTTCTTCGCCGGATCAAGCCTTACCACGTATCTAGGCTCCCCCACCGCGACACGGAGGCCGCGCCTCTGGCCTATGGTGTAAAGCGAAATCCCACGATGACGACCCACCACCTTGCCCTCGGTGTCCACGATGAGGCCGGGCTTGAGCGCGTCTCGACACTTCTCGCGTAGAAGGTCGCGGTAGTCACCCTCGGGCACAAAACATATATCCTGGCTTTCGACCTTATCGCTTACGGGCAGCCCGAGTGCGGACGCGATCTCGCGCACCCGCGGCTTCGCCAGGTCTCCCAAGGGGAAAACCGCCCTGGAGAGTTGCTCCTGGCTCAGCCCGAAGAGCATGTAGGATTGGTCTTTGCCCGCATCAACGCCCCGCCTCAGAAGCCATCGCCCCTTGCGTTCCTCGACCCGGGCGTAATGGCCGGTTGCCATGTGCTGAGCGCCGACGGCATCGGCGTACTCGGACAGACGGCCGAACTTAAGCTTGGAGTTGCAGACTATGCAGGGGTTCGGCGTCCTGGCCCTGGCGTATTGGTCACAGAAGTGCCGGATCAGGGAATCGATTTCCGCTGAGAAATCGAGAACATAGAAGCGAATCCCGAGCTTGTCCGCAACCCGCCTCGCGTCGTCGGCATCAGCGCGGCTGCAGCAGCTCTTCTTGCCGCCCCGGTCCGAGTATGCCCCTCCCCTCATGAATAGCCCCGTCACATCGCAGCCGCTCTGCTTGAGCAAGTGAGCGGCTACGCTGCTGTCTACACCTCCGCTCATGGCGACAACGACTTTCTTTGGCAAGATAAGCTCCCAGAAGGGGATGATTTGATCGCCCACTGCCTACCATGCCGGCCCCCGAAAGAGCAGACGGCCCGATACCTGCTTGGGTCAGCGTGAGGGGGCCTCGTCCTCGTCTATGATCTCGGCCTTGAAGCAGTAGACTTCGGTGTCTTCGTGTTTCCATGCATCCGCGGGAAGGCCCGCCTTGTGCAAGCAGCAGTAGGAGAGGAATTCTTCCTTGCTCCAGCCCGTTTCGGTCGCCACCTGAGGCAGAAAACAACCGGTTCTAGCGCCACACTTGAGGTAGATGCCGTCCTTGCCCAGCTCGATGTCGAGGGGATTATCCATCTTCTCGAGCGGGGATAGAACGGATATCTCGATCTGGAGCCTGTCGAGTTCATCAGGGCGAAGCCTGTCGTCAAAGAACCTGGGGTCCTGGGTGGCCGAGGCGGCCGCCATCTGCGAAACTAGCTGCCAAAGGGGTTGGTCCGAGGTGAACTGCCCAAGGCATCCGCGCAGTTGCCCGTCGGTCTTCAGGGTCACGAAAACGCCGCACTTTTCTTGGAGCTCAGGCTCGTCGGCAACGATCTTCGGCTTGGGCTGTCCGTAAACGGCACTCTCCACGGCATCTCTGGCAATCTGCAAGAGCTTCTCTCGCCCCTCTTCCGTAAGCATGATAACCGCTCCTTTGCGGCCACTATTGGCCGCTTGCTCTCGTCCCCGCTTGAAGAAGCCTATCGACTCGTAGGCCACGCAGTCGGAATAATCGCCGGTCACGTCACCGGAGGCGCGGTAGTCGAGCAATTCGGCTTGAATATCGCCTTTCCTGCTTTCCAGAAGCGCCATGAGGATCAGGATGGGAAACCGCCCACATATGGTCGCGCCGGTTTCGTCGAGAAAGGCCGCGAATTTTTCAGGCTCCAGGCTCACGATCTCCGCCGCAGCCCGCCTGTTCAGCTTCTCGAGGTTCTCCTTAACGTCCGTCTTGAACGGCACGTACCCAAACCGGGAGCCCGTATGGGTGAAGTCGCTGCTTACGACCACAAGTGTATCATCGTCTATGAACGGTTCCAGCGACGAAGCAATCCGTCTTGCCCCGCCGAGGTCTATTTCTCCAACCACAATGGGGACGAGCTTGAATTCGCCAAGCGCCTTCTGAAGGAACGGCAATTGAGATTCGAGGCTATGCTCGCGGCGGTGCGCCGCATCCTGAGACTGGAAGAGCGGCTCGTCGAGCAGGGACCGGCAGACCTCCCGATCGACCTCCACAAGCCCCAACGGTGTCCGGTAGTGGGTGTAACTCGGCACGGAGACGCCGCGGATGCCGGTCGTGTGGGTCGGACCCAGGACGATCACGCGCCGGTACGTGTGTTCGCCCACGGCCTTGAATCCGTGCGCCGCGCATTGTCCCGAATACAGGTAGCCCGCATGGGGAGAAATCAGAGCGACGGGCCTTCTTCCGTCCCTTGCCGGAACCTTCGAGAGGAAATCGGTGATCATCGCGTCCAGGCTTGTCTTGTCCGCCGGGTACCAAGTCCCGGCAAATGCCGGCTCACGGAGCTTCGTCTCGTCGGCCGCGGCAACGTGATCGCCGTACAGATGCAAGCCGAGGACCAGCAACAGAACGACTACCTTCTGTAAATCCCTCATCTTCCTTCAAGCTCCAGCGCTTTCTCGACTGCTTCGGAAGGCGAACCGACGCGGTGGAATTCCCTTTTACCCGACAGCCATGCCTGGTCAAGGTCAGGCGTCCCGAGCGCAACTACTTTCCGGCCATTGTTTAGTGCCAGGGCGATCTCGGAAAGGGTCCCGAGCTTCCCGTCGATGGCGATGACGACACTCGATGAGAGAACGACTATGAGATTCCGGGCATCGTCCATGGCTGTGGCGATTGGGAGATCGACATAGGGATTCGCATCCTCCACCCTCGTTCCCGGCAGAATGCCGACAGTCAGTCCCCCTCCCCTCCTGGCACCTTTACAGGCGGCTTCCATCACGCCCCCCAACCCCCCACAAACGACGATCCTCCCAGCCTTGGCCAAGAGGAACCCCACCTCCTCAGCCGCCCGATAGATTTCGGCGGGGCAGGCGTTCCCGCCGATCACGGACACCGAACATTTCGTCTTCGCACGTCTATCCGTCACGGGTCACCTGTTAAGCAGTCCTACCACCAGGAAGCCGAGCGCCAGCAGGGCGACGAAGGCAAGAGTCAGCAGGTTGAAGTACTTATCGATGAATTTTCGCGCCTTTTCGCCGAAGAACCTGATCAGAGTTGACACGATGAAGAACCTCGCGGACCTGCTGACCGCCGAGGCTACCAGGAACAAGCCGACGTTAAGGCCCGCAACGCCCGAAGCGATCGTGAATACCTTGTATGGGATCGGCGTGAACCCTGCGGCTCCAACCATCCAGACGCCCCACCGGTCGAACCAGCCCGTGATTTCGGCAAATTCCTGCTCAAGGTGGTAGAACCCGATTATCGGCCGGCCCAGCAAGTCGTAGAGCTTCCATCCGATCAAGTAGCCCGCCAGGCCTCCGGCGATGGAAGCCAACGAGCAGATGGTAGCATACCAAAAGGCCCTCCGGGGGCGGGAAATCCCCAGCGCGATGAGAAGGACGTCCGGGGGGACCGGGAAGAAAGATGCCTCGCTGAAGGACAGGATTGCCAGCGCCCATGGACCGTGAGGCCTGTCCGCCCACCCGATAACCCAATCGTAGAGCCGACGAATGGGGTTACGGGAAGGGAGTACCTTCACCGGCAATTCGTTCTGTTCAGCCGTCTCGATAGACATTCTGGAATTATATCCTCACTCTCGGATGTCCTCAACCGAGCCCCGGCCGGCCGCCGTCAGCCGGCGAAATTGCCTTGATTCCGACCACGACGGCGCTAGAATCAATGAAGCCGGCCGCCGAACGGGCAAGGCCTCACGGACGAGGGTTTTGGACAAGCGAATATGCCACCGGCGAAAGCAAGCATTCGCATCACGTTCTGGGGGGTTCGCGGGTCGGTTCCCGTCCCAGGTCCGGATACGGCGGTGTTCGGCGGAAACACTTCCTGTGTCGAGGTGAGAGTCGGCGAGACGCTGATAATTATCGATGCCGGCACGGGCATCAGAGGGCTCGGGGCCAAACTGATACGCCCAGCCCAGCCGATTCACGCCCACCTTTTGATCACGCATTCGCATTGGGATCACCTCTGCGGCTTCCCGTTCTTCTCTCCTATGTACGATCCCCGCACAAGGTTGTGGCTGCACGGCAGAGGGCACTTCGGCTCAACCTTGGAGGAAATCGTCTCCAATCAGATGAAATACTCATACTTCCCCGTACGCGCGTCCCTTCTCCCGGCTTCGGTCGAATACGACGAGGTGGACCAGGAGTCCTTCGAGATAGACTCTGTCACCGTAAGAGCCATGAACACTAACCATCCCGTCCTCTCGCTCGCCTATCGCCTTGCGGCGATGGGCAAGAGCGTCGCCTTCACCGGTGACCACGAGCCTTTCTACGATTTCGTCTCGGATGAACGAGAACACACAACCCAGTTGTTCGGATCAGACGAACTGATCGAGACCGTGGAGGAGCAGAACCGACGGGTTGTGGAGTTTCTTTCCGGGGCCGACCTGGTGGTGGCAGACGCGCAATACACGCCGGAGGAGTATCAATACAAGAAGGGCTGGGGGCACATGACCTACGAGCAGGCAGTGCGTCTTGCGGCCGATGCGGGCGCCAAGCAACTGGCCCTGACCCATCACGACCCGGACAGAACGGACCCCGAGGTGCAGGAGATTGAAGCAAGAGCCCGGGAATACGCTTCGGAAATACGCCCGAACGCGCTGACGGTATTTGCGGCGCGCGAAGGCATGGAGGTTGCGCTCTGAACGGCGACGATGTATGCTAACCGCTTGCCGACCGTTCGGCGCTGAGCGGAAGAAGGCTGTACGCGATGTGAGGTAGCGCCCGTTGAAGATATTGCTTAACTTCCCCAGTTTCGGCGGTAACCTGGAGCTGGTAGGCAACGACTGGGAAGCGGTGGAGAAGTTTCTCGCCGAATACGGGTTCGACGGCATAGAGTACATGATTAAGGAATCGCAACCTGCCGATAATATCAACCTTCCGCCCAAGCACCTTGTCAAAGGGGTCCATTTTCCATTCTGGATCTCGTGGCTGCTCTTCTGGCGCGGCGAGTGGGGCAAACTGGAACAGCAGCTCGGCGGCGAGGAAAACGCCATCCGTTACTTCGGAGGCCGCACTCCCGATGCAATGGTCGGGACATACCGGTGGTGCGCCGACGTGGCGAGGCAACTCGAAGCCGACTACGTTGTCATCCACGCCGACCACGTCTATTTCGAGGAAGCGTTGACCTTCGACTTCATCCAAAGGGACAGCGACGTGCTGAGGGCGGCGGCGGAGTTCGCCAATGCCTCCCTGGACGGGACCGAAAGCGAGATTGAAGTTCTGTTCGAGAATAGTTGGTGGCCGGGGCTCAGGCTCAACGACGCCTCTATTGTGAGTGAGTTCCTGGATTCTCTCAAGCAACCACGCAGGGGACTGGTTCTGGACACTGGCCACCTGATGAACTCCAATCCGCGGCTGACTACCGAAAAGGAGGCCCTGGAGTTCATCGAGGAAACGCTCGACGCGCTGGGGGACTTGGTTCAAGACATTCGAGTGATTCATCTGCAGAAATCGCTGACGCGCCACAAAATTCTAGCGCCGAGGCTAAAGGCCCTGGCCGGGTTCCAGCGCGCGACCACCTACGAGGAGAAGTACAGCGTCGCCTACGAGTACGCCCTCTCGATAGACGAGCATCACGCTTTTTCGGACCAGTCCGTGGCCGACATAATCGAACGAATTAAGCCGGACTATCTAACCTACGAATTCATAGCCCATTCGAAGGATGAATTGATCGAGTTCATCCTCAGCCAGCATAGATGCGTGGGCATTGAGCTTCCCCGATAGGGGAAGGAGGGCAACCGATGGTTAGACGCGCCGTAGTCGCCGACTCCTTCTACCCCGCTGACAAAAGCAGGCTCCTGGCGCAGCTTGAGTCCCTCGTGCGCACGGGCGGTTCGACCGAAAAAGTCTTGGGGGCCGTCTCCCCACATGCAGGGTACATCTACTCAGGCCCCGTGGCGGGGCAGGTCTTTTCCAGGATCCAGGTACCCGGCGCAGTCGTGCTTCTGGCACCAAACCACACCGGCCTCGGGGCCGTATTCGCGGCCTGTGCAGACGATTGGCAGACTCCGCTGGGCGAGGTCGCCACGGATCGCGAATTGCTTCAGACCCTCGGTTCCGAATTCCCCGAACTGACCGAGGACCATGTCGCCCACGCACACGAGCATTCCGCGGAAGTCCAACTTCCCTTCATCAAGTACGCCAACCCGGACGCAAAGGTCGTGGGAATCGTGTTGATGTCGAACGACCTGGCGAATCTCACGAAGCTGGGCCGCGCAATCGCCTCGGCGATACGAAAACTCGGCAGGGACGCATTAGTGCTTGCCAGCTCGGACATGACCCATTACGAGGTCAGGGAATCGGCCGAAGCGAAAGACAGGCTGGCGATTGATCAGATATTGGCGCTGAATCCCGATGGCCTGTGGGAGACGGTAAAGACACAGCGAATATCGATGTGCGGCGTCGCCCCCGTGACGGCAATGCTTGTCGCTTGCAAGGAGCTTGGCGCAAAAAGCGCCACCCTCGTCGAGTACGCGACTAGCGGCGACGTGACCGGCGACTACTCCCAGGTCGTCGGCTACGCTGCCATAACCGTGAAGTGACTCAATGGCGGTTATGGCCGGGCGGCGATATATTGACCTTTATCGCCTGACCCGTACGACCGGAGTTGTAAGCAGTCTCTATGGCCTCCAGGTTCCGCCTCGCCTCTAGCCCGTCGACGGTCAGTTCCCTGTCGCGCTCGAAAGCATCGGCGATGTCGGCGAATATCCCCTCGAACCCCGACTGTCTGGCCTCGGGCACTTCGGGAAAGGTCCATTCCCCGGTTGAGTTCTGATAGAGAGCCGGGCTTTGCTCGAAGCGGCTGAAGCTGATCACTCCCTCCGTGCCGTACACCTCCATCACTCTCTGCCCGCCTCCCTTGACGCACCATCCCGTCTGGAGACTGAACATCCCGCCATTCTCGTAGCCATACAGGACCGCAGCGAGGTCCTCTACTTCGATTGGCAGCGCGTAGGTGCCTGTCCGCGCATACACGCTGGTCATTGCCGAGCCCATCACTTCCCTGAAGATGTAGACGAAATGATAGCCGTTGTCGATAAGGCACCCGCCGCCGCCGCGTGCGTCCGCGCGCCAGGTCGGGTCGTATTGGTCGGTGCCCTTGTAGTATCCGCCGCCCATGCCCTCCAGCCGGGACATGAAGGGCTCGCCGACCGCGCCGCTTTGGACGAGTTCGAAGAGTTTCCGCATCAGCGGCTGGTATCTGTAATTGTGAAGGACGGCGAGGCGCACGCCGTTTTCGCTGCACGCGGCGAGCATCTCGTCCGCCTCCGCAAGATTCCTGGCGACGGGTTTCTCGGTTATCACGTGGGCTTTGGCTCCGGCTGCGGCAACCGCCGGATCTTTGTGAAGGAAGTGAGGCGTCGCTATGTCCACGATGTCCAGAGATTCCTTGTCCAGCATCTCCTGGTAGCCTGAATACCGATGTCCTGCATCAATTCCCAGAGCGTCCCCGATCGCCTTAGTGCGCTCTTCAGATGGGTCGGAGACGGCGACAACCTGATAGTTTTCTCCGAGCTTCTTCAATGCGGGCACGTGGCCGTTCTCCATTATTCTCCCGCAGCCGATAAGGCCCAGCTTCAGCATGTACGCGTCCTCCAAGGAAACCTGAGTTCTACGGGGCTTCGACACTGCGAACAGCGGCAGCCGCAGATCGGGTTGCACGGAGTCCCCGGGCGTGCCCGGCGGCTGCAAAGTTCTACTTCTAACCCCTATCACAGACGTTGTCAACGGCGGCATTTCACTCAAGCGTCGCCCCGGGTTCTCAACCGTGTTCGGTGTTGATTCCCCCGGCAGGCTGGATTATGATCGGTTTTTCCGGGAGCCGAAGGGCACCCCCAGACCCCTTAGGAGCTTCGCCATGCCCTTTAGGGAGGAGACAACGCGCGAAGTGACCTTCGCCGAAGCGGTTCGCGAGGCGCTACGGGAGGAAATGCGTCGGGACGACCGCGTCTTCCTGCTCGGGGAAGACATCGGCGTTTACGGGGGCGCGTTCAGCGTTACGCGCGGCCTGCTGGCCGAATTCGGGGAGGAGCGCGTGAGGGACACGCCAATCTCCGAAGCCGCCATTGCGGGAGCCGCAATAGGCTCCGCCGTGACGGGCATGCGGCCCGTCGCCGAGATAATGTTCATGGACTTCATCACCATCTCCATGGACCAGCTCGTGAACCAGGCGGCCAAAATACGCTACATGTTCGGCGGGAAGGCCTCCGTTCCCATGGTGCTGCGGACGCCTGCCGGGTCAGGGACGGGGGCCGCGGAACAGCATTCCCAGAGCCTCGAAGCCCTGGTTACCAGCGTACCCGGCCTCAAGGTGGTGATGCCGTCCACCCCCTACGATGCGAAAGGCTTGCTGAAAGCGTCGATACGCGACGACAATCCGGTGATCTTCATTGAGCACAAGCTCCTGTACAGGGAGAAGCAGCGCATTCCCACGGATGAGTACGTCGTCCCGCTGGGAGTCGCGGACGTCAAGCGCGAGGGCTCCGATGTCACCTGCGTTGCGACATCGCAAATGGTGGTCCGCGCGCTGAAGGCCGCGGAGGCGCTGCAAGAAGAGGGGATAAGTCTGGAGGTGGTGGACCCCCGGACGCTGTATCCCCTGGACCGGCAAACCATAATCGATTCGGTGAAGAAGACGGGGCGCGTGGTCATCGCTCATGAATCTCCCAAGTCCTACGGGCCGGGTGCGGAGCTTGCCGCCGTGATATGCGAAAGCGAGGCATTCGATTACCTTGACGCCCCCATAAAGCGCCTCGGCGGTGCCCACACCCCCATCCCGTACAATCGGAACCTCGAAGCAGCCACGGTGCCCCGGCCGGGCGATATCATGAAGGCCGCAAAGGAACTTATAGAAGAGACCTAAATGAAGGCAGGCGTTTATTACGGGCCAGGTGATATCCGAATCGAGGATGTCCCCAGGCCCTCCGCAGGCCCCGGAGAAGTGCTGCTCCGCGTGCGAGCCTGCGGCCTGTGCGGTACCGACATATCCAAGTACCGCCACCGGCTCGTCGAGCCGCCCATTGTCCTGGGACACGAGGTCGCGGGGGACGTCGAGGAGGCGGGAGAAGGCGTCTCCAGGTTCAAGAAGGGCGATCGGGCAATCTTGCTTCATCATATCCCCTGCTTCGTGTGCGACTACTGCCGGCACGGCCATCACACGATGTGCGAGGACTTCCGGCCGTCCAACATCGCGCCGGGAGGGTTTGCCGAGTATCTGCGCGTCGCATCCGCCAGCGTGGCCAAGAGCATGACGGTGATCCCGAACGATCTATCTTACGAGGCCGCCTCCATGGCGGAGTCCACAGCCTGCTGCCTGAGGGGGGTCCTGAGGTGCAACGTCCGCCCGGGCGACAGCGTAGCGGTGATCGGGGCAGGCCCGGCGGGGCTGATTTTGGCTCAACTCGCGCGCAACGTCGGAGCGGCCAAGGTCATCGTTACAGACCTCGTCCAGCGCCGGCTGGAAGCGGCCTCGAAGCTGGGTGCAGATGAAACCATCGACGTTTCTTCGGAAGACCCCGTGGAAAGAGTGAAAGACCTGACCTCCGGCGGGCCCGATGTGGTCATCGTCGCGGTCGGCAGCGCCAAAGCTCAGGAGCAGGCCCTGCGGATGGCCAGGAAGGGAAGCGTGGTCAACTTCTTCGCGGAGTGCCCGCCACATTCCGTCCTGGAGCTCGATCCTAACCTCGTTTATCACTCCGAGGTCACGCTGGTCGGCAGCTACTCGTCAACGCCGCCGGACCTCCGCGCGGCGCTGCTGCTTATACATTCCGGGCGAATCGACACTGCCGGGCTGATCACGCACCGCCTCCCGCTGGAGGAATTGCAAAAGGCCTTCGATCTCGCGGTGGACGCACAAGAATCGCTTAAGATAATCGTTAACCCCTGAGGTGAACTGATGGCCAAGGATACGATGCAGGCCGCCGTGCTGTACGGACCTGAAGACGTGCGAATGGAAGAGAGGCCCATTCCCAAGGCGGGGCCGGGAGAGGTGGTGGTAAAGGTCAAGGCGGCACTGACCTGCGGCACGGACGCGAAGGTTTTCCTCAGAGGCGGCCATCCGACGATGATCAGGCCCCCCGCAATCTTCGGCCACGAGTTTGCGGGGGACGTCGCCGAGGTGGGCGAAGGGGTGGAGGGGTTCACCCCCGGGATGAGGGTCGTCTCCGCGAATTCCGCCCCCTGCAATCGGTGCTTCTACTGCAAAGTCGGCCGCCAGAGCATGTGCGAGGATGTCCTTTACATCAACGGGGCTTACGCGGAATACACATCCGTGCCGCCCCGGATTGTCCGGCAGAATCTGCTCGAAATCCCCGCGGGAGTCCCCTATGAGCACGCCGCTCTGGTCGAGCCGCTTGCTTGCGCCGTCCACGGAGCGGAGGAGTCCGGCATCCGCGTAGGCGACATCGTGGTCGTCAACGGGGCCGGCCCCATTGGGCTCTTCTTCGTCCAGCTTGCGAAGCTCAAAGGGGCGTGGGTCATTTCCAGCGACGTTGTGACCCAACGCCTCCAGGTCGCCGAATCCCTCGGCGCTGACAAGATCGTGGACGCCTCCGGCGTCGCCGACCAAGTCGCCGCCGTAAGAGCCTTGACGCCGGCCTCGCGCGGCGCGGATGTAGTCATTGAGGCCACCGGCGTACCGCAGGTATGGGAGAAGAGCCTCCTCATGGGCAGGAAGGGGGCGATAATCAACCTTTTCGGCGGCTGCAAGCCTGGAACCAGCATAACGGTCGACACAAAGCTGCTCCACTATTCGGAGTTGACCATCAAGGGCGTTTACCACCATACTCCCTACTATGTGCGGAGGGCCTTGGACCTGATCGCGCGCCGCCAGATAGACGCCGAGGCATTCATCACACGCAGGCTGCCGCTTTCGCGCGTGGCGGAGGCCCTCGAGATGATAGTGAAGCACGACGGGATAAAGTCCGCCGTCGTTCCCGAGGAGGACTAGTCTGAAATGGAGCTTTCCCCAGGCACGCTCAAAGGAATGTACAAGAAAATGCTTCTCATTCGCCACTTCGAAGAGAAGGTGGATGAGTTTTTCGCGCGAGCGATGATACACGGAACCACGCACCTTTACGTCGGCGAGGAAGCTACCGCGGTAGGCGCATGCGTGAACCTCGAGGAGGGCGATCTTATCACCAGCACGCATCGCGGGCACGGCCACTGCATTGCACAGGGAGCCGATGTCAAGCGAATGATGGCGGAGCTTTTCGGCAAGGAGACGGGCTACTGCAAGGGCAAGGGCGGCTCGATGCACATTGCCGACGTGGATAAAGGGAATCTGGGAGCCAACGGCGTTGTGGGCGGCGGGATTCCGCTGGCGGTCGGGGCCGCTCTTACGCTCAAACTCAAGAAAACCGACAGGGTGACGCTCTGCTTCTTCGGCGACGGGGCATCCAACCAGGGGTGCTTCCACGAATCGGTGAACCTCGCCTCCATCTGGGCTCTCCCAGTGGTCTTCATTTGCGAGAACAACGTTTACGGCATGTCTTTCTCGGTGAAGAAGTCGATACGGGCGGAGAGCATAGCCGCGCGCTCGGCCGCATACGGCATCCCCGGCGAAGTGGTCGACGGAAATGACGCGCTGGCCGTCGCGGACGCGGTTTCCCGCGCGGTTGCTACGGCGCGCGCAGGCGAAGGGCCCTCTATCATCGAATGCCAAACCTATCGCTGGAAGGGCCACTCGAAAAGCGACGCGAACCTGTATCGCACCCAGGAAGAGATTCGGGATTGGAAGAAGCGCTGCCCCATCGAGCGGTTCCGCAAGAAGCTGATCCAAATGGGAACCATGACGGCAGAAGAAGCCGCCTCGATCGACCGTGAAACGATGGAAGAGATGGAGGCGGCCGTCAAATTCGCTATGGACAGTCCGGAGCCGCCGGTGGAGTCGCGGCTCGAAGACGTTTACGCCTGAAACCGAGGTGCACCATGGCTGAAAAATCGGTCCTGATGGATGTCTTTTGCCTTCACTGCCGGGAAGAGACCCCTCACACGGTGGTCTATGGCGAGAAGTACCTCAAAGAGATGCGTTGCGACGTTTGCGGGACTGTCATAAGGGTCGACAGAAAGCGAATGCTCGAGATGTACGCGCGCGACGCGGTGGACCGCATCCTCAGCAAGCCGCTGCGGATGAAGAAAGAACTCGCAGCCAAGTCGCTTTCCGAATTCACGATGTCGCTTCCCGTGCGGGTAGCCCTCAAACCTGTGAAAATCGCGAAGGAACTGGCGGACCTAGTCAGGAAAGGGGACTGGCCCGAGCACGACGATGAAGAGGAGAAGTAAGGTCGATTTGCGGGGGACCCTATGAGATACGACGACTGTTACAGAACCATTTTTGTCGATTTCCACAATCCGGAGTTCCCGGAAGACGGGTTCTCCAAGTTCGACGCCGAGAAGTACTTCCGGACGCTTCTTCGAGTCCGGCCATCCGAGATCATGCTGTGGACCAACGACCACTACGGGAACTGTTTTTACGACACGAAGGTCGGTCACAAGCACGCGCGGCTCAAGGGGGACTACTTCGGCGAGCTTACGCGGCTTGCCCACGCAAACGGCATTCGCGTCTGCGCCTACATCAGCATAGGGTGGCATAACCGCAACGCGGCGGAGCACCCCGAGTGGCGGCAGTTGAATGCGACGGGCGAGCCGGAAAAATCGGCCAACTGGAGCAGGGTATGCATGAACTCGCCGCATCGGGACTTCAGCCTGGCGGCCCTGCGCGAGCTCACCGAGAACTATCAGCCCGACAGCTTCTGGCTCGACATCCTCCAGCCACCAAGACTGGGCTGCTACTGCCGGTTCTGCCGTGAGAAGTACGAAGCTCTTTTCGGAACGTCGATCCCCACGACGCCCCTGCCGGGAACCACCGACCTCAAGCGGATAAGACAGTTCTGCCGGATCATGCGCCGGGACTTCATCGCCGACGCGCGAGAGCTGATCCATTCGATCAAGCCGGATGCTGTTATCATCTGGAACGGAGGGGGCAATCCCTACGACACCGATGCCGAGAGCGACGCCCTGGTGGACAAGCTCTCCATGGAGCGACAGGACTGGGCGTCTCGGTGGATGCGCAGCCTCGGCAAGCCTTTCGAGATACTGATTCGGAGAGGCTGCTACCACTGGTCGGACTGGACACTCGCTCCGCTGAGCTTCCAGAAAGTCCAGGCGGCGACGGTTCTTGCCAATGGCGGCATGGTCAATCTCGGCGATCAGGGAGTGCCGGATGGTTCTCTGCAAGTCGGGGTTTATGACCAACTCGCCGAGCTGTTCCGGTTCGTAGAAGACCTTGAGCCGTTCCTCAAAGGAGCGACCAGCGTCCCGAATATCGCCGTCCTCCACTCCATGAAGTCAAATGTAATGGCGGACTGGACCGATCCCTTGGCCCACCTCGCCACCCGTGGCCCTCAGACGACCTTGCTGGCAGGGCTGCGGGGCGTTTGCCGGCTTCTGGTCGAAACGCACCGGCACTTCGACATAATCTCCGAGGAGAAGCTTGCGCAGCTCGGTCAGTACCGGCTCCTCATTCTCCCAGACCAGATTCATCTGTCGGAAGCCGAAGCCGACATGATACGAGAATATGTGAAGAACGGGGGCCGGGTTATCGCCACTTTCCGCACAGGGACATTCAGCGCCGAGGGCGATGAACACCCCCAGTCCGTCTTGTCTGACCTGTTTGGCGTTTCCTTCCACGGCAAGCCCCCTTATTCCCTCGGATACATGGAACCGGAAGGAGAGGCAGGAGCAGGATTGCCCGACATGCCGCTGCTGGTCGAACCCTCTCCGGCCATGGCCTGGCAGCTCGGGGCCGATCGGCTTTCGGCAGGTATCTACGCTCGGGCGGAAACCGCGAAACGCCTCGCCAGACTGACCGATCCCAGGATAGAGCGAACGGAAACCCAATGGGTCTCTCACGGTCAGGCCGACCCGGCCCTCAAGACAGACTACGCCGCCGTGGCCGTGAATTCCTACGGCGGCGGACAGGCGCTGTACGTCGCCTATCCGGTGTTTCGCGCGTACTGGTCCAAGCATTACCATCTCCTCGGAAAGTATCTCGACAACCTAATCTCCCTCATCTGCCCCGAAGAGGCCGTCACCGTGACTGCGGACGGTCCGCTGGACGTGGTGCTTAACCAGCGGCCCGGAGAGCGCATCCTGCACTTGATTGCCGCGGATCCGGCCAACGTAGGCCTGTCGAGCCAACCCACGGCGTGCGATAGGCCGACGTACAACGCCAGAGTATCGGTCGCTCTTTCCAACGCTAAGAGAGTGTTGCTTCCGCTGAACGGGAAGGAGGAGGTCCCGTTCGAGCAGAAAGACGGAATGGTCACGTTCAAAATCCCCAAGGTGAATCTGCATCAGCTGGTTATCATCGAGCATCAAGAGGAGACGTAGCCCAGGTCGCTTGACAGCGGCCAATGGGAAATATAGATTGGCGAACTCGAAACCTCTGATTCATCAGCCCTTTTACTGGAGGAAGGTGAGGAAATGGAGAGGACGCCCCGCGTAGGATTCATCGATTTCAACGACGAGCGCGCGCACGTGGTCGCCGAGACTCTCGAAGGCGCTCAGAA
This sequence comes from uncultured Planctomycetota bacterium, assembly GCA_964493415.1. Classification (GTDB taxonomy): domain Bacteria; phylum Planctomycetota; class DG-23; order CAZBND01; family CAZBND01; genus CAZBND01. The sequence continues at coordinate 11,754 of CAZBND010000003.1, read as the reverse complement.
ACTGAAGGCGAACACGCTTTCCGCCATCAATCGAACCGGCAGGGTGGAGATCGTGGACGGGGCGAAAGGTTTTTCCGGCGGGGACCAGATGGCCTGGAATCCCAACGTAGCCCGCCGGCAGACCGAAGCGCTCATAAACGCCGACATCGACGGCGTGATCTTCAACTACAGCGTGTGGGCATCTCCCCGGCTGACGAGGCTGGTGGCGCAGCAGCTCATCGCCGCGCACCAGAAGAAGGGGAAGCCCGCGCCGATCGCCATTCTCACCAACCTCGCGCCGGAGCAGCCGGGCATGGTGGGAGGAATGGCGGGGGCAGGCGGCCTGGACCAACTGGGCATTTCGAACTTCCGCATCTGGAGCGAAAACCTTGCCAAAGACAAGGAGAAGCTGCAACTGCTGGTGAACTTCTGTGAGTTCGCGCAGAAGCGCCGGCTCGCCGGCAATGCGGCGCAGAAAGCCATCGACCGTCTTCGTGGACAGATTTACGGGGAGATCGGCGGCAGGAGCATTCAGATCGTCACGGCGGAGGCGGACCCGCTCCAATGGGCGAAAGTATTCGGCGTCGACACCCAGCCGATAGGCCAGGCGGAGATAATCCGCCGCGCAAACCAGATGATCCGCTGGAGCGACGGCGTGAACAGCGAGGTCGTCGAGATGCTGGACAAACGAGTGTCCAGAGCCTTCGAGCACCTCACCAAGCACGTCGGCGCCCGCATACACTACGAAGGGAAGTTCAACGAGTCCAAGCTGAAGTACCAGATTGCGTGCTACTACGCCACCCAGGACATAATCAAGGAAAACGGCCTCGACTTCATCGGGGTCAAGTGCCAGACGGAAATGAGCGAGTGGAACGTCACTCAGTGCCTGACGCAGGCGTTCTCGAATGACACCGTCGGCCCGGGCGGAGAGAAGAAGAAGATCGTCGTGTGCGCATGTGAGGACGACAAAGACGCGGCGATGACGCAGCAACTTATGCACTTGCTGACGGGGCTGCCGACGATGTTCGCCGACTTCCGCCACCTGGATCCTGATCACAATGTCCTCTATCTCGTCAACTGCGGCGCGCACACGCTGTGGTTTGCCACGCGAAGCGAAGACTGCGTCGCCAATCTCAAGAAGACCAGCCTGGACCCGCAGGCGTTCTTCTATGCGGCCTGCGGCGCTACCGTCAACTTCGACGCGGCCCCCGGGCCCGTGACAGGCGCTCGCCTGGGAAGGATGAGCGGCAAGTACTGGATGAACATCGTGCCCGGAGAGTTCATCCGGCGCCCGAAGAAGTCTTTCGCCACGACGCCCGGCTGGCCTCACGCATTCTTCAGGTTCAACGTGCCCATGGAAAAACTCTTCCAGGAGCATCCGTGCAACCACATGCAGGTGGTTGCGGGCGATCACACCGCGGGGCTTGTGGAAATCTGTGAGCGGCTGGGCATCGGATACAAGATTCAGGACGAAAACCACCCATACCAGAAGACCCCCTGTTGAGGGATCGATTTAGTAGGCTGAACAGATAGGCCCTTGGGCGGGCTGAGGAGGAAAGAGGTATGGCAGACTTCCTTGTTGGCTGCGACGTGGGAACCGGCGGGACGAAAGCCGTCGTCATGGACGTTGAAGGCAACGTGCTGGGCAGCCACTTCGTCGAGTACCCGCTGATGACACCCCGTCCCGGCTGGGCGGAGCACGACCCCGAATGGTACTGGAACGCCGTTTCGCACACGATCCAGCACTCGATACAACAGTCCCGCGTCAACCCCAAGGACATCAAGGGCGTCAGCATAAGCGCGCTTTCGCCGGCGTGCATCCTCGTCGACAAGAAGCTTCGCCCGCTGCAGATGGCGCATATCTGGATGGACCGCCGGGCCACCAGGGAATGCGATTGGATGCGGGAGAAAATCGGGGAAGAGCGCGTGTTCGAGTTGAGCGCGAACCCCATCGACGGCTATTACGCCACGGCCAAGCTGCTGTGGGAAAAGAACAACCGCCCCGAACTCTACAACGAGACCTACAAGATGCAGACGGCGGCTGACTATCCGGCGATGAAGCTCACGGGAAAGGCCGTCACCGATTACTCGAACGCATCGCTGATCGGCATCGCATTCGACGTGCGCAAGAAGAAATGGGACACCGACCTTCTCGACGAGATCGGGCTCGACCCCGACAAGATGCCCGACCCCCTCCCCTGCGAGGAAGTGTTCGGCGAGGTGACGAGGGAAGCCGCCGAGGTGACGGGCCTCGCCCCCGGCACTCCGGTCGTCGCCGGAACCGTCGACTGCAACGCGGCTTGGGTCGCGGGCGGCGCTGTTGACCCCGGTGACGCCTCGCTCGTGATGGGGACCGCGGGCGTTCTGGGGATCGTTCACGACGAGCCGAAGTTCACGCGCCACATGATCACCATCGTCCATACCGCCTACTCGAAGCGCTGCTACACGACCCTTGCGGCGTTGGTCTCGTGCGGGGCACTATTCCGTTACTTCCGCGACCAGTTCGGCCAGGCGGAGATGGAGGCGCAGCGAACGCTCGGCGTGGACGCCTACAACATGATGAACCTCCAGGCGGAGAAAGTCCCCGTGGGAAGCGACGGGCTGATCG
>CAZBND010000003.1:0-9067 GCA_964493415.1 uncultured Planctomycetota bacterium | reverse complement strand
AACATGATGAACCTCCAGGCGGAGAAAGTCCCCGTGGGAAGCGACGGGCTGATCGTACTGCCCTATTTCATGGGAGAGCGCACCCCCATCTGGGACCCGCTGGCCCGAGGGGTCCTGTTCGGAATGTCGCTCGCGCATACGCGCGGACACGTCATCAGGGGGTTCATGGAAGGGGTCGGCTACGGGCTCCTCCACAACTTCGAGCTGATAAAGGCGAGCGGGCTGAAGATAAAGATGCCCATGGTCATAGGCGAAGGCGGAGCGCACAGCCGTCTCTGGAGGCAGATCATCGCGGACATTCTCAACGTCGACGGCGTGTACATGAAGGAGTCCAAAGGCGCGCCGGTCGGGAACGCAGTCCTCGCCGGCGTGGGTGTCGGAATCTTCAAGGATTTCCACGTGGTCAAGGACTGGGTGAAGGTGACCGACGAAGTCCACCCGATACCCGATAACACCGCGTACTACATGAAACTCTACAGGATCTATCGCGAGTTGTACGAGCAGCTAAAGGACAAGTACGTGGATCTGGCTCACGCCACGGGATACCTGTAATCCGCCGGAGGAGAGGCCGAGAGATGCCCACCACAATGAAAGCGCTGAGGGAAGTTCTCGCCCGCCTTGAGGAGCCGCTGCTTCTCGGCGATCCCCCGGGGCCCTGCGTCATCGTTTCCCGCCGGTTCGGGGCGAGGGTGATGGGCGCTTCGCCGGAGGGCCTTGAAGGCATCAATGTCGTCTGGACCAACCCGGAGCTGGGTGAGGAATCGTTCCACTCGGACTCTTCAAGGAACTGGAACGTGGGCGGCCACAGAACGTGGCTGGCCCCCGAGGATAGGTTCTACCTGGACGCGTCGAACAACTGGTTCGTGCCGCAGCAGATGGACCCGGGTGACTACCAGCCCGTTGAAGGCGCAAATGAAGCGCGTTCGTTCTCGAATCGTTTCGACATTACCGACAGAGAGGGCAACTCGTTCTCTCTCGGGCTCCGCCGCCGGATAGCGCTTCGTGAGACGCCGTCTGAAGTACTGGGGCGGGAAGAGCTTCGAGGCGTCGCCGCGGTATCTTTCGACGTCACTCATTCTCTTCGAAATCTCGGCGCGCAGGCTATCGGGGAAAACCTCCCACAAGCGGGCATATGGAGCCTTCTTCAGGTGAGCCCCCCGGGAACGGTGATTATCCCGACCAAGGGAGCCCCGGCATACACCGATTACTTCGACCCTGTGCCGGAGGACAGGCGCTGGCTCGGCAAGGATGTTATAACCTTCAAGATCGACGGCGCAAAACGGGGCAAGATGGGGATAGCCGCCCACATCGCTTCCGGCGCTGTGGGCTACATGGGTGCGGCCGGGGCAAGCCCCATGCTTGTCGTCAAGCAGTTTACCGTAGACCCGAAGGGCGCTTACGTGGACAAACCATGGGGGGCGGATGCGGCGCGGGGAGACGTCGTGCAGACGTACAACGACGACGGGGCGATGGGCGGCTTCGCCGAACTTGAATGCCACGCGCCCGCCGTCGTTCTCGAACCTGGGCAGGAGCAATCCCACAATATCACGATCTCCGCTTTCCTCGGGCCGTCCGATCAACTAAAGCGCATCGGCTCCGCGTTGCTGGGCGTTGACCTGGAAAGCATCCACTATTTCAGCTAGTTGAAGGGAGTTCACCAGATGCCATCCGCGGGCGACACGATGCTTCGAGAGATGATGACCATCCGCAAGAGGGTAACAAAGAGGGTGTCCAGTTGGGACAAGACTGGCGGGAACCGCGACATGCTCTGGTTCGAGCCCGGAGCGAAAAAGGTGATAGCGGACATCAAGGGCGCGGGCATCGTGAAGCACCTCTACATCACCACCATTGATCCCGACCCGCTCCAGTTCCGGAAAGTCGTCATAAGGATGTACTGGGACGGAGAGCAAAACCCCAGCGTCGAGGTGCCCTTCGGAGACCTTTTCGGAACCGGCTTCTGCATTCCCACTCCGTTCCAATCGCTCGCGGTGACGTTGAATCCAGGGCACGACACCCGCAACTCCTACGGCTTTAACATATATCTCCCCATGCCGTTCTCCAACGGCGCGGTATTCGAGGTGGAGAACCAGTCCGATCTTACGTTCGGCGGCTTTTGGTTTCACATCGATTACGACGAGGAGAAATCGATTCCCGACGACCTCGGAAGGTTTCACTGCCAGTGGCGACGCGAGAACCCCACCGAGGCCGTCCCGCGAGAGAAATCAAAGGGCGTCAATCTCACAGGCGACGACAACTACGTCATTCTCGATGCGGAGGGAACCGGAAATTACGTCGGGTTCTTCTTGAACGTGGATAACCTCCAGGGCGGCTGGTACGGCGAGGGCGACGATATGATCTTCGTCGACGGAGAGCCCTTCCCGCCAAGCTACCACGGCACCGGTTCCGAGGAGATATTCGGCGGCGGGGCATGCCCCAACTACGCCTACTTCGGTCCTTACACGGGGTTCCACATGGTCTCCCAGCGCGACTGGGGCGGAAAGCAGTCCATGTTCCGGTTTCACGTGCTGGATCCGGTCTGCTTCCAGAAATCCATACGAGTGACCGTCGAGCACGGCCACGCCAACGATCTGGCGAACGATTACTCCAGCAGCTCGTTCTGGTATCAGCACGAGCCTCACGGGGCTTTCCCCAAGCTCCCGCCCATGAAAGACCGGCTGCCGAGATTCCCTGAAGAGTTCTGGCCCGGTTACCAGCTATGGTTGGACGCCCACAAGTACCTGGCGGAGGGCCACTGGCCCGAGGGCGTGGCGCTGGAAGAACGCCGGATGCTGCGGATGGTCCGCGCGAAGTTCTATGCGGCATTCCTCGACGGCAAATGGAGGGAGGCGCACGAGACAGCGTACTTCTTCTGCCGGACTGTCGAGGCGCTGTTCGGGAAGAAGTAGGGCTCGCCGCCGCAGCCGGCCCCCGCGCTTGATCACAGACCTGCGATCAGTTCCCGCAACTTCGCGGGGATATCGTCGGCCCGCATGAGCGCCTCCCCGACCAGCACCGCGTCAACCCCCGCTCCCTTGAGCCTTTGCATCACCTTCCTGTCGGAAACGCCGCTCTCGCTGACGACGGTCACTCCGTCGGGGATGTCGCCCAGCAACGCGAAGGTGGTCTCCACGTTCACCTCAAGCGTGTGCAAGTCGCGGTTGTTTATGCCCAAGAGCTTTACGCCGACATCCAGCGCCCTTCGCAATTCCCCGGCGGAGCGAACTTCCACCAACGCCGCAAGACCGACATCGTCCGCCGCCTCCAGCAGAGAGCGCAGCTTGTCATCGTCCATGGTGGCCGCGATCAAGAGCGCCGCATCTGCCCCTGCCGCTCTCGCCTCGTATATCTGGAACTCGTCCACCACGAAGTCTTTTCTCAAGAGTGGCAACCCCACGGCAGCTCTCGCCTCGGCCAGATATTCGAGCTTTCCACCGAAATGCCGCTCGTCGGTGAGCACCGATATGGCGGAAGCCCCCGAGGCTTCGTAGATTGCGGCGATCTCCGCCGGCGCGGGACCCTCGCGGATCGCCCCCGCGGAGGGGGAACGGTACTTTATCTCGGCGATGAGGCTCAAATGGCCCGGTCGCGCTACGGCAGCCAGGAAATCCCGGGGCTCCGGCGTCCTCATGGCCGCGGCGAGGATCGCCTCCACCCCAACCTCCGCCTTGCGCTTGTCCACTTCCATCCGCTTGTCGGTCAGGATTTCTTCCAGCATTGGCCGCCCCCTTGGAAACAAGGTATATTCAATCAGTTGACGGGAACGAAATCAACGCGTTGACCTCGATATCGGCTTGTGCAATAATCTCGCCGAGTAGGAGAAGTACCCGGCATGACAAGGCATATCTCTGTATCGAGCCGCTCTCGCACCGAGTTCATCGACGTTACCGCCAAAGTTCAGGAGGTCGTCGAAGAGAGCGGGATCACTGACGGCACATGCACGGTTTACGTACCCCACACTACGGCAGCCGTGACGATAAACGAAAACGCAGACCCCTCCGTCAGGCGCGACATCCTCTCCACGCTCAATGAGCTTGTTCCATTCGACGCCGACTACTCTCACGTGGAGGGCAATTCGGCGGCCCACATAAAGGCAAGCATCATAGGAAGTTCAGAGACGATCATCGTCACCGACGGACGCCTGGCGTTGGGCACGTGGCAGGGCATCTACTTCTGCGAATTCGACGGCCCCAGGCACCGCACCTTGCTGGTGCAGGTAAGGTGAGCAGCCAACCGCCCCCCTCGACCGATACGGACGCTTCCCCCCTCCACCGTGAATCTCCTTTCGTCGTGCTGACCATCGTGGGGACCTTCTACTTCGTCGGATATGCCTTTTCCGCTATCCGTATGATCATCACGCCTAACGGCGGTCACCCCTCGTTGGAGCAGATACTGAACGAAGGGTACATGGCCCACCGCATTCTCACGCTGGTCTCCATTTCCATCCGCGTTCTCCCGGCGCTGGCAGGCGTGCCGCTGCTGCTGTACCTGGCTGCAAAGCGTCGCTCCCCTCTACCCGTGCTGACGCCGCGGCCCGCACCGTGGAGGGTTTGGGACTTTTTCAAAATATGGGCGTCCTCGTTCTGCTTCCTGCCGATTGCGCGACTCATCATGGATGCTACGCCCTCGTTCTGGAAGAGGCTTTCGGAGCCGGCGACTTTCGGAGTTCTCGCTTCGGGCCAGAATGTGGTGATTGTCCTCCTTTGCGTTTACGCGGCCCGCTTGCGTACAGGGACTAGTTTCTTCCTCTCCGCAAGGCCCGCTCGCAGCATTCGAAGGGCTTTCGCATACGGGCTGAAGGCGCTTCTGATCACAGCTCCTTTCGTTTTCGGGGCGGACTTTCTCTCAGGCAAAGCCCTCGACCTGCTTAAAGTTGATAAGCCCCTCAATCCCGCCATCTCGCTGTTCTTCCAAGCACCCCTATCTCATGTTTGGATTCTGCTATTGGCCGTCGTTGTCATGGCTCCGCTCGGAGAAGAGCTACTCTTCAGAGGGTTTCTCTACCCGTCGCTCGAAGGGAGACTTGGGAAGATGGGCGGCATCATCGTCACCGGGGTCATCTTCGCCGTGGTTCACCTGAATCCCTACGATCTCCTCCCGCTTCTCGTCTTGGGAATCGGCCTCACCTACACCTATTCACGAACTCGGTCACTGGGCGCGTGTATGGTTTTCCACGGCCTGCACAACGCTCTCACCGCCATGTCCGTGCTTGCATTACGCTTACTGCTCAGGTAGGGAATGAAGCAGCCGCAATTGACCCATTCGAGCAGTTGTGAGATAATCCGCCCGTCTTGCACGGCCAGGGCCGCGCAGGCATGTCTGCCAGGTGTGGGCCGGGGACATGAATCCAAGAGCCATAATATTCGATCTTGACGACACCCTATTCGACTGCACGGGTATGCTGGTCGAGCCGGCGCGCCGCCGCGCGGCGCAGGCTCTGGCTCAGGCATCCGACGACGTCACGGTCGAGCGGGCTTACGCCGAGATCGAGGCGGCGTTCGCCTTCAACGGCCCGGACTTCGATGCCATCAAGCATGTCGCGGAGCAGCACGGACTTCCCGCCGTCGCCGTCCGCAGCGCCCGCGCCGTTTACCAGCAGGACGCCGTCGAAAAGATTTCTCCCTTCCCCGACGTGGAACCGACCCTCAGATGGCTCAAGAACAACGGTATGCTGCTGTTCCTCGTAAGCAAGGGCAATCCCGCCCGTCAGCAGCAGAAGCTGGACTCCCTTGGCATCGAGCACCACTTCAGCGATGTTCGCCTCGTAGACGAGCAATCCGAGAAGGCGGACTGCTTTTTGGATGTACTGCGACGATGGCAACTGTCAGCAGGGCAGGTGCTCGTCGTCGGTGACCGCGTAAGATCGGAAATAAAGCTCGCAAATGAGCTGGGTATGGTCTCGGTCAGAATGCTCCACGGTCGATTCTCCGCGCAGAGCCCTTCGTCACCCGAAGAGGAGCCCCAGTTCGCCATCAGGTCGGTGGGAGACCTCAGGGCTCTGATTGCCGGCCTCATGCACGAGTCAACCGGCACTTTCGCCGGGACGCGGTCTCTGGCTGATGAGTTCGAGCTTGTCCGCGCCGTATCCGAGAAGGTGATCTCCAGTCCGAGCATCGAAGAAGTGCTCAAGTCCATAATCGACGGCTCCACCGAGCTCATGGAAGCCGGGCGAGGGTCGATAATGATCCTCGACGAGGAGGCGCAGGAGCTTCGCGTCAGCGCGGCCATGGGCATTCAGCCCGAACTCAGGGACCGCATACGGATAAAGCTGGGGCAGAGCATCTCCGGCTACGTCGCCCAAACGGGAATCCCCGTTGTTATCGGCGATATCGAGACCGACGAGCTTTTCGCAAGGCGAAACCGGGAGGGCTACCTGACGCGGTCGGCGCTGTGCGTCCCGATGAAGGTGAAGGGGAAAACCGTCGGGGTGCTGAACATGAGCGACAGAAAGGGAGGGGGGGCTTTCGCCGAGGCCGACCTCCCGCTGGCTTCGCTGATCGCCAACCAGGCCGCCATCGCGATAGAAAATGCCCGGCTCTTCCAGGCTTCCCTGGAGGCCGAGCGCATCAGAAGAGACTTGGAGCTTGCCGGCGACATTCAACGCGGTTTCCTCCCGAAAGAGCCGCCCAAGATTCCCGGGCTCGACATTGCGGCCATTAACCTTCCCTCTCAGCATATAGGCGGCGACTACTATGACTTCTTCGGGCTCCCGGAAGGAAGCGTCGCCGTCACCATAGCCGACGTTTCCGGGCATGGCATAGGCTCCGCCTTGCTGATGGCCGCACTGAGAACCGCTCTCCACACCCATGCATACACGACCTTCGACATCGCTGAGGTTCTCCATAGCCTCAACTCGTTTATGATGGAAGACAAGCAGAACGACAGCTTTGTGACGGTGTTCATGGGCAAATTCTCTTCGAAAGGCCGCACGTTCACTTACAGCAATGCCGGCCATGACTACCCCATCTGTTTTCTGGCTTCTAAGAACGCGTTCGTCGAGCTGGCAAGCACCTCCCTCCCCCTGGGTGTCTTCTCGGACACTGAATTTCCCGAGGGCGCGCCGATCCGGCTTTCGCCGGGTGACGTGGTGGCGCTCTTCACCGACGGGCTCGTCGACGCAGGAGTGGACGAAGGCGCATCTTTTGGTCGCGAGCGCATAAGGAACGCCATAGAGGAAAACCGCACCAGTTCGGCCGGCGAGATCCTCAATGCCATTATCACGTCCGTGCAGCTCTACTGCTCGGTCGAGGCATGCGACGATATCACACTTGTCGTGATAAAGGTGACAGACGCATGACGGGAACGTTTGAGGCCGTCGGGATTGGCCGCTGCACCGCCGACCATGTGGGTGCCGTGTCGCATTACCCGAACGAAAACGACAAGCTCCGAATAGTGGAGTTCGCACAGCAGGGCGGCGGGCTGACGGCGACGGCGATGGTGGCTCTATCGCGGCTCGGCGTCTCCACAACCTTCATCGCAAGGCTCGGCCAGGACTCCATAAGCAGCTTCATCATCAACTCGTTCCGGGACGAAGGAGTCGATACTTCATATGTGCCGATCGACCCGAGTCTCAAAGGGCCGTTCGCTTTCGTGATGGTTAACCAGCAAACAGGCTCCCGTACCATCTCCTATACGTGGGAAGAGGCCCGAAGGCTGAATCCGGACAGCTTGCCCAGAAAGGTAATCAGCTCGTCCAAGCTCCTTCTCGTGGACGATTACGAAGGGCCGGCCGCCATCGAGGCCGCACGCATCGCCCACCACGCGCGCGTTCCCAGCTTCCTTGATGCTGACGGGGTGTATGACAAGCTCCCTCTGCTCGTCGGCGAGGTTGACTACCCGGTGTTGAATGCGCCGCTGGCAATGAATCTAACCGGAGCGTCGTCTCCGGCGGAAGCCGCCCGAAAGCTCTACCAAGACTTCCTCCCGCGCCTGGCGGTGGTCACCGCGGGAGAAGAGGGGGTTTTCGCCTTCGGCTCGGACGGGGGGATTCATCAGCCGGCGTTCGAAGTCGAGGTACGCGACACCACGGGTGCGGGAGATGTGTTCCACGGTGCCTTCGGATACGGAGTCCTCAAAGGATGGGAGCCGGCAATGACGCTGCGGTTTGCGGCGGCAGTTGCGGCCGTCAAGTGCACCAAGCTCGGCGGCCGCGCAGGAATACCCACCCTGGGAGAGGCCCAGAGCTTTCTCATCCGGCAGGGGACTCCTATCCCCTGATGCCCAGCTTCTCGAGCATCCGCAGCGTGCTCTCCATGCACAGGCGAGAGCCGACGTTGCCTCCCTCCGAGTACGCGCCCCCGCCCGGCCTATCGACCAGCTCCTTGGACAGCTCTTTCGGCCTCCAATGGGTCTCCAGCGACACAAATCCCGTGTATCCGTCGCGCGCGAGGGCCGCGAATTGCCCCTCGTAGTCGATGTCACCCTCCCCCACCAGCGTCCAGTGCGGCTTCCCTTCAGCGTCCTTTTTCGCGTCTTTCAGGTGGAAGTGGATCATGTACTCCTTCGCCGCTTCGTACCCGTCGGGATAGGGTGTCTCCTCGATGTCCTCGACGAACACGACGTTGCCGGGGTCCCATATTCCCCTCACCTGCGAAGAGTCGAGGTCGCTGAGGAATTCCGCCAGCTCGTTGCCCGTCCCCACGGTCGTCGCCGCCTCGTTCTCGATGCCCAGCACGAACTCAGGCGCTGGGTTCAGTATCCGAACGACCTCCTGAAACTGCGCCAGTACCTCATCGCGCAGCTTCTGGTAGCTCCCCTTTCTCCAGAACGTGAAGCCGCGGATCAGCCTGCACGACAACTCGTGCCCCAGGTCAATGCTCTTTCGTAGGATGTCCAGATGCTCCTTGACCTTCGCCTCGTCATCGATGCCGCATTTGAAGAACGGCGTGGCCATGCTCGGTATCTCAAGCCCTTCGCCGTCGAGCGTTGCCTTTAGCTCGCGGAGTTCCGCCTTCGACATCTGGACGATGTTCTTATTCCACAACGTTCGCACTTCGACCCCGTCCAGCCCGTATTCCTTCGCGAACGAGACGACCGTTTTCAAATCCTGAGAGACCTCGTCGGTTATCAC
>CAZBND010000002.1:81535-167953 GCA_964493415.1 uncultured Planctomycetota bacterium | reverse complement strand
GTTGCGAGGGAACGCGCCGGCCTCACGAGCCGGTTTTCCGAACAAGCTCCGCGACTCGCCGTCCGAGCCTTCCGCACTGCATCCAGTCGTCGCTGATTAGTTCGGCAATATCCCCCGTCGGGTTAACGATGACGGGGCCGAACGGAGCGGCTTCGGAATCTCCCTGGATAATCATGCCGTGAAGAAGAAAGGCGAGGTATACGTCCATCAGGGCGAACTCGGCTCCTCCGCCGACGTACTTCTCGGTGGCAAAGGCGGCGCCGACCTTGCCTTGGAGCTTACCGCGCAGGGCGTAGGTGGAATCGAGGAGTCGCTTGATTTTCTCCTCGACGCCGCCCATGTGGCACGCGGTGCCGACGATGATGGCCGAAGCGTCAAGAAGCGCACGCTCGGTGACATCACCAGGATCGACCTCTACGGCGTTGCCCCCCGCCTTTTCCGCCTCGGCGGCGATCGCCCTTGCCATTTTGGTGACGACGCTGCCGTTTTGATTACGGATGACGAGAATTTCCTTCATTCCCCACCTCCCAGACCGATGAGAACCGGAACGGCGAAGCCATAGGTATTGTAAACCGCGTCAAGTGGGGCCGCAAGGTAAAGGGCGGGAATCAGCGACGCAACCCGGAGCGGATGTTCACAGAGAGGAATCGAGGATTTGGCCAAGGAGATAGGCGTTCCCGGCGGCATCGATTCTCATGAGGGTAAGGCCTCCGGCCGTGGTTATGGAAAATTCCGTGGTGGGCTGGGAGGGCAACGTTGGCAGGTTTTCGCGCGTGACACCCTTGAGGAACATGTCGCCGGCGGAGGTTATGAGCGCGATTGGGTCCCCGGAGGGCGATGTGATGATGAATTCCGCCGACCCGGAGGGAGTGACGTCGGCGTAGCGATGGCACTCGCCCGCAAGGCGAAGGTTACCGCCGCCGTCGAGATGGGCGACCGTGGCGCCGGCGAGGTTCCTGACGACGAAGTGACTGCCCGGCACCACGGGAGGCGGGGTGATGACCCAGTTGCGCGAGCCTTCCAGTACGGTGAAGCCGTTCTTCCAGACGACTTTGAAATCGGTTGCGGAGATAGTCCCGTAGCTGGTGGGATTCCCGCGGCCATCTATCATCTCGAAGCGGCCCGGGGAGATGACGTAATCGAACCTGCCGCCGTAACCGTCGGGAACAGCGGAGAACTCGAGCAAGCCGCTGGAAGGGTGATGGGCGACCCACGCGTTCTTATCGAGAAGGAAGGAAGTGCCGGCGGCATCGACGGTCCAGGGAGTGTCGCTGTGGTTGACGTAAATGACGAGGCCGTTGAAATAGGTAATCCTCAGTCGGGGATTGACGAGATCCATGGAGTCTTTGAATGCCTGGGTCAGGTCGACGTAGGCGGAGCCGTTCCAGTAGAGAACCTGGTCGACTTCCGATTCCATGTACAGGGGCTGAAGAGAAGCGGAGAGCATGTAGTGTGAGCGGACTTCATCACCTTCGGTGATGTAATCGCCGACGTCGCCGACGATTCCGTTACAGGTCATGTAGTTGACGTGGCCGTAGCTGATGACGGTGGCGAGAAGCTCGTCGTACTTGTCCGTGGGAATGGGGTAGCTGCTGGAGACAAAGCGCTGGGGAAAGCCGAAGGCGAGACCGACGAGGTTGGGTTTTGCGACACGCAGCTCGTAGTCGGGGATGACGAAGTAGTTGTTGTTCTGGCCTTCGGGGAGGCCGAGGTGCCTTTCCAGCGCGTCGACGTAACCGGCATTGAGGGTGTCGAAGGTGATGTGGCCGGGGTTCGAGGCGACGAGCGTCCCCTCGCCGAGATAGGGGCCGGAGTGTATCGTTTTGGACTGGAGGAAGTGGTATTTGTAGGCGATTATCCCGTCGCGGATATTGTTTACGTGGCCGTCCGGGGAGTACTGGGAGAGAAGAGAGGCGTGCGGGGTCTGCCCGGAGGTGGAGTCTTCGTATGCGAGGTTTATCTTGTAGAGGTCTTGTATTTCCTGCTCGACGAGCCGGCCGTAGTAGAGGGAAGCGTCGGGAGCCATCCAGTGCTCGGTGGTATAGGGGGAGTTGTACTTGAGCGAGCCGTCGCGGTTTTTGGTCGCGTCGTCGGGATTGAAAAGCGGATTGGGCTCGCCGAACTTGTTGTCCTCCTCGTAATAGTGGTAGTAGGTGTACATGCCGATGCGATTGCCGCGGGCCTTGGCGGTATCGAGCATGGAGACGAAGTCCGCCTCGGAGCCGCCGACGGAGCTCTTCGGCAGAGCCTTGGGCCAGCCGGTCCCCTCCCCCCACGCCCATGGTCCCCAGACGTAGATCATGAAGTTCCGGCAGCCGTAGTTGTACATTGTGTCGAGGTAAGTAACGTAGCGCTGGTAGGCCAGGCTGTAACTGAGCCCGGAGAAGTTCAGCACGTGAGAATCATTGAATTCGTCGCGATAGGGCGAGGCGGGAGGATCGGACATGCGGACGAACAGGTCTTCCACGTTGTGGGAGACGGCGGCCCATAGGGTTTCGTCAACGGGGTTGATGGCGCCGGCGTTGTCGCGCCAGTAGACGGCGCTGACGGAGTTAATGAATCGCGTGGTGCTGGTGCCATAGTAGCCCGGCGAGCCGGAGGCGTTGCTGATCAGAGATGCGCGACTTTGGGTGTAGTCGTTAAACAGCTCGACGAAGTAGTCGTGGTCGACCATGGTAGTCCTGATGGATTCCATGTAGGGGATGAGTATGCGTTCGGCGTTTGGGGTATTCTCGGTGGTTCCGAAGCTGAAGCCGACGTAGTTGTTGTAATAGGAGGTTCTGGCGGAGTCGCTGTAAGCATGAATCTTGAGGGCTTTGCCGACGAGAGTGATCGCGTAGACCTTGTAGATTGTGACGCCCTGGTAGTAGTTGCGGTATCTGAGGGTGAGGGTGGTGCCGTTGAGGGAATGATCGATAAGGGTTTCGAGACCGTTGCTGTAGACTCCATCGGGAGTCATGGTGCCGCCGGTGCTGTTATTGTAGTTGAACCCTCCGGTGTAGATGGGATAAGAGGCGGTGGTGGTCTCGTAGATTCTCAGGTAGCCGCCCTGGACGCCGGGGTCGTCGAGATCAACCTTGTACTGGAGGGTCTCGTCCCCGACGAAGCGGAGGAAGTAGGCGTTGTCGCCGGAATCGAACCAAGCGGAAACAGAGCCGGGGACGACAGCGCCGGCAGGGTAGAGATAGTCGGTCTCGGGCGACGCGGAGAGGCGGGCGAAGGGGAGCAGGCAAGACAGGAGGAAGCATAGGTGGGTCGGTTTCATGCGGATTTCCCCCACACGGCGCACGCTTTGAAGACCCCCTGGACCCAAGGGAATTATACCCTGCCGTGGTGGAACTTCAAGGAGAGGAAGCTGCCCAAGGAGAAAAGCTCAGCGGCTGAGCCGCCGAACGACCTCCTCGATGACGCTCGCGGCGCGGCGGACTTCGTCCTCGGTAGTCGTCCTGCCCAGAGAGAACCTGAGAGTGCCCCGGACGACCTCGTCGGGGAGCCCCATAGCGGCGAGAACGTGAGAGGGCTCGGAGGAGCCGGAAGAGCAGGCGGATCCTGCGGAAGCGGCAACGCCACGGACATCGAGGCTGAGAAGGAGCATTTCGGCTTCGAGGCCAAGGAACGCGACGCTGGAGGTGTTGGGCAGGCGCGGGACGGTCTGGGAGTTTACTGCGATATTGTCAAGGTGAGAGGTGAGTTGGCTTTCGAGGAGGTCTCGAAGCCGGCGAATGCGGTCGGAATTAGGAGGCATCTCTTCGGCGGCAATTTTGCACTTGGCGGCAAGACCGACGATGCCCTGGAGGTTCTCGGTGCCGGGGCGTAGGTCGAACTCCTGATGGCCGCCGGACATGATGGACTTGATGCGAGCGCCCTTCTTGACGTAGAGCCCCCCTATCCCTCTGGGCCCGCCGCACTTGTGGGCGGAAAATGAGAGCATGTCAACGCCGAGGTCGCGCACGTTCAGGGAAATCCTGCCGAAGGATTGGACGGCATCGGTGTGGAACGGGACGGAGTTTTCGGCAGCGATCTGAGACAAGTGCTCAACCGGCTGCAGCGTACCGGTCTCGTTATTGGAGTGCATTACGGAGATGAGGGTCGTGCGGGGGGTAATGGAGCGGCGAAGCGAGGCGGGGTCCACAACGCCGTTGGGGTCGACGGGCAACCAAGTTGCGCGAAGCCCCTCGTGTTGGAGGCGCTCGCAGAGGTGACGAACGGCGGCATGCTCAACGGACGAGATAATGATCTGGTCGCGTCCTTCCGGAGCGGCCGCGAGCGCGCCGAGAATTGCGAGGTTATCCGCCTCAGTCCCCCCACTGGTAAAGATGATTTCGGGTGGGGAAGCGCCGAGAAAGGCGGCGACGGTTTCGCGGGCGTCCTCGAGGATCTTCTTCGCCTCTCGACCGAAGCTGTGAATGCTGGATGGGTTGCCGAGAAAAGTGCGGTGAAACGCATCCATCTCATCAAGGACTCTGGGGTCAACGGGAGAGGTTGCGTTGTGATCGAGATAGATTTGCTCCATGGTCAGCTTCCCACGTAGCGAGCATAAAGAGATCTGGCTTTGGCCAAGTCGGTCGTGCCCTTGATTATCGCCCTGCCGTCAGGAAAGATGTGCATCCGGTGCCCCGGGAGCGTGAAGGTCAGGAGGAAATCGTTGTGTTGGGCCTCACCGAGCAGCCGAAGGCGGCGGGCGAGAGCGTCGAGGTCGATGTGGGCGGCGCGCGGAGGAGAGACTTGGACTGCGTCGCGTCCGCACAAGGCGACCGCGCCCGACCCTGCGGCACGAAGGAAACGGAGGTCTTTGTTGACGCAAGCGGGGCAGTCGTCGCTGATGTCAACGGCGAGAGTCCGAAAGCTCCGTCCCCACACATCGAGAAACGTGAGTCGCGCCTGATCGGGAGGTCCGGCGACTAGAAGCTTGAGGCATTCAGCGGCCTGAAGGGAAGCGACAGCGTGAGGAGCGGGGCCGATAATGCCTTCGGTGTCGCAGGTCGGGAGCGCGCCTGGAGGAGGCGGCTCGCGGAAGAGGCACCGGAGGCAGGCGGTGCGGCCCGGGACGATCACCATGATCGCTCCAGACGAGCCGACGGCACCGCCGTAAATCCAGGGAAGGCCAAGCTCTATCGCAGCATCATTAAGGAGGTACCTAGTCTCGGCGTTATCGGTGCCGTCGAGTATGAGGTCAACGCCATGGGCCAGCGCGAGGACATTCCTGGGAGTAACGTCGTCGACCACGGCCTCCAAGGCGACGTCCGGGTTGATGTGAGCGAGCTTCCTGCGCGCGGCTTCGGCCTTGGGTAGGACCTGCTGGGCGTCATGGGTGTCGAAGAGAGCTTGGCGAGGGAGGTTGGAAAGCTCGACGAAATCGCGGTCGACAATTTTTAGAGTTCCGACTCCGGCGCGCGAGAGGAGCTCGGCGGCGGTCGACCCGAGCGCGCCGCAGCCGACGATGAGAACGGAAGCCTGTGTCAGCTTGCGCTGACCCTCCGCACCGATAGGTCCGAAGACCATCTGTCGCGAGTAACGTTCTCCGTCAACCATGGTATTCACAGATTGAGCTGCATGGCCCTGACGGGGCAAGCGCCGATACAGAGTTCGCAGGCGATGCAATCCTCCTCGTTGAATAGGACGCGCCTGCTCTCCTCGTCAATGCGAAGCGCGCCGGCCGGGCACAGGCCGACACAAACGCCACAGTGGGTGCATCGTGACTCGTCCCTCACTATATCCTTGCTTAGGGGCTGGACCACCACGCCAAGAGACTTGAGGTACTCCTCAGCATCGACGCAGCTTCCGTTCTCGCCGGAGAGTTCGAGCACGAGGAGCCCCTCCTGCCGAGGCGTAACGTGGGCCTTGAGGATATTGAACTCCAGGTCGAACTTTTTCACAAGACGACAAACCACCGGCTGTTCAACAAGCCTTTGCGGGAATTTTAGGACCAGTCTCTTTCGTGCCATGTTTCTTCCTGCCGCGAATGGAATTTGAACCGAAGCCGCCTGGGCGGGCCAAGAAGCCCGCCCAGGCGGAACATGCCGCTATTGCTCCTCCACCGGACGTTCCTTGAGGGGCTTGAAGGTTAGTCCGGACTCGGCTCCGGGAATGGGAGCTACCGGCTCGGAGAGCAGGAAATCGCCTTTGCGGATCCAGTCTTTGAGCGTGGAGGCTATCTCCCTGGCGCGCGGGTAGCTGGAGAGCGGAGCGGTGGTCACCTCTTTGCCGTTTACGGTGATCTTGCCGGACTTGAGCTGTTTGTAAGTGGCTTCCCCCAGGGTTTCCGGGATGCAGTTGGGATAGGCGTTGCTGTAGTCGACGATCTTGGCTGAAAGCTCCTCATCACGGACGGAAGTGAACTTGCAGATGGTTTCGTCCAGGATGGGGATGGGAATGCCTACGCCGACGGTGAGGGTAACACCGTAACCGCGGAAGCTGGTGCCGACGAGCCAGTCCGGGCTCATTCCCTTGAGGTCCCCGATGAGCGCGAGCGTGCCCGCGGGTGCTTCGGGAACGCCGTTGGGCTTGCGCTTGACGGTGGGGTTGTGCTGGGTTCCCTGCCAAGCGACGTAACCGACCCCTCCGCCAAGAAACATCCGGGTGCCGATCCCTATGGTCTTGTAGTGAGGGTCGTTGAGAAGGGGGGAGAGCTGTCCGGCGCTGCAGTAGTTGGCGTTGCCGAGGTTGGGCTTGAGAGCCCCCATGTAGGTGTAGATCACCTTGTCGGAGAGGTTGACGGCGATGTTGTAGTTTTGGTAGACATTCCTCGGGTTGAAGAGCACGGCCTCATTGAGGTCGCGGATGCTGATGAGCGTTCGAAGCCTTTTCCGCGGATAGCAGTCGGTGCCGTAGGCGGTAGCTTCGAGGACGATGTCCTTGCCTCCAACGAGGTCCTGAATCACGTGGCCGCCTCCGTAGCTGAACTCCCCTGGGAACACCTTGTTGCGTGGGTCGTCATCGGGGATGGCGGTTGCGCCGACGTAGAGGTCGACGGCTGCGAAACCGGCGTAGGCCGGGACGGCGTTAAGGCGCACATGCCCGCCGCCCAGCTTGATCCTGGGCTTGGAGTGGCCGATGTTGAAGTAGGCACCGGAGGAACACATGGGTCCGAAGGTGCCCGTGGTGACGACATCGACCTCTTTGGCGGCGGCGTCTATGCCCTTCTCATCGACGATGTCGATGATTTCTTCGGCTGTGACGACGACGGCCTGACGCTTTCGGATTCGTTCGTTTATCTCGCTTATGGTCTTAGGCATCTGTTTCCTCCTGGTAGAGAAAGCGGTGATGTGAACACACACTTGTACGCTGCGGCCGATGCGGGCTACGCATAATCCATAACATCATCACCACCTCCTTCCAGCATACCAAGAGGCATGAGGCGACAAGCGCTATCCGCCTTTTTGCCCGATTATCCGTTCGAGCTGAGCTATGCGATCGCGCAGCTTTTGCTGCTCGTCGAGGACTGTCCTTATTGCCTCGGCGATAGGGTCGGGAAGCTTGCCGTGGTCGAGGTCGAGGTCGAGCTTTGTGCGCGTCTCCACCGGTCTTGCAGGTATGCCGACGACGGTAGTTCCGACGGGCACCGAGTGCACGACGACGGAGCCAGCGCCGACCTTTGCGCCATCGGCGATATCAACAGCGCCAAGGAGAATGGCTCCTGCGCCGACGACAACGTTGTGACCGATTGTGGGGTGCCGTTTCTTCTTCTCCATGGACGTGCCTCCGAGGACAACGCCCTGATAGAGGACGACGTCGTCGCCAATCTCTGAAGTCTCTCCGATAACGACGCCGGCGCCGTGGTCGATAAAGACACGCCGGCCAATTTTAGCCCCCGGATGAATCTCGATGCCGGTCAGAAAGCGTCCCAGGTGCGAGATGAACCTGGCGAGCAACCTAAGGCGAGCACGCCAGAGCAAGTGGGCTACTCTATGAATCCAGATGGCATGGAGCCCAGGATAGCATGTGAGCACCTCGAGCACCGACTTAGCCGCGGGGTCACGAGCAAAGACATTCCTAACGTCCTCGGAGATCCTTTTGAACAGGGAAGCACGCCCCTTTCTACGTTATTCCTTTATCAGGATACCGTACCAACAAACACCTCGCCAGCGAAAGTTCGTGTACCAGATTTGATCCGCAAGGGGGACAAGCGGTGCACAGTTAGTCTCCATGCGCGCAACCGGAGCAACACGACCACCCTTCGATTTCCACCAGGGATCGCGAAGGAGGTCCAGGCCAAAGGCCCGGGGAATGGTTACGTCGAAGCGCGCTTTCGACGCGGTGCCCGGCCCTTGGCCGGGGGCATGCCCATGTCGGCAACCGAGATCGAAGCGAGGTTGTCGCGCAACGCGCCACTGACCTCAGCCCAAACCCTGCGGGACGGACACCCTTGGGACCTATGGCAGGCGGAAGGGTCGTCAACGCAGTCGACGAGCGAAAGCGAACCATCAAGAGCTTCGACGACTTCGCAGATGCTCATGGATTCGGGAGATTTTGACAGGAGATAGCCGCCGCGAGGTCCCCGGACGCCGCGAACGAGGCCCGAGGTACGCAGCTGCGCGAAAATCTGCTCGAGATACTTCACAGAAATCTCCTGTCGCCAAGCTATGTCCTTGAGCTGGATTGGCTGGTCAGAATCTTGTCCGGCCATGTCAATGAGAGCCCTCACGCCATACCTAGCCCGCGTAGAGATCTTCAACTGCTCCGTCCTTTCCCACCATTGCTATAGAAAAAGTGTAAAAGGTGACACCGGCTTCGTCAAGGGAATTTTGAAAAAAGACGGGGGCTGCGACGATGACGAAGCCCCTCCCCTTCCAAGGCGTGCGCGACCGGGCTAACGAATGCCCCAGGGCCGGGACGTGTGCGAAGACGCCTGCGGGCAGTCGCTTGTGGAGGGCACGGATGGAGATTAGAATCGGTGGTTCAGATGGGTCTGAAATGCTTGTGACCAAGAAGGGGTGCGAGATGAAGAAGAGTTTCGTCCTTGACACGAACGTGCTACTCCATAACGCTGCCGCGTTGACGTCATTCGCAGACAACGAGGTGGTAATCCCGATCGACGTGCTGGAAGAGATGGACACGTTCAAGAAAGAGAACAACGAGCTGGGTAGGAATGCGCGGGCGGCGATCAGAAAGATGGACGAGCTGAGGTCGAAGGGACATCTAAAGGAGGGGGTTCCGATAGACGAGACGGGAGGAACGCTCCGTGTCGCCTTTCCGTCGGAGGAAGGCATGCCAGCGATGCTCCATGCGGACACGGCGGACAACAGGATAATCTCGGTCGCGTACGAGCTGATGAATTCGGGGCAAACGGCGGTGTTCGTGTCGAAAGACATCAACGCGCGGATAAGGGCCGATTCGCTGGGGATAAAGGCGGTGGATTTCGAGAAGCAGAAGG
The DNA here is from genome assembly GCA_964493415.1 of uncultured Planctomycetota bacterium. Lineage (GTDB taxonomy): Bacteria > Planctomycetota > DG-23 > CAZBND01 > CAZBND01 > CAZBND01. The sequence continues at coordinate 158,580 of CAZBND010000002.1, read as the reverse complement.
TCGATTTCGAGCGGCTGTATTCGGGCTGGTCGGAGGCGGAGTTCTCCGGTAGCCAGATTTCGGAATTGAAGGAGAAGGGCGAGGTGACATTGGAGGGAGAGTTCCTTCCGAATCAGTTCATACTGGCGAAAGACAGCGGGGGCGCGGGCAAGGAGACGATGGTCAGGTACGAGGGGAACGGACGCGCGGTGGCGTTAGAGTACGAAGGGGGCGCCGTGTACGGGATCCGCCCAAGGAACATACAGCAGACAATGGCAATGGAGCTTTTGCTGAAGGAGGAGGTGAGACTGGTCACGCTGGTAGGGCAAGCGGGAACAGGGAAGACGCTGATTGCGCTGGCGTGCGCTCTACACAAGTGCCTGAAAGAGCGAGCGTACAAGAGGGTGCTGGTGTCTAGGCCGATAATTCCGATGGGAAGCGACATAGGCTACCTGCCCGGTTCGAAAGAGGAGAAGCTGGAGCACTGGATGGAGCCGATATTCGACAACCTCGATCTGATCTTGCACGGTACGCCTCGGGAAGAGAGAAAGGGGAAGAACGGGAAGGAAAATGATCGGGGGAGCCCGCTGGAGAGGCTTTTCGAGACGGATAAGCTGGCGCTGGAGGCGCTGACGTACATTCGGGGCAGGAGCATCCCGGATCAATTCATGCTGGTGGACGAGGCGCAGAACCTGACGCCGCACGAGGTGAAGACGGTCATAAGCAGAGCGGGCGACGGAACGAAGGTGGTGCTGACGGGCGACCCGTATCAGATAGACAATCCCTACCTGGACGCCACGAGCAACGGGCTGACCTATGCGGCAGACCGCCTGAAGGGGGAGCCGCTGGTGGGGCATGTGACGTTGGTGACAAGCGAGCGGAGCGAACTCGCGTCACTTGCCGCAAGCCGGTTGTGAAGAGGACGGGTGGCTGCGGTTGACCTGCAACGCTGGGCGGTGTACGATGTGGGTTGAGGCCATGTGCGTTGCGACCGGTTCAGGAGGAATGCGCGTGGGTAGAACGCTGACGGTGAAGAAAGATTTATGCGTAGCGTGCAAACGTTGTGAAATCGAATGCGCCGTCGCGCATTCGGACTCTGAAAACCTTTACGACTCGATTCGGCAAAGGCCGTCGCCGAAGCCGCGGATCCAGGTCGAAGTAGTCAAGGGGAAGGTGACCCCGATAGTGTGCAGGCAGTGCAAGAACGCCGCATGCATCGAGGCCTGCCCTTCGGGCGCGCTTGCGCGAGCGAGCGCCGACGAACCTGTGCTGCTGGACGAAGCGCTGTGTACCGGCTGCGGCGCGTGCATAGAGGCGTGCCCGTTCGGAGCGCTGCGGATGGACGAAGAGCGCAAAGTGGTTCTGAAGTGCGATCTGTGCGCCCGTCGATGGGAACGCGGCGAGGAGCCGGCGTGCGTCGTCGCCTGCCTCACAGGCGCGGTGAAGGTGCGCAAGGTACCTTCGTCCTGAGGGTGCCCCGGGCCGGCCGGCCGCCGCGGACTTTCCCGCCTAATCCCTCCAGACGATTTCGGTCAGCCCCGTGACGGGGCTTCTCTCTCGGAATAACGACTTGAGCGGCAGCTCAACGCAAATCAGCTCGGTAGTCGTAAAGACCTTCGCGGCGAACAGGTGCCCCCCGATCACCTCGCCCGAAGGAGTGCCGAGCGTGACATGGATGTGTACGACCTGCTCCTGGTCCATCGGCAAGACATTCCCTTGGACCGAGAGGAGCTCGTAGGGGCCGGGGCCTTCAAAAGGGGCGGTCTTCTCCAAGGAGACCGGCCTGGCGATACGGGGCTTGAGATTTCTGAAGACGACGTCGGTCAGACTTCCCAAGCCGGAGAGAATAGCGAGACGCCCGGACGATGTGCGCGCAGCCAGGGACTTCACTGCTTCAAAAATCTCCTGGCCTGGTACGAGACGGGCTATGGTCGCGGTTGTAAGGGGAAAGTCGACCCGTACTTGTGATTCCATGCCTTCCTCCTGGCGCCTGCGATCCTGTGAGATAGGCGTTGCGAACTCACGCAACATTGTCACGGATAATCCCACGGAAGTCCAGCGCGACGCTGGAAGTCCGGGAGGCAAGAGACGCGGGATGCTGTTCAGCGGTGGCGGGCTCCGTGGAAATCGCGGCGCTAGAGGTCAACGACGTCCGGTTTCGAATCCCCAGATTCCCGAAGGTCGGCCACTCCGCCGTCCGCCTCCGGGACCTGCTCCGAAGGCGAAAGGATAGCGCTGGAGGCGGCCTTCGTTCATGGCGTTGAGGATGAACTCCAACCCGCGGGTGTCCTCTCCGGCATCTTTGGCCTGCTGGAGCGCGGCGGAAAGCGTCTGCTTTGCCTCCTCACCGCCGACGCGGGCGATGCTGAAAAAGGCGGCCCGCTTGACGGAGGAATCGGGGTCGCTGAGGAGTGGCTCGAGGGTGGGAATTGCCCCGGTAAGGCCGGGCCTTCCCAGAGCCATGACGGCGGCGGCACGGTCAGTGGGGTTATCGGAGGAATCAAGGAGAGGTGTCACGTACACGAGAACCTGGTCGTCAGGGAGAACTCGGGCCAGCATCATCAATGCGCTGCGCCGAATGGAAGGCGATTCGCTCTGGGCCAGATCAGCAAGCGCCGAGAGAACTCTGGGGTCGGCAGCCAGCTCATCATCCCCCTCCATCAGCCGCCGGAAGAGAAACATGAGGCCGTCGGAGCGTTCCCGAGCGTTGCCAGAGGCGAGCGCGGTAAGAGCGTTGTTGATCGCGGAGTCGTGCCATTGATCGGGGTCAAGGCCTGCGTTGGTGGCATACCAAAGGGCCCATTCGTCGTAGTCGGCCGGGAGGGTCTGATAGGTGAAGCGCATGAGAGCGCGGTGGCATTCCCTTCTGACGCGCTGGCTGTCCGAAACGAGTCCCGCTATGAACCAGGGAACAAGCTCGGGGTCGCCGAAGCGGGCTAGTATTTGATAGAGCATGAGGCTTTCGTCCTCGGTGACGTCAGGCTCTTCGAGCCGCGCCAGGATGAAGGGGATGACTTCTTCGCCCATTTCGATGAGCTTATCGCGGTAGTACCATGCGTCGTCCTCGGCGAGCTTGGCGATCAGAAGCCTGACCTTTTCATCGAATGAGATGGCGGGAACGTCAGGAGCGTCGACCAGGTCCTTCATGATGTCAGCCAACTGCCGCTGGAGGTCAACTATAGTCAGGGTCTTCGAGTCAGATCGAGACTTCTCAGTCTCGAGCTCGGCTTTGATGCGTTCATTCTGCTGGGAAAGCAGAGCGATGCGGGACTCAGCCTCGGCAAGCCGCTCTTCGAGGGGACGAATCTGTTCGGACGCGGCGGGCGTGCCGGCGTTCACGCCGTAATGATATGCGGCCAGACCCACAAGAATCATGAGGAGCACAGCGATGACCACGGCGACGGGCAGGAATCGTTTCATTGCATTGCCTCTCTCTGAAATTCGTTCGCGACGGAGCGCACGCCATATCCCTCCATTTCGAGCTTAACATCTTCGCGTGGAAAAGTCGATAAAGTGCAGCTCCCTGGAACAAGAGACCGGCAGGGCTACATCCTGCGCTGAAGCCGAAGGAAAGAAGTCAGAATCCAGACAAACTGTTAGTCGGTGGATGCGGGGGGCAGCCATTTCGCCACGGCGTGGAGCGTGGTCGCAGTGCAAACGTCTGCGGATACGGCGGCCGGCAGTAAAGGAACACCATGTCAAGAACGTCCCGCGCGCGGCGGAGAGGCTCGCGACCTTCGACCACAGCACGCCCGGCAGGATTCGAACCTGCAACCCTCGGATTCGAAGTCCGCGACTCTATCCAATTGAGCTACGGGCGCGTTTCAAACTGCTCGAAGGACGCTTCGTGCCGCCCTTCCCCACTCAATAGCTACCACACTCCCGGAAGCGTGTCAACCGGAGCGGCTGACGTATCGCTGCCTGATATGTTGCAGGGCCACTATGCGCCGAGGGGGAGATGGACTTCTCGACCGTGCTGACGGCGAATGGTATCATGGTGTTTCCGCGGAAGCTGTTTCAGGAAGGAAGGCGTCATGACCGGCAAAGACGTTGGGGTTGCGATCATAGGAACGGGGCAGCGGGGATTCGCGTTCGGGCGGTTCCTGACGGGCGAGAATGCGGGTGCGCGCCTCGTGAAGCTTTGCGACACGGACGAGAGGCGGGTGGCTTCGGTGGCGCGGATGCTGGGTGCGAAGGGAACGGCACAGGAAACGGACTATCGGCGTGTGCTCGATGATCCGGAGGTTGATGCGGTGGTAATTGCGACGCCGGACCACGCGCACGAGGAGGTCGTCATTCCGGCGATGGAAGCCGGCAAGCACATATTCCTCGAAAAGCCGATGGCAACGACGCTGGAAGCCTGCGGACGGATTGCGCGTCAGGCGAAAGGATACGGGAAGGTGTTCCAGCTCGGGTATGTGCTGAGGTACGCACCGTTTTACGTTAAGCTGAACGAGATGATCCGTTCGGGAGGTTTGGGACAGGTAGTCCTGATAGAGGGGAAGGAGCTGGTGGGGTACCGGCACGGGGCGAGCTACGCAAGGCGGTGGCATCGTTCGAGCGAGAAGAGCGGCGGACTGATGTTGACGAAGTGCTGCCACGATCTGGATATTCTGAACTGGCTGAGCGGTAGCCGCGCTTCAAAGGTGGCGTCGTTCGGCGGGGCCAGCCACTTCCGCCCGAATCCGAGGCTGCCGCGCCTGTGCCGTGACTGCGACGAGAAGTGCGATTTCCGGTTTGATGCGCGAGACGCTTTCGTGCTTATGACTCCTGAGGAGCGGGAGGAGTTGGATGAGAGAGAGGCGGACTTGTGCGTTTACAATGCGAAGAAGGATATAGCGGACAATCAGACGGCGATCATCGAATACGAGAATTGTCTGAGAGCGGCGTTCTCGGTGACACTTTTCTCGCCGCGAGAGACGCGCACGTGCTTCGTCAGCGGGACGAAGGGGCAACTGACGGGAGACTTCGGGAGAGGTCGAATTGCGTTGACGAGGCCGGGCCGCAGCGAGGAGGAGGTCATAATGGTGGAGAGCTACGGCGGCGGGCATGCGGGGGCGGACCAGAACGCCTGGCGGGACTTCATATCGCACATTGTGAATGGAACGAAGCCGGCTGCGGGAGCTGAGGAAGGGTTCGAAAGCGCCATGGCGGCGCTGGGGGCGAACATGTCAATGAACAGTGGGGAGGTCGTGAATCTGGGCGAGCTGCGCGGACGCTGTCTAGGTGAGTGAATGGGAAGCGCGCGGCGGGCTGCTTGCGGCCTGTGGCACTCTGCGTCCTTACTCGGGGGCGCCGATTTCCGGTTCGCGGATGCGAGCCAGGGCCTCGTCGACAGTGTCGCAGATCTCGAAGAATTTGTCCAACCGGCACACGGTAAGGGTCTGACGAACGGAAGGCTGAAGGCCGGCGAGAATGAAGCGCCGGGCGCCTTTCTTGAAGTTCTGCAGGAGAGCGACGAGTGTGCCGATGCCCCTGCTGGGGACATACTCCACATTGGACATGTCCAGCACGACGGGAAGGTTGGGGGCTCGCTCGGCCGCTGCGGCGACCTCGGTTTGGAGGGAGCGCGCTTCGCTATCGCGCATGCGCGAGAACTGGGGGGCAGCCAGGACAATCTCCTCGTGGGGCGTGATCGCGATCTCACCCGCTTGGGCCATCACTATCTCCTAACGTGTCAGACAACTAGCGACTTAAGGGCGCAACCGGCAGCAATTGCCGCCGGTGAAAAAGGCGATGGCAGCTATCGATTGATCCCGCGCATTGCCATGGCAAGCGCTTCGGGATTGGTCGACCAACGCATGGCCTCGGTGCCTGATATGAGGTCACGCTTGTAGAGCTTGAGGATGTCCTGATCGAAGGTCTGCATACCAGCCTCACCTCTCCTTACATAGTCGCTGAGCTCGCTGAGGCGATTCTCGACGATGAGCTTTTCGGTGACGGCGGTGCCGCGGAGGATTTCGACGGCAGGCATCCGTCCTCCCTTGCGAGTTGTGAGGAGGCGTTGCGAAATGATGGCTTCCACGGAGCCGGCCAACTGCGCCAACAGGAGCTTGTGTTCCGCGGGAGGAAACATGGCGATGATTCTCTCGACAGTGAGGGCCGCTGTAGCACTGTGGACTGTGGAGAAGACTTGGTGGCCGGTATCCGCCGCACGGAGGGCCATGCGAAGGGACTCGACGTCGCGGAGCTCGCCGACCAGGATGACGTCGGGGTCCTGCCTGAGCGCCTGGCGCAAAGCCTGAGCAAACGACGGCGTGTCGAATCCGACTTCGAGCTGGGATATTAGGGACTTCTGGTTGGCATAGACGTACTCGACCGGGTCTTCCACCGTGATGATCTTTGCGCGATGAGTCTGATTGATGAGGTTGATCATGGCGGCAAGAGTGGTGCTTTTCCCGCTGCCGGTAGTCCCGGTGACGAGGGTGAGGCCACGGCGAGACAGCGCGATGTCGCGGATGGCGTCGGGGAGGTTGAGGTTTTCGATGGAGGGGATCTCGAAGCGTATGATGCGCATGGTAATGCCGGTGCGGCCGAGGTTGCGATAAGCGCTGCAGCGGAAGCGGCACAGGTCCGGTATGGAGTAGGAGAAGTCAAGACCGTTGAAAAGAGAGGTCTCGAGGTCGGCATCGCCGAGCGTGGGAGCGATGGAGGTTATGAACTCGATCATCTCCTGGTTGTCTACGGAGGGCAAGTCCACCAGACGGACGTTACCGTCGATGCGAACCATCGGAGGGGCCGATGCCTGAAAGTGTACGTCCGAGGCCTTGTTGTCGACCGCGAACTGAAGGACCCTCTGGAAGTCCGTTGTCACGAGATGCTCCCGCGCATTCGCCTTCGGTTTGGCTCCCGCTCCCAGCCAAGAGAGCGCCCGCCCTAAATGCTGCGATAGTATCGTATCCCTGCCGGGAGGGTCTGGCAAGAGCGTTGGGAAAAATCATTCGAGGAGGGATAGCGCACCAATAGGGCGGAAAACCTTGACCTTTGATCGGGGAAAGGAGAGAATTAGAGCCGCTGTTTCAGCGAGATGAACCGGCGGGGAAAGGGACCTTTGGACCGTTCGACAACAGGAGTATGAACAGGAGGAGAAGTCATGGCGAAGTTCAGTACGGTGAATCTGAGCAAGCACTTCAACTCGGCCGCGGAATTGGCGCCCCGGCTGGGGAGAGCAAGGCAGGGAAGCCGAAGGCCGGCGGCTGCTCCTCCAACACTGCCACGCGGCAAGGGGTCCTTTTGGGGGATTCCCTTCGTTCTCGCTTCCGAGACGGCCAAGAAAGGGTTGGTGCTGCTGGGTGACGAGGTGCGGGAGGTGGAAGTAAAGCTTTCGGGGAAAGGAACCCACCTGTGCTTGCTTCATTCCGGCGACATGCCAAGCAAGAGGAGGACGAGGCCGGCGCTCGGGGAGAAGCTGGCCGAGTACGTGCTTCGCTACAAAGACGGCAAGGAACATGTGCAGCCGGTGCGCGCGCGATTTGAAGTCCCCGTGGGCGGAGTCGCAAGCGTCGGGCCCGCTTTCGCCTCAGTGCAGATGGGCATGCCAACGCCGGTGAAGCGAGGGGACGTAATAGGCTGGGGCGGCCTTCAGACGGGAGTTATGAAGGAGCGAGGAGGCTTTCCCGCATCGGTGTACGCGATGGAGAACCCCAGGCCGGAGTCGGCGCTGGCGTCGGTTGTGCTGCGGTCCGTATCGAAGACGCCGATAGCGGTGCTGGGAATGACTTTGTATGAGGGTCCGGGACATCCGCTGCGTCACCTGCCGCGGCGTTTCTACAAACTCACGCTGCCCGCATCGGAAAAGACGCTTGCATCGGAACTGACCGCCGAGATGGACATGGGAAGCATCACGGCGCTTGAGGTGGCGGTTCCAGTGAGTGAGAAGGAGTGGGTGAAGGACGAGTTGCGCGGGCTGGGCAGCGGAGAACGGGAGGAAAAGCCTGCCAGGGAGTTCTTGGTTGAGGCGACAGGTTCGGAGGGGGCAACGTTGACGGTGAAGGCGGGGTCCAAGCGCGCCCGAGATGTCTCGTTGGGAGATGCTTTCACCGAGGGAGTAGCGAAGAGCAAGGACGGAAAGGCGCGGCTGGAACTGATCCACACCGGAAAGGCGTGGGTTCACGTGAACGTCATAGATGACACCACTGGGAAGCCGACGCCGACACGCGTCCACTTCCGTGGACCGAACGGGGAATATATCGCGCCGTACGGGCACCATGCGAAGGTCAATGCGAACTGGTTTGAGGACTATGCGGGCGACCTGCAATTGGGCGGGATGGGCTATGCGTACGTGCCCGGGAGCTTTCAAATTGAGCTTCCGGTGGGCGAGGTGTACGTGGAGGCGGCGAAGGGCTTCGAGTACGAGCCGCTGCGAAAGAAACTGAACATCCGCGCCGGACAACGCGAGGCAACACTGCGCATCAAGCGGTGGATCGACTGGCGGAAGGACGGCTGGGTGACGGCTGATACGCACGTGCACTTCATTTCGCCGCAGACGGCGTGGCTCGAGGGACAGGCAGAGGGTTTGAACCTGATAAACCTGCTGGCCTCGCAATGGGGGCGGCTGTTCACGAATGTCGCGGACATAACGGGGAAGATTTCCGGCGTGAGCGAGGATGATACCCTCGTGTGGGTCGGGACGGAGAACCGAAATCACCTGCTGGGTCATATGTCCATGCTCGGAGCGCATGGGGATCCGGTGTATCCGATGTGCGCGGGGGGCCCGAACGAGGCCTACCTTGGAGATCCGGACAGGGTGCTGCTGACTGAGTGGGCCAAGACGGTCAAGGAACGCGAGGGGGTTTCGATAAGGCCGCACTTCCCCGGCCCGAGCTGCGAGGAGCCGGTGTACTTCGTTCTTGGACAACTCGACGGGACGGAACTGAGGAGTTATGCGAATCCGGATTCGGGGACGCTCGACCAGTTCTGTTTCCAAGAATGGTACAAGTACCTGAACTGCGGCTACCGGGTGGCGGCGGTGGGAGGGACGGACAAGATGAGCGCGGGGATGCCAGTGGGCGGGGCGCGGACGTACGCGAAGCTGGATCCGAACCGTCCGTTCACGTTCGAGAACTGGGGTGGGGCGATTCGAGCGGGAAGGACTTTCACTACGTCGGGCCCGCTGATCGACTTGACGGTTGACGGTCACGCGGTGGGCGACGAGATCAAGATGGGGCCGGGCGGAGGAACGGTGGAATTGAAGGCGAGCACTACGAGCGCGTGGCCGCTGAACCTGCTTGAGGTGGTAGTCAACGGCAAGGTGGTTGCCAAGACGTCGTCGAAGAGGGGCGCGAAGTCGCTGAGACTAAACGCGAAGACGAAGGTGGACCGGAGTTCGTGGATCGCCGCGAGATGCGGCAGCCGGCTGCTGGCTCACCACTGCTGGCCGATTCACCTGGGAGCGCACACTTCTCCCGTGTACGTTAACGTCGGGGGCGCGGAGATGTTCAGCCCGTCGGATGCCAGCTACATGGTGACGCTGATCGACGGGGGTCTGACGTACCTGGACACGCTTTCGGTTAGGTACGACGAGAAGCGGCATAGGGAGATGAAGGCGATTTTCCGAAAGGCGAGGCGGGTGCTGGAGGAGAGGCTGCGGGACCAGTAAGAAGAGTCGTAGGGTAAGACAAGAGGGAGAGCGGCGAGGCGTCGCTCTCCCTCTTCGCTTGAGGAGGAATCGCTCAAAGCACGACTGTCTTCCTCGGAGATGACTGGGCGACGACCTCTCGCTGTCGCTTCGCGAGGGAGTAGTTCTCGAGCCCACGGTCCTCGTAAAGCTCTTCGAGGCGGCGTGTAAGCTGCTTGACCTTGTCGGGGGCTTTTGCTTTGAGGTCAGACTGCTCGGTGGGGTCGTCGGCCAAGTTGAAGAGCGTGCTGGGCTCGAACTGATCGGTGCAGTTGAGGCTCCACGGCCCCTCGATGACGCCGACGCTTGGGCCCCACGCGTTGATGACGTGATCTCTGAGCTCGTCGGTCTCGCCCTTGATCAGAGGCATGAGGTCGACCGAATCGACACCGTCGGGAGCGTCGATGCCCAGCCAGGAGAGCATTGTGTGGCTGAAATCGTAGTTCATCACGAGGGAGTCGATGCGCTTTCCGGCGGCGGTTCCGTCGGGGAAACGGATCATGGCGGGAAGCCGGACGTTGTGCTGGTAGGGCGCGGCGCTCTTGCCGATCCTTCCGTGCTCGGCGAGCTCCGTACCGTGGTCGGCCATGAAGATCACAAGGGTCTCGTCGAGGATGCCAAGCTGCCTCACCTTATCCATGAGCTTGCCGAACCAAGTGTCGACCATGGTCACTTCGGCGGCGTAAAGGGATCTTATGTGGCGAACCTCAGCTTCCGTGTATATGGAAGAGTCGGGGGTGTTGTGCCAGATGAGCTCGGTCCCCCTGTAGTCGGGGTCGTACATATCGAGATACCAGCGAGGCGGGTCCCAGGGCTCGTGGGGGTCGAATGAATCGATGTAGAGAAGGAAGGGGCTACGGTTGTATTCGTTTTCGAGGAAGTGGATCGCCTGTCCGAAGACTTTGGGCGCGAAATAATCCTCTTCGGTGCGGCGGTCGCCATTGTTGCGGAGGTAGTTCTTGATCGCGTCTTTCTTGCGCTCGGCAGACTCGGCGGGATGGTCAGGACGCATATACTTTTCGACCGTGCAATCGGCAGGGAGCTCTCCGTAGCCGTATCTGTCGGCTTCCTGTCCGCGAATCCATCGGAAGACGCTGAAGAAGCGATGGAAGTTCATGCCCGGCTTCGCCATGTGGTAAGTGTCGGCGAACATGGCGGTGCGGTAGCCGGCGAAGGTCATCAACTCGGGAAAAGTCACATCCTCTTCCCGAAGTCCCTGCCAGCCTGGAATCACAGGATAGGCGCCTTTGGGCGTGTGCCAGTCGACGAAGGGAAAGCAGCGGGTCATCGAAAAGACGCTGCGTCGAACGGGCAGCGTGGGGCAGCTTTCGGGGTAGGCGCGGTCGAAGACGACGCTCTCGCGGGCGAAGGCGTCGATGTTGGGGGTTTTGACCCACGAGCTGCCATAGCAACCGCAGTAGTCGGCCCTCAGAGTGTCGATCATTACGAAGACGACGTTCAATTGTGCTCCTTTCGTTCCCGGAGAGTTCAGGCGGGCGACGCTAGCGGCGGCGGGACGTCACTTCGCGCCTGGAAGATGGCTTTCGATCTTCTCCAGATACAGCATCGACCACGTCTTGTCGCCGATGGTTCCCACACGCACGCGGACCTCGGTAACGTCGGCGCCGACGAGTTTCAGACGGACCTTTACCTTGTTGTCATCCGCACGCCTGGCGTCGATGCGACCGTCGGTAAGGTCATAGGCCTTACTCTCTATGGGCACTTTCATGTCCTGTTCCATAGCGAGTACCGCGGCGTTGAAAAGGGTCTCAACATCATGCGGGAAAGCGGTCTTGGCTTCGCCTCGAACGTAGACGATGCCCGCGGCTCCGCCGGCCGCGCCGGCGACCAGGGCAACACAGCCACTCGCCACCAGAGAAAGCCCTAAGAGCAGAACCATCAATTTGCAGCGGCCAGACATGTGTCCCTCCTCTCTTCATCCATTTGCGCAGGCGGGGGCACAGAGAACCCCGGCCGCGCAAGTCAGATGACGACTGCCGAAAAAGCGCCGCATCGACACTGATTGCGTATATCGAGCTCAGAGCTTAAGCACCGGTCCTGAGCCTTGCGCTAAGTCTGTCGAGAAAGAGCTCATTCCAGTGCCTGTCCCCGACGATTCCGACACGGACGGCCACGCGAGTTACCGACGGACCAACCAGCTTGAGGGCGACTTTGACCTCTGATTCGTCAGCGCGTTTGGCACGGATTTTCCCAACAGTTCCGTCATAGGACCTGCTGTCGATGGGAACCTTCAGGTCCTGTTCGAGAACGGCGACGGCGGCGTTGAAGACGGTTGGAACGTCGCGGGGGTATTGGGTTCTGGACTCACCCCTGACATACCAGATGGCCGCTCCTCCGCCGACAACGACGCTCCCGATAATGAGGGGCGTGCAGCCACCCACGAGGATGGAGACCGCCACCAACAGGCTCAGCACCTTCCAGCGAATCAACACAGTCACTCTCCCTTCTGCCGACTGCAGCCCAAGGCATCGGCTCAATGCGTCCTTCCACGTCGAGGCTGCGCAAGTCCGATCCTCCGCTCAGACCAGTTGACTCTACCGCCTAGGAAGGAAGGTGTCAAGTGGAGGCCGCAAGCGGGGGGGAATGGGCACGCCATTGACTGGTGAACGTTTTGCTATTATGGTTGGTCGAACGGAGCGGGGAGCTTCGAAAGGGAGGGCGATGAACGGCGAGGCCGTAATCTTCGATACAAGCGATGCGACATTCGCGGAAGAGGTGCTTGAGGCGTCCGAGGGTACGCCGATTGCCGTGGATTTCTGGGCGCCGTGGTGCGAGCCGTGCAAGGCGCTTTCGCCGGTCCTGGAGCGGGTCATAAAGGAGATGGCGGGGCGGGTGAGGCTGGCGAAGCTGGATGTAGAGGAGAATCCGGTTGTGGCGTCGCGCCTGGGAATTACCGGGGTTCCGACGGTGAAACTTTTCAGCAAAGGGGAAGTTGTATCGGAGTTCGTGGGGTTGATCCCGGAGGACAGCATAAGGTCGTTTTTGGAGAGAGCGCTGCCCTCGCGAGAGGATATCCTGGTGGAGGAAGCGGTCGCCCTCATCTCCGGCGGCGACCTGGAGAGTGGGAAGCGGAAGTTAGAGGAAGCGCTGCGGATTAGCCCCTCGCACTCGCGTGCCCATCTGGAGAAAGGGAAGCTGGCTCTGAGGTCCGCCGACTTCGAAGAAGCGGCGGCTGAGTTTGCGGAGGTGTCGGAAGGGACGCCGGAATTTGAAAGTGCGGTAAAACTTCTGGCAGGCATTGAATTTGAAAAGACTTGCCGACGGTGCGGCGGATTGAAAGCGGCGGAAGAGAAGCACAGGAATGCGCCGGATTCGCTTGATGCGAAGTTCGACTTGGCAAGGTGCCTGGCTGCAGAAGAGCGATACGAAGGCGCTCTGGACCTCCTGCTCCAGATCGTTCAAAAAGACAAGACCTACCATGAGGAAGTTGCAAAGGATGACATGGTGAGGATATTCGGCACACTGGGGCATTCCTCTCCCCTCGCGCGGGAATACCGTTCAAGGCTCGCCTCGGCACTATACTGATCGGCGGTGGATGCGGGGCGAGGCGGCAGCGTCGAGTGACAAGCGTCGGAAAGGAAAGCGATGAACTTCATTCTGATAATAGCGGACACTTTCAGAAAGGACCACCTTGGCTGCTACGGAAACAAGCGGATCTCGACCCCGCACCTGGACAGATTTGCGAAACGAAGCGTGGTGTTCGACGGGGCGTATGCGGGGTCTTTCCCGACGGTTCCCAACCGGCGTGACACTCTGACAGGAAAAGCGAGTTTCACGTACACGGACTGGGGGAGGCTGCAAGGTGATGAGGTGGTGCTGCCGGAGATGCTCCGTGAGAAGGGATACACGAGCATGATGGTGGCGGACACGCCGCACATCCTCCAGCAGGGGTACAACTTCGACAGAGGGTTTGACGGGTGGCAGTGGATCCGGGGCCAGGAGAACGACCGCCTGCGTACGGATCCAGAAGAGGTGAGGTTTCCGTGCAAGCCGGAGAAACTGCGGTCGGGTGAAAGGGTGGTCGGGCAATATCTGCGCAACGTCTCAGATCGGGCGTACGAGGAGGATTACTTCGTCGCACAAACGATGCGGGAAGCGAAGAGATGGCTGGAACGGAACTACAAGCGGGACAGCTTTTTCCTCTATGTGGACACGTTCGATCCGCACGAACCGTGGGATCCGCCTAAGCACTACCTCGAACTGTACGAGAAGGGATACGAAGGCGAGGAGGTTATCTATCCCATTTACGGCGACGCGGACTACTTGACCAAAAAGGAGCTTGCGCACGTGCGGGCGCTGTACGCCGGAGAGGTGAGTCTGGTGGACAGGTGGGTGGGGTCGCTGCTGGAGAAGATAGAGGACCTGGGGCTCTTTGAAAACACGCTGGTGATATTCACCACGGATCACGGGTTCTACCACGGCGAACACGGCATGATAGGGAAGCTTCGGATAGCCAAGGGGCGGATGAGGTATGAGCCGCTGTACCGTGAGGTGGCAGACATCCCGCTGATTATGTCATTGCCGGGGAAGTCTGGCGGGCGAAGGGTGAAGGGGTTTGCGCAGCCATGGGATATCGCGCCGACGCTGCTGGAGCTTGCCGGCATCAGAAAGCCTCCGGAGATCCACGGCACCTCATTGGTGCCGGTGTTGAAGGGCGAGAAGCGAGCGGTGAGGGGCTTCGCGGTGTCGTCTCCCTGCATCACCCATGGGCCGAATCCCTTCGTGCGGAGCACGATATCGACATCGGAGTGGACGTTGATATACGGGGGTAAGGCCGGAGAGGAGCTGTGCATGGCGGAGACGGCGGCGGTCGACAGCAGGGCACGGCGCATGGAGATAGCGAAGCCCGGGGAAGCGAGTCCAGAGTTGTATGACATTCGCAAAGATCCACGCCAGAGCCTCAATGTGTTGTCGAAGAACACGGACGCGGCGAGGCGACTTCATAAGACGTATGTCAAGTTCCTTGAAGACGTGGGAACGGACGAAGCGCACGTCCACGCACGACGGCAGTTGTGAGTGGACGGCTCTTCCGATTGTGTTGTGTGAGGGAGAACAATGGCGAAGGCGAAGATAGACGCTGCAAGCCTTCCGGCGGATTTCATGGATGCGGCAGCCTTCCATGGACACATTTGCCCTGGTCTGGCAATCGGGTACAGAGCGGCGAAGGCTGGTCTTGCCACACTTAAGGTCGAGAGGGCGAGAGACGAGGAACTGATTGCCATCGTGGAAAACGACGCTTGCGGCGTGGATGCGGTGCAACACCTGACGGGCTGCACCTTCGGCAAGGGGAATCTCTTCTTCCGCGATTACGGCAAGCAGGTGTTCACCTTTGCGCGGCGGGGCGACGGGCGTGCCGTGAGGGTTTCGTGGAGGGCACCAACTGACGCGAATCCAAGAAGGAGAAAGCGGGATCCGATTACGCGGATGCTGGAGATACTGAACGCGCCGCGCGGGGAGCTATTCAGAACGTCTCGGGTGAAGCTCGACCTGCCTCCGAAGGCGAAGATACGACAATCAGCCGTGTGCGAGCGCTGCGGCGAACCGGCGATGGTGACGCGCCTGCGGGAGGTGAAAGGCAAGATGTTGTGCGTCTCGTGCAGCGAGAAGCGGATGCGAAAGGGGCCTTAGAGGCCCGAGCAAGACGCGCCGGATACTAATCCACGCACGTTTGGCCGATCCGCGGTGGAACGGAGTCCAACGAGAGGACAATGGGCTTGACGAAACGGGCGCGGTCGGGGAAGATGGTTTTGGTGAGTTAAAGATGCGGGAATCAGGAGGAGCATTTGAGCAGTGAGATAACGCGTTACTTCCACGGAGAGGTGCAGCGGGTTCTGTCGGAACTTCAGACGGAATGCCCGCCGGACGCCATGCAGTTTGTGCGCTCGGTGTGCGACCAGCTGGAATCTTCGCTGGGAAAGTATCTGACGCGGTTCGAGTTCCTCAACAAGGCGAAGATTCTGGTGGCGAACGGGAGCGGACAGAGGGTCGTGCAGTACGACTCGGAGCACCCTGGGGGATTTTCGCGCTACCAGGACAGGAACGTCGTGGCCGCGGTTGCCTACGCGAGGATAGGGGGAGCGCTGAAAATTCTGGCGGGGACCATCCGGGGAGTGACGGTAATCGACGAGGCGACCGGGGAGGTCGAGAGGGAGTACAAGCACAACACCATGTCCCAGGTGGGCTACGTGCAATATGAGAACGTTGACGGTGAGCCGTGCATTTTCGCGACGGGTTTCGGTGGGGAGGGAATCTACCTATTTCGACTGAACGATCCGACGAATCCGATTCACATTCAAGGGACAAAACCGTTAGGGACCGCGACGGGTCTGGCGAAACGCATCGGGCTGGAGTGGCACCTGTTCACCGTGGATGCGTTCACGTCGGAGGGCGTAGTATATGATTTTCTGATCGACGCGAAGAATCCGGAGAAGATCAACCTGGTGAGGACCTTCGAGGGGTCGGGGAGAAATATCTCCAGCATCGCGGTGGTGAACAACAAGGTGTACGCGGGAAGTGACGAGGTGAGGCGGTGGTCGATATTCAGGCCCAAGGAGCCGGAGGCGACTTACAAGGGGTCAGATTCATTCATCACGGCATTGGACGTGGCAGAGATCAACGGGCGGACGATGGTGTTTGCGGGGAGCTACAACCGACAGGGATTCAATAAGGTATACGCATGGTATGATGAGTCCCCGGAAGCGCCATTCAGGGAGTACGAAAAGGGAGTGGACGGAACGGGGGCGCTGGCATACGCGAACATAGCGGGAGGCCACTACGTAGTGGTGGGGTCGGCGAACCAGCTCGGGTACAAGACGCGCGAGGGGGACATCTGCGTTTTCGACATAGACAGCGGGCTGGTGTCGAAGCTGCCGGGGCTGCGGGGGGTCAACGTGAACGGGATCACGACGGTGAGCGGCATCCGCGACATAGCCGTTTTACCGACGTGACGGGGCGTTAGACCTTAAGCTCGTGCCTTGAGTGAACCAGGTAGTGGTCGTGGTCAGCGGGCTGAGCGTCGGGGAAAATCTGGAAGAGCTTCTTGATCAGTCCGTCCCTGAACTCCTCCGTGCGCTCTTCGGGAGTTTTCAGGAAGAGACACACGCCGATATGGTATCCGCCTCCCTCGTCCTTGACAATTTTTCCTATTTTCATAAGGAAACCTCACAAGAAAAGTTGTTCTGTCAGACGTCCGCCCATTGGCCGCCGGACTCGATGGATTTTGCGGCGGCGAGGCTAACACGGAGGCTGGCTATGGCGTCTTCGTAGTCGCAACGGATGCCTGACGCATCGCCAGTCCTGACCGCGTGTATGAAAGCCTTGTCTTGTTCCAGATAGGGGTCAACGGCCCCGTCGAGCTCTTCGACGCTGCCGTTGGACCATCGCATTTTCGCGACGGGGGCGAGAAACACTTCCACCCTCAGGCCCCTGGCGACGAAATCAACCTCGGAGTTCCAGCGCTTGTCCAGGACGCAAGTGCAGGAGACCGTACCCAAGGCCCCGCTCTTGAAATTCAGAATCAGCGCGGAGGTATCCTCAACATCGAAGACCTCGGATTCGGGCAGGATGTTCCGAACACCCGAAGCGGCCACCCTGTCGATGTCGCCCATAACCCAGCGCGCGATGTCGATGTGGTGAGTGACCTGCTCCACGAGCTGGCCGCCGGATCTCTCCCGCACGCCCCACCACTGTGACTTGGGGAGCGGACACAGATAGCGGCTCACGAACAGGTTAGGCTTTGTGCCGGTCAAGAGTTCCTTCGCTTTGGCGACGAGGTCGGAGTACCGGAAGAGGTAACCCACGGAGGTCATAACTCCAGCCTCGGCAGCGGCGTCTGCAACTTTGGCGGCGTAATCGAGGTCCAAAGTGACGGGCTTTTCTACGAACAGGGGTAGCCCGAGGTGGATAGCGTCAAGCTCCTGGCCCGCGTGGGCAAAGGGGGGAAGGCAGATGAAGAGGCAGTCCAGGTCTTCTTTGTCGAGGAGAGCGCGGTAATCCGTGTAGGGGGTCGCACCGCGGCTTTCCGCGACTGATTCCGCCCTGGCTTCGTCGATGTCGCAGACGGCGGTAACCTTGGCGCCGTCGATCTTAGCCAGTTTGTTCATGTGGTTATTGGCGATGCCGCCTGCACCGATGAAGCCTACTTTGACCTCCATACTTTTCCTCCACGAATGCTTATTGCACTCCGGGTCCGAACATGGCGACATTCTTGCGCACATTTGCCGCCGCTCTGAGCGAAAGAATCCAGTCTTGACGACGTAGCGAGACCATCTCGCGGACAATCCTGTCACGCACTTCTTCAAGCGCCACATCCCTGGCAGGGACTATATCGATCACCAGGATGAGGTGGTAGCCGTATTCGGTCTTGACAGGCTGTGATAGCTCGCCCTTATCAAGCGAGAAGGCGACATCGGCGAATTGCGGGACCATCCTGCCTCTGGCGAAGTATCCCAGGTCGCCGCCACGGTTCCGGGTCGCAACATCTTCGGTGTGGCCGGCAGCGACGGCGCCGAATTCAGCACCGTTCTCGATCTGTGTTCGCAACTGCTTGATCTCGGCGAGAGCCTTGTCGAAATCGGGCTTCTGGGTTTCGGGGTCAAGCTTCCTGACAAGAATATGACGCGCCCGGACGAGCTTTTCGCCGAGCCTTTCCTTCTGCCCCTCGAAGTACTGTTGAATCTCATCCTCCGGCAACTCGGCCGCAATGAGGCGCTGCGCGCCGAGCGAGAAAAGGAACGCCTGCGACTGCTTAAGCGATTCCAGCGTCTGTCCCTGAGCTAGCAGGTATTCCTGAAAGCTCATATCGCCGCTACGCGGATCCTCTTCGAACAGTTTCTTCTGAACGGCGATTTCCTCTTCGGCGTCCTGTTCGGAAATGACCACGTTGGCTTTTTCAAGCTCCTGGTGAACAAGCTCTTCATCGATGAGTTGTTGAAGGAGTCTGGCCTCGTTTGCGTCGGCAGCGAGTTCACGGCAGTAGTGGAGCCAGTGCTTGGAGGGGATTTTCTCGCCGTTAACAACGGCGGCGACGCCGTCTGGCGCGGTTTCCTTCGTTCGCTCGATTTGCGCCGTGGGCAGAAGGCCATCTCGAAACCACTGCTCAGGATTGAGGTTGGCGGGAAACGGTGCGTCGGGGGGTATGCCCGCCTCCGCGCGCATCAGTGTTTCGGTGCCGATGCCTGATCGAATCACAGACTGAAAGATATCGTCGGTGAGTCCGGTACTCCGTATGTAATCTTCCAGGGAATTTGGGGCCACCTGCTGCTCTATAGCCGCCAGACGCGCATCGACCGCATTCTGGTCGATCTCCAGTCCTCTGGCACGCAATGCCTGGTCGACGACCATTTGAGTTATGAGGAAGTTGAGCGCCGTGTCCCCGATAAGCTCGACAAGGGCACTGTAGTAGTCAATCGTAGATATCTCACGTCCGTTTACAGTAGCAGCGACATTGCCGGGCAGAGGCGTCGGGGCTTGTGAGCCCTCGGGAGGAGGGCTCGGCCCGGCAGAAAGCGGCTCAGTCGGCGATGGTGCAATGTCTATTGCGGCGGGCTGGGAGGGAACGGGCTGCTCGCCGGCGAGCCCCGGCTGAACAGACAAGACGAGCGAGATCAATGAGAGGCAGAACACGATCGACTTCACGATTACCCCCGAACCGGCGGCAAAGGGCCGCCGCAAAGAACTATCGAACAATCCTAAGGCCGCCGCCCTCAGCCAGTTTCTTCACCTCTTCCAAGCTGGTCCAGTTGAGGTCGCCGGGCATCGAATGCTTGACGGCGGCGGCGGCATTTCCAGTGCGGACGCCGAGTTGTATGTCTCCCTGGAGATATCCGTAGATGAAACCGGCGGTGAAGGAATCACCCGCGCCTATGCGATCGACGATCTCCACGTCGTAGGTGACGTCATCGTAGAACTTGCCATCAGCATAGGCGATGGCGGTCCAGCGGTTTCGCCAGACGGAGACGTTCTCCCGCAAGGTGATGGCGACGGCCCTGAGGCCGAAGCGTTCATAGAGCTCCTTGGCGACATCTCGGTAGTTGTCGCGTTTTATCTTGAAGACGCGCATGGTGTCTTCTTCCGTGGTCAGAAGAATGTCGGTGTCGTGCATGATCTGGGTCATGCATGCCTGCGCTTCGTGCTCGGACCAGAGCTTGGAGCGGTAGTTGAGGTCGACGCTGACGGTGATGCCCGCTTCCCTGGCGGCTACCGCTGCTTCCTTGGTCGCCTCGGCTGCGGTAGGACTGAGCGCGGGCGTGATGCCGCTGACGTGGAAGAGCTTGGTCTGGGCGAAAATGGAAGGCCAGTCAATCTCGCCGGGTTCAATTCTGCTTATGGCGGACCCGGCGCGGTCGTAGAGAACGGAGCTGGCGCGAGGCATGGCCCCAAATTCGACCCAGTAAAGCCCTGCGCGGTCGGCATCGGACCAGATGATATTGGACGGGTCGACGCCCTGTTCCCTGATTTTGTTGAAGATCATCCGCCCGAGCGGGTTCTTTGGAAGGCGGGTGACAAAGGCGGAGTTGAGCCCGAGGCGGGCGGCAAGGACGGCGACGTTCATCTCGCCCCCGCCGACGCAGGCATCGAAAGAGCGGGCTTGTTCCAAACGTTCGAAGTTAGGCGGCGAAAGCCGGATCATCGCCTCGCCGAAGGTTACTACATCGTACATATCAAGCTCCCCTTGCCTTTGCTACTGCCGCCACGTAGTCTTTCGCAAGCTTGCGCAACGTCGCGAAGTCCTTTTTCTTTACCGCGTCCTTCTTCACGAGGGCGCTGCCGACACCGAGCGCAGCCGCGCCTGCCTTGATGAACTCCGCGGCGTTGGTGATGTCAACTCCCCCCGTGGGAACCAACTTGAGTTGAGGCATGGGGGCTCTGAGGTCTTTCATATAGTTGGGTCCGCCGACGCGAGCGGGAAAGATCTTCACCATGTCGGCGCCGCCCTCCCAAGCAGCGAGGACTTCGTTAGGGGTGAAAGCGCCGGGAGTCACGGAGCAGCCATACCTGTGGGCCATCTCGACGACGGCGGGAGAGTAGGTGGGGGCAACGATGAATTCGGCTCCCGCGAGTATGGCGGCGCGAGCGGTCTCGGGGTCAAGAACGGAACCGACGCCGACGAGAACTTCGCCTCCCATCGCCTTAGCGACGTCGGCGATAACCTGAAGGGCATTGGGGGTGGTCATCGTTATCTCGATTACGTCGATGCCACCTTCCTTGAGGGCCTTGGAGACATCGACAAGCTCCTCGCTCGTGTCGGTTCGGACGACGGCAACGACTCCGCAGTCGCAGATTCTCTGCACCTGCTCTTCTCTGCTTCTCATGCAAAGCCTCCTTGTTCAACAGCCCACCGAAATCTAGCACAGTGGGACGAAGGTGTCAACGCGGTGCTAGCGCTCGGCCACATGGGGTGCCTCAAGAAGTTCCGTCACGCCGTCGGTGGTGAGAGCGAAAGAGAATCCTGGAAGGAGCGATGCTGCCGCGATCTTTCCATCGTTCCTGAGCGCGACGAAAGCAGCCTGGGCAGGATTCTCTCCGACGGCGCTACGGATGCGGTCAAGCGCCGTGCGACAGGCCTCGTCGGGTTCCGCGCCCTGCCTCATGAGTTCGACGACCAGGAACGAACCGCAGACCCTCATGATCTCCTCGCCCAGACCGGTGGCGACGGCAGCGCCGACGGTATCGTCCACGTAAAGGCCCCCGCCGATCAAAGGGGAGTCCCCTACCCTTCCCGGGAGCTTCCAGGCGGTGCCTGAAGTGCTGCAGGCCGCCGCCATGCGACCTTGCGCATCGACGGCGACGACGCCGACGGTGTCGTGACTGGGTCGAGAGGCCGCCTTGTTTCGGGTTTCGTTGGTAAGCAATTCTTCCGTCTTGAACCCGTGAGCGAGGGCGAAAGTCAGCGCGCCCGGTCCGACAAGCATGATGTGACGATTTTCCTGTAGAAGCGCCCTAGCTACCGAGGTAGGGGTCCTGATGGACTGCAGCGCGGCAACGCTGCCCGCCCGGAGGTCGCTACCACGCATAATGGCCGCGTCCAGTTCAACGATCCCTGAGGCGTTGGGCATGCCGCCGTAGCCGACGGAATTGACGGAGGGGTCGAGCTCGACGGCGTTGGCTCCCCTTTCGACGGCGTCCAGGCAGTTCCCTCCTCGCGCGAGGGCCTCGGCGGCGGCCACGACGGCGGCACGGCCGAACTTCCAGGTGGCGGCCACCCGAAACTGGAATCCTGCGGGCGCCAATTCTCCATTCCTCCTGCGGCCCCTGGGGGCAAGAAAAGAGCCCTCCCGACCTCCTCTGGAGGGCTCCGCGGGGGTGAGCGGAGGGACTCGAACCCTCGACAACCAGAGCCACAGTCTGGCGCTCTGCCAACTGAGCTACGCCCACCGCGTAAGGTTCATCCAGAAAAGAAAGGATACTACCGAGGGGAGGCCGCGTCAAGTCTGGAGATGACTTCGGAGGCGGAGGCGAGCTTGGCTCCGTGTTGGATCACCTCGTCGATGGCGGCCTTGCCCGCCGCTTCCTGGATGGGTTTTACAGCGTCGGTGAGGAGGGTGACCTTCTTGCCGCGGTCCAGCAGGCCGAGAACCATTAGTCGCACACAGTACTCGGTCGCCACACCAAATACGAAGTATTCGTCGGCGAAAAGCTTGCGAATGAGGGGATCAGTGTTGCAGTTGCTGAATTTGTCGAGGGTATTTGCCTCCAGGACTACTTGGTCGTAGTGGTCGAATATGGTCGAGAGGTCGCCCGGATAAGGTCTGTTCGGCAGGTTGATCAGTCCGGAGGTGGTAGTCTCGGGTATCTTCTTCTGTCCGGGTGTGCCGCCGATGCAGTGAGGGGGAAACTGCTTCATCTCCTCGTCGTCTTCGCGGTGATTGTCGGCAGTGGAGATGATCGGGGTGGCTTTCTTGACGGCGGCATCGACGAGCTTCTTCAGATCAGGTATGATCCGCTCAGCGTCAGGGACGTAGAGCGCGCCATCGGAGCGCATGAAGTCCACCTGGGTGTCCACGTCGACGAAAACGGTCTTGCTCATCTGCACGGTTAGGCCTCCTTTGGATTTGTCGAAAGCCGAGACACGGCCTGGGAGCGAAGGCCTCGCAGATGCTGCGACAGGCGAACGGGATAAGCGGGCTGCGAATCGAGAGATCTGAGAACTTCGGGAAGCGAATAGATCTGTTCCTGCGCCCTGGACCGAACGTCACGGATGGAGGGGAGATCATACGTGAGCTTCCCGCAGTGGATCACGCGCTTCAGGAGCGGCTCGGCGGTTTCGGGGATAGGCTCGCCAATGTGGGTGAGCAGGTCATGGTCGAATAGCCCGTCCTTTCCGCGGAACCGGTAGAGCTGTTTCGCGCCGGGGATGGTGCTTTTGTCTTCGCTCAGCTTGATTACGGGCTTGGGTGTTGTCCCTTCGCATCGTTCCACGAGCTTGTAGACGGCGGAAAGGGCGGGCGCATCTTTGGAAGTGACCATTTCAGTTCCCACGCCGAAGATGTCCACGATGCCGCCTGCCGATAGTATGTCAGCGATTTTGTACTCGTTCAGGTCGCCTGAAGCGACTATCTTGGCACGGCGAAGTCCACGCTCGTCGAGGAGCTCACGGACCCGCTTGCTGAGTTCGGAAATGTCTCCGCTGTCGAGGCGGACGCCTTTGAGCTCATTGCCTATACGAGCTGCGGCTTTCGTCCCTTCGATGGTGTCGTAGGTGTCGACCAGCAAGATCGCGTCGTCGGGAAAGGCGCTGTAGTACGCGCGAAAGGCATCTTCCTCGCTGTCAAAGGCCATGGTCCAGGAATGGGCCGCGGTGCCGATGGGAGGTATAGCGAGCTGTTTCGCGGCGAGGACGTTGGAGGTGCCGGAGCACCCGGCGATGTAGCAAGCGCGGGCGGCGAGGACTCCGGCCTGGGGACCGTGAGCGCGGCGGCTGCCGAAGTCAATCACACTTCGACCTTCGGCGGCGTGAACAACGCGAGCGGCCTTAGATGCGACGGCAGTCTGAAAACTGATAGTGGTCAGAAGAAATGTTTCAAGTATCTGCGCCTCGACAGGAGCACCAGAGACGACGAGCACGGGTTCCCCTGGGAAGAAAACCGTCCCCTCCTCCAGGGCAAAAAGGTCGCCGGAGAACCTGAAGGACCGAAGGTAGTCAAAGAACTCCGGGCTGACGCGTTCGAAAGGTTTAAGCGACTGTAGATATGCTACCGAGTCCTCGCTGAATCGGAGTTGCGTGACGAAATGGACGGCCTGTTCCAGCCCGGCTGCGATGAGATAATTGCGGCTGGGGGGGAGGTCGCGGACGAAGAGTTCAAAGGCGAGTCGGTCTTTCAGGCCGGCGTTGAAATACCCCGCCGCCATCGTGAATTCGTAGAGGTCGGTGGCGAGGGCCATATTGTCCGGAGATATGAAGAGGGGATTCGGTTCTCTCATTTGAATCTATGCGATAGCGCCGGCACTAGAACGTAAGGGTAAACAGTTGGTGAATGTCGTTTACAAGGATCAGGACGAAAATAACGCCGATGAGAACGATGCCGGAGTACTGCCACACCATCATAGCCCGGGTGCTTAGGGGTGAGCCCTTCAGCTTTTCTACCGCAAGAATGACGAGGTGCCCACCATCGAGAACGGGGAGGGGAAGGAGGTTGGGGATGGCGATCAGGACGCTGATCATTCCGAAGAAGTATATGAGCCTTGCCAGACCCTGGCCGGCTCTTTGGTAGAGTACGCGGCCAATAAGGACCGGCCCGCCAACGTTGGTAGGAGAGACTTGACGGGTGAGGAGCGCCCAGAATGTCATTCCCGCCCGCTTGGCCGTCAATATCGACCTCAGTACACCCAGCTTGCACGCGCCGATGAAACCTTGCCTGATCACCTCTGACTGGGCTTCCGGGACAACACCGAGGATGCCTGTCGCGGGGGCATCGGACTTTTCCGGTATGAACTGCGAGCTGATTACCTCCTGTTGCCGAGCCCACTGAATGCGAGTAGCTGCGTCTTTCCGATCCTGGAGAACGACGGCGGCCTCGTTGAGGCTCGTAACGCGCTTGCCCTCTATGGAGACTATGTGATCGCCGGGAACTATACCGAGCTCCTCGGCGGGAGAGCCCTCGTGCACTCTTGCGACGAGGGTCGCCGGGACATATACGATACCCAGGAGCCATCTGTCGCCGCTGCGGGCCGGCGTAACGGTGAGGTGGAGTTGGCGGCCTCCCCGAAGAACCGAGAGGCGGGCAGGATTGCCCTCGCCGTGGGCCAGCAGCTCGGGCAGCAAATCCCCCACGACTTCCGTATTGTCGAACGCGAGGAGAATGTCGCCCTCAAGAATGCCCGCTTGGTCTGCCGCTGATCCGGGCAGGACCTTCTGGACCAGGGGGAAGCCCTCCACGCCCAGAATCCATTCATAGACCGGCTCGACGGCCACTGCAAGATCGACGGTGCCCCCTTTGCGGCGGACGGTGATGGCAAGGGTTTCTCCGGGATTGCCCTTCACGAGCTGTTCGAACTGCTCCCAACTCTCGATGGGCCGGCCATCAACGGAAAGAATCTCATCCCCCGCGCGCAATCCTGCGTTCTCAGCGGCGGAACCCTTGGTGAGGGCTCCAATCGTCAGGCTAGCCGGAGGGAGAATGCCTATCGTCTGGATGCCTCGCGCCTCGTCGAACTCTGGTACTACGTCAACGGTCACGTGACTGCCATTACGCCGGACATCAACTGCGAGCGGCTCCGCCCGGGCTGCCATGGCGACGCCATAGGCGACATCCTGGAAGTCGGCGACCTTTCTGCCATCGATGGACAGAATCCTGTCGCCGGGAAGGAAGCCGGCCGCTTCTGCCGGGCTGTGGGGAAGCACGCCGCCCACGACGGGGCTTTCGGTCTTGACTCCTATGCCGAAGGCGATGGCGAAAGCGATGACGCCGGTGACGATGTTCATGAACACGCCGCCGATGACGATCAGGGCACGGGGGCCGGGGGCCTTACCCCAGAAGGAGTCGGGCTCTCTGCTCTCGGGCGAACCCGGTTCGTCCCCCTTGAATTTCACATAGCCACCTGCTGGAACGGCGGAGATGATGTACTCCGTGCCGCGGCGTTTGAAGCCAAAGAGCTTGGGGCCGAACCCTATCGATAGGCGCTCCACTTTAACGCCGACGAGGAGGCCGACTATCAGGTGTCCCATCTCGTGGAAGAGGAGGAGCAGAGTGAATCCCAGCACGACTTGCGCGATACGCAGGATCACGTCGACCGGCACGGTCACACCAGCCTTTCCACTTGGCGAGCGCTCCACCTGCCGACGGCGACGATCTGCTCAACGGTGGGTTGACCGATGGGGGCGTGTTTGTCCATGACGCGCCTGACAAGGGCTGCGATGTCGGGAAACTCTATTACACCCTCAACGAATTTTCTGACGGCGGCCTCGTTCGCTCCGCAGAGCACGGCTCCACTTGTGCCGCCCCGCTTGAGGACGTCATAGCCCAATGAAAGGCCGGGGAACTTCTCGAAGTCAGGCTTTCTGAAAGTGAGCGAGCCTATCTCGGCGAGATCCATGGCTATGTGCGGCGCAGCGACACGGCGGGGGCCGGTAAGCGCGTACTGGATGGGAACGCGCATATCCGGCGGTCCCATGACCGCGAAGCACGCGCCGTCACGAAACTCGACAACCGAGTGGACGATCGCCTCCGGGTGGACGAGAATCTCGATCTGATCCGCATCGAGTCCGAAGAGCCAGTGGGCTTCCACGACTTCCATGGCCTTGTTGATCATGGTCGCGGAGTTTATGGTGATCTGCTGTCCCATGCGCCAGGTCGGATGGCGAAGCGCCTCTTCTACGGTGACCTTGCGGAGCTTGGAATCGGGCCAGTCATAGAATGGGCCGCCTGAGGCGGTAAGTATGATCCGCCTGACCTCAGTGCGACGGCCGGTCCTGAGTAACTGGTGAATGGCATTGTGCTCGCTGTCGATGGGAACGATCTTGGCCCCGTGCCTATGGGCCAGT
The DNA here is from genome assembly GCA_964493415.1 of uncultured Planctomycetota bacterium. Classification (GTDB taxonomy): domain Bacteria; phylum Planctomycetota; class DG-23; order CAZBND01; family CAZBND01; genus CAZBND01. The sequence goes on along the minus strand of CAZBND010000002.1, from coordinate 131,983 downwards.
TCAGCAATGGTCTCTCCGGCCATGACGAGAACTTCTTTGTTTGCCAGTCCCAGTGTCTTCCCGGCCTTAATGGCTGAAACTGCGGCGTGGATGGCGGCTCCGCCCGATATGGCGAGGACTACGAAATCAGCGTCGGGGTCGGAGGCGAGTTCTTCCACCCCTCCCCTGCCGAGCATCAGACTTATCCCATTCGGCAATGAAGCACCCTCCAGGCTGCAAGCCGACGCTCCGTCGGCAAGAGCAACGCGAGACGGCTGAAACTCCTCTATTTGCTCGAGAAGGGTCTGCCAGCTCTTGTTAGCCGACAGACCGACTACCCGGAAGCTTGACTGGAGGGCTCTGAGTACGTCCAGAGTATTGCGACCGACGGAACCCGTGGAGCCGAGAACGACGACCCCTCTCCTGCGTTTGTGGGCGGGTGCCATCAATTCGTCTCCCGCTTGCCTCCGGACAGCACGAGAATAACATCCGAGAAGGACAGCGGCTCCACTCCCTCGGTGGGGAGAAGCCGCACGTCCGCACGGACCGCCACTGGGAGGTAACCCTCAGACTGGGCACTCCACGAATCCCGCCAGGCGCTGCCATCGAAGTACCGAAAATCGAGCGCAACGAGAGAAGAGGCTATCTCTGTCTCTGTGCCACCCACGGTGATCCTTCGGTCGGCCGGCCATGCCTCCCGGCGCACAAGTGTTATTCTACCCGATCTTTCGCGCGGGATGTAGCTCACTTCGCAGGGGGGCGCGCCGGCTAGAAGCGGCTGAGACGCACTGAGCAGGTGAATGGAGTCGGCAGGCATGCCGCTTTTGAGCGAATCCTCTCCCAGAAAACTTTCCATGTTATCCGCCGGATAAATCGCAGCAGAGACATCCGCAGCTATAATCCTCAGCAAAGCGCGGCCCTCCGTGTCGAGTTCGGAATGAGCCCTGATCATTTCGTCGGCGTGCAAAGTCGCCGAGAGAGTTGCACCAAGCAGACCCACGAAGAGCGCGGCGATTGCCGAGGCCATGAGGACTTCTATCAAGGTGAAGCCGCGCAGAGAGCGCATGGTCAGATCTCCACAGGAAGGATGATCGACAGACGGGCGGAAGGCGAGTCGGCTCCTGGCCGTTCGACGACGATCTGTAACTCACGCAGATGCCCGATAGTCGGATGCGATTTGCTGATTTCTGAAAGCGACCAGACAAATCCGCCGCGGAAAGGGACCTTTCCGCCGGTCTGATAAGAAAAGGGAAAGCCGAAGCTCGCCAGCTCCGCGAGTTTCTCGTCAGCCACATCTGCAGCCAGGAGCTTGTCGGCGGCGTCGGAGTTACGCGTGAGCGCGTCGTCGCGCACCCGCAAGACCGCCATCATGACGGTTGCCACGAGGCCGACAGCCACAACGACCTCTATGAGGGTGAAGGCTCTATTGGATGGATGGTAAAACATGGCGATTGGGCTCCGTTAGGCCCTGGGAAATGGTAGCGACGCCGGTGATGGGGTTGGGCGAGATAGTACGCGCGCCTCCGGCATCGTCTGCGATGTAGATCCGGTGCGGAGTGAGCACTCCGTCGGGGCGGACTTCCACGGACGCCCAGCTTCCATCCGGGTGGAAAGAGCCGCGAATCGCGGCTCGGAGCTGAACGCCACGGGGAAGAAAGAACGTGCTGAGGTCTTCCTCGCTCTCAGGCGGCAAGAGCTTTATGGCCCTGCCCCCGACTTCGTATTGTATGGACCAGACGCGGCCGCTCACACGGGCTTCGTTGCGCGCAAGCGCGATGACGTCGGAGGCCGTTCGAGCGGCGGAATCGAGCTTTGCGTTCGCGCCGAAGCCTTGGGCGTTGACAGCGACGATGGAGGCGAAGATTCCCAGGAGGGCTAAGACGATGACGAGTTCGATCAGCGTGAAGGACCGGGCCGTCGCGTGGGATTTCATTCCGCCACCTGCCAACTGGTTATGTCGGCGTCCTCGCCTTCTCCGCCCTCCACGCCGTCAGCGCCGCAAGAGATGATGTTGAAGGGTTCACCGTGGAGCCCTGGCGAGATGTACACGTAGGGATTGCGCCAAGGGTCCCTGGGCACAGTGGGGCTCTCCAGATAGCCCTGCTCCGGCCACTTGGAGGGGATGCGCCCGATGGCGGGCTTTTCGACGAGCGCTTCGAGCCCCTGTTCGGTGGAGGGGTAGAAGCCGTTGTCGAAGCGAAAGAGCTGAAGGGCGTTCTTGAAGTGGCCGATCTGGACGAGCGCCGCGTTGCGTTTTGCCTCGGCGCTTCTCGGCATGATGTTGACGGCGACCATGGTCGCAAGCAGCCCGAGTATGGTGATGACGAGAATGAGCTCTATGAGCGTGAAAGCCTTGATTGACTGACGCGGTTTCATGGTTCAAGCACCTACAGCCATTCCAATTCTGAGAATCGGCAAGAGCACCGAGAGGACTATGTAGGCAACGACAAAGGCCATCACGATAATGATAACGGGCTCTATGAGAGAGGTCAATTTCTGCGTGTGAAGCTCGACGTATTCGTCGTAGGCATCGGCGATTCGTTCAAGGAGGTCGGGGAGCCGCCCGCTGCCCTCTCCGACCGCGACCATCTGTGCGACCGTGGGCGGGAAGAGGTCAGATGCCTGCATCGAGCCGGACATCCGGTTTCCTTCGAGGACCTGGCGATGAATCTCGCCTACGGCGTCGGCGATCACGCGGTTGCCGACAACGCTCTTCACGATCAAGAGGGCCTCGTGCGCGGGGATACCGCTGCGGAGCAAGCTCGAGAGTGTTATGGCGAACCTCGCGATGGCGGCTCTCTTCACCAACTCCCCCAGAAGGGGGAGGCGGAGTAGGATCAAGTCACCAAGGCGAGCGCCCGCGGGTGTTTTGAGTCCGAGCCTGAAACCGACATACGCGAGGACAAGCGCCGCAATGATCGCCGGCCAAAAGGCCCCGAAGAAGGAGCTAACTGCCATCAGAACGCGTGTTGCAGCCGGCAGCAGGGAAGGGTCGTCGAACAGGCTGACAATCTTGGGGACAACATAAGCGACCAGGAAGATCAGGACGCAGATGCTGACAGAGATCATTACGACGGGGTAGGCAAGCGCCGCAGAGACACGGGATCTTACGCGCTCCTTCCTGGTGACGTAACGGGCGAGGCGTTCCAGCGAGGCGTCGAGCGAGCCGCCGCCTTCAGCGGCGGCGACTACGCTCACATAGAGGTCGTCGAACCAGTCGGGATGCGCTGAAAGGGCAAAAGAGAACGATTCGCCGCGCAGGATTCGTTCGCGAAGGTCGAGGGTTACGGCCTGGAGACGTCTGCTGGAAGCCTGTTGGGACAACGCTCCCAAGGTATCGGCGAGAGGGACCCCGGCTTGCAGCAATGTGGCGAGTTCGCGTGTGAAAGAGGCAAGGTGCTCCATGCCGGGAGGACGGGCGAGGTAACCGAGCGCCTTGCGGGCCTTGCCCCGAGCTTGCGCCTGGAGAGGGGTGACAGAGCTGGGATGAAGGCGGCTTTGGCGGAGCTTTTCTCTCGCCTCGCGAGTGGATTCGGCGGCAATTATGCCGCTCGCCTGTTGGCCATTGTCCCTGAGGGCGCGATACTGGAAGACCGCCATTAGAGGGCATCCATCTGCGTCATGCGGTGAAGCTCCTCGCCCGTGGTGACTCCGTTGAGCACCTTGTCGATGGCGTCGGAGCGGAGGGTACGCAGCCCGCGAGCGACGGCTTGCCGCTTTACCTCGGAGGCCCGAGCGCCTGAGGCTATCTGCTCGCGCACGGTTTCGTCGATGATAAGCAATTCATATATTCCCGTGCGGCCGAGATAGCCCGTTTGCAGGCAGTCCGGGCATCCGGCTCCGCGCCAGAGCCGCCTGAGGGACTCTCCGCCCTGCGACACCCCGAGCGACTGCTTCTCTTCGACGCTCGGCGCGTATTCTTCCTTGCAGCGGGGACATATTGTGCGAACAAGCCGCTGGGCCATGATGGCCAAAAGGGAGGACGAGACCAGATACGGCTCAATGCCGATATCCAGCAGGCGAGTTATCGCGGTCGCGGAATCGTTGGTGTGAGCGGTGCTGAAGACGAGATGACCGGTGAGCGAAGCCTGGATGGCAATGCGGGCGGTGTCATAGTCGCGAACCTCTCCGATCATGATTACGTCGGGGTCCTGGCGAAGCACGTAGGGAAGCGTGGAGGCGAAAGTTACACCTTTTTTCGGCTCTTCTTCGATCTGGCTGATTCCAGGGATTCGATACTCTATGGGATCCTCGATGGTGATAATGTTCTTATCCGGAGAGTTGATGCGTTTGAGGGCCGCGTAAAGGGTGGTAGTCTTGCCGCAGCCGGTGGGCCCGGTAACGAAGACGACGCCGTGGGAGGAACGGATCAGGCTGTGGAATTTCTCGAGTGCGGGCTTGGGCATCCCGAGGTCCTCGAGTTCGAAGAGCGAGAGGCCCTTGTCGTGGAGGCGGATGACGACCCTCTCGCCGTGGCAAGTGGGAACGCAGGAGATGCGGACGTCCACTTCCCTGTCGGCAAGGCGTAGCGTGGTGCGCCCCTCTTGCGGGATGCGGCGCTCGGCTATGTCCATCTTCCCCATCACCTTTATCCTGGAGATGATGGCCTCTTGCGCGCCTTTGGGTGGATTCATCACGTCGTAAAGGACCCCATCTATACGGTAGCGCACCTGGAGCGAGTCCTCGTAGGGCTGGACGTGCACGTCGCTCGCTCGCATCCGGATGGCTCTCAGAAGGACCATATCGACGAGCTTTACGACCGGGGGCTTGGAAGCCACGTCTACGAGGTCTTCACCGTCGCGGACGTCAACCGCCAGACGTTCAAGCTCATCCTGGGCGAGGTCTCTGAGAGCCTGGCCGATTTCGGCCGGCTGATGCTGGTACGTCTCGGAGATGAGAGAGATGATTTGGGTGCGGGGGGCGAAGACGGGGTCCAACTCGCAACCGAGAAGACGCGCAACATCGTCTATGATAGGAAGACCCGCGGGGTCTGCGACCGCGACCTCCCTTGCCCCGTCTGTTCCCTTAAGGGCCACAAACCTGTGTGCCAGCGCAAATGATTGAGGAATGCGATCCCTGAATTCGGGAAGCACACATCCTGCGTCAAGGTGCTGGGCCAGCGGCAGCCCGAAGACGTCAGAGTAAATGGCCAGGAGTTCGGGTTCGCCTAAAACGTCGTCGTCGATCAACAGCTCTGCCGCGCCTTTTCCCTCGGCCCGGGATCTCCGAGCAAATTCGCCGGCCGCCTCCTCCGATAAGCGCCCCAGCGCAACAAGATGAGCAACGATGTCCCAAGCCATGTCAGCCTCGTCTGACGGCAGCACAGATGGACCGCACTTCTTTAAGCAGCTCTTGAGCGAGCTGCGACTCGGGGACCTTGCGGAGCTTTTTGCCGCCCTTGAATATGAATCCGAAGCGGGCTCCGCCGGCGACGCCCACATCCGCCTCGGACGCTTCGCCGGGGCCGTTGACGACGCAGCCCATGACGGCGATCTTGAGAGGTTCATCAATCCCTGTAAGCCCCTGGGAGACCTCGTCAACCAACGAAGGCAGATCTATCCGACACCTTCCACAGGTGGGGCAGGAGATGACCTCGGGCCCGCGGCGGCGGATTCCGAGGGCCTCGAGGATATGCCATCCTACGGCAATTTCCTCACGTGCTGGAGCGGTCATGGACACGCGCAAGGTGTCCCCAATGCCGCGCGTCAACAGGGTGCCGATGGCGATGGACGACCTGACGGCCGCTTGGAGGCGAGGGCCAGTCGCCGTCACCCCGATGTGAAGAGGATAGTCGCAGCGGGCGGCAAGGAGCCTAGAGGCCTCAACGGTGGTCAGCACATCCGACGCTTTGACAGAAGCGATTATGTCTGAGACTCCGGCCTCATCCAAGAAGGCACAGAACTCCAGGGCTTCGTCGGCCATGGCCCCTGGAAGGTCGCGCCGGTTCGGCACGTGGGCCCGCATGGAGCCGGAATTGACGCCGACTCTTATGGGAATCCGTCTTTCCCGCGCGGCGGAGGCCACCTCGAGAACCGGTTTTTTGTCGCGGATGGTTCCAGGATTGAGCCTAATCGAATCCGCGCCGGCTTCGATAGCTTCCAGAGCTATCTTCACGCTGAAGTGGACGTCTGCCATCAAGGGGACGCCAATTTGGGGCCTGATGGAGGAGATTGCTCGAGCATCGGGCAGGGCGGGGACGGCTATCCGAACAAGCTCGCAGCCGGCCTCCTGGAGGCTGATTATCTGCTCAACGGTGGCCTGAATGTCGGTAGTGGAGGTTTTGGCCATGCCCTCGATGCGCACCGGTGCCTCACCGCCGACGGTCAGGCCCGCGATAGCGACCTGGCTGGTGGAGCGCCTGGGCGCTAGGAACGGACGAGTTTCGGGGGCGCCTCCGTTCAAATCAAGCTCCTTCCATCCCCCACGATTGGTCTCATTGAGGATAATTGCTGGGCGGGGGTGGTGTCAATACGGGTGAGGCTGTCTCCGCGTACCAGGACCTTTGTGGATAAGTTGTTCAAAACGGGGTCCTGCCGGACATGAATGAACAGGCACGAGAACGCATTGCGTTCGAGGCGGAACCAAAGAGCCACTTTTGTTCTGCGTCGGAAGTCGCCTCCAGCCAAGGCCTTGCGCACTGCAGTCGGGCGCTCTGCACGGCTCTTGGTAGAGCGGACATATTGAGCGGGGGACGCCGGTTTGGAGGCGTTCAAAGCTTGTGGATAACCTGTTGTAAACCATGCCGGGGCGCAGTCGACGTAGCGTAAGCAAGGACAGCCAACATCAGGCGCTGCCGAGGAGCTTCGGGGACTTCGAAAGGAAGTGATAGTCAGCTCCCTGGACCCCTGCGCATAAGCAAGGACATGGCTTCAGCGCGAGTCGCGGGATTTTCGCGGAAAATCCCGCGGACAACGGAGGTGGTGGCGCGGGAGCCAGCCTTCCTTACGCCACGCATCGTCATGCAGAGGTGTTCGGCCTCGATGATGACGAGCACGCCCCGGGGTTCGAGGGCTTCCATGATGGTCTCGGCGATCTCGGTGGTGAGGCGCTCCTGGACCTGCGGTTTCCTGGCGTGGCAATCGACGACGCGAGCGAGCTTGCTGAGCCCCGTAATCCGTCCCCGGTGCGGGATGTATGCAACATGGGCAACTCCAATGAAGGGGAGAAGGTGGTGCTCACAAACGGAGTACAAGGGGATGTCCCTGACGAAGATGATTTCATCGTGCCCCTGCGACTCGAGGACTCGTATTTCCTCGGAAGCGTTCTTCGACATGCCGGCGTAGATTTCGGCGCACATCCTTGCGACGCGGCGCGGAGTGTCCCTAAGCCCCGGGCGGTTCGGATCCTCGCCGATGCCTTCGAGAAAAAGCCTGATGGCGCGGATGATCTTCTGCTGATCCAATTGGCTACCCCTTGCCGGCGTTGTCGATGACGTTCTTCATGTCTCGAACGGCCTTCTCGAGACCAACCAGCATCGCACGGGCCACGATCGCGTGACCGATGTTGAATTCGACAATCTGTGGAAGTTGAGTGAGCGGGACCACGGTTTGGTAGTTCAAACCATGCCCCGCATGGACGGCAATTCCCATGGTCTCCGCCTGAGCGGCAGCCTTTGCGACATCCTCAAGGGTATCCGGGCCGGGGTGGTCGGCATAGCGGGCGGTGCATATCTCCATGGCATCGCAGCCCGCCTGACGCGCCGCCGATATCTGCGCTTCGACAGGGTCGACGAAGATACTCACGTGGATTCCAGCCTTTTTTAGGGCGGACACGCAATCCTTAACAGAGTCATTGTCCGATGCCACGTCCAAGCCCCCCTCGGTCGTGATCTCATCGGGCCGCTCGGGTACGAGGGTGACCTGGTGGGGTCTGACGCCGACGACGAATTCGAGAATTTCCGGGCGCATCGCCATCTCGACGTTGAGGCGAGTGCGGACTGTTTCCCGCAGGAGCGTGACATCGCGGTCTTGGATGTGGCGTCGATCCTGGCGGATATGTACGGTTATCCCGTCAGCCCCCCCCAACTCGGCAAGAAGGGCGGCGTGAACGGGGTCGGGGACGGTGGCTTTGCGCGCCTGCCTTAGGGTGGCGACATGGTCTATGTTGACACCGAGCCGAACGAAGCGCGACATGGACGTTACTCCGGAGAAGCCCCTCTCGCCTCAAGCGTCACGGTTATCTCTACTTCCGGTCCTGGGTAGGTCACGCCTTCGGGGAGTTGGAACTGCACATTGGCGATGTGCTCACCAGGGCCGGGGAATTTCGTGGGGTCGGTGAGGTCAACCACGCCCCTGAACGCCAAGCTATCGGCGCCGGGGATCAGAGACTCGCGCACCTGGAACTCGAAGCTGTCATACGGGGGCAGGAGCTCAACGCGGTACTTGTTGGCGAAAGCGGGAGTCTGAAGCAATTCGAAGGTGACCGTCTTCTGAACCGGCATCGTCTCGGGTTCGATAACGATCTGAACGCTGACAGTCTCCGCGGCGGCCACCTTGACGCGGCGAGCTTCCCCAACACCTTCGGCGCTGTCGAGAGGCATCTCGTCGTCTAGAGACATGTTCTCCGCGACAAAGCTTTCGGACCTTCCTGCGAGGTTTATGGGCTGGGTGAATATCTCGTCACGCTCTGCAAGCACGGAGGCAGGACCGATTACTGTAACGCTGCTGGGGATCGCGCGCGGCTCGGAAGCCAGACGATATCCCGGAGCCAAATCTCCGACCGTCTTGACTTTTACATAGAGCTGTTTGGGTTCCGCCTTGTCGACCACGACCGTGAAGCTCTGTGGAGACACCTCCACGAGGGTGAGGTTGGGATCGAGGTCGAAGTCGAGGTCTCGGGAGACGACTGTTATGGGAAGCTTGCCGTTTACGTCCTGCTCGATGACGTGTCGAGCGATCTTCCCATGAGTCAGTTGCTCGAGGGCACTCTGCGAGCTGGAGAGCGTGGCCCTGACGTAGTATCCGATACCGGGCTTGGTCGGAATTCCGCCGTATCCAAGAACTTCAACGCCCGGCGGGGTAACGATCTCGACCGCGAACTCCACCTGTGTGGTCGTGACCGTCATGTTGTATATGAGGACCCAGGTAAGGACAGCCAATACCAGGGCCATGAGTTTGGTGCCCATGTTCGCAAATATGATGTTGACTAATCTACGCATGGGCACCTCCCACGCCGAGCTCCAACTCATCATCTCCACGATCAATAGCGGCGAAGACCTTCTGCAACTTCTCTCTATCCAAGTCGCGGTGGAGTTTCCCGTTGAGAGCGAGTGAGATCGTGCCGGTTTCCTCCGACACGACGACCACGAGGGCGTCGCTCTCTTCGGAGAGCCCGATGGCGGCTCGGTGCCTGGTGCCCAGTTCGGCACTGAGATTCGGGTCTTCCGTCAGGGGGAAAATGCAACTGGCGGCTACGATTCGATTATGCTGAATGACCATTCCCTTATCGTGAAGTGGAGACCCGGGCCAGAAAGTGGTCATTATCAGGGCCGAGGAGACCTCAGCGTCGAGCGGAACGCCCGTCTCGACGACCGCACGCAAGCCTACTCCCCTTTCGATGGCGATGATGGCGCCGACTCTGCTGGCAGAGAGCCTGACGGCGGCATCGATAACCTCGTTGGCGGTGGAGGTTTTGCTGCGCTCGAAGATACGCCAGAAGCGATTTTCGCCGAGCTGTATGAGCCCCCGACGAATTTCGGGCTGAAAGATTATAAGGAAGCCGATCACTCCGAACTGAAGGAAGGTCCTGACGAGAGCGGACAGACGCTCGAGCCGGAAGACCTCCCCCGCGATGAGGACTATGAATCCGCCGGACAGAGCAGCGAAGAAGAGCCCCTTTAGGACACCAGCCCCCCTGGTGCCACGGACGAAGCGGAGGATCGGATAGAAGATCAGAGCGATGATGAGAATCTCGACAGCGTACATTATGTACATGGGTTTCACGATTCCGCCGCTCCAACGCCATCCGGCGTGGCTTGTCGCATCTGCTCTGGGGCGCGGAGGACACCGGCCATCCGCGCGACCTGCTTCATTTCCGCGACGTCATGCACACGCACTATATGAGCACCGGCCAGGACAGACGCCGCTACCGTAGCCGCGGTGCCGAAGACCCTTTCACCCACTTCCAGGCCGAGGACCTTGCCGATGAAAGACTTCCTGGATGTCCCGATCAATATAGGCCGGCCAAGGCTTTTGAATTCGGAAAGCCGGCCAATTATCTGCAGGTTATGACTTACGGTCTTTCCAAAACCGATGCCGGGGTCGATCACGGTGCGGTCCCATGAGATTCCTTCAGCGACTGCGTGCGCGAGCGCAGATCGTAAGTAAGCCACGATCTCCGCGACAACATCTAGGTACGCGGGGTTGTGCTGCATGTCCCGCGGTGTGCCGAGGATATGCATCAGGATCACGGGCACTGCGTGCTCGGCGACGACGGACGCCATTTCAGCATCGAAGCGAAGGGCGGAAATGTCGTTAACGATCTTCGCCCCGACGTTCAAGGCCTCATCTGCGACCTTCGACTTGTAGGTATCGATGGAGACCGGCACGTGGGACCGTTCGGCAATCTGAGCGATTACTGGAACCACGCGGGTGAGCTCTTCCTCTACGGAAACCGGCTCGGCATCGGGCCGCGTGGACTCGCCTCCCACATCGACGATGTCAGCACCCTGCTCGATCATCTCAAGTGCGCGGTCAACGGCCTCCTCCTTGCGGAAGAACGCTCCGCCATCCGAGAAGGAGTCGGGGGTGACGTTGAGCACGCCCATAATAAGGGGCGTCCTCCCCAAGTCGAGCCTGCCGCCGGGGAAGTCCAGGGAAAACGCCGATGCGGAGAACGCTTCGATAACGCCGAGAATCTCAGCGGAAACGTGGGAGGCTGAGGGGATTTGCGCCAGTCCGGCGGCGAGGGCGCGCAGGCCGGTCTCGGTGCCCGAAAGCCTAAAGAGCGCACCGCCGACGGTATCCGCTTGAACGCATGATCGGGCTGCCAAGTCGTGAACGGCTGTGCAGGCGTCAGAATCGAGGTTCTCGAGCTCCAAGCCGAGTAATCCTGGACCTAGATTAGGTGCACCGTCACGAGAAGACGCCACGATCATAGGATTATGCTTGAATTCTGCGGGCAGCATCCCTTTTTTCTTCTCCCGGCTCGGACGGGCTCTCGGCACCTTCGGGACGGACTTTTCGGTTCTCATCCTGGGCTACGGCTTCAACCGGCTTTGCCTTCACCAGCTCATCCCCGGCCATTATCGTGTCAAGGTCGTTGGAATCGAGAGACTCGTACTTCAGCAGGGCGAGGGCGATCTTCTCGACCTTGTCGCGGTTCTCTCCTATGAGGCCTTCCGCCCTTTCGTAGCAGGAGTCTATGATGCCGCGTATTTCGTGGTCGATTTCCTGAGCCATGGCTTCGCTGTGAGGCTTGGCGCGCGTAAGCTCTCTGCCGAGGAAAAGGTGCTCTTCGCCCTCAGTGTAATTGACGAGTCCGAGCTTCTCGCTCATCCCCCATTCGCAAACCATCCTCCTGGCCATTTCGGTAGCTTGCTTAATGTCACTTTGCGCGCCGGCGGAGATGTCGTCGCAGAAGAGAGCTTCGGCAACGCGGCCCGCGCAGAGGACGGTGATCTGGCCCAGAGCGAGCTTTCTCTTGATGTGGTAGCGGTCCTGTTCGGGGAGCTGCATAGTCGCCCCGAGAGCCATCCCCTGGGGGATTATGGTGGCTTTGTAGAAAGGGTCGACTTCGGGGATGGATTTCGTGGCGAAGGCGTGGCCGGCTTCGTGGAAAGCCGTTATGCTGCGCTCTTCTTCACTCATCACCTTGCTGCGCTTGCGCTTGCCCCAGCGGACTTTGTCGCGGGCTTCCTCGAGGTCGCTCATGGTCACGTATTCTCTTTCGCGCATGGATGCCATTATTGCCGCCTCGTTGATGACGGCTTCGAGGTCCGCGCCGGAAAGGCCGGGGGTCGAGCGAGCAAGGACGGCGAGGTCGACGTCATCGGCGAGCCTGGTCTTCTTCGCGTGCACCTTGAGTATGGACTCGCGCCCCTTGATGTCAGGAAGGTCGATTACGATCTGACGGTCGAAGCGACCAGGCCGGAGGAGAGCGGGATCGAGAACGTCAGGCCGGTTGGTGGCGGCGACGACGATGATCCCCTCGTCGCGCTCGAATCCGTCCATCTCGACGAGGATGGCGTTGAGTGTCTGCTCGCGCTCGTCGTGCCCTCCGCCGAGGCCGGTGCCTCTTTGTCGGCCGACGGCGTCAATTTCATCCAGGAAGATGATGCAGGGGGAGTTCTCCTTCGCTTCTCTGAAAAGGTCACGTACGCGAGATGCGCCCACGCCGACAAACATCTCGACGAAATCCGAGCCGGAAATGGTAAGGAAGGGAACGCCCGCCTCTCCGGCGATGGCCTTGGCGAGGAGGGTCTTGCCGGTGCCGGGCTGTCCGACGAGGAGTACGCCGCGAGGGATTCTTGCGCCGAGGCGCATGAAGCGGCTTGGATTTTTGAGGTAGTCGATGATCTCGCGGACTTCTTCCTTGGCTTCCTCAATACCGGCGACGTCCTCAAACGTAACGCGAGGCCTGTCCTTTGCGGCGAACTTGGCGCGGCTCTTGCCGAAGGAAAGGACGCTGCCCGCGCCGCCGGGAGCCCTGAGGCCTCGGAAGAGGAAGAACCAGAAAAGCGCGGCGATGAGGATCCACGGGACGATGCTGACAAGCAAGGTCTGCCACAGCATGCTGGGCTCTTCGTATGTGAAATCCGGGATATTCTCCATCGCAAGAAAGAGGTCCTCATTCAAGTAACCTTCGGGGGGAAGTTGGGCCTCGACTCTTGCGCTACGAGCTCCGCCGGCCTCTGATGCCGGGGAGCCGGGTTTCAGCTCGCCCACGAACTTGGTGCCGACGAGTTTGCCTTTTTGGAACTGCTGGGTATCCAGAAGCGTACGGAACTCGTTGAGTGATATTTCCCTCGGCCGCTCGCGCATGTTGTGGGTGAGGCCGAGCAACATGAACATGCCGAGAATGACGAGCAGCCAGATGACACCGCGTGGGAACCGGAACTGCCGCTGGTTGCCGCGCTGCGGGCGCTCGGGCCTGCGGGGGGCGTTATCGTCCTGCTTGGGATTTTTGAGTTGGTCCACGCTACTGGAGCTCCTCTAGGAATTGAGCACGGACGAGCATGGAATCCACGATCATCTCGGCAATGCGCTTAAAAACCTCGCGCCTGGCGGAGGGCTCATCTCCGCCGAGGGGCACAACGAAGGGAGCGGCGACACGGAGGGAGTCCTCTTTGAGGAGGAGCGCGCCGGTTCGGAGGTCGCGCCAGATAAGTGAGACGGCGGCCATCGCCTCGGCTTCGAGGACCTGATCGTCTGCATCCTCCAGCAACACGGGCTCGCTGTACTCCATTATGCTGACTTGGAGTTCGGATTCTGCTTCGTCACGTGGGGCGACGCGCAGGGTCCCCTCGCGCTGTATCTGCTCGATGACGGCCTGCGTCAGTTGGAATTCATATCCCCGTCGAAAGCTGTAGTTCTCGAAGATCGGGACGAAAACCGTGCCGATCTCCCCGGCGGAGGACAGGCTATGTGCCTTGTATCCACAGCCGCAAGGAAGAAGCGAGAGCACGATGAAGAGCAGCGCGAAACATGCAAGAAGGGGCAGGAGTCGTCTCATAGTCCTAGTCTCTGCAACTGGTTCTCAAAGTTTTCAGACGTTTCTCGGTCATCGTAGACCTCGCGTGACAGCCGTTTCGCCAGGGACGCGACGCGGCGATTCGACTGGCCGGAGCCGATTGCGCCGAGGAGGGCAAAGGCGGCGTCTCCGACTGAGGTCCCACGGTAGCGCGATTCGACGGAGCGTAGATAATAGGCGGCAGCGTCACGGTGACCGGTCCTGATATAGTATAAGGCAACTCGGAGGTCTTTTCGACCCAAAGCTATCACAATTCGCCTGAACAACAAGGACGCTTCCGGGGCCAAGTCGGACTCGGGGAAGAGAGCGGCGAAGTATTGAAATTCTCCGGCCGCGTCCTGAAGGAGGGCCACATCGTAGTCGATGCCCTGGCTATCGAGAACGGTTGCCACGGCGAGGTTGAAGCGGGCTTCCTCGCAAGTCTCGCGTTGGGGATATCGGAGTAGAAGGGATTCATAAGCCAAGCGCGCTTCGGGGTAGTTGCGGCGTTCCAGGTAGAAATTCCCGAGTTCGAGCTGCGCGTCGTCAGCCAGGGGATGGTAAGGAGAGCGTTCGAGAAGCTGCTCGAGGACTCCGCGTCCGGTAACGCCGCCCGGAAGGAGAGGTATGCCGTACAGTCTGCCCCAGTTCCCCTCTATGAGCTTCACGGCAACCATGTAGTCCAGTTCGACGAGTTGCGATGTGTGCGTACCCCTGGGATAGTTATTCCAGTAGGCAAGAACGTGTTGATGTGCCTTCCACACGTCGCCGGCTTTGAACGCCGCGTTGGCTGCGAGGGGGAGGACTTCTTCCTGCAACTCGTGTCCGGGGAAGAACCTGAGGAATCTGGTGAGCTCAACGTGAGCCTTTTTGAACTGTCCTGAATCGTACAGGTCTTTGGCCGTCTTTAAGCTATCTTCGGGGGTTGCGCGCGGGACGGTTTCGGCGCGGAACCACCCTGTCTGAGGCGTCCAGACCCACTTGGCCTGAGCGGAGTGGATAAAGGCGGCTACGGCAATCAGCAGATATGCTGCCGGCATGATTCTCTTCATTTGGCTGATACAACTCCCGGCTGTGATAGGGTGAAGGAACGAATCTCCATTTCAAGGGCATATGATACCATTTGAGAGAGCAAGCGGCCTAGTTCACGGATGCGATTATGAGGAATGCGTAGTCTGCCCGTCTTGTTCAGAGGAAGGGTTTGGAGTCTTGCAAGGAGCGAGAGGACATCGGGAGAAACGGGAACAACCAGTCCCGCCGAAGCGCGGCAGGAAGGACAGGCGAGTCCGCCATTTGAGAGGGAGAGAGAAAACTGCCGCCCCACCGGGTGCGCGCCGCAAAGAGCGCAGCGTTGCAGTTCGGGGAAGACGCCGAGGACATCCAGCAACTTCGCCTCGAAGCCGGGAAGCAGCGCTTCCTGGAAGCCGTCGGCCGTGATCGCTCTAAGAGCATCGACGGCCAAGTTGAACAGTTCCGGGGAGGACTGGCCCGGCTGAGACGAAGCGAGGAGCAGCTCGAGTATGGCTGACGTCCTCGCCATGGATCGATAGGTGCGCCGGGCAGGGCCGAAGCTATCCAGAAGCGTTGCCTCGGTCAAGATTTGAAGCCCGCTTCGCCTGTCCGCAAAGACGATGTCGTAGAGGACAGCGACGTCGAAAGGCCCACCAAAGGGGGTGCGAGGGCGCTTTGAGCCCTTTGCGAGCACGGATACTTTCCCGTGGTGCGGCGTCAAGAAGGTGACGACCTGGCTGGTGTTGCTGTAGTGGCGCTTGCGCAGCGAGATGCCGATGGTCTTCTGAAGGGGCATCACTCAGACTCCCGTGGTGCCGGTTCGATCTTGAGCTTGTTTATCTTTCTCTGGTCCGCATCCAACACGGTCATAATTGCCTGTCCGTGGCGGATGGTATCACCTGCGCCGGGTATCCTGCCGAGGACCGAGAAGACGTATCCCCCTATGGTGGAGAATTCGTCGCTTTCCGGCAAATCCAAGTCGAGGGCCTCGTTCACCTCGTCAATTCTAGCTCTGCCGCTCACTTCGGCGACTCCGCGACCGATGGGGCGAATCATGACGTCCTGTTCCGCATCGTACTCGTCGATGATCTCACCGACGACTTCTTCGAGTATATCCTCCATGGTGACGATGCCGGCTGTGCCGCCGTATTCGTCGACGACGACGGCGATGTGAAGTTTGTTGCTGCGGAATTCTTTGAGCAGCTCGTCCACGCCTTTGGACTCGGGAATGAAGTAGGCGCTTCTCATCACTTCCCTGACGGTGTGGGGAGCTTCGTGCTCGCGACCGACCAAGTCCTTTGCGTAGAGGAGCCCGACTATGTTGTCGCGGTTTTTCTCGTAGACTGGGAGCCTGGAGTGGCCGCTTTGCTGTATGACCCGTTTGACCTCTTCCATGCTCGTAGAGGCTTCGATGCTTACCATCTTGGTACGGGGGGTCATGATTTCGCGCACATCGACGTCCCGAAGTTCGACGATCCCCTCGATCATGTCCCGTTCCTCCTCCCCCAGAGCGCCGTTCCTCTCGCCCTCGTCGACGACGGAGAGGATTTCTTCGGCGATGTGCCTGCTTCGCGATTCGGGACGCTCATCCTGAGGCGTGATACTCTTCAAAGCACGTTCGAGTGCGGCGAAGGGAACGCGAACGGGAAGGGTGAGCAACGACAATAATCGCAGCGGCGCTAGGGTAAGAGCAAGAATCCCCTCGGGCTGGAGGCGGCCAAGCATCGCCGGAATGAGTTCGCCCAATAGCAGAATAACGGCCAGGGAAATCAGGAACGTAACGGCCAAACCTTGCCAGGCAGGCTCCAGGAGCCCGAAGGCGGCTATGGTGATCGCGACAAAGGCGCAGTCAAGCAACAGGTCGAGCGCGGCTATCGTGACGGTCATCTCTTCGGCGACATCAACGTCCCTTCGTAGCCGCTCACGCTTTGCGTCAGTCGTGGCGGACGCGAGGAGGCGCGCCTTAGAGAAGTTCTGAAGCGCTCCTTTGCATAAGGAGAGAAAGGCCGACCCTGCCAGGAGCAATCCAAGTAAAAACCTAACGCCAAGCGAGTCTTCTAACAAGACATCCTCCTAATCCGCGGACCCGGCGTGTCCATGGGAGCGCGCGAACTTCCGCAAGAGCTCGATCTCGCGACGACGCATTGCCCTGGCCTCGGCCGGGGTCGAATCGTCGTACCCGAGCAGGTGGAGCAGGCCGTGGACGACGTAAAGCTCCAACTCCGCTTCGGGAGACCTGCGCCTGGAGCGGGCTTCCCGGACGGCGGTTTCGGCTGAGACGATGACTTCGCCGATTTCTTCGTCGCGGCCTGGGTCGCAGGCATCGTCATAAGGGAAGGCGAGCACGTCGGTAGGAGCAGGCCTGCCCAAGTACCTGGCGCTGAGGCGAGCGATTTCGGCGTCGTCGACAACGGCCAGACTTATTCTCGCCAGAGGATGTTCCTCCAAGGCCAGCACCGTCTTCGCGAGTCTGCGCATCCGCTTCCTGTCTACTTTGATGACAGACTGGAGATCATTTATCTGAACCTTCCAGGGAGATGTGCGTCTGGGTCGAGGGCTGGGTCCGCTGGAAGGCCTTGGTCTTGTCATTATGCCTGCCCCGCTCTGAATTGCCTCTTGCGCTCGGGTACTTTATCCGACTGTGGTAGATTCCGGTAAGGACGCGGGAGAAGCTCTGCTTGATTCTGCCTATCTCGGTGAGAGTGAGCCCCGACTCGTCCAACTCTCCTTCGGCAAGGCGCTTCGTGATGATTTCGTCGACGAAGCGCTCGATCCGTGAAGGAGACGGCTCAGAAAGGGTTCTGGATGCGGCTTCGACTGCGTCGGCAAGGAGAATGATGGCGGCCTCTTTGGTCTGCGGTTTAGGGCCGGGGTATCGAAAGCCGTCGTCGTGGACGGTTTCGTTGCCGTTGCTGCGGCTGAGTGCGGACTGATAGAAGTACTCGACTAGGGAATTGCCGTGGTGCTGAGCGATGAAGTCAATGATTCTGGGAGGCAGCCCGTGCGCCTTAGCCATTTCGAGGCCCTCTTTGACGTGGGAGATTATTATGAGCGAACTCATAGCAGGAGCGAGCTTATCATGGCGGCTGGTCTTGCCGGCCTGGTTCTCGACGAAGTAGTCGGGCCGCGCCACTTTGCCGATATCATGGTAGTAGGAACCGATGCGCGTAAGGAGGGCGTTGGCATCCGTGGCCTCCGCCGCGGCCTCGCCCAGGCTACCCACGATGAAGCTGTGATGGTAGGTGCCGGGGGCTTCGAGAACCAATCTCCTGAGCAAGGGATGATTCTGATCCGACAGTTCAAGCAGGCTGATGTCGGTGACTATGTTGAACAGCCGCTCGATGAATGGGAGCGCTCCTGTAAGAAGGAAGCCGACGCCGATGCCGGAGGCCAGCGCAGAGGCCGAGTCGCGCACGAGAGACGAGCTCCAGCGAAGGGGTAGGCTCGCCCATTCAGTCGCCAGCCATACTCCCCAGAGGGTCGCGGCTTGGACGATGCCGATGAGCAGCCCAACCTTTATGAGTTTGGTTCTCTTGCGTATGCGAAGAGAGCCAAGGATGGCGGCGACGCTTCCCGCCAGGAAGGTCATAACGAGGGCGAAGTCAAAAGACAGGGTCACACCCGACAGAAGGACGAGCAGGAAGCTTGCGGCGACGGCAAACATCGGTGGGAGCACGATGGCAAAGACAATTGCGGCGGCGGAGACGGGGACGAGGTAAGTCAGTTGAACGGTGGCCAAGGCTCTGGCGGCGACGACGATGCCGAGGCACATGACGGCCAAGGCTAACGCGCCTCGCACAGATAAGCTGGCAGGTCCGAATCTTGTGAGGCAGAAGAAACCGATGCCCACGATCACGGCGACGGTGATCGCCGTACCGGCGATGCGTCGGAGCTTGGGTGCGGGCTCGACGCTGCTCCAGAAGATGCGGTTTTCTTCTCTAAGGATCTGGATGTGCTCGGATCCCGCCACCTGATTTCTGCGAAGTAGGACCTCGTCGACCTTGATGGTGCGCAGTTCCTCTTTCTGGGCTTCGCGAGCCAGTTTCTCCTCCTTTGCGGACAGCGGCTCGTTGTAGGTCAGGGTGGGCTTCAGGCGGCGAGCGATAAGGGATGCAAGAGCGTTGCGGAAGTCGACGGGGAATGCAGCAAGGCTTTGCCGCGAGAGCGCAGAGAAGAGGACATCTCCGGCCCTCTCTTTGATTATGAGGTCCCCCATGTCGACCGCGATCGGCTCCTGCGCTCCCTTGCTGAGGACCTTTATCTTCCAGTGCCCTTCGTCTTGTTCCCTGCGGTAACGAGCCTCCTGAACGACCTGTCGCGCCTGGAGGCTATTGAAGACGGCTTCAAGGCCGGACTCGACTCTGGAGAAGTCGGCGTCTTCCAGCGCTCGGCGGAGGACGGCATGTTCGGCGTCAGATAGCTCCCACTTCTCGACCAGATTCTCTCCTTCGGGGAGTTGTTCGTCCGGGTCGGCGATCTGGCGCAGGAGGTCCACAAGGTCCTTCAGAAGGATGTTGAGAGAAGAGAGATTCTCGTCGTAGACATTGGGAGCCCTCTCCGCGGCGCGGTCTCGATTGGCGGCGGTCTTTGCTTCGTCGCGCCAAGTGAATTCGACACGGGAGAGGTAGTCGCGGGAGGCCCTTTGCCCCTCACGGATATCAAGGGGGGTCCCTCCCCAGGATATGATGAGGGTCAGAAGTGAGACGGCAAGAGTTCCGGCGAGGAATCTGAAGAAACGTCCCCGCCGCCGGGCGCTCGGCGCGCGTTTCTTTCGCCGCTCGCGCGAGGCGTCACGCCTGCTTCGGATCATTTTTCTTATGCCCATCGGTACTCAGCCTTTCGGCGACTTACTTGCCGTCGCGCTCGAACGCCTCGACGATTAGCTGTACGAGAGGATGCCGCACTATGTCGGCCTTGTCGAGGTAGACGAATTCGATTCCTTTAATATCCGTGAGTATTTTCTCTGCGTGAATGAGGCCGGACATTTCACCCTCGGGCAGGTCTCCCTGACTTACGTCGCCCGTGACGACCACTTTGGAGCTCAAGCCTATCCGGGTGAGGAACATCTTCATCTGTCGAATCGTGCAGTTTTGAGCTTCATCAAGGATGACGAAACATCTGCCCAAGGTTCTCCCGCGCATGAAAGCGAGAGGTATGACTTCGATGACTCCGTTGTCCATAGAGCGGCGTATCTGGCTAGGATCCATCATATCATGAAGAGCGTCGTAGAGGGGACGAAGGTAGGGATTGACCTTGGCTTCGAGGTCGCCGGGAAGGAAGCCCAGCTTCTCCCCCGCCTCGACGGCGGGACGAACGAGAGCTATACGGTCAACACGTTCTTCACGCAGGGCGTCCACGGCTTTGGCGACGGCGAGGTAAGTTTTGCCGGTCCCTGCGGGCCCGATGCAGAAGGTCAGGTCGCTACGGTCAATGGCCTCGACATACTGCTGCTGGCCCTTGGTCCTGGGCTGTATCGAGCGGCCACGCCTGAAGACCATTATACGCTGTGTTCCACCTCTGGTGGGGGCTTGGCTTGCTCCGTCCAGCGCCAGATCGACGTGTTCTCTGCGCAATCGCCCTTCGTCACGGAGGACGGCAATGAGTTCGGAAAGCACGCTGCCTGCGCGGTCCACGCCCTTGGGGTCTCCAATAAGCTTTATGACTCCGTCGCGAGCGACGATCTGGACGCCCATGGCGTCGCGGACACGCTTGAGGTGTGCGTCATGGCTTCCGAAAAGGTCTCGCGGAGAGACTCCCTCGGGAATCACAATGACGCGTTCTGACTGTTCGCTCAAGGGAACCTACCTTAGTAGAATGAGGACGAAGTAGCCCATTGGTGCGGCGACAAGGACTGAGTCGATTACGTCAAGCACTCCACCGAAGCCCGGGATCATGCTGGAGGAATCCTTAGCACCGAAAGCACGCTTGATTTTCGATTCCAGAAGGTCACCCACCTGCGCGGCAACGCTCACCAACAATCCGAACAACAATGCGTCGGACGGACGTTCGAAGGGCTTCCGCCATATCAGCACGATTATGAGCGCAAGAAGCACGGAGACCACCATATTGGCTGCGGCTCCTTCCAAGGATTTGTTCGGGCTGACCTTCGAGGCGAGCTTGTGCCTCCCGAAGGAGGAACCCACGACGTAGGCGGCCAAGTCGCCGCTTTTCGCCAGTATCACCAGTACGCATAGTGCGGCAAGGCCATTGGGCAGTAGGCGTATCCAACCCCAGAAACTTGCAAGGCCGCCGACATAGACCACGCCAAGAGACGTTAGGGCGATTCGCGTCCCGAAGTCCCCGCCCGTACGCTGCGGGCGGAATAGGAGCCTGAAAGCCAGCCACCAGAGGAGAAAACACACGAAGGCCGCGACAAGCCCTCCCCAGCCCCTCGAGTGCGAGAGAGAAGGGAGAAGAATAAGGGTAATGGCCGCGGCCATCCCGAAGGGCTTGAATGCGCTAAGCCCCTTTGGCTGAACCAGGTCATAGAACTCTGAGGAAGCAAGCGCAACCACGAAACCTGCTCCGACCAGCGTTGCGAGGTTGGAACTAGTCGCCCAGTCGGTAACCAGTACCAGGGCGACGCCGACCACCATTGCTGCCCCTGCTCTACCGCGAAGGGCGAGGCTCATCCCGTAGAGAGCCCTCCGAATCTTCTCACTCTCGTTCCGTAATCCCGAAAAGCCTGATGAAGGTGTTCTTTGCAAAAATCGGGCCATAGAATGGGGGTCACCCACAGCTCCGAGTAGTAGGCCTGCCAAAGGAGGAAATTGCTCATCCTCAGCTCCCCGCCCGTCCTTATGATCATGTCCGGGTCGGGCATGCCGGCCGTGTACAAGTATGACTGGAACACGGATTCGTCAATGCGGTCAACGGGCAACTTGCCTTTGACGGCGTCATCGGCGAGGTTTTTTGCCGCATCGGCGATCTCGCTGCGGCCTCCGTAGTTCAAGGCGAGACATAGCGTCATGCCGGCGTTTCCGCTGCTGCCCTGTGTGACTTTGGTCAACTCTTCTTTGACATCGTCGCGCAGTTGATGGACTCTGCCGATGGAAACGAATCGGATTCTGTTTTCGAGTATAGAGGGGAACTCGTCACGCAGGCTCTTCTTGAGGAGGTCCATGAGGAAATCCACCTCGTCCGGGGGCCTGCGCGAAAGATTCTCGGCAGAAAGCGCATACAATGTGAGCTGTTTGAGTCCTTGACGGGCCGCTTCCTCGACCACTTCTCTGACGGCAGCAGCGCCTTCCTCATGCCCCCGATGTCGCGGCAGACCCCGTTTTCGAGCCCAGCGACCATTGCCATCCATGATGATGGCCACATGCCTGGGAAGCTGATCAGGTTCTTCCATAATCGACGTTTATTTTACCCCTTTTGGGTAATATAGCACCATAGGCACGCTTGGTCAATGGCGGGGCGGCTCGTGCGGGCATTCATATGCCCGCGTGGCGGACTCGTCAGGGAGCGGGCGAAGTCCTGGGCTCTTTGGGAACGTCGGCCACCCAGACTTTACCGGTGCCGGGCAAGTATCTGAAGGCCTTGCCGCGCGGGAGTTCGGGCAGCGAATACCCATCAGCTTGAAGCTCATCGAGGCTATTGGGAAGCCTACCGTGAATTGCATTGAACGCCGCAACGGATTGCTCAACGCTGATGATGCCGAGCTCGACCTGAGCCAATGGCTGCGTCCGCACCACCTTGTGCAGGTATCCCTTTGCCTCCCCCTGGACGGGCACGGTTTCGCTCATGTCAAGCTGTGGCTCGGGGGTAGGTGTCGGCTCCGAGCGCCGACAGCCCAAAGGACAGAGGGGTACCGTAAGGAGAAGCAACGTCAGTATCGTGCGACATTCAAGCCGGACTCTTTCAGCCACTGCTCGATCTCCTTCGAAGGACTGCACGAGTTGAGGTCAGGGGCCAAGCGGGCCACGGAGACGACCCCGGCCTTGACGGCGGCTATATCGCTGTCGGGCTCCGGCATTCCGCCCACGGATTCCCTTCCGAGGATGAACACGCTCTTGCTGGCATCGGCATCGCAGGAGTGATACGTTTCGATCAGAAAGGCCTTCGAATGTCGCGTAAGCGCATACCTGGGTGGAGACGAGCAGAGACGGGCGGGGATATTGACGCTGAGCGCTTCGTCCGGCGGCGGAGGTAACTTGCGAAAGCTGTCAACCAGCTCTCGAAGGACCATGGCCGCATCGTCATATCGCCCGCCGTCAAGCACGTCCAGCGAAACGGCGATGGAGGGAACTCCCATTATGGCTCCTTCGAGAGCGGCGGAAACAGTGCCGGAATAGAAGGAGTTGAATCCGAAGTTCAGTCCGGCGTTTATGCCGGAGACGACGAGATCGGGGGGGTGAGGAAGAAGCATCTTGATGCCGAGCTTGACGGCGTCGGAGGGAGTGCCGCTTATCGCGAATCCGTAGCGCCTGCCGTCCCTTTCAATCTCCTCCACCTCGATATGGGCGCGTATGGTGAGGGCGTGGCCGGCGCCGCTGGAGGCGCGGCGCGGGGCGACGACAGCAACCTCGCCCAAGTCTGAGAGTACCTCGAACGCAGCAAGGATACCGTCGGCTTCGATGCCGTCGTCGTTTGTCAAGAGGATCTTCACTTGATGACTCCCTGTCCAGAGCCAAAGATAGCATCGAGGTCGAACAGGCGCAATGGATTTTGTATAATGGGCGGGCATGCGTAAGTAACTTCTGAAGGACCCGACGTAAAGAGCTTCACAGGAGGTGTCAGCGTGAGTTTCATTTTCAGGGTCCCCGGACGAATAGTACATGGGGCGGGATCAATCGATAGTCTGGGTGATGAGGCGTCGCGTCTGGGAAAGAAGGCGCTGCTCGTGACGGGTAGAGGGGCGGTGGAGCGAGCGGGGATCGCAGACCGGATGCGCCGAGCCCTGGCGAGAGCCGGCGTCGAGCACGAGGAGTTTTCGGGAGTGGAGCCGGAACCCGAGGGGACGTTCGTCGATGGCGGCAGAACTGTGCGCTCCAACGCCGGCTGCGACCTGGTCGTGGCAGCCGGCGGGGGGAGCGTGCTCGACGTCGGCAAGGCGATTGCCGCGCTGGCGAACGAGGAGGCCGAGACGGCCGAATTCCTTCGAGGGCAAGCGATCAGGGTTACGGGCGTGCCCTGCATCGCCGTCCCTACGACATCGGGGACAGGAGCGGAGGTCACGCCGAACAGCGTCATCTGCGACAGGTCGGTGCCGGTGAAGAAGAGCATTCGCGGTCTGGGGATACTTCCGCGAGTGGCGCTGCTGGACCCGGAACTAACCGTGTCCGTGCCGCCGAAGATGACGGCGTATTCGGGGATGGACGCGCTGACGCAGGCGGTGGAGTCGCTCGTATCAATTCACGCAACGCCCCTGACGAAAGCGCTCTCGCTTCATGCGGTGCGGCTGCTCAAGGATTCACTAGTCGCGGCTTTCGAGGAAGGGACGAATATGCAGGCGCGCACGGATGCCGCCTACGGTAGCCTGATGGCCGGTATGGCGCTGGCCAATGCAAGAGCGGGGGTAGTTCACGGTATAGCGCATCCACTGGGAGTGAAATACGGCATTCCTCACGGGCTTGTATGCGGGGTGCTGCTGCCCCATGCCATGGAGTTGAACGCAGCATACGCCGCGTCAGATTTCGAGGAGCTGGAGTCCATTTTCGGAGGAAACCCCGTCGAGCTCGTCACGAAGCTTTTGAAACGGCTGAACATGCCAACGAGTCTGAAGGAGTTCGGGCTGAAAGAGACGGACTTCGATCTCGTGGCGCGGGAGAGCATGCCGTCGGGCTCTCTGAAAGCGAACCCGAAGAAGATCGAGCCGGCGGACGTGGTTGAGATTCTGCGAAAGGTCGCCTGAGCGGCACGCGGACGGGATCGCTACTCTTGCAACAGAAATCCGCACCCTATCTCGGCGACGACCACCTTGCCGACGTATCCACGCGCGGAAGCCTTGGAGAACCCGGCTTTCGGGCCGGCCATGGTGACGGTGACGTCGGCACGGACAGCCGTGCCGAGAGGCACACCTTTGTCGGCATCGAGTCCGGACGGGATGTCAACCGAGACGACGAAGGCGTCTGACGAGTTGATTGCGTCAATAGCCGAAGACGCGGGTTTGCGTACATCTCCGGTCAGTCCGGTTCCGAGTATCGCATCGACGACGACAACATGCGGAGATAGTTTCTCTGAAATTCCTCGAACGGGCTCGAGGTCTGAGAAAGCGACGATTTCCGGGCCAAAGCCGCGAGCGGCCATCTGGTCGATGATGGTGAAGTTTGTCCACGCGTCGGGGGAGGACCTCAATTCTTCCTTCAAGGAGAGAAGGAGGACTGAAGTAGGAATGCCGGCACTCACGAGATGGCGCGCGGCCACGAAGCCGTCGCCGGCGTTGTTTCCCTTGCCGCAGACCACCACGACTCTCTCGGCTCCGACCTCGCGTAACGCGGCAAGAGTCTCGCGCGCAACCGCTGCTCCCGCA
Organism: uncultured Planctomycetota bacterium; assembly: GCA_964493415.1. Classification (GTDB taxonomy): domain Bacteria; phylum Planctomycetota; class DG-23; order CAZBND01; family CAZBND01; genus CAZBND01. Next base: position 106,854 of record CAZBND010000002.1, on the reverse strand, counting down.
TTCTCCATAAGCACGAGGCCGGCAAGCCCGTAATCAACCATGGCGGATTCGTCAAGCTTGCGAGATTCGCGGCGCGTCAGGAAGCGCATCATGCGTCCACTTTGTCCTTGGGATCGTAGGAGTGCTTGATGAAGACGGCGTCGACGACTTGGTCTGTGTCGTTGACTATGTCGTGGACGTCGGCGGGATCGAGGCGAACGGCGTCTCCTTCGCTGATGCGGAATTCCTCATTGCCAACGATCATGAGGGGCGCACCGTTGAGAAAAAAGAAAGTTTCTTCCACGCGCTCATGGTAATGCTTGCCCAAGGTTTCTCCCGGGAGAAAACGAATGACGCCCCAGTCGATCTTGGGACCTCGGAAGAGGTACTTCGGGCCGGACTCGCCCTTGCGATACTCCTTGTCATTCTGGTTGACCTTTTCCATAAGCCGTTTCTCCTTCCACGTAACGCCGAGTGTTGGTTAGGATGATTGCACGCAAAAGAAGAAGCACCAACACTCGTCGAGGCTGGTTTTGCGCGGACGGCTGGAGGGGCAGGTACGTGCCGTCCTAAGATCGGAGCTAGGCTTCATCCTCCCTGGGGACCACAGTTATCCAGACGGGACTCGACCACGCCATGTGTCCGTCCGTCTGGGAAACGCGGACGTAGAAGTACCTGTCCCACGTCTGCTGGCGAAGCGGCCGGCCGGCCTGGTGCGTGGCGAAGGGGACCCAAGTCTTTGTCGGGTGGTCTATCACGTACCAGAAGCTGATGCGCTCGAGGCCGTTTTTCTTGGAGAGGGCTTCGAGCTGCTCGCTGTGATATCCCGGATGCCCGCCGCCGGTGGTGAAGGTGTAGGTGTAGATGACGTGGTTGGACTCGATTATTTCGATCTTTTCAATGGGCGCGGTCGGGGCAACGCTGACGTAGAGAACGAGAGGATAGAGCGCTTCCGCCTGGTAAGGAGTCACGACGAGGTCCCGGCCCATGAGGCGTTGATTGAGGCGGAAATCAAGCCCGATCCACGCGCCGGTGGTCGCGTAGCACCGGCGGTGCTTGATGCCGTCGAAGATTTGGGCTCGATCGAGGCTCTCCGCATAGACGGCCGTAATGCCGCGGGTTCCCGGCATCAGCACGTGCCCGTCGCTGCCACCGATGAAGCCCACGCGATGTCCGCGCGCGAGGGCGTCCTGCGCGAAGCAGCCGATGACTGTCTTGTGCTTTTCCTGCCTTATATTGCCGTAGTATTCTGAAGCACCCCATTTGGAATATATCTCGACCGCAGGAACGAACTCCGGGTCGTAGCTGCTCCACGTTCCCGTGAACTCAATCCGCGAAGGGTGATGAGGTATGGTGATGGCGGGATTGCCCTGCTCTCTGAGCGCCTTCCATAGCTTCTTGGGAGTGTTGGTCGCGGGATGGACGGAGCCGAACTGCTTTCCCGCGGTCTCGCGGTGGTAGACGTTCCTGTGGCCGAAGAGCTCGGAAGTCCACTCGTAGCAGGGAAGCGTGACGAACGAGCCTTCGGCATTGAAGCTGTCGCTTATCTCGGTGGCCTCTGCCCAGACATCGTCGGCCATGTGCTCGGAGTGGTCGGCGAGGGCGAAGAAGTCCAGCTTGGCGACATCCCTTGCGTACTCATAATTTTCCGTGGGGGAACCGGAATAGGGCTTGTCACAGAACGAGAAATCAGAGTGTCCGTGGGGGTCCCCGAAGTACAGGCCGTAGGAAGGCGCTGAGGGTGCGGGGAGTTGCGGAGATGCTTGGCCGCCCTCAGCCTCGACGGTGATGCCCGAGAGGTGGGCACAGGAGGGGCTCCAGTGCGCGGAAGGCTCGAAACGTTCGAAATGAAGCGAAAGCGCCACAGACCCGTGCGAATCTATGGCATCCGCAGGAACGGAGAACGCGAACGTCGTCCATTCGGCCTCCTTGAATTGGATGCTGCCAAGGACACCCGCCGAGCCCGAGACCTTGAGCGCGTTCGGGGGCTTGGGGCACATGATTTCCATGGTGACTGTGTTCTCCACGCCTCTGAAGGCCGGGAGAATCATGCGGGCTTCCTGATTCACTCCGCGGCGGAGTCTGGCGCCGGCAGCGGAAGGGACGCTGAATCCGCTGATCAGGTACTGGCCGTCACTTTTCGGGTCGCCGATATTGAGTTCGATGCGGTTCTTCGCGGCCACTGCTATCCTCCGTTGTCATACGTTAAAGCGAATGTCCAGAACGTCACCGTCGTTCACAACGTGCTCACGACCTTCCTGGCGGAGCTTGCCGTGGGCCTTCACGTCTTTGATGGTCTTCAATTCTATGAGATCGTCGACGGGAACGACCTCGGCGCGGATGAAGCCGCGCGCGATGTCGGTGTGAATCATGGCCGCGGCGTCGAGTGTGGTCCCGCCTTGGGGCAGAAGCCACGCGCGCATCTCCTGCCCCACGAGAGTGTAGAAAGTGATCATGCCCGCCGCGACAAGAACCTTGTGTATGATGCGCTCGTCGCTGAGTTGCTCGATGCCGTAGTCGGCCATGAACTGCTCGCGCTCGTCCGCATCCATCTGCATCAGTTCCAGCTCGAGTTCGGCGGCGACCGGAAGCGTCTCTTCAGCCGTGTCCAGTTCCATCTTCTGCCCAAGCTGGTCGTCCCCTATATTAAGTACGAGAACGCTGGGTTTTTCGGAAAGGAATCTGAATCCGCGAAGAAGCTTCTGCTGCTCTGAGGAGAGAGGAACGTCGCGGATATCGCGCCCGGCCTCGAGCGCGTCGAGGCAAGGTTTGAGAGCTTCGAGCTCCTCCCTGTCCTCCTGCTGAGCCTTGGTCGGCTTGCGGGAGGATTCTTCGAGCTTTTTTACGCGCCGCTCAACGATGCCGAGGTCGGCCAAGAGAAGCTCGGAGTTGAGAGCCGCAAGGTCTCTGGCTGGGTCAACGCTTCCGGCCACATGCGGTATGGTGGGGTTATCGAATGCCCTGATGACCTTGAGCAGCGCATCGGCCTCGCGAATGAAGGCAAGCGTCCCACCCTCCTCTTCCATCTCCTTCCTCATGCCCGAGATGGGAGGCACGTCGGCGAACTCGAGCCTGGCGGGGGTGCATTCCTTTTCCGGGAACAGGGCGGCAAGCTCATCAAACCTGTGGTCGGGCACGTGCGCGGTTCCCAGCGTCGCGTGCGGGTGATGGGCCGCTACGGCTTGCTCGACGTGGCCCGTCAGAAGGTCGAAGACGGTAGTCTTACCGGAACCCATGGGGCCGATGATCGCTATTCTCACCGTATCGTCTCCGCAATCGTGTCCGGTGATTATAAACGACAGAGTGTGCTGCGCGCCACGGTTGATAGATATTGCCGGTGGAAGGGCACCGCGACAGCGTCACTTGATCCGCTTCCTGGAGGGGCTATAATTCAACGAAGAACGCGAGCGGCAGGTTTCATCCAGCGATTGAAAATCGGACGTAAATGCTCGCCGGTCGCGCCGGTTAAGCCGAAGTGGCGGAATAGGCAGACGCGCTGGACTCAAAATCCAGTGGAGCTTAGCTCCTTGCGGGTTCGACTCCCGCCTTCGGCACCGCATCAAGCCTGCGCCTTGTCTGCCAGTCGAGCAGCCCCAAGCCATCGACCGAGGATGAGCAGGCCGCGAGGCCACCACTCCATTTCAGCGGCGGCTGGGAGGGGCGATGGGTTGGAGGTTGTAGTTGGTGGTCCCGATGCGGGCTCCTGTGCAGAAGCCCCAGTAGGCATTCATGTCGATTTCGGGGTAATGGGTCTGGAGCTTGTCGGTGCCTTCGGCTCCGGCGACGCCGGGGGATGGAGGGGCCTGGGCGAGAAGGTCCTGGGCGACGCGATCAAGGGCCACCGGATCCGTGGAGCCGAGGATTCCGATGTCGGGAACGATCCTCTGGGTGGTGGGGCAGCAGTCGCATTGTAGGGTCACGTCCATAAGCACCATGAGATGGAAGAGGGGCTTGCCTTCCATCGCCTGAAGGACGCCGCGGGCTGAGTCGATGAGCCCCTTGTGGACTTCGCCGCGAGGGGTGTCCCAGCGCGGGGAGATGGCCTGGACGGGACAATGGTGGATGCAGTCGCCGCAGCCGACACACTTCTCGGGCGAGAACTCGATCTTTCCCTCGACCTTCTCGTAGGCGCTGCCGGGGCATATCTCCACGCAGGTACCGCAGACGATGCAGCGGTCGTGATTGAGCTTGACGGTTGCCCCTGGCACCGCATGGCAGAGAAGCTTGGTGCCGCGGCACACGCAGCCCATGGCGAGATTCTTGATAGCCCCTCCGAGACCTACGACGTGATGGAAGGTGAGGTGCGTGAGGGTGATGAGGGCGTCGGCGTCGGCGATGCCAAGGGCGACTTCGATTTCATTCAGGCGGTAGGGAGAGTCGAGAGTCACCGTGCGGCCCCAACTGCGGAGCCCGTCGGCGATGATGATCGGACAACCCATCGACTCGGATGTAAAACCGTGGGCGGCGGCGGTGCGGAGATGGTCGAAGGTGTTGGACCGCTGGTGGCGGTAGAGAGTGTTGGTGTCGGTAAGAAACGGACGAGCCTTCTGCCCTTTCAGCAGGTCGACCAGCTTTTTGACAAGGTCCGGGCGGAGGTGGGTGTAGTTGTCTATCTCTCCGAAGTGCAGCTTGAGAGCTACTGAAGCGCCCTTGGGAATGCGCTCGGGGATGGCAAGCTTCTCGAAAATCATCTTGAGTGTACGGTCGTTCACGTGCTTGGTTTCGATGAAGAAAACATCGGCCTTCATGTGGCGCTCCTTGTTGTGCGTCGCGCTCCGGCAAGGGAGTAACCGGACATTATACAGGAATACGGAGACGCGCGGGAGGAGGCGTCAGCGAGTCGGGCGGCGTTCGACTAGGGACAAGGTATTCTCGATGACGGTTGTTATTTCAGACGACCGGTCGCCGAACGTGGGGATGACGACGAGATCGTGGCACGCCCATGAGGCCTCGATGAGCGTTCCCGATGCGACATCGATGCGCAGGTCCCCCGAGAACGCTCCCCTGGCCGAGAACCTGTAGAGTTCCCTCGCGCGGGTAATGACGTAAGTCGGGACGGGATTGCGCTCGCCCAGAGGGACCCGCTGGACCTCAATCCGCGTGCCGGGAGGGACTGCGCTGAGGAGCTGTTCGAGTTCGCCCCAGCTTTCGACCTCGACTGCGCCCAGCCGAACGATGGTATCTCCGGGAGAAATGCCGGCTTTGTCAGCGGGGGAATCCTCCTCAGTGCCGCCAACAATGACTTCCTGGGCGTCGGAGACGGGGATGTCGAGCGAGAAGATGCCCGCGGATTCGATCCCGAACCCTTCGGAGATGCGGAAGACGTAATGGGAGTCGCGCTTGACGACCTTGCCGGCGTCGGTCTCACGCAAGGGCGGATGAATCTCCACGGCCAATCGGCCGGTGCTCTGCACGGACGCGGCTTCCTCCCAGGTGGCAACGGGCCTGCCGCGCACTTTGATGATCCGATCTCCGGTTCTGATCCCCGCCTGGTAAGCGGGGGTGCCGGGATCGATCCTTACCGCAGTTGAGGTCGCCCTGCGGAGGCCAAGTTCGGAAACGGAGAAGACGGCATCGGTGAGATTCAGGTCAGCGGTCGCGGCCAGATGAGCTATCATCCCGGGGCCCGACCGGTCAAGCCGAAGCAATGAGTACCGCGCCCGCGGAGGGTCGCCGGTGACCTTGATGCGCCCAAGAGAGGGAGGTACGAACGGCGCATCCCACGAATCTCCTGCCACTAGGGGCCTATGAGGAAGTGGAGGGAAATACGCCGCGAGGAGCGATGAGATGCCTTCCTCAGGCAGACGGAAAAAGTTCAGGGGGGCTTTCAGGCCCTCCAGCGGCGTAACGTTGCCGGCGACGCGGTGTTTTTGGATCAACAGAACGGGTGCCTCGCTCGGGTTCTCTCCCGCCGCGATCTCCAGCGTTGACTGGGCCACGGTAGTGTCGGCGGACGATCCGGTACGGTCGGTGCGCCGCTCTTTCAGTTCGTACACGAGCGTTTCGCCGGCGTGGAAGCCGTAAGAGAGCGTGGCTCGCTCAGGCTGCGCGAATCCGGCGGTGAGAGCTGTGAGCGCAACTGCAAGAGCCAGTATCGCCGGCAACCGCATGGCGTCCCCCTATTGACGTCATTCAGGTCAGAAAGCGCGAAGACCCCGCCAACAGCTTCCGCCAGACGGGAGCAAGAAACGACGTTTTCAGCATCCGTTGCTTGAACTCATTTATGGGGGCAGGAATTTCCGTATCGATCCTGGCAGTGATGAGGTCCTCCTTGTCCGGAGCGGCGGCGACTATGGTGGTGCCGCAGGGGTGAATGATCTTCGTGGCACCCTTGGCATAGCGCCGGCCGTCGCGGTACGAGCCGCAATAGTCGGAATGGATGAAGAAGGCCTCGTTCTCGACGGCCCTGATGTGCGGGAATCCCTGGCGGCCTATCTCTCCGATGAAGCTGAATCCGCCGGGGGGCGAAGAGCAGCCGCTGGGGTGAAGAATCAGCCTGGCCCCAAGAAGGGCGGGAAGTCTGGTGAGCTCGGGGTAGAAGAAGTCGGCGCAGATGATCATGGTAGCCGGAACGCCTTTGACTTGGGCGAAGGCGATCTTCTTACCGGGAGCGAAATGGCGGCTTTCGCCGCCGGGCCAGATGTGGACCTTGTCGTAGCGGCAGGAGATGTTCCCATCCGGGTCTATCAGGAGCGCGCTGTTGTACGTCTTGCCTCCCCTGAACGTCGGCGTTCCCACTACTGCGTAGCATCCCGCCTGGGCCGCCGCACGGCGGATGGAGCGGATGCCGCTGCGTATCTCGTCCTCGTTCCCCTTGATGATAGAAGGGTCGTAGCCGATGGTCGAACATTCGGGAAAGACGACCAGGTCCACTTGCTGTTGAGCACACTCAGCGATACGCCGGCAGATGCGGTCAATGTAAGAGGCGATGGGGAGACCGGCTTTGAGCTGGGCGGCGGCGACATTGAGAATCAAGATTTGCATCCTCCTCATATAGGCTAGAGGGCTCAGGACAGGAGACAACGCTCCTGAAGCCAATGTGTACCAGAATGAGCGAAGGAGTGCAATCGGAGGCCGCCGGGCGGCGCCCACCTTCGACCAGCGGACGCGGTTGAGGGAATCTGGTTGACAGCGGAACGGGATTCGATAGGATACTGGACTGCCCCTCGGGGACGGGCAGAACAGTCGCTGGCGTGAAGCTCATGAACAGGCCTAGGGAGCGGAACCCGAAGTGCCACCGACGGAAGAACGTGGGGTGACCAAGACAGCGTTGGTCTTTTCGCTGGTGGCCGTTGCCGTTCTCCTCTTCTACTCCCTGACCACTCCCATTTTCATCCCGCAGGGATTCTACCAGAACGGCGGGTTTCAGCCCGGCCTCTCTTTCACCGTGATAGTGCTCCTGGTGATCGTGCTGAACCCGATTGTGCGATTCTTTCGTGCAGGGCGGGGGATGAGGCCCGGCGACCTGACGCTCCTCTTTGTCCTGGCCTTTGCGACGGGCTCCCTCGCGAGCACGAGCATGACCCAGTACTTTTACCCGCTGATAATTCAGATCGTCTATAAGCAATCTCCCCAGAATCGGTGGGGTGAGTTCCTGGAGCACATTCCGTCACGGCTGCTGCCCAGCAAGGACCCCGAGAGTGTGGTGGTTTCGCGGCTATGGGAGGGGCTGAGGGAGGGAGAAAGCATTCCCTGGGGAGACTGGATAACGCCGCTGCTGATATGGACGGCCTTCTTTGGGCTCCTGTTCCTGCTGCTGTTCTGCCTCGCAGTGATGGTGAGAAGACAACTAGTGGAACGGGAGCTGCTGGATTTCCCGATGGTGCGCCCGGCGCTGGAGGTCCTGAGGAAATCCGAAAACGATCGGGAGCGGCCCTGCTACATTGGGGGAAAGGCGTTCTGGATCGCGTTCGCGGTCATGGTGCTGCTGACGACGATCGAATCGGGGAACTTGCCGTTTTACGCCGGGAAGTACGGGCAGAAGATACCGCTGATCGGGCAGGACATAGCCCAGTTCCTTGACAAGATGCCGAAGCCAAGGTTCTCGGCCATTAGCGGGAACGTGTTCGGATACAAGCCGTGGAACGCGTTGAACCGCACGGTGTTCCTATGGATTCCGAGCTTCATCGCGCTCTTCTACCTTCTGCCTGCGGAAGCTTCGTTCAGCGTCTGGTTCTTCTATCTGCTCAACAACAAGGTGATACCGGTAATCGCGGCCGCATCCGGCGTGACGCTGAAGCAGCCGGGGGGCAACCAAGACTACGAGTACCTGAGGGACCTGACAAAGGGAGGGCTGTATGTGTTCATGGGGATGTTCCTGTGGAACGCGCGGTCGCATCTGAAGGCGGTGTTCAGACGGGCTGTGTACAGAGACGAGCAGGTGAAGGACGATGACGAGCCCGTGTCTTACCGGGTCGCTTTCTTCGGGGCGGTATTCGGATTTATGGGGATAGTGGCGTGGTGTGTATGGAACGGAATGGCGTGGTACTACGCGGCCATATTCCTGGGGATGATGATGCTGGTGATGACGTATTACGTGAAGCAGGCGGGCGAAATGACGCTGCCCCACGCGAAGTTCAACGATCTCCCTCAGGACCACATAAACACCTTCGTGGGGGCATCCGTGGTCGCGAAGGGGAACATGGTGATGGGGCACCTGATACAGATGATAACGATGTTCGAGCCGCCGGTGCTGATGGCGCACTTTGTCCAGGGGTTCAAGGTCGCGGGAGACATGAAGCTCAGAAAGCGACTGCTGGGACCGTGCGTTCTGGCGGCGTTTATCATCGGAATCCTCGTGACCCACGTCACTTTTCTAGGGCTTGCGTATCCCAAAGGGATCGGAAACAACATAAGGCACGGGCACCGGGTGTACATGGAACAATTCGGGAACAAGGTGACGCAGGAATTGTCGAGCGACGAGAAAGCAGACTCAGTCGGCATTGTCCTGGCTGCGGTTGGGGGGGCCGTCGTTGCGGGGCTGATGCTTCTGAAGCAGCATCTGATCTGGTGGCCCTTCACGCCGATAGGGTTCATCGCCTCGACGTTCAGTTGGGTCTTTCAAACGTGGTTCATGTTCTTCATAGCGTGGGCGCTGAAGTACGGAGTGATCAAGCTCGGCGGCCCGAGGACATACCTGAAGACGTTGCCGATCGTGTTCGGCATTATGGTGGGGAACGCCGTCGCAGGATTCGTATGGGGAATAATAAGGCTTATTTACGAACTCAACGTTGCGTGATCGCTGCCGCGCTGGCGCTGGCACTTGTCGGGGCATGGTCGCCCGTGCGGGGGGCGGAGAGTTCCGACATGGCTCGGCTCGTCGACGAGCAGTCCCTGCGGGAAGCCATTGAGAAGTTCGCAGGGATGGGTTCCCGGGTGCCCGGCTATCCGGGCAATGACGAGGCCGCTGATTTCATCCGCGATTACTTCGAGTCGCTGGGGATAGGCGAAGTGTACGAGCAGCCGCTGGAGTGCGCCGTTCCGGTCGAGAAGTTCGGCAGACTCGAAGTGAATGATGGAAGCGGTCAGAGCTACTCGGTCCACGGCATGTGGCCGAATCGGGTCCGCACCCCTACCCTCCCCCCTGGAGGAATCGAGGCGAGGCTCGTATATGTAGGGGACGGCTACCTGGATAGGCTGGACGGGGTCCCGCTGGAAGGCAGCATCGCCTTAATCGAGTACGAGGCGGGGAGACGCTGGGTAGCGCTCGCAGACCTAGGGGTGAGGGCATTCATTTTCCTTCCTCCGCCGGAGGACAGGCTGCCTCGGGAGGGCCCGACGGCGAAGATCCTGTCCGTGCCGATTAACATCCCACGGTTGTACGTGGACGAGCGCGCCGACGAACTGCGCGAGATGGTAATCACCGCCGGGAAGAACGGGATGGCGGCCAGACTTACGGCAAGGATGGACTGGGAGGAGAATACGACACGCAATGTGTTCCTTCGAATCCCCGGAAGCGATCCGGTGCTGGCGGGGACGTACATAATCATCTCCGCCCCTTACGACTCGATCTCGATAGCGCCTGCGGTCGCGCCCGGGGCGGAGCAGGCGGTGAACATCGCCGCGCTACTGATGACTGCGGCGGCACTAAAAGAACATCCCCCCGAGCGGTCGGTGGTCCTCGCAGCCACTACCGGTCACTACCTCGCGCTATCGGGGGCGAGGAAGCTTGCACAGGACTTGGTCACTCACTTGGGCATCCTGGACAAAACAGGGGAACGGGACGAGGAAAGCAGAGAGGTCGAGGAACTCTACTCCAGACTATTCGACGGCATGAAGCGCCGCTTTTTCCTATGCTTGGAGCTTTCTTCCCACAATGACTCTTTTGGCATGTTCGCGGTGGGGACCTTTTTCGGGCGAGGGTCGGAGTGGGCGGACTGGCCGCGGCTTAAGACGGCGTACGACCCGTTCAGCGAGAAGGTCGAGGAAAGGGCCCGGGCGATAGAGGAAGGGCTGGCGCTGAAAGAGAAGGTCTTCGTGAACGGAATCAAGACGGAGCGGTCGGTGGATTACGGCATCTACTTCCTGAACGGTGTAGCTTCGGATATGGAGGTAATACGCACGACCACTCGCAACGGCAGCTACTTCCACGGAGGCGTTTTCTTTCATACTGTGCAAGATCCACGTTATGTTTACTGGTCGCCCCGGGACCTTCCCGAGCATGTTGATTTTGGAATGCTCGCCCGGCAATTGAGAGTGCTTGTGCCGCTGCTGGGAGCATTCACCCGCGGGGATCAAATACCCGTGAACATTTACTCCGACCCCTCGCAGTCTCTGAAGGAGGTATATGGTCGGGTTGTGTGGTTCAACCCGCGTACGAGCTTCGTGCCGGACACGCCGCTGGAGGGAGCGGTGGTGATGCACTACCCGTTCTCGCGCGCCATAGCAGGAAGCGGCGAGGCCACCTCCGGCACGATGACCGGCGGGGTTCTACAGGTTGCCTACGACCTGACGGACGAGGAAGGACGTTTCGCCTTCGACAACTTCGCGAAGACGACCTCGCAGATGGAGGGCGGGTTCTGGGCGGTTGAGGGGTACGCGCTTGACAAAGAGAGCGGGGAGATCATCTACGCGCCGGACCGCGGGGTGAATGGGGAGGAACGCTATCCCTCGTTGCAGTTTGTCATACAGAATACCGACAAGTCGCGCCAAGTTACGGCGGTGCTGTTCAGGTGCGTTCCTACGGGCATCGTGGGAACGATGGACCCCAGGTACATGGAGCAGCTTGTGGGCCTGTCGGTGATGGACGGCGAAATGAAGACCACGCCGACCACATACGGTTACGCGCTTTCGCAGTCGTGGCCGGGCACGACGAGTTCGGGAGGGGACGACGCAGTTGTGGCGTTCACGAAGCCCGGGACCAGGGTGTCAATAGCAATGGGGCTGGGGTTGATCGGGCAGCGGCTGCTGCTGATCAACTCATCAGAAGAAGACTACGCCGGAGGAGGATACGAGGTGCCGGCAACGCGCCTGGTGCGCACGTCTCAGTTTCTGGCGGCGAAGGACATGTGGGAGCTTGACGACGCGCGCATGCGCGAGCTGGCCCAGTTCGGCATAAAGAGCGAGAACACGGAGGCGCTGCACGAACGCGCGGGGGCGCTGCTGCGGAGCGCGGAGGAAGAGAGGCGGCTGGAACGGCATGAGGCGTTCGCGGCGGACACCAAGCGCGCCTGGGCGTACGAATCACAGGTGTACGCAGACATCAAGAAGATCGGAGATGACACGGTTCGCGGGGTCATTTTCTACATGGCCCTGCTGCTTCCGTTCTCCCTGTTCATGGAGAGGCTGCTTTTCGGATTTCCCGACATCAGGCTGAGGGTGATGGCGTGGGTGTCCATCTTTCTGGCGGTGTTTCTGGCTTTCTGGGCGGTGCATCCTGCGTTCAGGATAACGATCACGCCGTACATAATCTTCCTGGCATTCGTGCTGCTGGCGCTGTCGGGATTGGTGGTGATCCTGGCGGCATCACGCTTCCGGGTTGAGATTCGAAAGCTGCGATCACAGCTCATCGGTATTCCGGAGGCGGACATGAGCCGGACGGCGGCGTTGGTGACGGCCTTCGGGCTGGGCGTATCGTACATGAGGCGACGGAAGGTGCGAACCGCGCTGACGTCGGCGACGCTTGTACTGATAACGTTTGCGATCCTGTCTTTCACGTCCGTGCGCCAGTCCTTGAAAACCACCAAGGTGCCGCAGTACTGGGACGCGCCGTACAACGGTTTCATGCTGAGAAACATCGCGTGGCAGGCGCTGAACAGGGAGGCGTTGGAACGGGTGAAGTCGGAGTTCGGCGACAGATTCCCCGTCGCGCCAAGGTCGTGGTACGTAAAGACCGCGCAGTCGGGGGTCGTAGGAGCAGATCTTGTGCCATTCGTCTACCGGGAGGGAAGAGAGGGCGTCCGGACGGAGGGGAACGGAGCGCTGGGGCTCAGCGCGGCCGAGGCGGAAGTCACCGGGGCGGACAAGGCGCTGCTGCCGGGCAGGAGCCGGTGGTTCGAGGAAGACGAACGAGAGGTGTGCATTCTGCCGCAAGGGCTGGCGGAGGCGCTGGAGGTGACCGATTCGGACCTAGGCGAAGCCCGGATACGAATTGGTGGAAGGACATACAGGGTTATCGGAGTCGTCGATGAGGAGAAGTTCAACGCCATAAAGGACATAGACGACCAGCGTCTGACGCCGGTGGATTACAGTTCGCTGAGCGGCTCAGACGTATCGACGATGAGAACGGCGGAGGAACAAACGGGACAAACCGCGGTGGCGGAGTATTTTCACATGACGGTGTCAGGTTTCGTGCTGATGCCTTTCGAGGACGTGCTGGGGCTGCAGGGAAGCGGGGCGGGGAATTCGGGAGGAAGCCTGCGTTCAGTGGCGGTCGCATTCGGAGCAGACAGCGAAGGATACGAGAGAGCGGAATCGTTCATTCGGCAGACAGCCTTGACGGGTCTACTCGGAAAAGAAGGCAGGAGCTTTGTCATCAGCTCTATCGGCGCGACGTCCATCACCGGGCTCAAGGGGCTGCTGGTGCCGATGCTGCTGGCGATCCTCATCGTCTTCAACACCATGCTGGGCTCAGTCCACGAACGGCTGCACGAGATCGAGATATTCAATTCGGTCGGGCTTGCACCGAACCACATAGCGATGCTGTTTCTGGCGGAGGCCGCGGTGTTCGGGGTGATCGGGGGCGTCGTCGGGTACCTGCTCGGGCAGTCGATTTCTAAGCTCATGCTGGAACTCGACATCCTGCCCGGCTTGACGCTGAATTACTCATCGACATCGGTGGTGGTCACAATGCTGCTGGTGATGGGAGTGGTGATGGCGTCGGCGATTTATCCGGCGCGGATGGCTTCAAGTCTTGCCGTCCCGGACATCCAGCGGCGGTGGCGACTTCCGGCCCCGAAGGGGGACACGTGGGAGTTCGTATTCCCCTTTACCGTCCACCTTAGGGAGTCACTGGGGCTGAATGCGTTTTTGATGACGTACTTCGAGGGGATGTCCGGGCGCGACATCGGCGGCAGCTTCACGGTGAAGAACGCAACCTTTGCGGAGAGGCGGCCGAAACACTACGTTCTCTCGGCGGACTGCTGGCTGGCCCCGTACGACCTTGGGGTGAGCCAGCACGTCGAGCTGCACACTCGTCCGTCCGCCGAGATGGAAGAATACATGGAGCTGATGCTGTACGCAAAGAGGCTGAGCGGGGAAATAGGAGGCTGGATGAGAACGAATCGCCCGTTCCTGAATGATTTTAGGAAGCAGTTCCTTCTGTGGAAGACATTCCCGAAGCCGGACAGGGAGCGCTTCATGAGGCTGGGCGCGGAACGCGCAGGAGAAGACGCCGAGGTGAAATCGTGAACGATGCGCCCGGGGAGTCGGACCTGTTCGTGGCGGAGGAGGAAGCGCAGGAGGGTTTCGGAGGGAGGACCATCCTGGGGGTGCTGTTCCTTGGTTTCGTGGTGCTCCCCGGAGCGATATACATCTCGCTGGTTGCGGGAAGGAACATAGGGCCGGCGGCTGAGTGGGTAACGGTAATGCTGTTCGCGGAGCTGGCCAGACGGTCTTTCAGAAAGCTGCGCAAGCAGGAGATTTTCCTGCTGTTCTATGCCGCAGGGACGCTGATGGTGATGGTGGGGGGACTTCAGATGATGGGAGGGCCGTTCGCGCACTTGATTTGGAACCAGTTCGTGGCGACATCGGACGAGGCGCAGCTCTTCGGGATTGTCCCGGAACTGGCCAAGCCGGAGAACTCGTGGATAGCGCCCCTTGGAAGCCCAGTAATAAAGGAGAGAATTCTTCTTCACTCCGCGTGGCTGAGGGCGATCATGGTTACCGTCATCAGCTACGTGTTCGTTCACCTCAATCGCTTCAGCCTGGGTTTTCTGCTCTTCAAGATGACGAACGATCGGGAGAAGCTGCCTTTCCCGCTGGCGTACGTGGGCGCGGCGGGTTCGATCGCCATCGCAGAATCCTTCGAATCGAAGACATCGCGGATGTGGAGGCATTTCTCAACCGGCGTGATGATGGGGCTGCTTTTCGGCGCGGTGTACATAGTGGTCCCCTCCCTTTCGGGAACGCTGTTGAGAAAGCCGATAGTGCTCATACCAATACCGTGGATTGAGTTGTCCGATCGATTCAGCAAGCACTTCATGCCGGGAGCGCTGCTGGGGATAAACACAGACCCGGGACTCATGCTGGTGGGAATGGTGCTGCCGTTCCAGTTGGTCGCCGCTCAATTTGCCGCCTCAATAACGAGCCACCTGATCGTCAACCCGCAGGTATTGTACAGGCTCGGGGTCCTGAAGACGTGGCGGGAGGGCATGACCACGATTCCGACGGCCTTCTCCAACAACTTGGACTTCTGGATGAGCTTCTCCATCGGGGTGGGAATAGTAGTGTTCCTTATCGGGATTGGACAGATGGTCAGGATCAGAGCCCCGGCGGGCTCAGAGGGCCGAGACTTGCCCAAGCGCAAGGGTGATATTTCCATGCTGCTCGCGCTTGCGTTGTGGGGGACTACCAGCCTGGGATTTGTGCTACTGACGCACCACCTCGTGCCGCGGTTTCCCGTATGGCTGCTGGTGGTGTTCGCCTTCGGATGGACGCCGCTATATTCGTACATCGAGGCGCGAATGGTGGGGATAACCGGGCGCGGTCTGGGGTTCCCGATGATACGCGAGGGTTCGGTGGTGTTGAGCCGTTATAAGGGTGCGAATATCTGGTTCGCTCCCCTGCCCCTTTTTAACCACGGGATGTACGCGCAGACGCTGAAGGTCGCCGAGCTCACCAAGACCCGCATCAGTTCTCTGCTCAAGGCTGAGCTTTTCATGATCCCGGTGGTCATGGTGTGCAGCCTGGTCTTCTGGGCGTTCCTGTGGAAGCTGCAACCGATACCGTCGCCGGTGTATCTTTACGCTTCGAAAATCTGGCCTCAGGCGGCGCTGTACCAAGTGCTGTGGGCCAGCGCGACCACGGAGGGCGGCAGCAGGTTCATGCTGGATGCCATAAGGCTGATGCCGATCATGGCGGGAACGGGAGTGGGCTTGCTTCTATTCGCCACGCTCTCTGTTTTCAAGCTGCCTCTGATTGTGTTCTTCGGGGCGGTATCGGGACTGGGGATGTGGGGCTGGCCGCATGCGTCGATACCGATGTTTGCAGGAGCGCTGCTTGGGAAGTATGTCTTCGAGAAGAAGTTCGGGAAGGAGTCGTGGCGGAAGATGATCCTCGTGTTGACCGCCGGCTACACGTGCGGCATGGGGCTTACGGGGATGTTCTCCGCCGCGGCCATGATGATCTCAAGGGCAGTGATTCAGCTACCGTATTGATTCCGCCAGAGCCTCTCCGAGTGCCTTGGCCTTGTCGAGAGCATCAGCGTCGGGCTTGCCCTTCACGGTAAGGGGCTCGACGGCTTTTTTAAGCTGAAGGCTGCCGCAGATTCTCTCGACACTTTCAATCGCCTTCCCGCCCCCGCCGTGGCTGACGAAGGCGGCGTAGGGTTTTTCGTCCACCTTGTGAAGCGCATCGTAGTAGATGCGGTCGAAGAAGTCTTTGAGCATGCCCGCCATGTAGCTGAAGAAATCGGGGGTGCCGAAAGCGACGGCGTCGCAGGAAATGAGGTCTTCGGCTGTAGTTTTTGCCGCGGCCTTGACTTCGGAGCCAATGTCCGGCACCGAGGACGCGCCCTCTCCCACGGCCTCGGCCAGGGCCTCGGTGTTCCCGCCTTGGGAGTGATAGACTACCAGAACCTTCTTCACCTCTCCTCTCCTTCCATTGACCAGCTATTTGATGGGGACCATTTCGATGCACGCATTGGGACACCTTTCAGCGCAGAGCCCACAGCCGTCGCACTTCTCGGGGTCTACGGTGAAATAGCTGCCGTCACGGGACACGGCGGAATAGATGCACACGCGCTCGCACTGCCCGCAGCCGACTCCGCACCCGCAGGAAAGACATCTCTCGGCTTCCCGCACGGCTTCCTCTTCGGTGTAGGCGCGCTCGTACTCGTCGAAGTTGAGGCGTTCGTGTGGCCCCTTCCGGGCGACGGGGATGCGGCCTTCCTGTGGGCGCTCGAAAGATCGGGCCAGCGCTTTGCGCTCATCAACCACGCGACGATCGAGCTTGGTGGTTTCCGGGACAGTTTCGGTTGTGAGAAAAGCGTCTACGCTCCTTGCGGCCTGCTTGCCCTGGGCGATGGCGGAGATGAGGGTGCCCGCCCCTCCAGTTACATCGCCGGCGGCAAAGACGCCGTCAATCTGCGTGGAGAGATTGTCTTCAGAAACCAGGACGGCAGTTGCGCTGCCGGCAATCTCGCTGACAGCGCGCATGTCCACCGCCTGGCCGGCGGCGACGATCACCGCGTCGATTCGGAGAGAGAATTCGGTCTCGGCCATCTGCTGAGGGCGTCGCCGCCCGTTGGCGGCGGGCTCGCCAAGATAGCCTGTGCGAAAGAGCACTGATTGCACGCTGTCGCTGCCGCGTATTTCGACCGGCGCGGTGAGATACATGAGTTTGACGCCTTCGGCTTCGGCGTCGGCAAGCTCATCGGCGTGAGCCGGCATCTCGTCGCGGGTGCGGCGATAGACCACGAAAACTTCGGAAGCCCCGAGACGCAAGGCGGCCCTGGCTGCATCTACTGCTGCGTTGCCGCCGCCGATCACGGCGACGCGGTCGCCGAGCTCCGGGCGCTCGCCGGAGTTGACGCGCCTCAGGAACTCGAGTCCCCCCAGAACACCTGCGAGATTCTCGCCAGGGATGCCAAGGGCAACGGATTCGCCTGCGCCGATGGCGAGAAGGACGGCTTCGAAACCGTCCGCTTTGAGGGTCTCGATGGAAAAGTCCCCACCCAGGGCCTTGCCGGTTCGGATGTCGACGCCGGTTTGTGAGATGAAATCGATCTCCTCCTGGAGAACGGTGCGCGGGAGGCGGTACTGGGGGATTCCCCAGACCATTACGCCGCCGGGCCGGTCGGCGGCTTCGAAGACGACGACCTCGTGACCGGCGAGCGTGAGGTCATAGGCCGCAGTCAGTCCGGCGGGGCCAGCACCGACGACGGCGACGCGCTTGCCGGTAGAAGGCAGCTTCGCAGGGACGTAGCGAGAGAGAGGCGCGTTTTCATACCCCCATTCGATGAGAAACCGTTTGATCGCTCTGATCGCGATGGGTTGGTCGAGCTTTCCTCTGGTGCAGTTATCTTCGCATGGGTGGTAGCAGGCGCGCCCGCAGACGGATTGGAACGGATTGGCGCGACGGAGGGCGTCGAGCGCTTCGCCGAATTGGCGGGCAGCGGTGAGCTTTACGTAGCCCATGGCGGGAACGTCAGCGGGGCACGCGAACGTGCAGGGGGCGCGCAGGCCGGGGGTTATCTGAGCACGCGAATGCTTCTCCCGGTACACATCGTGGGTTCCGACGATCTTCTCGACGGCTTTGCCGCGAAAATCGTCAAGCCGCGTGTAGCCGTGCCCCTCCATGTACTTGCGGAGGCCGTTCACCAGGTCTCGTAGGACGCCGTAGCCCTCCATTACAACGGCGCTGACAACCTGGACGGCATTGGCGCCTGCCAAAAGATATTTGACCACGTCTTCCCACGAGGTGACCCCACCTGAGCCGGCGATGTCAATCTTCAGCTGAGGTCTTATCTGACTTATCCAGCGAAGGGGATACATGATCGCCCAAGGCCCTCCGTGGCCGCCGTAGCCGCCGTGAAGTGCCGGGCTCTGGGCCTCGATGTCGATGTCGAGTCCGGTCATGCGGTTGAAGATGGTGACGGCGTCCGCACCGATGTCCTCAAGGCGCTTGGCGACGGAGATCGGAGAGGTGAGCATGGGGCTTATCTTTGCGATGAGGGGAAGGTCTACGGCGCGGCGGACGCAATCTACGGTGTTGTAGATGGTCTCCTCGACAGCTCCGCCTCGAAAAGTAATGGAGCCGTGAGGACAGGAAGTGTTAAGTTCGATCGCGTCTGCCCCCGCATCGGCAACGGCTTTGGCGGCCTCGACCCACCCGGGCTCGGTGAGGCAGTTGATGCTGGGGATGATCTTGACGGTCAGCTCCCTTTTTGCCGCCTTGACTTCCTCGGCGTAGCGGCGTATGTCCCACTCGCTGGCCTGCTCGTAGGAGAAGAGCGTGAAGGTGGAGTCATCGCCCAAGTTGTGGCGAATGACCTTGAAGCGGGGGGTCGGTGATTTGCGTGAGACCTCCTCTTCGAAGTAAGACTTCATCACGACCGCGCCGGCGCCGTTTTCCTGGCACTTGCGGATGCGATCGAGCGTCTCAGTTATCCCCGCGGAACCCACGATTATCGGGGAGGAAAGGGAGAGTCCGGCAAACTTGGCGCTTATGTCGGGCATGGCGATCTCCTGCGAAAACTCAACCGGGATGCAAAGACGAGAGTCAGGTTTCATTTTAGCACCCGCGCCTAAAACCATCAACGCTGCGAAGGTCGGGAGTTTGGAGATCCCGCCTGCCTAACGTTCAGCCGTGTGCGCGATCGGTCCGGCAACGAAGGCGCGCACGTCGAGGGCAGGGAGTATCACCGGCATTTCGCCAGGCACTGTCAACCGGTGCTCTTCGGTTGAGGGGAGTTCGCGGACGGATACAAGCGGCGAGCCAAACGTTCGCTCGTCCAGTTGAAGCAGCACGTTCCGGGGTGATTCATCGGCGTTCGCAAGAACGATCAGCCGCCGCCCGTCGGGAAGTGAGAACGCGCCGAGAGCGGGAGCCGTCGTGTTCCAGTCGATAGGTGTGGGGCCTCCGTTCTCTTCGATAACGAAACCCGTTGGGGGCCTGAGCATCTTTCCGGTGAGAATGAATTCTCCCGCTTCGGTCCTCAACAGCCTGCCGGCTGCGGCGAGGAATTGCAGGCCCCGCTTCTTGTTCTCCTCAAGCTGCTCCTCGCTCGGGGGCCGCCAAGCAGGGTCCTGCGATCCATAACCTTCGAAGAAAGAAAGTCGTTTGCCGCGGACCATCTGGAGCGCGATGTCGCGGCAGAAGTGGTCGAGATAGATCATGTTCCATTCCATCGCCTGGGTGTACAGATACTCGTGATAGACGTACAGGAACATGGGGATTTCGATGATCTCTGTCCTGGGCCAAGGCGTTTCGAGGTTTCGCCGTTCGTCGCGCGAGGTGAACGTGTCGAAGAACGGAATATAGAGTTCGCACATATGCTCGGCCGACATCACGAGGTCGCGATTAAACGCTTTGCCGTCGATACGAATTCGCCCGAGGAGTTCGAGAGTCGCATTGTGGAACCATCGCCCAGCCCCCTTAGGGTGGTCGTGAGACGCATCGTAACATGGGCGGGGGGCGAGAATGGGGAACATGTCGAGCTGAACCACGTCGATTCCTCGGGCCAGACACTCAAGAACGGCGTCGCGCACGATGCGCTGCCAGCGCTCGGTCGCAGGGCACATCTGCGTGTGCTTTCCGAGCCACGCCTCGCCGGAATGGCGCCGACCGTCGCGTCGCATTATGCCAAAAGGCTTCCCTTCTTCCTGGAAGCGCTTCTCGGCCTCCTCCCCCACCCTTATCCAGAGGGCCTGGGAGAAGTAGACCATGATTCGATGGCCGTTCTCGCGGGTTCTCTCGACGGCGCGGCGGAACTCGTCTTCCCCTTCGATAGGCGGGAACAGGTCGGGCGAGACCCAAGCGCCGTAGCGTTCCCAGCCTGTCCAGAATGATATGATGGGCATGCCTACAGCGTTCGAGTAGCTCTCCACGTGCGCGGGGATTTCCGCCAACGCGTGGCGAAGATGCCCGGGAGAGGTGCCGCCGGTGGTCGCGTAGTTCTCGATGCTGAAGACGGGCCACGGGCCGCGATACCACTGCGGAATGTCTTTGCGCTCGTGGAGCTTCTCCCGGCACCACCATTGCCCGGTTGCCCAGTCGCGGTAGACGTCCGCGGCATCGTACCAGTCGCCCTGGAAGGCGGTCAGCCGGACGGAATAGTCGGGACAGAAATCTCGGCATGGTATTTCGGGGAGGTGGTGCTCGACGCCGAGAGTCAGGAAATCGTCCTTTTCGGATCGAAGCTCACACGCGAAGCGCTTTACGTTGCCCTCCGTGTCGTCCGACCAGATGAGGAAGCCGCCGGCGGAATCGTACAGCGCCATGCACTGCATAGAGGCATGGCCCGGATAGCAGAAGTCATGGGAGTCGAGGCGTTTGTGTTTCGCGCGTGCCAAGGGATTGTCGAGCAGGATTCCCTCGCGGTGCGGAAGGACGAGCCGGTCTTCGGACGCGTTTTCGCCCAGCCCGTTGTATCCCGTGAACCACGGAAAAGCGACCATGGGAATGATCAGGCCCGGCTCGTCGTTTCTAACCCGGATGCGAAATACGACTTCCGGTTCATTGCCGCTCAGCGATGCGGTCACGATCGCGCCGAGGTTCATGCCGCCGATGGCTTCAAATCGCATGGCCAGGGTGGCGGTATCGCCCTGCTTGCCGGTATGATGAGAATAGGTCTCGGCGTCCGCATTGGTCAATACTCTTTCATGCCCGTTGTAGATTGTCGAGACTGCGAACAGTGTAGGCGAATCGGCTGCGCGGCAAAAATCGCCGGACGTAGACTTGTTCTTGGCACTTGATATGCCGTACCCCGCGGAGGTTGAGAGGACGATCTCGAGGAGTCTGTTTCGGAGCCGGAGGGCCCCGGGGAGTTCATCCAAATGAGGTGAGGAGTCCTCAGGCATCGCTTGGGCTCCGCTAACGAGTTTCTGCGTGACGGATTCTATACGAGGCGGGTGAGCGGTTCAACATGGGGTTCCAGGTTTGACTGCAAGGCCCGCTCCCTGCTAAGATGTCCGAATTCGGATTGGTGAGGGGCATAGGCGGAGGCACGTCTTGAGGAGCAAGAGCTATCAAGAATTGAGAGAGGCCGTCGAAGATATCTGGCTGGTGG
This sequence comes from uncultured Planctomycetota bacterium, assembly GCA_964493415.1. Classification (GTDB taxonomy): domain Bacteria; phylum Planctomycetota; class DG-23; order CAZBND01; family CAZBND01; genus CAZBND01. The sequence continues at coordinate 85,487 of CAZBND010000002.1, read as the reverse complement.
ACTGCCATGAACACATCGGCTACGAGCACAAGACTGAAGGGAGACGGCTCGACCTTTTCGGCCTGCTGAAATCCAGCTACGCGATGATAGACATCCTCGCGGCGGGGGCGTCGACCGAGCTGTACCTGAATCCGCCGAAGGATAAGAGGAAGAGGTGGGAAGCGCTGGCGCCGTTCCTGCCCAAGGTCCAGGGGACCGCATACTACCGGTCCATGCTGAGGGTGCTTAAGGATCTGTTCGATCTGGAAGACGACGAGGTCAACGAAAGCAACTGGGAGGAGCTGGACCGGCGCATAGGCGAATATGTCAAGAGGCCGAACTGGTACCACTACGTCATGAAGGACCGGGCGAAGATAGACGTTGCGCTCCACGGCGACGAGACAGGCGACGTGGATTTCAAGTACTACAGGCCGATCATGGCGACGATGGTATGGCTGTTCGCCAGATCCATTCCACAGAAGCGGCTGAACGAGGCGGCCGGGGATAGGTCGATCCCTCTGTCCGAGCGCATGCGCATCCCGGTGAACGTCTTCGGGATGCAGCCCGCGGAGGGGCTGCGCAAGAATTTCGAGAACCTGTTCGGGGTTCCGGAGGACTTCGACGAGTTCGTCTCGATGCTTCACAAGGAAATGAGAAGAAGGGCCGACACGGGGACGATAGGGGTGAAGATACCGATCGCGTACTTTAGGGCGCTTCGTTTTGAAGACGTGCCGAAAGAGGAGGCGAGGAGGCTGTTCAACAAGCCGGACGAAGAGAGAACGGCGCTGGAGTTCGTGAAATTGCAGGACTTCGTCGCGCACGAGATCGTGAGGCAGTGTCGAGAGCTCGATTTGGTCGTGCAGGTGCACACGGGAATCCAGGCGGGAACGGGCAACTACCTGGAGAAGTCGAATCCCCTTCACCTGGAGAACATGTTCTTCACGTATCCCGAGGTGAAGTTCGACGTCTTCCACGGCGGGTATCCGTTCTGCGGCGAGATCGGGGTGTTGGCGAAGAGCTTTCCGAACGTATACCTCGATTTCTGCTGGATGCCGGTGATCTCGCCGTCGGCCACCACGAGACACCTGCGAGAATGGATGGAGACGGTTCCGTGCTCGAAGCTGCTTTGGGGAGGTGACGCGCATACGCCCGAGGAGGGATACGGCACTGCGGCCTTCGGGCGAGACACCGTGGCGCGTACGCTTGCGGATGCGGTGGATGACGACTATATTTCGATGCGCACCGCGCTCGATCTGGGTCGCATGATACTGCGGGAGAACGCGTTGGCCCTCTTCAACGTCCGGATCGACGAGTCAACCAGGCACCTGGACCCCGAGGAAGCGGAGGCGAATGGCTAAGAGGAAAAAGGGAGCGGCCGAGTCGGTCGAAATCGGTCACGTTACGTCCGAAGAAGAAAGGCGCGCGGCGCTGGAGATGTCGGTGGGCGTCTTCTCGGGCTTCTGGGAAGGGATTGAGCGGCAAGGAAAAGACAGATCTACGCTGCCGGACGACATGGTCCGCATCTGCAGGAAAGACGGAAAAATAGTAAGCCATGCGGCCCTGATCGACAAGAAGATGCGGGTGGGATCGGCCGTGATCAGGGTCTGCGGAGTGGGCGGCGTGTCGACCCATCCGAAGCACCGTCACCAAGGTTGCGCGCTTGCATTGATGCAGGATGCCATCCGGTGCATGAGGGAGAAGGGATACGCGGCTTCGATGCTGTTCAGCGGGGCGCACGAACTTTACCGCAAGTGCGGTTACGAAAGCGCCATACCCGAATTCAGGGCTGAGATTTTCACGCGACAAGCGAGAAGGGCTGCCGCGGATGGGCGAGTGCGAAAGGCGAGGCAAAGCGACATTTCGGCCATGTCCCGACTCTATGACCGGTCAATCAAAGGGCAGACCGGTCCGATGCTGCGTTCCCGGCGAGATTGGGAGCTTGCGCTGAAGCAAGGGGTGTGGCTGGTCGCGGAAAAGGAAGGGCACCTCATCGGGTACGCAAGGTTCAACAAACGGTGGTCCAGGGGAGAGAAGCTGCGCGTCGATGACTCCGGCGCTGAGAGCAGCAGTTCAGCCAAATTCCTCCTTGCCGGGCTGGGACGGCGGGCGCATTCGGAGGGTTTCCACACTCTCGATCTGACGGGCCCGCCGGAGCACGCCGTCATAAGGGAAGTCGTGATCTGCGGGGGCCAATCGATATGGGGACGGGGCGAGTATCAGATGATGCGGGCGATCGATCTCGGTCACCTGCTTGGCGGCATCTCGCAAGAGCTGGGAGCGCGGATAAGGAAGTCGGAACTCGCCAGGGACAAACTCGCGCTAATGCTGAAGACAGATATTGGGACGGCAAGACTCGACATCGAGAGAGGGCAGGTAACAGTGGCGGCTCCGAAGAAGCGGAGGCAAGGCGGCGCGGCCACAATCCTTGAGAAATTTTTGATCCAGCTAGTCATGGGCTACCGCTCCATCGAAGAAGTCGCCGAAGAGGAGGGAGTGGTGATACCGCGGTCTCTGAGGAGGCCGCTGGAGGTGCTGTTCCCGGTCGGCCACGCGCATGTGTGGCATGTGGACCGGTTCTGAAAGAAGACGGACGGAGACTCAACTCGGTGACGAACAAGGTGGGCGGGCGGTGTGGGCGGGCATGGTGATTTTGGCGTCAGGATGGGTTTGAAGGTACGAAGCGGGGCAGGCGGGAGTAACCGGACCGAACAACACGCGGCGGACTACCGCAGCCTGCCATGGCCAGTCCAAGTAAAACCGGCAAGTTCGGGATTCAAGAATCTCCCGCATCCCGATCGTGACTGCCTTCGAAGGGACTGCGGCGATATCACCTGCCGCGCCGAAGGCGGCATTTATGGTTCGGGTTTCGCGCGCGAGGCTTACGACCCTGACCGTGAAGGCGCGGAAGTCTTCGACATTGACCACCTCGCCGGACTCAGGGGGTTCGTTGAACGCCATGTGTCCGTTTATGCCGATTCCACCGAAACAGATGTCCACCCCGCCTTCATGTTCTATGCGATCTGGGAGGGCGCTCGGGCGCTTGGGGTCCGGAAACACGCGGTTGCCCTCCGGCGGGCGCAGGCAAGGGTCGAGCAGGTCAAAAAATTCCCTTTGCATGAAACCGCGAAAGCTCATCGGGTGGTCCGGCGGCACGGGCCGGCCGTCCTCGAAGCAGTACTCGTCCATGTTGAAGGTGACGACATTGCGGCAGCTAATTCCCTCCTTGTTGCACATTTCAGCCAGCATCCCGAACTGACCCGTGGGGCCGACGGGGATAATGAATGTCGTTCGGCGGCCCCGCGAGTTATTGTCTTCTATCGCGTTCGCCATTACTTTTGCGAAGTCCCGCCAGACATCTTCCGGCGTTGAGAGCACTTCGAAGCGTATTGGTGTCGCGGCTCTCATGTGCTCAAGAGGGGCAGTCATGAATTCCATCTGTAACCTCTAGGAACTGGGCAATTCTGGAAAGGACAGAACGAAAGCTTTGATCATGTCCCGGACGCGGCGGAACTCGCCCATCACTTCTTGGGGACTTCCGGACGCCATTGCAGGATCGGGAAAAGGCACGTGCATTCTCTTCCCTGAGCCGGGAGCGAACGGACAGGTGCCCTCTTCCTCGCCGCACAGGGTGACAATGTAGTCGAAGCCTGACTGGCCCAACTCCTCCACACTCTTGGCCTTTTGACCCGAAATATCGATCCCGGCTTCCGCCATAACTTCCGCCGCCATGGGATGGACTTCGGTCGGTTCGCTCCCCGCGGAATAGGGGTCGAACTCATCGCCGCGAAGCGCGTGCATGAATCCCTCGGCCATTTGGCTTCGGCAGCTATTGTGAATGCAGAGCAGCAGAACCTTACTCTTCCTCATAGCCGTCCCCACGATTCGCCGCCGGCGACTCTCTCTACTTTGTGGTAGGGGGTTTCTTCCCCAATCTTGCCGTCAAGAAGATCAGGAGCGCCAAACCTAAAATGTA
>CAZBND010000002.1:56312-81435 GCA_964493415.1 uncultured Planctomycetota bacterium | reverse complement strand
GCTCGAGCGCATTCTAGATTACCAGATACGCAAACCGAGGGAAAGCGACTTCAGATTTCGAGGCACACTGTCAGCTTGACGGCGACCCTCTCGGTGAACTCCTCTGCGTTGGGGTCGCCCACGGAAACAAAAAGGTCGAGCCCTTTCCGGGTCCTCTGTTTGTACGCCAGATAACCGTTAGTATTACTCTGGGTCGCGACAACGCGGCCCGAGATGCCAATCTCCGGCGTGAAATCATAGTTGAATGAAAAAATGCCCTGACTATCCTCGTCGGTCGTGTCCCCGCTAAGGATCCTGTGCTGCAGACGCCCCTCGAGAGAGAACTTGTCGGACCAGAGGAACTCCTGCTTGAGGGATGCGAATAGGTAGTCTTGAGACGCTCTCCTCCCGTAATCGAACTTTAACGCGCCCTGCTTACGGTATGAGTGGCGGTTCCAGGCAACGTCAACGGACCAGACGCCATCGTGGTGAGTCTTTTCTGTAACAGACCGGTTGCTGCCGAAGTACCCCAGGCTGAATCCGAGCCAATCGCGGAAGTCCATACCTGCCTTGAGCTGGATGTCCCGATGGAAGAAGTCGCCGTCCGTTCGGTCGTACTGCGAGAGGGTGAGGGATGTATACCAGTCCTCGATCTTCCCGCAGTCATAAGCCTGAGAATACCCCGCGTATCCCAAGCCGCCTCGAATGTCTTTCTCAGGAACAAACCCGCTCATTGCGTTGAAGTCAGGCGAGATTTCCTCAAACTTGAGGCTCACACTGACTCCGGTGATTCCCCGCGGCCTGCTTCGTGAGACTTGAAAGTACGCAGCGTGCCCGCTGCTTTCTCCCTCCGTCCCGCTGAGCCCATAACCACCCACGGCAACGTACTCGTGCGCGCCGCTGAATTGACGCGCGCTTAACTCAACGTTCCCAACCGTGTTAGTTAGACCTGATTCGGCTCTCATAACTGCGTCCAGGTGTACGTCGAACACTTCGGTGAGGTCGTATCCCAACGAGAGCACGGCGTCGTTTCGACTGTCGGGGCTGACAGCATCGAGAAAGCCGATTTCTGCGTCGCCCAGCTTTCCAAAAAGCTTTGCACCGAAGTCGACCTCTCCAACCCGTTGCGTATAGAAGAACTTACGGTCGGGAAAATATCCTGAGCCCTCTAGAAAAAACGGCCGTGTTTCCGCCACCGCCTTCTCGACGTACGAAAAATCCAGCCCGACCACATCTCCCTCGATGTTGCCGAAGTCGGGGTTATAGGTCAAAGCAAGTGACAGGCCGCTGGCGAAGTTCTTTTTCACGTCCACGCCGAAATAGGCATCAGCTGCGGTCGCGCGCCAGTCCAGAGCGCCGTAAGGCATAACGTACCAAGGCCGCCGGGGCGAAGAAAGCTCCAGCCCCTTCCAAATACAAGCACCGCGGGCGTCCCCGAGGTACGCCTCAGCGGGCCAGTAGGCGGTCTCCAAGTTCTCATGGATAGTGCGAGAGAGGGACACCTGGAACTGACGCTGACCTTCCGGGTATCGGAGAATGCTGAACGGAACGGCCATTTCAGCGACCCAGCCGTCGTCAACGATTCTCGCTGCGGCTTCCCAATCGCCGCGCCAACGGACGTTGGCGGCGCTGCCCCCAGGCATGGAATCATCTTGAGTTCCCAAAGGATTCACATAGAACTTGTACATTGGCCCGCCGGAGCAGAACGTGTCGAGCATGAGGGCCACATGATCATCACGCGAGAATGAGCCTCCTCGCTTCCGCTGGAACGCGCGAATCCGGGCCGGGTCACCGTAGCAGTAGAACGCGGCGTAGACGTGCGTGTCGTCGTACGCTATCCAGGCGGTAGTCCTCTCGCTGATCGGGCGTCCGTAGCGTTGGGAAAAGAAGCCCTCTATCGGTACGGCCTTCGTCCAAACAGGATCACGCAAGGCCCCATCAAGGATCGGGGGGGCATCGGCCCGCACCGCGTCCAGAACAACTTCCTGACCCTGACAAGGGACTGCCAGCGCCGAATATGCAACGATGACCACGAATCCCAGTCGCATCCGGCTCCGCCCGGCGACAGCCATGGGGGAACACGCGCCGTTGAGAGGAGACCATTATAGGCGCCGCCTCAATCACTCGCAAGCCGTGTGGCGATAACGATAAGAAGACAGCGGAATAAAACCATTCACTGATCGTAAAAAAGAGGAGTTGAGAATAGAGAGCGACTGGAGAAATTCCTGGCGGAAAAGCGCTGACAACTGTTATGGTTCTTGAGTCTATTACGTAGTCAAGGAGCATACGGTTCGGAAGGGGGTGATCGGTTCCAAGCGCGCGTTCCGACCTAGGGGGATCAAGGCTTTGGCGGTAAGAAAGGAGCAACCTGGAACATGACCAAGAGGCTTGTGACGTTGACAGCATTACTCCTTTGCGTTGCGATGATGCCGGTATTGGCCGAGGAGGACGCGATTACGTCCGTGCGGCCAAGGCCGGCAATCGATGTCGAACTTTGGGCCAGACCCCAAGAAGCGGCCCCGGGCGAGATAGTTTTCGTCGCGGGGCAAGTAGTGAACCTCGGACGCCTTGCGGACAAGGTCACGGTTTCGCTAACGGTCGAATCCAGATATTTCGCGGCGAGGTTGGGACGCTGGGATTTCAGATTACGGTCCCGCGAGAGGGCGAGATTCGCGACGAGATTTCGCGTCCCCAGGCTTCGCCCGGGGACTGTCCTGGTCTTCGAAGCGAACGCAAGAAGCGTCAGGGGTGCCACGGACACAGATGCGGTCAGGGTCTTAGTGGTTCCATAGTGCCTGGCCCAGGAGTCCCTCGAGACTGTAGCGAGCCCATCTTTCGAGGTGGGCTCGCATCTTTTGGGTGCACCGGGCGTCCGCGCAGAGACCTGGCGCAGGGTGTGAAGAGTCGCCCCGCAGGGCAACGCCGCAGCTTGACACGCAGCGAAAAGTGGTGCTATATTTCACGTCGGGCGCTACGGGCAGCCACGCATCGCGTGAGCAAGCAGAGTGCCCAAGCGCCAGTCGGCACACGGGCCCTTAGCTCAGTGGTTAGAGCAGCGGACTCATAATCCGCGTGTCGCAGGTTCGAATCCTGCAGGGCCCACTGCCTTAGCCGCCCCGCAGGGGATGAGTCTGTGCCGCTGGCCTGAGGGGGTGGACAGTTGTTACGCTTATCGCAGCCAAGGCTTCTTGCGCTGGGCTTCAGTCCCGTCTCAGGCATTTCTTACAGGATATTCCCACTACCACCAGGATTTGACGACTTCCTACTTCGCAAGCGATCCTTCAAGGCTCTTCTCATCCAGCTCATCCTCCAGGTTCAGCAGCTTCATGGTGTGCGCTCCGGAGGACTCGTGAGCGGGCATCGCGGCCTTCATCTCTGCGATCTGTTTTCCAGCGCCTTGATTTCTTCTTCCAGCCGATCCACGTCCATAGGCCCTCTCCAACGTACATAAGGAAACACGTACGGCCGAGACGGCACACCTCAAGAACCGGCACCAGATCCTATCTCATCATTGGCTCTCCCCCGAATGCAGGCTCACTTGGCTCTGCCAGCCAGCATTCGATCAGCGACGGCTGGAAGCGGATCACTGCGGCCTTACCTCGCTTCCAGTTCAGCTCGCAATTTCTCATCTACACTTCCGTCAGGCATAACGTATCCTGGAGATACATATCCCTCTTCCTCAAACCTCTTCTTCCTGACGCACCCCTTGCCACCGTTCCAGCAATAATTCTCGACCCATTCCTTCGCTATCTTCCCTTCGTCGGATGCCCTTTTTATGGCGGAGGTTCCGTCATACCATCTACATGGCTTCATTTGAGACCTCCAAGACCTCTACTCGACCTTCTGCGAGCGGATCGACGCGGCCCGCAACGAACTTCACCATTGCTGCAACGCTGAACCCTCTTGGCGCTGTCATTTCTCCAACTAGCCACCTCTGCAAAACGAGTGACGCGCCCCTCTACCAGATTCGGGGAAGTCTGCGACAATCTGGTCTCTGAATGCGCTTCTTCCCGAGGATGCCTGCTGTCGCTAGGCTATCCAGTGGAGTGCCTCGTCCGCCCGCACCAAAGCTCAACTGGCTCCGGGCATTTTTACGGGCTGCGCATGGTTCACTGCAGCACCCGTAAGCAGCAAAGTTCCGAGCGCATGCTTGGTGTCCGACGAAGTATGGCTAGAACCGCATCAAGCAGCCTTCCAGTACCAAGAGAAGCGATTGCCAAACTCACAGCAAAACCCGTCATCCTCCCATCATCAACTTCGCCATCAAAGAATCCGATGGCGCTGCCAGTAACAACTGGTCCTCCGTCAGGTTCAACCCCGGCCTTGATCCATTGCAGCCAACTGATACCGTCGGTGTCTGTTTCTGCAATACATACGCCGTACATCCGCCACAAGCAGCCCCGATACCGGAAACGGGTGAATTGACCCGCTCGCCCGTCGCCGACGAATATCTTTGGACCATTCGTTGAGCGCCTCTCGCGTTACATATGGTGATTACCACATCGGCCCTGAGGCCGCTCGTTGGGTGGCCGAAGTAAGCAATGTAATTGTAAGGTCGATCGAGACGATAAGCCGTTGTCAGAAACTCGGCCCCTATCTGTTCGTTGAGGGCGTCGCTCCAACGTACCAGCGTCTTGGCCAAGTCTCGAATGTCTGGCTTGTCGATGCCCAGGTGGAAACGGGCAAGGGGACAGCTAATATTCTGCGCCGGGACATAGAAGGGCGGTTTCTCACGAGCCATGCCGACGAAGCAGCAGTGCTTATCTTCTGCCGTGGAGCGCCCCAGCCCCGCTGGGGGATCTTCGTGAAAGCTTATGCCAACAATGTCTGTGCGCGTTGGATTCACCGTCATTCACCTCGGACCTAGGGACTGATACCGGCCATTGGCAGATACAGTTTACCGGATGAGAACGCAATCAGCCAGTCCTCAAGGGGCGTAGTGCGTAGCGACCGGGTAGTAAGAGGGAAATGCCCTTATCCAGAGCGAAATGACCCAACAGGCAGAGGTATGGTTGAAGTAGATCGTGCGGCGGTTCTCGTCCACCCTTTGGAACAGCTCCCGGCCGAGAAGCCGCCTAACGTGACACCTTGGTATGCGGCAATAGCTGCGTCAACGCTGGCCGCGCGGCCGCCCGCGCATACAGGCTGGAGGACCACCGCTTGTCTGACACTGCGGAGGAGCATCGATGGTGCGAGACCATCAGCTCTTAGTGATTGTGACAATATCGTTCTGCGAGACCTGTCCCCAGACTATTATGGGGGGTGGGTTGCGGTCGTCATTTTCAGCCTGCATCCCGAGGGCGGCATCGAAGCTGGCGTAACTCCCCGGGATTTGGGAACCCTAATCTTGCTCCGAAACGTGATCGCGCTCGCTTCTCGTGAGCAAAAGCGATGGCCTTTCGTAGCCGAGGTGTTCAGTGGAATCACCGCGGCAGTTTTTCGTTTTCAGAGCGCGCTGAGTGAAGTAATATCCGGGGAAGCCAGCTGAGCGTCAGCTTGACCCGCCGGGAAGGACCGGCCGATTTATGGAGGGGATCTCTTTATGAAGATCGCCGTGGCAGCAGTCCAGCCAACCCTCGACTCTCCGCTTGACACAAGGCTGGGAACTTGCGCCTTCCTGGTAGTTGTCGATACAGACACGATGGCATTTGAAGCAATCCCAAGCCCTTCGTCGGCCTCGGCCAGAGGAGTGGCCGTTGTGGTGTCCGCTTTGCAGAGAGAGGTGGATGTAGTATTGGCAATGTACATATCCCCGCGGCTTGCCACGACCCTACAGGACAACGGCGTCGAAGCCGTCCGGGGCGCAAAAGGTACTGTCCGAGAGGCGATCGTTGAGTACTTGAGCAAGGGGCGAAGCGAACGTGAGAAACGTCGCGCGTCAGACCGCATCGTCTCAGCTCTCGCGCGGTCCCTACACCAGGTTGCCACGATGCTCCCGACACTGGCGGGGGTGGTATTGCTCATAGGACTTTTCAAGACATTCGTGTCGAAGGAACTGCTCGCTTCAGTCTTTTCTGGCAACGGGTTTCTTGACACCCTGTGGGGAGCTTGTTTCGGCAGTGTCCTTGCAGGCAACGCGGTCAATAGCTATGTGATTGGGAAGGGGCTTCTTGACGCGGGTGTAGGTCTCGCTGGCGTGACGGCGTTCATTTTCACCTGGGTTAGTGTAGGTCTGGTCCAATTGCCTGTCGAAGTATCTGCTCTGGGGGCGCGCTTTGCCATCATAAGGACACTAGTGGCGTTTGCTTTGTCGATTCCCGTTGCGCTCTGCACAGCCGTTCTGGTCGGGTTGATCACGTGAAAAAGCCGCAAGGAGCAGGTCATACGAATAGGGCAGCGCCTATTGCGCGGATGATACGCCTTGTCGCATTTCCCTCAGCCGTCGTGTTCATCTATGGTTTGCTATGGCTGTTCAGTCCGACGCACGGCCTTGAAGCACTGAAGGCGAGCTACCACGTCTGCCGGCAGATAGCACCGGCCCTATTTATCGCCCTTGCAGCAATGGCCGCTTTGAACACATTCGTCAGACCTGCTCACGTCAAGCGCCTCTTGGGGGGGACGAAGAAAACGAGAGGCGTGATCCTTTCGACGGCCGCCGGCGTCCTGTCCATGGGGCCGATCTACGCCTGGTATCCGCTGTTGAAAGAACTTGAAGCAAAAGGCGCTTCTGATTTTCACATCGCCAACTTCCTGTGCTGTCGCGCCGTGAAACCCGCCCTGCTGCCGTTCGTAGTAGCGTACTTCGGGTGGCTATTCACCATCGTGCTGACGGTGTTCATGGTGGCAAGTTCGCTGCTGACCGCTTCCGTTGTGAACCATGCAAATCGAAATCCTAGGGATTGAATCACTCGGCGTCCGCGGCCTTTGCTGCCTCGTGAGGACCGGTGGTCGCACAATCGTGTTCGATCCTGGCGTTGCCCTGGGCTACCGGCGCGGCGCATTACTTCCTCATCCGATTCAGGTGGCTGTCGGCGAACGGGTTCGCCGGGATATTGAGGCAGCTTTGAAGGATGCGACGGATGTGGTGATAAGTCACTTCCACGGCGACCATATGCCAGTGCCTGATCCCAATCCGTATCAGTTGAAAGCTGACCTAGTTGCTGATTCACTTCGGTCCGCTAGATTGTAGGTGAAGGGGACAGAGGATCACACGCGCCGCATGAGACAAAGGACCGAATCCTTCCGTCACCTCATACGAAGGTCTTTGCCAAACGCGGAGGGTGCAACCGAGGGCCCCGTGAGTTTTTCAACGCCAACGCCTCATCGGGAAGCAGGCGGCAGCCAGGGGACAATCATGATGACGCGAGTTGAAAGCGACGGCGGCGTCTTTGTTCGCGCTTCGGACGTCCAACTTCTCGAGGACAAGCCGGTCCTGCAGACCTTGCGCTGGCGGCCTGCCCTCCTCCTGATTAGTGGTCCGCCCCTTGATCGGCACCTTTCTTGTCCATAGTCGTGATGTGCGAACTCGCACGCTGAGCATCCACTCCTACACATAACATCCTGCGCACCTCGCCTATCAGTTGGGCATTTGTCAAAAACCCAGATACCGTATCGGTGCACAGACGTTTTCATCGTGTCTCCCGATGCTATTTTGCTCGACGAGGTGAGGCCGTCACGGTCAGCATCGCTTCCAGCACCCTCCGCGCTTTATCCTGAATCTCCTCCGGGACTCTGACCACATGTTTCATGTCCCGGAGCGCGATTCGGATTTTCTCCAGAGTGGTCATTTTCATCGTCGGGCAAATGAAATGCTCCGTGGCGGGATAGAATCTCTTTTCCGGATATTCTTTCTGCAACCTGTAGACCATGCCGCTCTCAGTGGCCACGACAAATTCTTGCGTCGTCGATCCCCCCGGATATCGGAGCATCCCTGATGTCCCAGCGACCTTATCGACTCTTTTGAGCACTTCCGGAGAGCATTCCGGATGCGCCATAACGGCAGCTTCCGGATATAGCTTCCGGCACCGTTCCACATCCACCGGGGAAAGGCTGAGATGGGTGGGGCACCACCCGTCCCACAGAATCACCTCTCTATGCGTCTGTTGAGCTGCATAGTGCCCCAGATTCCTGTCGGGAACGAACAATACAGGCCTATCGCCCTCAATCGAACGCACCACGTCCACTGCGTTAGCAGATGTGCAACAGATGTCGCTTTCGGCCTTCACCGCGGCGGAAGTGTTTACGTAAGCCACGACGACCGCATCGGGATACTCTTCTCGTTTCCGCCGGAGCTGCTCGGCCGTTGCCATATCTGCCAGCGGGCAACCCGCCTCTCGCACGGGCAGAAGAACCGTCTTCTGAGGTGAAAGCATCGCCGCCGTTTCGGCCATAAACTGCACCCCACAGAAGACGACGACCTTCGCATCTGTCCTTGCGGCGATCCGGCTCAGGTCCAGCGAATCGCCCAGATGATCGGCCACGTCCTGGACCTCCGGGCGCTGGTAATTGTGGGCAAGGATGATGGCTTCTCGTTCTTTCTTGAGCTGGTCGATTTCGTTCTTCAATTTCTCTATGTCCATGGTCTCGCTCTGTTTCGTGATTCGACCCCTATAAAGCCCTTCTCCTTCTCCATAGCCAGTACCCAAGGAGTTCCGTCATTATCACTCCCTGGAAAAAAGCAGCGGGAACACGATGTCGCTGGTGCAGCAGGGTATCCATACGGCGGCAAACAGGAATATCCCAATGACAATCACCGTGAACACACCCACGTTCGCCCCAAGTGCCATGGTGATATGAAAGAGCGAACCCCACGTGCTCAACAGCACGTGTGCGGCATGAGGGAACTTGGTTCGAGGCCTGAAATACGCTATCCCAATCCCGAACAAGGCCAGGGGACTGACAAGCCACCACTTTTCAATGAATCCTATGTGCGCGCCCTTGCCCGGCAAGTTCAGCAGCAACTCTCCCAGGTAGGGGATGAGGCAGTCACTCAAGGTAGCGATGCCGACGGAGCCCACGAGACCGATCACGATGGTGGCCCAGAGCTTCCCCTCACTGTGCCGTCTGTACATTCCGGCCGTGACCAGGGCACTCAAGACCACGTGAAAAGGGTGAAGGGTCCAGAAAAGTCCCCGGGACACAGAACGCGGCACGTGTGCCGTCACCAATATCGCCATGATCGCGACGCCCGTTAGCGTGCCGAATAGCGTGAAGGGCGCATGTACGCGCAGCTCTTTTCCGACCGTCTTGACAACTTCTCTCATCATCCTGACTCGTTTGTGAGTCGAATCTGATTACGGCCCACTGCCTGCCGACTACTTGCTTAAGCAAGCCCACCTTCTTGACATGACGATCTCCGTTTCATCCGCCTCATCGTCCACGAGGATTCCTTTCTCCAAGACCGCGCACGGGCTCGCCTGTCTCGAGGGCCTCTATGGGGATCCTTTCAGCGCGGTCGCAATTCTGTCCGCAACCTGTTTGCCCGAGAGAAGCATGCCTCCAAAGATTGGACCCATGCGCGGCCCGGCGAACGTCGCGCAAACGCTCATCCCGGTCACCCAGAGGCCCGGATACACCTCTGTGACCCTTTCGACCACGAACTTTTCTCCTGCCTCGGCGTCCAGTGGGCCTTCGCCCGTCACCGAAGCTCCTCGCGCGCCTCTCAATAATCCACGCCTTTGGAGGGACTTCACGACCGCGGCCTCATGCCCCGTGGCATCCACCACCGCCTTGCCCATGAACGTAACGGGGTCAACGGGGAGGCTTTCGTGAATCATCGTGCGATTCGCCACGACACCACACACTCTCCCTTCATGCACGCACACATCTTCCACCGTCATCAGATTGAGCAGCACGGCGCCAGACTGTACCGCCTTGAGACAAAGAGCTGATGCCAGTTCCATGGCATCGACGCTATATACCCCCGTGCGGACTTTGCGGGACCTGACCCGTATCTCGGCCAGGATGGACAACGCGTCACCCCGTACCACTATTTCGTTCATTCCCATTGCGCCGCCCCAGATGCCCCCGCCAGGCGACAAACGCTTCTCCAATACGGCCACTTTCAAATTCCGCATGGTAAGATAGATCGCCGCCGCGAGTCCCGACGCTCCGGCCCCCACGATCAGTACGTCGCTTACAATCCGGTCAACCAACTTTTCGTGATATGCCTCCAGGATTGCTTTTGAGATCTGCGCCTCGTCTAGCCTTGCCATGTGTTCGCTCCTCGAGAGGCCTCCGGGTTGCCCGGCCCCCTTCCTGTCTGCTCTCCTTAACAGAATCGGGAACCGACGATGCGCTCCACGGACCCGGTCGGAAGTTGGCTCCAAAGATAGGTCATGGCGTTCATTGCCGTACAGCCGGCTGGGCCTATGGCTTGCATGTCGCAATCAATGTAATTGGCTCTCTCACTCCTTTGGGGGACAAGCACGGCAGTATTGGTCGTAACGGACGTTTCCCCAGCTTAGCTCCCCGCGCCGAGAATCACGACCTTCGTGCTGCCTGCCTCCCGCCACAAAATAGCGTCGCTTCACTAGTCCGAGCAGAGGCGCCTCTGTGCCTGGGTCGCCCCCGTGATAACGGCGTCCGCCATTTAGACGTCGTCTTTCCACAAAGTCTCCGGAATCGTCGCGAGCAATGGGAGCCGCAGAGCCATGTCGAGCGCAAGCGGGATGATGAAGACGTATGCCGGGCCCAAATGCCGCCAGATCACCCCCCCGATCAGAGGTGCCGGAACTGTCACGACCCCAGCGAAAATGCCCAGCAGGCCACTCCATCGCCCCATACACTGCAACGGCACAAGCTCCAGGCTCATGGAACTCGTTACAACGGTCATAATCGGGTAGAAGCCCCAGAGTGCCCCGGCCAGGACGAGCCCCACGGGCCCGCGCGCCAGCACAAGCACGATGGCGGACAGATACCACAGTGGCGTAAGGAGGTAGATGATTCTCTTGCGCCCCAGACGGTCGGCCAGCCTTCCCAGTGGGATGCCAAACAATATGTGAGCCACCACCATCGCGACGCTCATCATGCTCAAGACGTACTGTTCCGCACCTTTGACTTGGTTAGCAAACAGATGCATGAAAGGCAAGGTCATGGCTAATGGGAGCTGGGAGAGACAGGCGACAGCAACCCACCTTTTCAGGTGAGGCGCATTTTGGAAAATCCGGCGAAAATCGCCAAGCACCCCGACCCTATCTTGCTCCTGCGCGAGTTTCAGCCGGACGGGCTCCCGCAATCGGGCCGCCACGTAGGCCAAGATCAAACCGTAGCCGGCGAATTTGATGTAATACAGCCCTCGCAAGCCATCGGCAGTCAGCCCGCCAGACTTTGTCACAAGCACGGCGGCGATCATGGGGGACAGAGCGAGAAAAAGGGACGCGATGGAACTGCACACGTTCTGCCCTGTCGCCCGGTCGCGATTCTCGAGCTGATCCGCACAGAGTACGCTGCACCCGGTACCCGTGAACCGCATAGAGAGTGAGATCAGCACGACCGCCGGGATAAGCGCACGCCAGTCCGGCGCAGCGCCATATATCGCCGCGGCGACGGCCACCAGCGCGATTCCGGCCACATAGAAGCCCTTCACGCCGTAACGGTCCACAAGCCATCCCGTGGGGGCAGACATGATCGCGCTTGCGCCCCCTTTGACGCTGTTCAGCGCCCCGAGTTGGATCGGGCTCGCACCAAGCGCTATGGCGTAGATGGAGTCGTACTGGGATGTCAGGCCGACCAAGAAGCTACTCGACGCAGCGCGTGTGGCGGTCACCCGGTAGTTTGGCTTCTGTCGTCGGACGAACTGACTCGCACGGCCCAAAGCCCGACCGATCACGTCTATTGAGCGAGGAATTCCTCTTGGTCGCGCGAGGCTCCTTTCTCCCATACCGCACCAGCTCCTTATCACCGATGCTTGATCAGCGATTTCGCTTGCGATCCAGCAGCCTCATCTAAGAGCATGTTCTGTTTGTCATAGAACTGCTCTTTGTTGTTCGATACCCAGCACTCGTCCCTCTCCTGCACCGGCACGTCTGTGATGAGGGCCACACAATCGGCCTCCCCAGCCTATTCAAGCTTGAAATCTGATGTTAACTGGGCCAACTGAACGCTGGATTCTTGGACCACTATCTGCTCGTCTCCATAACTGCCTCAGTAATTTGGCCAACCTTTCATTTCCCTCCTGAATTTCTCCGGATCCCCCCCGTTCTGCTCAACCCATGCCGACAGGACAACCTTGAGTCTTCCTCTCTACTCTGTTGAAAACCTGCGGATGACCTCCTCAACCTTTGATCTGATAACCTGCTCCGGAACTGCTCCAAGCAGCTCATCGATCTTTTCTCCGTCAACGAAGAACATCTGCATAGGTATGCTCATGACGTGGTATTCTCTCGCTGATTCGCGATTTTCATCCACATTGATCTTGCAGAACTTGAAATTGTCATACTCCTCCGAAAGCTTGTCATATATGGGAGACACCATCAGGCACGGCCCGCACCAAGGCGCCCAAAAATCCACCTCAGTTGGCAGCTTTGATCCGAGAACTTCTTCCTCAAAAGTTTGATCGGTCACTTCCACCACCTTGCTCATGACGCCTCCTTATCAGTGGTTACCGACTTCCACGTTCATCGCCAAGGTCCATTCCACGCCACACTGCTTACCGGGTCAGGGGATCACTCCCTGACACCGAGATACCGTTCAGCCTCCATTGCGGCCACACAGCCTTGTCCGGCGGCCACGACTGACTGCTTGTACTGGCGGTCGCAAACATCCCCACAACCAAAAACACCCGGCGTCGACGTCGTTGTGCTTCCGGGCTGAACGATTATGAAGCCCTTCTCATCGGTCTCGACAACATCCTCGAATGCATCCGTTTTCGGGTCGTGACCTATCGCAACGAAAATGCCCTCGCATTCCACCTCAAGCCTCTCACCTGACTCAGTATTCCGCAGTCTTCCGCCGGTGACAAAGCCCTTCCCCCGTACCTCGCCCAGACCCCACGGTATCATCCGTTCGATCTCTGGACTCTTTTTAGCTTTGTTCACCTCGATCGCATCGGCCCGCAAGTAGCCGCGCCTGTGAACAATAGTCGCCTTTGCGGCGAACCTGGTGAGGAACAGTGCATCCTCCATCGCCGAATTTCCGTCTGCTAGCACGACGACCTTTTTGTCCTTATAGAAGAATCCGTCACAGGTAGCACATCCCGAAACACCTTTACCGTAATATTTCTTCTCGGATCGTATTGGCAAGCGCCTTGCTTCTGCACGTAGCAGGATCCCGCAGGGCGGCCCCCCGACCTCTGCACTGATGTCGCAAGCAAGGAAAAGCACGTGCGGCGTAACAGAGCACATCCTCCCTTGCGCGTTTAAAGCTCCCAGCTCGGGTCACGGCCGAACTGGCGGATATGGTGATCCGCCGGCCCCTCCTGATCCCGGCGGATATCCTCCGGCCGGAAGGAGTAGCGGTAGCTTTCCACATAGCGAGTCAGAATCTCATACGCTCGCTGGACGTCCTGGAAAAGAGGTGTTTCCTGCAGCCCTTCGCCAGCCGGCAAGTGGTCAGGGTGGCAACGAAGCACCAACTGACGATAGGCACGACGAATCTCGGTCAGCGAAGCCGCTTCGCCGAGGCCGAGAATATTTGCCGCCAGCCGGACAGTTACAGCTAAGGATGCTTTGTCCAATTCCCCTGTTTTATTTTTCTGATCTGGTAGTCTCGGGTGGTCCTCAAATCGCCACGGGACTTGCTGCTCGGGATCTTCCTGGTCGCGGCTAATGTCGGTCGGTCGGAAGGAGTAACGATAATCCGAGACGAAGTGCGTAAGGCAACGCTTCGCTGCGGCTATGCGGGCGAAACGCCCCTTGGACTTTTCCGGATCAGATTCTGGGCCCACGTCGGGGTGCCACCGCATGGCAAGCCTTCGATATGCGTCCGTGATTTCCCTCCTCGTCGCAGTCTCTCCGAGTTCCAGTTCCCGCCTTGCAGCAGGGACTTTTTCCGACGGTATGCCGGACAGCCTCTTATCTCGATAGCGATAACTCATGCCCCGATTGGCTCCTCTACGAGAGAGCAAGGCGCCACCAGGAGACCCTCTACCGTCCCTCGTTCTCCCGGGCCGCTTCCAGTTGTTCCTCAAGTTCCTCCAGCTCCTGCATCATGGAAGGATTGATCGAGTGTGCTGGCATTCGTCCCTTGAGGTCAGCTACCTTTCTCTCGAGTTCTTTGACATCGTCCTCTACCGGCTTGTGGGCACATATGTGCGAGCAATTTTCAAAGCTGGTCTCCGCACCGATGTTTTCCACCTGAAGCGGCTGAACGTAATAGCCAATTCCCGTCAGAAAAGTTATGACATCACTCACTGACTGCCCCAGCTCTTTGAGATAAGGATGATGGATTTCACAGAAGATTTCCGGTGCATGTTCCTCCAAAAGAGCTTTCGCGCCCTTGAGCACCAGCAGCTCGCTGCCTTCGCAGTCCAGGTGCAGGAGGTCGATTCTGCCGATCTTCTCGTCCCTAATGAAATCGGTCACTGTCGTGGCAAGTACCCACAGCTCCTGTGCATTTGGTGAGGGTGTTATGCCGCTTCCTGCTCCATGTTTGTAGAGGCGGATTCGTCCCTGCCGGTCGCTTAATGCCAGTTGATAGACACTTGCATTGACCACACCATTCACAGAGAGGTTCTGCTTCAGCTCTGCGCAGTATTCCGGTACAGGTTCGAAGGCGTGCAGATGTCCTTGTTTGCCAACTAACTTAGCCAAGGCAACCGCCGTAACGCCCCTATTGGCTCCGGCTTCTATAACGCGCCTGCCGGGCCTACAGACGGAGCGGAGGAATTCAACCTCTCCGGCGTGGTGTGGACTGTGCTTGAGCTCGCCCCAGAATTCTTCAGACTGATAGATAAAACCGCTCATCTCCGCGGTCCCTACTTCTGTTTCAGAGGATATTGCTTCTCTCCCGCGCGGATAGGCACTTCGAGCCAGTTTTCCGGCGGAACGAACGGGCAGACGTAGTCTTCGCTGTAGGCGCACCAGGGGTTGTAGGCCTCGTTGAGATCAACGATCCATTTGCCCTCCTCCGTGAGGTGACGCTCCGGCTCAAGATCGAGGTACCGTCCTGCCCCATAGCTCTCCTTGCCGCTGGTCTCGTCCCTGAAGGGTACAAAAAACCGCTCTTCGATCGGGTCGCCCTTGTAGACCTCCAGTGCGCACTGCTCGCCAGCCAGCTCGAAGCGGAATTGACCCCACCGCCACAACCTCCGCTTCTGTCCGACGGTATCCGCCACCTCGATGGCTTCCTTGTCATAATACTCAAAGAATGTGAGCTCAAACCGGCAGTCGGGATTCGGAGGCCAGTAGGCAAGCCCCCGGAACGCACGGCGATGTTGACGCGGCAAGGGAGACTGGGGGTGGGAAACAAAGAAGCGGTCCTTCTGCTTTCTTTCCATCTCAATGCGTTTTTCCCAGTCGTCTGCCTCCACTGACTTGTCCTTTTCTGCGGACTGGCCGATCCGAATATATGTTCGCCGCCTGCTTCTCACTGGTCAGGTGCGAGCCGCTGCCTTGATGCGGATTCAACGCCCGTGCCGCTTCGGTGCGGAGGCTCTCCTGTATCGGATTGGCGGCGGTGGATGAAGGTCTCTTGAGACTCCTCCACCAGTTGCGCAACAACGTGGGCGCAAAGAGGGCGGGTCACACGACCCAACTCTCGAACGTAGCCCGTATCCGTTTCAGCCAGAGCTCGGCCGACCAAGTAGTGGCGCAGCGCGGCCACCGCCTCGCGGCACTCAGGGGCATCCACAATATCGAAGCTGTCGAAACGGAGTATCCCGCTCTTGTCGCTCAGCGTGCAGCGCACTCTGTTCCGGCACTGCTCCTCTGTCACGGCCGGTCTCCTATGCGGGCAGCGAAATGGCTTCATTCGGACATTCATTCACGCATACGCCGCACTCCGTGCAGAGCTCAGCGTTTACCCGGGCGACGTCATAAACGGTGATGGCCTCCTGAGGACACACGTCCTCACAGACACCACACCCGACACATTTCTCCTCGTCTACAACCGCAGCCATACGAGTTCTCCTTTCAGTTACCGGGCGCCGGTCGCTACCAATTGCGATACCGGAGTGGATCATCCAACCGGGACCTCAGAGTTCTACCTCCTGACGAGCGAAAGCGCTCCCCGCGGGCAGTTCTGCACGCAGGTCCCACAGCCCGTGCAGCGCTCTTTGTCCACCTGGGCGATGTAAGTCACCCTGATAGCGCCGACGGGACAGACTTGTTCACACACGCGGCAACCGGTGCACCTGAGTGGATCCACTGCGGCATGCCGCTTCACGGACCTGGCTGCTCTGAGCTCCTGAATACGTCTGCGGACATCGGCCAGTCCATCTTCGAGGAGGGCCAGCTTGGCCTTCAATCTCCCCAATTGCTCCTGGAAGTCCGCCCCTCGGACCTGCTGTCTCGTCATGACACGTCCTTTCACGCAGTCGTCTCCTATGTCAGCGCACCTTGTCTTGTTAAAAGACGCTAGCTGGCTGAGGGCGAGTGCGTCCGCCTCTTCACGCTGACCACGGATTCCATGAAGTCTATGCTCTGGATTTCGGCCTGTAGCTCGGTAACATTCCCGAACAGATCGGTTAACCTCAGCCCTGCGGGGGTGCGCTCAATCAGGGCAAGCTCTGCCAGGCTACCATCCCGCTCAATCGTCTCCTCGCCGACGAAGTCCACCCGTGCCAAGCACACGGCACACCTCTTTTCTGCTCAATCGCTTGGGTCCGTTCCGGCAACCTTCAGAATAGAATCCAACAGTGACTGAAGTTCGCCGGCGACGGGCGCCGCATCCAGTGGCCTTCCTTCCAGCCCAGCTTGAAGGAATTCCCGCCGAAAAGGTATCGTCGATAGCACGGCGACGCCGCGGCGCTTCAGGCCATCCCCAAGCTGTTCCACGGCGTCTTCGCTTCCGACCTTGTTGAGAACGGCTCCTGCGAATTTCGCTCCCGCCCCGGAGGTCAGCTCCGCAATGCGCTCGGCTAGACAGACCGACTCCAGCGAAGGCTCGACGACCACCACCACTGCGTCAACGCTCGTTTCCACGCCGCGACCGAAATGCTCCACGCCCGCTTCCATATCTACGACGACGACCTCATCGTCATCCGTCCGGAGCTTCCTGAGGAACTCTCGACTCAGCACACCCATCGGACACGCACAGCCCTCGAGGGCCTGATGGATTTTCCCGATGCACACCAGGCCGATGCCTTCCTTCCATCGGAGGTAACCGGGCGGAAGATCATCCGTACGAAACTGCTCGCGCGCTAAGACGGGCTTTTCCTGGTATGCGCCCTCGGCAGTGAAGCCCGCACGCAGAGCTCGCTGGATGTTCTTCTTCCCGCCGGCAAGTTCCATTAGCGGCGTAGGCGGCTTGTCGAACCCGAGCATCCAGTAAAGCCCGGCATTTGATTCGTCGGAATCCACGACAAGAACACGTTCCCCTCTGCTGCTCAGTGTTGCCGCGAGAAGGCTCGTCACTGTGCTCTTGCCGCTGCCGCCTTTTCCGCAGACACAGATCTTCACGGGATGTTCCTCCCTGTCAGTACCTTCCGTCCCTGCGCCCAGATGAGCTGTCCTCGTGCGACAAGTCTGGATTCTACGTATACAAAGCCAGCCTGCCTCAACATTTCGGCCACCTCCTCCCAGGCATGCCAGTTCTCATTCCACAGCCGCTGCGCCAATGATCCCCTCGGGAAGTCCACGATCAGGATGACGCCGCCGGGCCGGACCATTCGCTGTGCCTCTTTGAGAACGTCTATTGGTTTCTACATCTCATGCAGTGCGTAGAGGCTTGCCACTGCATCGATTGAATCGTCCTTTAAAAAGCCGAGCTTCCTCGCATCGGCTCTGCGGCAATTGAACTCGCTATTCACGGCGTGGTCTTCGGGAAAGCTGCCGTGGGAGATATCGACGCCAAGAACATGCTGGCGGTTCTCTCGAGCAACGAAACGGTCCCGCTCGCATGCGCCACGGCCGATGTCCAAAACATGCCTGCCGAAACGAGCTTTCCAGGCAATCCGCCGCCAGAGCCAATACTTGATCCGGTCGTAGCCGTTGTCCGGCGCTGTCCTCACCTTATTGCTGGCTTCCGCTGCAGTTTTTACCACCGCCTCCTGACGCATCGAAATAGCCTTGTGGCGAAAGTTAGTAGTCCAAGGAGTTGACCTTCGACTCGTAGAAGATTATACTGGTCATAGAATAAATGTCAAGCGAACGAAGCCGGAATCTAGCCTGGCGAGAGCCCTTTCAGCAGAAAGGGAGCCGAACATGACTACGGGAGACTCGTTCAAGGAGGGAATTGATGCCTTGGGTAAGTGAGGAAATGTGTACTGCTTGCGGCGTCTGCGTCGAGGAGTGCCCGGTGGGGGCCATGTCCGTCATGGCTGAGTCCGCCCGCATCGACCAGGAAGAATGCATTCGCTGCGGCCGGTGCCACGACATATGCCCACAAGAAGCTGTCCGCCACGACAGCGAGCGGATACCCCAGGAAGTAGAAGCGAATGTGGGCTGGACGAGGCGTTTGCTGAAGCACTTCGAGACAGCGGAGGAAAAGCGCGCCCTGATTGAGCGAATGAAGCGCTATTTTGCGAAGGAGAAAGAGGTCGCCGAGCAGACGATCCAACGGCTGGACTCCATAGGCAGGGAACCTCAGGCGGAAATGGGGGACGCCCCGGTGTAATCGAAGCTTCACAACGACACGGTAAACGAGTCACAGTACGTTTAAGGCAAAGGAAATGACACCGATGGAAGTTCGCAGACTGGGAAGAACGGAGATGCAGGTCTCGCGGATCGGTTTTGGCGGGATGACCCTCCCCAACGTGGGCGTCGAGCAGGCCGTTGCCACGATCACGAGGGCACTTGACCTGGGTGTGAATTTCATAGACACCGCCCGGGTGTACGGGAATGGGGACAGCGAGCGCAAGATCGGACGCGTAATGGAGGATCGGCGCGGTGAAGTTTATCTGAGCTCCCGGACCCCGGATACAAGCTACGACGGCATGAAGAAAGCCATAGACGAAAGCCTGGAAGCTCTTCGCACCGACCACATTGACCTCTATGAGCCCCATGATGTTTCGAGCAAGGCGCGCTACGACCCGCTCATCCGGAAAGGTGGTGGCTTGAAAGCCCTGCAAGAGGCCAAAGAAGAAGGCAAGATCAGGCACATCGGCTTTACCAGCCACAACTGGGAACTGATAGCAAGGATGATCCGGAGCGATCATTTCGAAGCCGGTTTGATAACTTATAACCTTGCCAATCGGGAAGCTGAAGAGGAAGTCATTGACCTGGCCGAGCGACACGACGTAGGTCTATTCGTGATGAAGGTGTTCGGAAACGGGCGTTTGTTTGAGTTGAGCCCACCCGATGAAGACAGAAAGCCCACGGTGGAAGAATGCCTTCGCTTCGCCCTGTCCAACCAGCGGCTGCCGCTGATCCTGACCGGGGTGAAATCGCCGGACGAGATAGAGCAGAACGTTTCCATCGCTGAAAGCTACGAACCTCTCTCGCAGGAGGAAGACCAAGACTTGCGCGAATTTGGCGACAAGCTGGGGAAGGGGTACTGCTACGGGTGCGAGTACTGCCTCCCTTGTCCCCAGGGCATCAACATACCTGCCATTCTCCAGTTGCTGGACTATCAAGAGCGGATAGACTGGGAACTGCCTCAGGGAATGAAAAGGTACGCCGAGTTCGACGCCACCATCGAGGATTGCATTGACTGTGAGCAGTGTGAGAAGTGCTGCCCGCAGAACCTGCCGATCAGGGAACGATTGCAGAAAGCACATGATAGATTTGCCCGGGCAAGTTGACGACTCGCCCAGTCGTTTTGCTACTGACCACGAGGATGCCATGACCGGAAGGAGGCACCCATGCGCGCCGCAGTCGGCGTTCTTCTGGTCTTCGGAATTGGCGTTGTGACGGCGATGGTGGGCCGAGGAGGCGGCAACTTCTACGTGCCCTCGCTCATCTTGGCCGGATCCAGCATGCACCAAGCAGCAACTACGGGTCAGCTGATCCTTGTTTGCACGGCGCTGACGGCCCTGCTGGTCTACGGCGCTAAGGGAGTAGTGGACTGGAAGCTGGCGCTGGTGATCGACCCGCCGACGGACGTGATGGCGCTCGTCGGGGGGTACCTCGCTCACTGGCTGCCAGGAAGCTCGCTGAAACTGGTCTTCGCCGGCCTACTGGTGTTGGCCGGTTTTCTCATGCTCGGGCAGAGCCCACAGGAGAGAACGGGCAGCAAGAGGAAATTCGGCTTCTGGCGTCGGCACTTCGCCGGATACGACTATACGGTGAACTTACGGTTGGCCATTCCGATCACGGCGGTAACAGGACTAGTGGCCGGAATGGTGGGTATCTCAGGTGGAAGCTTCAAGATCCCACTGATGGTCCTGGCCTGCGGCGTGCCAATGCGGATTGCCGTAGGAACATCGTCGGCGATGGTAGCTGCTACGGCGTTGATGGGCTTCATCGGCCACTCAGTAGCGGGGGACATGAACGTAGGCTGGGCTCTTCTTCCCATGGCGACCGCAGCCGCAGCGGGCGGGCTGGTAGGCGGGGCCCTTTCTCTGAAAACTGACCCGAAGAGGCTCAAGAAGTTGTTCGCGTACTCCACCCTTCTGGCAGCGGCGTTCATGACTTGGAATGCAGTGCTTTCGCCGGCGTGACCACTGCCACAAATCTCGCATCTGATCCAGGCCCTCGTGAAGGTGCCGGAAGGCCACGATCATAAGCGTGAGTCGGACCGCCCGGGGCAGGAAACCGTGGCAGCGGAGAGCGCGTTGCCGGAGTTGCACACGAAATAGGCTGTCCTCTAGGGGGAAGCTGTCCACCGCGACCGTCGCTAAAGGCACTGGGTCCGCGGAGAAGAGTTACCCGTATGGAATCAGATGCGCGGGCATGGGCGCCGGAGGAATGGATTCGATGAGTTCAGAGGCATTCGAGAGACACGCAAACCGATACGAAGCCTGCTTCGAGAAGTCGGAAGCTTCGGCAATATTTGGCGCGCAGGCCGCATGCCTTGGCCAACTCATGCCCGCCGATGTCCGACCTGTGATGCCTGCCGAAGAGATCCCATGTATTCCTCCACGCACTCTTTGCACGTCTGGCCACCGGCGCCTTCCTTGATGAACCGGTGAAAACGCTCGAGCAACTTTACCCCATCCGGAGAGTGCGGCTTTATAAAGGCCAAGAAGCAGACGAACCGTTCCAGCGCCTCGCTGTCTATGGCATGTTCCATACCGCAGGCGGTCACATCTGCCCTATCGGGCTCAAGCCCCAGAACATTCTCCAGAAAGTTGGCGATGATGCGATGACGTGTGGCAAGTTCCTCAGCCCTCTCTCGTCCTTCATCGGTCAGCGTAATCAGCTCGTAGGGCTCGTAATTAACGAGACCTTTGTCAGCGAGGCTTCGCAGCGCCGCCGTCACGGTTGAGCTTGCGACACCTTGGGCATCGCAGATGTCCCGTGGCCGAGCCACCCTTTTCCTCTGTTCCAAGCGATATATGGTCTCAAGATAATCCTCCAGGGTCGCACTCAAGGCCCTCTTCATACGAGTCCCCCTTCTCTTGAGCTTCGTCCACTAAAACATTATACTATCAGGCAAGAATGTTTCAAGCGCTGCCCGTGGTGTGCTTCAGGCGGAGGACGAAGCCGCCAGGTAACACTACAAGAGCGCCTAAGAAAGACAACGCGTACCGAAGAGGGTGGCTCTTCCGTCTGGCACAGTCCGGGCGGAGTTTTGACTTGTCGCAAGGCGCGCGTTGCCGAACCCAGAGAGGTGACTGTTCACACTTCCGTGGCCAGGAAATAACGTGTGGATGTCAAAGGAGTGGGCTCGCATTCCTTCTTTTACTGACCCAGGAAAGGAATAGATATGGGAAAGGTTTACTTCCCGCAGTATCGAAGAGGACGAGACGGAATCGACGCATTTGAAGGGACATTGCTCGAGCATGCCCAGAAACTGGGCGTGGAGGTCGCGTCCGAATGCGGTGGGCTGGGTAAGTGCGGCCGCTGCACTGTCCGTATTGATCGGGGAGCGGAGGCCCTAGCCGAGAGAACTGAGGCGGAGAAGCAGTTCGACTTGGGGCCGGACGAGCGGCTCGCCTGCCAGGCAAAGGTACTCGCCCGTGCTCAGAGTGTGCGAGTATTCGTAAAGGATTCTGGTAACTACAGCATCCTGGCGGAGACGCCGGAAGCCCAGATAGAGTTGATGCCCATGGTGCGACATGAGGGCGGGCGGGTAGTGCACGCAGAGGCTGGCGATGTCGGACCCCATCAGGGCGAACTGTACGGTCTTGCCATCGACGTGGGGACAACGACCTTGGTCACGGAGATTGTGGACCTTGAGGACGGGCGGCACGTGGCGACACTGAGCCGCAAAAATCCGCAGGTCTCCTACGGCAACGATGTCATTTCCCGCATAAGTTACACGATGAAGCATGAGGACGGTCTGAAGCAACTCCAACACGCTGTCATAAGGGGAGTAAATGAGGACCTCGAGCGACACGCGCGGGAGAACGGCGAATTCCGCAACCAGATCTACGACGTCGTCGTGGTCGGAAACAGCACGATGCGGAACATCTTCTTCGGACAGGACGTGAAAAGCCTCGGCGTTATCCCCTATGAGGCCGAAAATCGCGACAGTATCACCGTCAGAGCCGGAAGCGTGGGTCTACGGGTAAATCCTGGATGCACCGTCTACGGTGCGGCGCTGATCGGGGGACACGCCGGCGCGGATGCGCTCGCGGATATCCTTGCCTCCGGGATGTATCACGATCATGCCGTCAACATGCTCATCGATATCGGCACAAACGGCGAGGTGGCGGTGGGCAACCGAGATCGTATCATGACGGCGTCTTGCGCGGCCGGCGGGGCCTACGAGGGGGCCACCATCCGATGCGGCACAGGCGCCATCGAGGGTGCAATCAAGAACATCTGGCTGCATGACAGCCAGGTGGACTTCGAGACTATCGGCGGAAAGCCTCCGGTGGGGATATGTGGTTCGGGCCTTATCGACCTACTCGCAGAGCTACTCCGGGGCGGGATCATGAGCCGGAATGCCAAGATAAAGGCCGACTTCAAAGTGGCTGGCAAGATCAGCCTGCCCCAGCAGGACATCTATCAGCTCATCACGGCCAAGGCAGGCCTGCGAACAGACCAGGATTTGCTGATGAAGTACTACGGGGTGACTGTGGAAGACCTGAAGAAAATATACCTGGCCGGCGCGTTTGGCAACTTCATCAATCCCGAGAATGCGGCAGCTATCGGGCTGCTACCGGATGCCGCAAATAAGGTAGTTCGGATTGGAAACGCCGCACTTGCAGGCGCCAGGGCCATGCTGCTCTCGCGCGAGGTCAGGGCAGACTCCGAGCAACTCGCGACCAGCATCGAGCATACGAAGCCAAATGAGCGGGAACCAGATTTTGCCTACATTGTGGCTGACAACATGTACTTCTGACCGAGGAGGCATATAGGGTCACCATGTCAGGGCACACACAATACGAGCAAATGATTGCGTACGGACCCGTTCCATCTCGTCGGCTGGGGCAAAGCCTGGGGATCAACAATATCCCGCCTAAGGCATGCACTTATTCGTGCGCCTACTGCCAGATCGGACGGACGACGGACGTCGAAGTAAACCGGCGTGCTTTCTACCAGCCCGGACACGTGTTTGAGGCTGTTAGATTAAAAGTCGAAAAAGCCAGGGAGGCCGGAGAACGCATTGACTACCTGACTTTCGTTCCCGATGGAGAGCCTACCATCGACCTGAATCTCGGGGATGAAATCGACGGCCTGAAAGATCTGGGCATCAGGGTAGCGGTGATAACAAATGCCTCGCTCATCTGGCGTCCTGATGTTCAGGAAGAACTGCGCGAAGCCGACTGGGTCTCCCTCAAAGTGGACACCACGCGGGAAGATACGTGGCGAAGGCTTAATCGTCCCCACAGAATGCTTGAACTGGATGCTATACTCGACGGGCTGACCGAGTTCGCAAGGAATTACGAAGGCGAACTCACCACCGAGACGATGCTCATAGGCGGGATCAACGATAGCGCAGAACAGGCAGAGGAAATGGCGGATTTCCTTTTCGGGGTGGCGCCTGAGAAGGCGTATATCGCCATCCCCACTAGGCCCCCGGCCGAAAGCTGGGCGCAGCCCCCTACCGAAGAAGCTTTGAATTCCTTCTATCAAGTCATTAGGAAGAACGTCGAGCGGACGGAGCACCTGATCGGGTACGAGGGAAATGCATTTGCATCCACAGGCAATGTACGAGAAGACCTTTTGAGTATCACGGCGGTCCATCCCATGCGGGAAGAAGCGGTTGAAAGGCTCCTGTCTCGAGCTGGAGCTGATTGGTCCGTCGTAGAAGACCTGGTGAAGCAGGGAGAGCTCTCAGCCACTGGATACAAAGGGAACACATATTTTTTGAGAAGCCTCTCGGGAAGGCACGGCAAACAGCGATCCTAAACCCAGGGCTTTGTTCAAGAGCGTCCCTACGAGGAAGTAGAAAATGGCGCTCGATCTGAAGACTTACGCCAAGGAGACGCGGATAACGGACGGTGCCTGGGGGACCGAGCTACAACGGCGGGGTCTGCCACCCGGAGATTCTCCGGAACTGTGGAATGTAGAGAACCCCGATGCGGTTGAAGCCGTGGCCCGAGGCTACATAGAGGCAGGGAGCGAAATCATCCTGACAAATACTTTCGGAGCAAACCAGTACGTGCTCGCCAGGCACTGCCAGGCCGACAGGGTGCCCGAACTTGCCGAAGCCGGCGTGGTCATCAGCCGCAGAACGGCGGGAAACGACGCCAAGGTATTCGCCTCGGTCGGTCCTACCGGCAAAATCGTGATGGTGGAGGAAGTCAGCCACGAGGAGTTCATTTCGGTTTACGCAGAAACGGCGAGTGCCATCACGCGCGCCGGGCCGGACGCGATAGTGTTGGAGACTTTTACCGAGCTGGAAGAGCTAGCGCTCGCCCTCCAGGCGGTGAGGCAATGCTGCGACTTGCCTGTGGTAGCGTCAATGAGCTTCACTGCGGGACCGGACGGAACAGCGACGGTCATGGGGAACCAACCGGAAGAACTCGTTCAGATCGCTCGCGATTACGGTGCAAATGCGGTGGGAGCAAATTGCGGGATCGGCCCCGATAATCACGTCCGTGTCGCCATCC
>CAZBND010000002.1:9284-56212 GCA_964493415.1 uncultured Planctomycetota bacterium | reverse complement strand
GCGGTGGGAGCAAATTGCGGGATCGGCCCCGATAATCACGTCCGTGTCGCCATCCCCTTGCGGGTCGTGACTGCCCTGCCGGTGTGGATCAAACCCAACGCCGGTGTGCCGGAAATAGGCGCTGATGGGAAGAGCAGGTTTCCGGTGAGCCCAGAAGATTTCGCCGATTATGTCCCCCGCTTAGTCGAGGCCGGGGCCAATTTCATAGGTGGATGCTGCGGAACTACCCCGGGCCACATTCGGGCACTCCGGCAGCGTCTCAGTTCTTGAGAGAACGTTCCATCGCGGTCCATTAGCTTGCGGAAGGTCGGAGAACGCGAATTCCGCATCATTCACACCAGCTTTCAGGAGGGAATGCTCGAGGTCTTTGGGGGATTGCTTATGCAATATGCCCCGCGTTCGGAGTGTACTGAGCCCTAACTGTAAGGTGTCGCTCGCCCGATGCGCCGGGATTCGCCGTCGCGTTGTTAAATGCCAGCCGCGGCGACCATGGCTCTGCGGATCTTCTCTTGTCAGGCTCAAACGGCGCGAACGGCTGCGGACGGCGTAGGTCGCGATTTCGCGCCGGCTCTTCAGGACGATTCTGTGTCACATCGGTAGGTCATGTCCGGTTCCGCTGAAGGGCAGCGCCAGACGGCCAGCACGCTAGCTCATGAGCAATCAGCAGCGAGGAATACCGAAACGGCGAAGGCATAGATGTTCTCGTCCTCTGTGGGACTCATCCGGCGGGCCCGCGGCCCGCGATCGGTGAACGAGCGAAGGACGCGCTTGACTTCCCCTCCCAGCGGCGATAATTTGACTTGAGGGATATGTACTATTTTACATTGATGTCCCACCAACAGGCACCCTCGGCAGTGGTGCGTCAATCCCTCGCCGGCGACTCTGAGCCGGCAGGTTGAAGGCAAATATTAGGAGAAACTGCCAATGGAACCGAAGACTGTTCACACAGCTGAAGTACCCTGGGAGGAATTGAGCGAGTTCCCGGGAAAAGGCCAAGTTAAGGTACTCCGCGACGAGGGAGGAAGCAACGCGAAGACCTTGCTCATTGAGTTGGGCGCTGGGGACGAGATCACGCCTCATACGCACGTGGCGGCTGTTCAGCACTACATTCTCACCGGCGAATACGAGTCTGAGGGTAAGACCTACGGTGCAGGGACGTACCGCCTGTTCCCCGGGCATGCCAATCTCGCCTCGATTTCCACCCAGCACGGTGCTACCATACTGCTGATCTACGACCCCGTGGGCTAGAGCATCGATCGTGGCGCAACAGGTATCTGATTGATGCGCCAGACCCCTGAGGCCGCATCGGCAGGCATTGTACAAACAGAGCTGAGTAATTGCCCGCGGAACCCAGCCTGCTGGAAGCACTTGCCGCGGTCCGCACTCTGCCGGTGAAGTGAGCACGCCCACGGTAGCCGAACCCGGGTAGCCTGCTCGTTCCTGTACCTTCCATGAAAAGCCTCTTCTGCATCGTTCTGGTTAAGTTTGGGTTGGCCCGCATGCCGGCCTTGTTGCCGTGCTCGAAGGTGCGGTGTGAAATGAGACCAGGTCACCGCGAACCGCTGAAATTCACAGACGACCTCTGCCCGTCTCGCCCTCCCCATGTTACGAACATGATACGCCACGCATGCCCGCTGAGTGCCGCTGAGTACCGCGTATTACCGCCCATTACCACCCCTGACTCCTGACCAGAACTCCGCTGATTCAGAAGACTTATGTCATAAGAGGCGACCCGGAACCGGGTTATGTCTACCAACTCAAAAGGGCCTCAAAAGGAACTCATAATCCGCGTGTCGCAGGTCCGAATCCTGCAGGGGCCACTGATATAAGTCCTACCGCTGTAACACCTTCCTCCCCAATCACCACCGCCGCTTCTTCACCCGCATTCACCTCGCGGGGTCATGGTGGGGTGAGCGTCCCTCCCGAAGCATACGGCAGCGCCTCCCGCGCGCCTTGCGAGCTTTCCGGGAACAAACGCGTGTACGACCTCAGCGTCGTCGACATGTGCGCGTACCCCGCGAGCTTCTGCACAATGGTCTCACCTACACCGGCCATAGCGAGATAGCTCACGAAGGTCCTCCGCAAGTCATGGAGCGTGCAGTGCGAGATCCGCGCCCGGTTAGGGAATTTGTGGCCACGCGCACCTCTCGCCACAAGGGAAAACGCGGCAGGGCAAATTTTTCCTTGACAGCCGAGCAGGGGGTAAGCTAGAAGATTGAGTTTGAGAATGTGAGCACAATAACGAATGCGATCTAGACCAATTCCAGAGGAAACAGTCGGCCGGCTTTTCGGTTACCTGCGCGCACTCTTGTGTCTGGCGAACGAGGGGGTGCAGACGGTATCGTCTCAAACCCTGGCGAAGGTTTCTCAGGTCAAACCCTCCACGATACGTAAAGACCTCTCCTATTTTGGCGGATTTGGCAAGCGCGGCGTGGGATACGACCTGAACCGACTGACCGAAGAGATCCGATCCATCCTGAACCTGGACAAGGTTGTGAAAGCCGCATTGGTGGGCGTCGGCAACATTGGGAAGGCGCTGCTGATGTACTCTGGACTTAAGGAGGAAGGCTTCCAGATCACCGCGGCTTTTGACACCGCTAGTGACAAGATCGGGCAGAGAGTAGGCAATGTGGTGATCGACGACGTGAGCAATCTTGAGGACAGGATACGGGCCGAAGGGATAAAGATAAGCGTCGTTGCCGTGCCGGTTTCAGCCGCTCCGCAGGTCTCGCAGCGGCTCGCCAAGGCGGGGGTGAAGGCTATCTTGTCATTCGCGCCCTGTCCGCTGAACATGCCGGATGAAGTACGAGTCGTTTGCGTAGACCTCGCTACCGAAATGGCTCGCTTGGTCTATTACCTCTAGGGAACAGGACGAATGGTGCAAGAGAGTTCAGGGACGAAAGCTCGTCTGAGAGGCTTCCTGTATCTGCTGGGGCTCTCGTTCCTAACATGGGTTGCCCTCACGTCGAGTCTGGAACCCGAAGAGTTACTGGCCGGGGTGGCGATATGCATTGTCCTTTCTCTGTGGTTCAACTTGCATTATTCGAGGCTGGGCCTCCCACCGCTCAGCGCCAAGAGGCTGGGGTTCTTTTTTATATATCTGGTCGTTCTCCTCAGGGAGATAGTTTGGGCTAACGTTGACGTGGCCTACAGAGTGCTCCATCCGCGCATGCCCATAAATCCAGGCATTGTGGTCGTAAAGACGCGGCTGAAATCCGACATCGCCAAGATGATCCTGGCAAATTCCATCACACTCACTCCTGGTACCTTCACGCTCGATGTGGTCGGTGACAGTTTGCTCATCCATTGGATAAACGTGAAGACGAAGGAGACTGAAAGGGCAACTGAGCTAATAGGCAAGAGATTTGAGAAGTACTTGAGGGTGGTTTTCGAATGAGTTACCCGGTGTTTCTGGCCATCATAGGGGCGGGCATTCTACTCTGCCTGCTGCGCATGCTCAAAGGTCCCACCACTGTGGATCGCGCGGTGGCCGTCGATACTACCGCGACGATTACCACAGCGCTCCTTGTGCTGTTGGGATTCGTGTTTCGCAGGTATGTGTACTTGGATGTCGCCCTTGTGTACGCAGTGCTGACTTTCATAGGGTCGGTCGCAATTGCCAGGTATTTGGAAAGGGGACTCTAGTGGCGGTCGTGGGGAGCATCGTTACGGGAGTTGGAAGTATCTTCCTGTTCCTGGGAAGCTTGGGGGTTTTCAGACTGCCCGACGTGTATAACCGACTGCAAGCGGGTACTAAGTGCACCACCCTGGGGGCATTTCTGACCATCATCGGAGTGGGGATAATGCAGCCAGGATGGCTTCTGAAGGCCCTGCTCATAGCATTCTTCATCCTTCTGACGAACCCCATATCCAGCCACGCGCTGGGGCGCGCGGGCCGCAAGAGTAACGTCGCGCTGTGGGGACGGAGTGTAGTGGACAAGACCCAGGACTTCGGTGGCTACAGGAAAGAGCCCGAATGATCGCCTTCCAGACGTTCCTGGTGCTAGTAATGATCGTAGCTGCGCTGCGAGCGGCAACGTCCAAAGACTTGATGGACGCTGTTATAGCCTGCACGCTGGTGAGCCTGATGGCTTCGATAGTATTCTATTTCCTGCACGCGCCAGACGTGGCGATGGCAGAAGCGGCCATCGGTGCCGGGCTGAGTGCTGCGATCTTCATATTCGCCATAAACCGGACAGAAAGACAGGAGTGAGATGAGAACGGTCGTCAGCCTCACGTTGATTGTGATAGTGGCCATCGGGGTTATTGTTTCACTCTCTCAGGTGCCGGTTGGCGCCGAAGCAGCAAGGCAAGAGGGGCGCCTGGATCAGGACGGAGTCAACTTCGGCAGGTACTATAACAGCCGTGCCGTGGAGGAGACAGGCGCTACGAACGTTGTTGCTTCAGTGGTTGTCAGCTACCGGGGTCTTGACACCCTGGGTGAAGTTGCGGTTCTTTTCATTGCGGCCCTGGGCGTGGTCACTTTGCTCGGCACTAAGCAGGAAAGGAAAGCCAAAAGAGAGGTGGAGCAAGCCAGCTTGATTGTCTTCACCGGCTGCCGCTTTCTGTTTCCCCTGATTCTGCTTTTCGCCACCTACATTTTTGCGCACGGTCACCTGACACCCGGAGGGGGGTTCCAGGGAGGAGCCGTCACGGCGTCAGGATTCGTCCTCATCTACCTCGGCTGCCGCGGGAGGTCCGTGGGGCCGAAGCAGCTCAGTGCAACTGAGTCCTTGTCGGGGCTGGTCTTTGTGATGATCGGGCTGGTCGGTCTAGCTCTGGGCGGATCGTTCCTTCTGAATTTCCTGCCCAGGGGAACCACCTATGCTCTCTTCAGCGCCGGTGTGATACCCATCATTTACGTAGCCATCGGACTCAAGGTCAGCTCCGAACTGGGTAGCATTGTCGGAGCCCTGGCCGGAGAGGGGGAATGAGCCTCATGGAGAGCTACATTCACTACCTCGGCTCTTTCGGTCTGATACTCATCGGGCTGTACGTGGTATTGGTCAAGAGCAATCTTGTCAAGGTCATTATAGGGATTAGCCTGATTGATACGGGTGTGAACCTGTTCCTCATTTCAGTGGGTTACATTCGCATGGGGACGGCTCCCATCTTCTCGAGGACGGCAATCGCGCCCGAGGAAATGGTCGACCCCGTCCCGCAGGCGCTTGTCTTAACCGCCATCGTGATCGGGGTGTCAGTGCTGGGGCTGGCGCTTTCCGTGGCCATTCGCCTTTACGGACACTACGGTACTTTGGACCTGCGTAAAATCAGGGACTTGAAATGGTGAGCCCCATAATCCTTATAGCAGTGCCGCTGGGCCTTGCGTTTCTAACAACTTTGCTGGGACTTCTTTCGGAGAAGCTCCCGAAGTACGTCCCTGCTGTGGCGATGGCATTCAACCTCGTCGTTTCCATCCGGCTTCTACCGCGCGCGCTTCAATCGCCGATCGTCGCCAGGACGGCCGGCTTATCCCCGCCCTTCTCCATCCACTTGGTAGCAGGGCCGCTTGGGATGATGCTAAGCGTCCTCATCTCCTTGGTAGGCCTGCTTATCGCGATATACGCAATCGGGTACATGGGGAAGGGACCCGGAAGCAGATATCATGCCCTGTACTTACTGCTCCTTGCGGGGGCGACGGGAGTTGTCCTGACGGGCGACCTATTCAACCTGTTCGTCTTTTTCGAGATCCTGTGCATCTCATCCTATGCTCTGGTGGGGTGCCGCGGGGATAAGCCCGGAATCGAGTCGGCGGCGAAGTACCTCATTCAGGGGGCCATCGGCTCGAGTCTCGCGCTGGTAGGCATAGGTTTCCTTTACGGCCTGTTCGGCACGCTGAGCATGGCCGACATAGCCAGCAACATCGCCTCGGTCAGTCCTATGGCGGTTTTCATATCGATGGCACTTCTAGTCACCGGGTTTGGAGTGGAGGGAGCGATATTCCCACTGAACGCTTGGCTGCCGGATGCCCACTCCTCAGCCCCCTCCTCCATCAGTGCAATTCTCTCTGGAATAGCCATCAAGGCGGGCATCTACGCTGTCGCCAGGATTGTCTTCACGGTCTACGGGGCTGAGGCCATCCTCGTGTTTGTCGCGGTGGTGGGGCTCCTGACGCTTCTGGTGGGCGAGATGTCAGCGTTCAGCCAGAGCAACATCAAAAGGCTGCTGGCCTATTCCAGCATCGGGCAGGTGGGCCTGATCGTCTTTGCGCTGGGGCTCGCTTCCGTAAGGGGGGTCGAGGGGGCGCTGTTCTTGGTCGTTAGCCATGCGCTTGCGAAGGCTCTTCTGTTCCTCTCTACCGGCTACATGATTTACCGAGCGGGCTCGATGGAAATCTCGTCACTACACGGAATGGGAAGGAAAATGCCCGTCAGCTCAGTGTGTTTCACCATCGCGGCGTTCTCGCTTATCGGCCTTCCGCCGTTCATCGGGTTCCCCGGGAAGTTCATGATCATCAGCGCTGCGCTGGCGAAGGCGGACACGCTGTTCACGGTCCTGATAGCGATTGGCCTGCTGGGAACGGTGGTGGAGGGAGCGTACTTCTTCCGCATTGTGCAGGGGCTCTACTTCAAGGAGGCGCCGGAGGGCGCGGGCACAAACCCGGGTGAGGACGTCGAGGCGCCCCTCTCCGCGCTGGTGCCGATCTGTGTGCTTGCGGTGGCAATTGTGGCCGTGGGCGTCTGCCCGTGCGTGCTGACCCGCTACCTTGGAGCAGCGGCGGCCGACCTGCTGGACAAAGCGGCCTACATTCGCCACGTGCTCGGAGTGTGAGAATGCTACCGGCGATCATACTGGTCATCGCATTCGGAGGTACCGGGCTAGTATACCTCGCCGGGAGGGTGCATCCGCGTCTAAGGGACGTACTGGCTGTGCTGAGTTCTCTGGTTCTGGTCGGGGTGATAAGTTATGGCTACGGGAGATGGGGCCAGCTGACTTGGTTCTCGAAATTTCTCGGCGTTGACCTGTCGTTGCGCCTTAACGCGCTGGGGTGGTTCTTCTCCATCTATATAGCCCTTATCAACGCTTGCTCCATGGTATTCTCGCTAAGCTATATGGAGGGCAAAGAGCGACTTGATTTCTACTATTCGATGATGCTCCTCGTCAGCGCCAGCATGCTCGGCGTCGTGCTGAGCGGAGATTTCCTGTCGTTCTACATCTTTTGGGAGATCATGAGCTGGAGCACCTACCTCCTTATCAGCTACAAGCGCGGCCTCGCGTTACACGCGGGCATGAAGTACATCGTCATGTCGCTCGTGGGCTCATGCGTCATGCTGGTGGGGATACTGTCGCTCCATGCACAGTACGGGACACTGGAGATAGTCGAGCTCAGAGGCCTTCTAGCTGGCGCGTCGGGGGGCTACATCGCCTTTCTTCTTCTCGCGATGGGAATCGCGTTTGGGATCAAGTTTGCGATTCTGCCGCTTCACACCTGGATGCCTGATGCACATTCGGAGGCCGTCTCCCCGTTTTCCGCCGTCCTTTCCGGCGTACTGGTGCGAATGGGCATGTATGGATTCCTGCTGATAATGTATTCGCTCGTGGGGATTAAGACGATCCTGGAACTCGGGCGGGGAGCCTGGGATTTCCATCTTTTGTTCTCCTGGCTCGGCGCCTTGACGATCGTCATTCCTACGTTCATCGCTCTGCTGCAGGACGACGCGAAGAGGCTTCTGGCCTGGCACGGCATCGGGCAAGGGGGGTACATGATTATCGGCATGGCCTTCGGCACGAGTCTGGGGGTCGCCGGCGGCATATTCCACACTATAAACCACGGTTCATACATCGCGTTGCTCTTCCTGGTTGTAGGTGCCGTGGAATACCGGACCGGGGGTGTCCGGGACCTGAACCGCCTGGGCGGCCTGATGCAAAGGATGCCCGTGGCCTTCTTGGGGTGCCTGGTCGGGATCATGGGCCTCATCGGAATCCCCCTGACCAACGGTTTTGTCTCGAAGTGGGTCATCTACAAGACACTCATCATGGAGGGGCGACCGTTCTTGGCGTTCATGGCCTTCGTGGGCACGTGGGGCACGGTTCTCTCCGTGTACAAGCTTCTGCATAACATGTTCCTGGGGCAGCTTCCCCAAGAATACAGCAAAGTTGAGAGGTCTCCTCTCTCCATGCAGATACCCATACTGTTCTTCTGCTTGGTGATTTTTGTGTTCGGCATACTTCCCGGGATTCCGCTGAGGGTCATACAGGGCGTCCAGCGAGAGATGGGTTTTGAGCCGTTGGAGTTGACCCTGTGGGGGGTAGCGAGTGACACAGGCGCGTTGAACATGCTTAACATCTGCCTGGCTCTCGGCATTGCCTTCGCGGTGGTTTTCCTCGTCATGCGGCTGGGCCCGAAGGGCCGCAAGGTCTCTCAAGACGACAGCTACGCCGCGGGGTCCTACGTCCCTGCCGACAGATATCAGCACAGCGTGGAGTTCTATAACCCCCTGTACCGAATGATCTCGCCTTACCTGAAGGACCGAGCGGACCAGTTTTGCTACTGGATCGCGGATAGGATCGGCGGGCTCTCCGATTCCACCAGGCGGATCTATACCGGCTATGCCGGGACGTACGTGCTCTACATCGTCGCGTTCCTGGCGTTTCTGATCTTCGTGCAACTGGTGTGGAAGACATGGTGATGAGGATCATTCATGTAGTCGTGTCGCCGTTGATTGCTTTGACGGTGGGTGTGCTGTTTCTCGGCCTCTCGCGCAAGATCATAGCCCGCGTCCACCGTCGGTACGGCCCGCCGATCTACCAGCCGGTGATCGACGTTGTGAGGATGATGTCGCAACGGAGCATATCCCACGGCGCACTTTTCGAGCTTGGCGTGGTGCTTTCGCTGGCAGGCTCTTTCGTGACGGTGCTTTTCATACCGCTGGGCGGAACGGAGGTCTCCCGGGAATTGCATCCCCTCGCCCACGGAGTACTGTGCCCGCTTTGCGGGTCGGGAGGGCTGCTGGTTGTGATTTACCTGATGCTGTTCAGCCCCCTCGGTCTTGCGCTGGGCGCAGGTGCGTCGGCGAATCCGAATGCAAGCATAGGCGTGAGCCGCAAGATGCTGCTGGCGCTGGCGTACGAGGTGCCTTTTCTGCTTGTGATTCTGGCGGTGATGTCGCACTACGGGACGATTTCCTTCACGGAGGTGGTTGCACGGCAGCAGCAGGGGAACTGGGGGGTTCTATCAGTGCCCCTCTCGGCGGCAGCGGCGTTTCTGATACTGCCGGCGATGCTGGGCATAAGACCCTTCGACATGGCGACTGCGCCTCAGGAGATCGCCTCCGGCCCCCTGGCGGAATATGGGGGCCCCTATCTGGCCCTGATCGCCGTGCAGAAAGCAGTTCACCTGTTCGTGGTGATTTCCCTCTTCGTGGATCTCTTCCTGGGCGGAGGCGTGAATATCATAACCTTCCTGCTGAAAATGCTGGCCGTTTTCCTCGCGGCCGAGATGATCAATGCAGTCTTGCCCAGGTTCAAGATCGAGGACGCGGTGAAGTTCTGCTGGAAGTGGCCGACGGCTCTGGCGTTCCTGCAGATGATCATTACGGTTGTATCTAAATGACAAACAGATTCCGGAACACCAACAACAGAGAGACCCGGTCATGGACAGAAACCAGATCACGAAGTGGCTGAAGAGCCCGGCGAAGATGGCTAACAAGTACTCTTTGCACGCCGTGTACTTCTGCACGGGGTGCGGGATAATTGAGATTCCACCTGTCATAACCAGCAGGTGGGACGCCGAGAGATTCGGCGTACTGCCCGTAGCCACCCCGAGGCAAGGTAACCTCTTCATGATCACCGGCTATGTCTCCCTGAAGACCTTGAGGGCTATCATAAGAACCTACGAGCAGATGCCAGACCCGAAGTACACGGTCGGCTTCGGATCATGTCCGATAAACGGTGGAATGTACTGGGATTCCTACAACACCATAAAGCACCTTGATAAATATATCCCCGTGGATGGATGGATTGCTGGTTGCATGCCGCGGCCCGAAGCGGTGTTCATCGGCGTAACTCACCTGTGGACCCTCATCGACAAAGGAAAAGCGGACGGATACGTCCGATACAAGAAGAACTACGCGGCCTACAGGAGGAACCAGGAGCTAATCTTGGGAAAGATCGACTGGCCGCCTCTATACCCCTGAGAGCAAAGTAGAGGAAGTGAGCGTATGACCTCGCCCCTGCAAGAGGACCTGGAATCTAGGTTCAAGGATGTGGAAGTGAGAGCGCTCGAGCAGAACAGGGTCTCTGTGTTGGTCCCCAGCGGAAGCATTCCTTTGATTCTGAGATATCTCAAGGACAACGGGCGTGACCATCTGGCACTTATCTCCTGCGTCGACTGGATCGAGCAGGGAGAGTTCGAAGTGGTGTATGTTCTGACTTCCTACATGCCGAACGATACTGAGCACGGCCCCGGGCAAAGGCTCCACGTGTTGTTGAAAACGAGGATTCCGCGGGAAGACCCCCAGTTGAAATCTGCAATCGCCGTCTTCGACAACGCAGAACCTTATGAGCGCGAACTCCACGAACTGTACGGAGTGAACTTTGAGGGCCACCCTCGGTTGATCCCGCTTTTCCTGGAAAGGGAGTACGAAATACCGCCCTTTAGAAAAGACTTCGACATGCGGAAGTACGTCGAAGAGACTTTCGGTTCAATCCCGTCGGTGGATGGCTGAGGAAGGCTTGAGGTGAACAGCAGTTATGGCACAGCTTTCGGAGACAGCGAGCACGGATTTCGAGCGGGAACTGGAGCTATACTTCGGCCCTCAACACATCGGAATGGTGGGGAATTTCAGCATCACGCTGAAAGTCCGGGGGGACAGGGTGCTGAAGGCTACAGCCAATCCCGGCTATCTTCACCGCGGCTTTGAGAAACTGATGGAGCACAGGACCTGGATCCAGAATTTTCCCCTGGTGTGCCGGGTGAATGTAATAGAGCCCGACTCGATGGAATGGGTTTACGCCAGGGCGGTCGAGAAACTGACGCGGATAGAGGTGCCCGAGCGTGCGCACTACATAAGGAGCGTCTACCTGGAGCTGGCCCGTGTTGCCTCGCACCTCTTCGGCCTGTGGGCCTATTCGAACATGCTCGGGTTCGACACTCCTGCGCAGTGGGCGATGTACCACCGGGATCTGGTACTCGATCTCTTCGAGGAGCTGACTGGAGGGCGTGTCTATCACATATA
Organism: uncultured Planctomycetota bacterium; assembly: GCA_964493415.1. Lineage (GTDB taxonomy): Bacteria > Planctomycetota > DG-23 > CAZBND01 > CAZBND01 > CAZBND01. The sequence continues at coordinate 45,035 of CAZBND010000002.1, read as the reverse complement.
CGTGTGGCCGGGCGGCGTGAGACGCGACTTTCCGAAAGGCTTCAAGGACAAGGTCGTCAACACGCTTCACTCGATCGGCGCTTGGGTGCCCGACTACGACGCAACGTTTTTCAACAACCGCCTGTTTTACGAGAGAGCACGGGGGATAGGAAAACTGAGCCAGGAGCAGGCCAAAGCACTCGGCGCAACAGGACCGGTGCTGCGGGCGACGGGCATGGAATTCGATATCAGGAAAATCGAACCCTACGCCGCCTACGACAAAGTGGACTGGGAGGTGCCTACAAGGGAAGACGGCGACGCCTATTCGAGGATCTGGGTGGTCAGGGACGAGCTGATCGAGAGCGTCCACATGATATTCAGACTCCTCGACGCAATGCCCGAGGGAGAGGTTTTCAACAGGGGCCCCAACCCGTTCAAGTGGGAAATCCCGCCGGGTGAAACCTACGTCAGATGCGAATCATCGCGCGGCGAGTTGGGGCTTTTCTTGGTCAGCGACGGGGGTGACAAGCCCTACAGGGCTCACTTTAGGACTCCCTCGTATCCGCACGGCCTTACCATCCTGGAGAAAGCGCTCGAAGGCGCCAGCATCGCGGAGGTCGGGAACACGATGATAAGCCTCTACGTCGTCGCTCCAGAAATAGACAGATAACGGAAGGACGAGAATGGGAAAGCCAAGCCTGTTGAGCCCGTTCAAGGCGATCAGGTTCCTGCTCGAGAAACCCGTGACCCTGAGATACCCTTTTGAACGGAAGGAGGCCGCGCTCCGATACCGGGGGTTTCACCTCAACGATTGGGACAAATGTACGGGCTGCGGAAACTGCGCCGACATCTGCCCTAACGAGGCGATCACAATGATCGAGGTGCCGGAGATCGCGCCCGAACCCGGCAAGAAGAACGAACGACCACAACTGGACTACGGCAGATGCTGCTTCTGCGGCCTTTGCGTCGACATATGCCCTCCCGGTTCACTGCGACTTTCCAGGGATTACTTCCACATCCATTTTGATACGGACACCTTTGTGTTCGTCCCACAGGATGACAAGAGGGACACGAAGACCTTCCTGCCGCCGGAGGAATATTCAACCCTGAAGGCAAGCCTGTCTCATCGGAGGAGAGACTACGAAGGCTTCTCATCCGATCTGGACTACGCGCTGTTCGAGCCGGAACGCGTGCCAATGTCGCAGGTGCCAGCGGAGGAACGGAAATCGTCCTTCGTCGAGCAGGTTACCGGGTACAGCAGAGAAGAAGCAGAAAGAGAATCAGAGCGCTGCTTGGAGTGCAAGCTGTGCGAAGAAGCATGCCCCGCACACTTGAAGATATCGGAGTACGTCAAGTCTATCAGCGAAGGTGACACCAAGGCTGCGCTAAGGATCATATTCGAGGACAACCCGCTGCCGGCCATATGCGGCAGAATCTGCATGAAGCATTGCGAAGATGCCTGCTCGCTGGGGTTGAGGGGACAGCCGGCCGCGATCCGCTGGCTGAAAAGATACGCCGCGGACAGCGTGGAGCACTACCGCGAGGCGCTTGACCTCGAGCCTGCACCACCGACGGGTAAGACCGTAGCGGTGATAGGCGCTGGCGCAAGCGGCCTCGCCGTGGCCTACCACCTGCGACTGAAAGGACACGCAGTTACTGTGTTCGAATCTCTTCCGGCAGGCGGCGGGATGCTCAGGGTGGGGCCGCCACGCTATCGGCTTCCAGAGGGAGCCCTTGACAAGGATGTTGGTTTCATCGCCTCCCTGGGGGTCGAGTTCCGTTTCAACACCACGGTCGGCCGGGACGTGCAGTTCGGCGACCTGATCCGAGATTACGATGCTGTCTACATCAGCGTTGGCCTGCACCGGAGCCGAACGGCGCGCATCGAAGATGAGGACAAGGCCGTTATGGCACTAGATTTCCTCCGAGAAACACAATTCGGCCCACAGCCGAAGGTGGGACGGGAGGTCATCGTCATCGGCGGGGGCAACGTGGCCATGGACGTCGCCCGCACGTGTGTCCGGCTCCAGCAGATGCAGCACCCCGACGAGCAAACCGTCACCAAGAGCGTCTCGCTCGAATCGTGGGACGAAATGCCCGCCTCTGAGGAGGAAATCGAGGAAGCTAAAGAAGAAGGCATAGTTTTCAACCCCGCGTGGGGGCCGAAGGGAATCGTGATCGAGAATGGCCAGGTGAAGGGTCTGGAGTGCAAGGCGGTGAAATCAGTATTCGATGAACAAGGCAGGTTCAGTCCCACGTTCTACGAGGACAAGACCAAGTTTCTCGAAGGGGACATGGTCATCGAAGCCATAGGACAGACTTACGACTTGTCTTTCATCCCCGAGGGCCTCGCCGGCTCGTTGAAGTTCACGGAACGCAGGAAGATCGAGGTTGATGAAGATGGAATGACTTCAATCGGACGGGTCTTTGCCGGTGGCGATATCGTCAACTCAAACATGGACGCAGTGACTGCCATAGCTGACGCGAAGACGGCCGCCGAAGGAATTCATAAGATGCTCTCGGAACGATAGAAAGACTTCTCGTTCCGGACTTGCCCACCCCGGCTCAGTAATGACGAGCAATGCTCCCGCGTCGGCCCCGGATCAACTCTTGAGTGGATCCCAGACAAAGCTTGATTTACGCTGGATCAACGTAAATTCTCCCCAAGGGTGCAGTTGCGCGGAGCGGCGCCTTGGTGGAGTCTTTCAGCCGCTGGATATCGGGCTGCTGGCTTCTCGGCGCCGCGACTGCAATATGATTTCGGATGAGTTCTCGTCGCAGGACGTTCCGGTCTCCTCCCATTGCCTTCTTCGCATAGCAGGCGCGAACATCGATCAGAACCGACCAAGCACGATTCGCGTGCGTCGGCTCCTCCAGGATGGACGCCCGTAAGGGCGTCGTGGCGCCCCACTCGTCCCTTCCGCCGCCGGCCACACCCAACTCCTGAGGGAAGTCTCGAGGCGGGACGATATCCAGAGGAGGTCGAGACTCTTAGGCTGCTCGAGAATGCCATCGCATTTGCCTCTGGGAGAGATGTTGCCGAATCTTTCGCATTCAGGGCGGATCGCAACCAGGTGTTCGCCCTGGAGGGCGGAAGCACTATGCAGCTGTCAGACTGCTCACATTCCGGCCGCTCGCAATAGCTGGTTGAGAAGTGCTCCCGCGGACAATGCCACGATTACCATTATGCAGGCGGACCTAAGCATGTCTTTGAGGCCAAGCTCCCGGAAAAGAACGACAAACGTTGCCGCACACGGGAAATATGCTGTCAACACCACGCTCGCCACAATTAGCTGCCTCAGACTTAGGTTAAGCGGGGCCAGCATGCCTACTGCTACATCCTTGCGCAGAAACCCCACCACGAGGGCCCCAATTCCCTCTGCGGGAAGCCCCAGGGCCTTGGTCATAACAGGGCTGAACACTCTGCTCAGAAAGTTGATGACCCCAAGCGAGTACAGGAGATTGACAAGCAAAACGCCCAACAGCACATAGGGTACGGCCTCCCTAACGAACCACCGGATCCGCATCCACAGTTTCTTGAGCAAGGCTTTCCAGTACGGGAACCTGTAGGGCGGCATGTCAACCAGAATTTCCGGGGTATCACCTTTGACAAGCCTCTTCATTACCACGCCCAGTCCCAGCCACAGAAGGAAAAGGGTCGCGAGGACGGGGGCAAATCCCGCCGCCCCGTATTTCCCAAGGAGCCCGGCGACCATGGCAATCTGCGCCATGCAGGGGACACAAATGGCTAGTAGCGTGCAGGCGATGAACCTTTCCTTTCGGGTCTCCAGCACTCGCGTGGCAAGACCGCCAGGAACGTTACAGCCGAGTCCGAGCATCATCGGGACGATCGCAAGGCCGTGCAGCCCCAACCGGTGCATCACGTTGTCGACCAGGACTCCCAGCCGAGGTAGGTATCCAACGTCCTCCAAAACGCAAAGCACCAGATAGAATCCGAAGATATAAGGGAGGACTGCAGCCAACGGGATAAAGAGCCCGGTGGTCAGAAGCCCGAAGGACTGGCCGAAGTCGATTTGGCCGTCCACAAGCTGTCCGACAAGAATATCATGGAGAATGCCACTGTGCCCCAGAAGTTCCGAAAGTCTGGTCACAAGCGGCAGCCAAGCGGCCCTAAAGAGAGGTTCAAGCACGTAACGTATCAGGCCCTCGCCAATCTGGCGAATGACTTCGAACGAGGCGATCAGCACAGCCAGAGCAACAAAAGGACCAGAAATAGGGTGTACAGTTGCATGAGCCAGCTTCTCGCCCAATGTCGGATGCCGATGAGCGACCTGTTGAACCTCCTCCAGGATGCCTCCGATAGTGCGCCACTTGTTCTGTTCTTCAAATCGAAGGGTACCGGGATGGGCGTCGCGTAGCCTTTCTTTAAGTTGGAGGAGGCCTTCGCCGCTCAGCGCACATGTTGGGACGACGGGGACGCCCAGCAGCTCTTCCAGCCTCTGAACATCTATCGTTATGCCCTTCGCCACCGCTTCGTCCCACATATTAAGCGCAACGATGACGGGTTTATCTGTCGCAAGGAGTTGCAGCGTAAGATTGAGGTTGCGCTCCAGGCAAGTTGCATCCACAATGTTGACTGCGACAGTTCCCTTTCGCAGCATCTCGACAGCGACCTCCTCAGCCCGACTCGCCGGTTCCAGGCCGTACGTCCCAGGGACATCAACCACCTCGGCGAACTCACCGTCGACCTTGACCTTTCCCTTGACATACTCCACAGTCGTGCCGGGGTAATTGGAAGCTATGACGTTGGCTCCGGTGAGTCGCGAGAAAACCACGCTCTTCCCCACATTGGGATTTCCCATGAGCAGGATGCGCATATCGGTGTGGCTCCCTTTCGCAGTCGACAGATCGCCGCAAGTCTGCTCAGTACGCCTACGCTGCTAAGTGCTTACTTCAACGCGAACCTTGCTTGCTATCCCCCGCCCCATAGCCACTTGCCTACCATCGACGATCACCGTCACAGGTCCAGCCATGAACTGAGAACTCACCTTCACGACCACCTTGCCAGCCCTAAGGCCCATTGATTCAAGTCTCCGGACAACCCCCCATCCCCCCCCGACATCTACTATCATCCCGCTCTTGCCCTTCGCCATGCCATCAATCGTTGTTACCATTTTGTCCCTCCCCAGCCCGGGCACCCTCCTGGCATTCGCTGCATACGCCCTTCACACCCAAACGATGCTCAGACGGCTTGAAACCTCGCCTTTCGCACAACTTCGTCACCAGTTCCTCTATCTGCTCATCTCTGAACTCGACTATTCTCCCGCAGCGCACGCACACCATATGATCGTGATGACCCACCGTCTGTTCGTACTTCGCCCGCCCTTCGCACCTTAACACCTCCCGTATCAACCCGCACTTCTGGAGGTGCTGGAGTGTCCGATAGACTGTGGCCCGAGAGACACCCCTCCCCTTTCCGCGCAGGCGCTCATGAAGGTCGTCGGCATCAAAATGCTCATTCAACGTGAGGACTTGCCGTACTATGACTTCTCTCTGCGCCGTGCAGCGCAGGTTTCTATCGCTCAGATACTTTCGCAACCGTTTAACGCCTTGTGCCACCAGTCGAACCTCCGCGGCTTGAACCTGAGACCGAGTCTCAATCTCAAGTATTCTAGCACAATATCTCCCCCTGTCAAGGGGATGGCGCTTCCACCGATCCCCTTCTCGGATGAGCCCCAGACTGCCCCCGCAGCCGGAGCTACACCGCAGCCGCCGGCCCCCAGCTTGGTTCTTTGGGAATGCGGACGCGGTCCGTTGTGATGAGTGCCTTCAAATAAGAGAGCCTTCCGCCCGGACCCGGAGCATTCCTTGACATGTCAAGGGGCCAATTTAATGTATTAGTATGTGCTATAGGACAACTTCATGAGCGCCGCAAAGGATGCCGCCCATATCTGCAGCGTCCTGCGCACGGAAGCCCGGGTTAGAATCCTGCAGTTGTTGAAGGAAAAGTCCGTGTGCGAGGGCGCGCATCAACGCCAAACGCCTATCCATGCGCAATGCGAGACGGTCGGCACGATGCGACCTCCGGCGGGACACAGCGCCGCGGCAATCCTGCACACTTCTTGGCGACCGTTTTCGTAACCCACTTGGTATTCTCATACGTGACCATCCCAAAAAAGATCGAACCAAACCTGGAAACTTGGCCCCTCCTTGGAAATGTTCTAGGTCAATGGTCACAGATGTTCGGGCCTCCTTCCAGCTTTCCGTTTGCATATGCTAAGGCCAGCGCTTCTGGGGAGTCAGCGGCAGCACCGACAGCAACGTCGATATTGTGAGCTGCAAAGAGCTCTTGAGCTCGCATACCCATCCCGCCGGCAATGACCACATTGACGCCGCGGTCAGCCAACCAAGGCGGCAGCAGGCCAGGCTCATGTTGCGGGGCTGCGACCACTTCGGTTGCCACGATCCCGTTTTGGGCATCATCCACGTCTACGAGGGCAAATTCCTCGCAATGGCCGAAGTGGGCGGAAAGGGTTCCACCGGTGAGCGGTATGGCGATCCGCATCCCTTGCCTCCTTGATTTGCGTCCACTTCCGTAATCCTGGGCTATGAGCTATGGCAAAGCTCGCTACGGCGCGAGCAGAAAATCCGCAATGGCGCGATACAGAGCACTGACGGCCAGGATCGCGCAGTGACGTCCTTCTTCCGGCAGGCATTCCCGCGAGTTGATGATGTCTCTGGGGTTTATAGCCAGCGCGTCGAAGATGCTCTTCCCTTTGGCCGCCTCTGCGACCGCCCGCCCGCACACTCTCGCTGATTCGCACGCTTCGGTATAGTACTTGACATCCTGGATCACCCCGTCACGAATATCCAGGCAGAATTCCATCTCATCCCCGCATACGCCACGGAGATACGCGGAGGCGGTTGGGGCGTTCATCCTTCCGAAGAAAGGATCGTCATCCATAGGCCGTCTCTGCTTCGGTGCATTGTCTGCCTGCTTGCCATTGCGCGGCACGGGAGCTATCCTCGCCGAGTTGTCTGTAGACCTCTCAGGTGGCCTATGGGAGCGGATACCCATTTAATCATCACATGGAGGTGAGTCGCAAGGGGTATCACGTCCGCAACAGGGACGGCTCCGGTCACATGAAGTGCCGCCACGGGAGGATCTGCCGTAATCAGTGGCATAGAAGCCAGGACCTTTAAAGATCACTGCGCTGCCTGTTCCGAAAAGCCGCCGCAGAGGCTTCCCACATTCAGGGCAGGTTTTCAGCGGCTCATCCTTTATCCCCTGGAACTTCTCAAATCGCTTCCCGCACGCGGCGCATTCGTACTCATATGTTGGCATGCAGCCTACTCCTCATCTCATTACCTTAAGCGCAAACCCGGTCTGCACGCTGCCGGCAGCCGAAACATCACTAGCCATCAGCGCCTTCTTCGGGCTCGGGACATGCGTTGGACAGTTTCACGATGAGAACGACCTGATACTTCTCTGCCACTTCCGAGAACGCCCGCTGAATTGCCTCAAATACCTGGGCTGAATCACCCCTGATAAGGGTGCTCATGCGACCCGGAGCGAGGGTCACGCCCGTGCGCGACATGGAGTTGTAGAACGCGTCGATGGGGCTAGAGAGTTCGTTCGTGCGCAACGGATAGAGGCTGACTTCCGCTTGGAGCTTCATAGTTCCACTCTCCCAACGATGAAAGCGCCGTAAGGCAAGCGAAGCGTTCGCAAAAGAACATCGGCAAGTGGCGCGATGGGCAAGAGCCAAGGTGCAGTGGGGACGAACGCCGCGGCTGCCACTTTCGCTCTTCCGTAAGAAGGCAGCATTGCCTTCACATCGCGGGGTGAGAACAGGCGCGCTGCGCTGTATGGAGGCCGGCCCGAAGCTTTCTTTCGACGGTTGCGTCTTGCCCACGCGTTCAAGACGCCTACTAGAAGAACACCTCTCGGCTTTCGCACGCAACGTACCATTTCATCAACAACGGCTTCGGGATTCTGGACGAACTCCAGCGTGGCGATTGCTGCGGCGACGTCAAACTGGCCGTCCTCGAATGGCAGCGAATGCGCATCAGCAACCCCGAACGAAGCCCCGTGGATAGATTTCTTGCGGGCGACGCTGAGCATAGCAGGAGAAATATCGACGGCAGTGGTGTTGAACCCCTTATCGCTGAAGAAGCGAGTCCAATGGCCTGTGCCGCAACCGACCTCAAGCAACCTTTTCCCGTCACTGGGACGTGGCAGCGATCGCATGACGGCCCTTTTCTCAAGGCGGTCGTACATCATTCCTTCCGGTGTCTCGTACCATCGGTCGTAATGTTCGGCGAGAGAGTCGAAGTCGAAAGTGGCAGGAGTTTTCTCAGTCATTGCCGTGGTTGGCCTTCTTAGGCCGGTCATTGCTTCTACATGGACCCGGTGCCGGGTTGCCCACCCATGTCGTCAACTCCCGTGGACCGCGCTGCGGATCTTTTGCCAGATGCCGAGGACGGTCTGCTTGGTGTATCCATCGGCATGCTCCAAGAGAGTCTTTCGCAGAATCTGCGCTTCGGTGAATTGCTGATCGTACGGGATGACGCCGAGCAGCGCGACAGCGGCCAGGCTGGCGGCAGCGGAAATCCTTTCAGTCATATCGTTGTTCAGGTCGCACTTGTTGATGATAACGCCGGTTTGTATGCCGAAGTGGCGAGTCAAATCGAGAATACGCTCGAAGTCGTGGAGGCCAGAGACGGTAGGTTCAGTTACGACGACGGCATACTGCGCGCCGGATATCGAAGCGATGACTGGGCAGCCTGTCCCGGGAGCACCGTCTATGAGCACCTTGTCGAACTCCTGGGAGCCGTCAGAATCGACCCGCTTGTTCGTCGCTTCCTGAGCAAGGTCGGAAGCAAACTGGCGCACCACAGTGACCAGCCTGCCCGAGTTCTCCTCCGCATACCCGAGGATGGCGTGAGACATGGGGCCGAATCGGGTGTTTGAAATGAACCACTTGCCGTTGACGGCATCCTCAAGCGTGACTGCATTGTCACCGCATACGAGGCCACACACGCCGCACCCTTCGCATGCCGTTTCATCAATGAGATAATGGCCATTGTCATCGCGCACGATCGCGCGAAAGCGGCACGCTTCCATACACTTGCCGCATTGAGTGCACTTGTCCAGCTCGATCTTCGCCGACACGCCTCCGCTAAAGTCGCCTTCTTCCAGGACCTCCGGGTTCAGTATCAGGTGCAGGTCAGATGCGTCAACATCGCAGTCGGAAACGACCGCCTCCTCCGCAAGTTGGGCGAAGCAGGCGGCGAGAGAGGTCTTCCCGGTTCCGCCCTTGCCGCTTATCACCACGATCTCGTCGGGTCTCTTCTGCGCGGCCACGTCAGGAGTCTTGGCGCGGGTGAGCGGGCCGCCAGCCACGAAGGGGGGCTCGATAAGATGACTCTTGACGGTGCGATCCTGTCCAGCGAGGGCAAGCGCCCGGCGGATCAAGTTTCGGAAAAGGGGTTCATATTCCGGCAACTTCTCAGTGACCAAGTCTCCAACTGAATAAACTTCGGCTATGCGGCGGTCATCAGGGATTTCGCCGATTACTTCAAGCTGCCCTTCGGTGCAATACCCTTTTAGAGCGCGGTCATCAAGGCCCGCCCTGTTGACCACCACAACCGGTTCCCGTCCGACTTGCCGGGCCATATTCACCGAAAGCTTGAGGTCGTGAATGGCAAAGGGAGTCGGGTCCGCGACCAGAACACAAAGGTCCGCACCTTTGATCGTCTCAACGGCGGAGCAAGCCGTGCCCGGCGGGGAATCGAGGACTGTGACGCTAGAGCCTGCGCGAGTTTTGAGGCCCGCTATGAGGCGGGGAGACATCCCGCCGACAGCCGTTTTGAGCAAGCCATAGTGGAACTCAATCAATCCGCTCTTGCCGTGCAGGAGTGTGCCGATTTCCTTGTCGCCCTCGACGACGGCCCCCACCGGGCATACGATGCTGCACGCCCCGCAGGCATGGCAGAGTTCGCCAAAAAGCAGCACCTTTCCTCTGACAACAGCAAGGGCGTTGTAATTGCAGGCCTCCGCGCACTTCCCACAGCCCATGCACAAATCCTGGTCAAAGCTTATTGGAGCGCGGACAGTCATCGTCTCTTTTCGGTCTATGACCGGTTTGAGAAACAGATGGCCGTTGGGCTCCTCCACATCGCAGTCGATGTACGTTACGGCCTCAGACTGCTCTGCGAGAACAGCCGCCATATTGGTGGCGATGAATGTTTTTCCTGTCCCGCCCTTCCCACTCGAGATAGCGATTTTCATCCTGAGGTCCTTACTAGTTAGACCGGTTCTTCTTTAACGTAAGACCGCCAACAGAATTCGAGCGGCTATGATCAGTCCGCACTGGTCAACCTATTGAATTCAGTTGGGGTCCCTGAGCAACTTCTTGGGACACGCAGTTATCGCGTGCAGCGTTCTTCATGAATTCGAATACACGCCCTCTAACGAAAACATTGTCGTGGAGGAGTCTCCTGCGGTGTTCTTCCCGCAGTTCAAATCCCGCTTTCTCGGTCTCTGCGAGCACCTGCCTCACGGTCAGGCCGTACTTCCTCATGTGTGTCGGATAGCAGGAGAGCTGACCTCGCGGCTTGACAATGCGGTAGAGGCGCTGCAAAAGCCGCTGCCTCTCAGCCATTTCGGGAAGATATGCCCGGTGGAACACGTCGTACAGAAGAACCACATCTGCAGAGCAATCGTGCAGGGGTATCTGCTGGTCTTTCGCTATGAGGATGGGAATTACGTTGGACAGGCCGTCTGCATCCTTCAATTTGGCCAGTTCTCGAAGCGCTTCCCGGTCTCTATCCAGGGCGTACACTCTGCCTGTGTTCCCGACGACCTTGGCGGCTGGTATTGAGTAGTTGCCTTGGCTGCAACCGAAGTCCACGACCGTCTGGCCGGGTTTAAGGCCTATTCTTCTGACGAAGTTCTCGCCGAGCGTTTCCAGCCACCTGCTCTTGCCGTTTTGCACTACCTCGCCTCCGGCTCAGACCGCAGAGCTTCGAGTAGGAGATTCTTCAGCCTGTCCAGCGAAACAGGGTGTGATTCTATCGGAATCTTCATCCAGTCCGATATCTCCAGGACTCGCTCCGGGGATCTCGCGGCGTATTCATCGAAGAAGCCAATGGCATCCAGTAGGATCGCTTTGTCGTGCTGAGGAAAGGTCTCGTTCCCCATCGCGGCATCCCAGTCCTTGAAGATGAAGCTCCAATGCTGAACCCATCCGGGAGTCAACCAATAGACTCTTTCGCCTCCCGCTATCTTTTCCCTCATTTCCTTGGAGACGAGCATGTCAACGCAATTGGACGCCCTAATCCTAGTCGCCCCGGGACAGTTCTCTCGGAGCAGCGTATCCGTGACCCTAGATGGATCCGTCGTGTCGATGAAGCATTTCTCACCGTAGAGAACGATGACTTTGTCGGCCGCATCCTGCGCGGCGGCGAGCCGACTTCGCAGTTGGCCTTCCAGCTCCCGGGGCCGCTCGTGTAAGCCTGGAGCTGTGTAAAGGACCCTGTCCGCGTCGAGGAACCCGCTTTCGCGCAGTTTCTCAAGCTCGGGCCGCATCGTTCCGCACGAGACTACGCTGTGACCTCTGAACGAGACTTCATCCGGCATCGTGCTTCCTTCCCGTGTCAACCTCTGCAGACCCGTCAATCCCCCTGACCGAAGCGTCTCCAGAATTCCCTTCTTGCGCCCATCGGACTGCCTCTTTTCCCTGCTGCAGAACCCAGATCATACATTCGCTTCGGATTTGCGTGCCCCACCCGGCTTGTGACAGCGTATGCCACTTTCGGAAACGCAGCGTCCCGTCTTTCGGCATAGCAAGCAATCCGACGGCATACTGTGTCGCGCTGATGCCTGGCCTTCGTGCCAGCATCCGGTTGGTCCGATCCTCGTTAGGTTCCCCGTTCATTGTCCGCAATTGACGGTCAACCAACGCGTCTCAGTACCTGCCGGAGAGAAATCGCGCCGCGGGGACACGCCCCCACGCACCTCCCGCAGCCGACACACCTCTCCAGGTTGACTGTCGCAGCGCTGTCGATAGAGATCGCAAAGGTCGGGCAGACCCGCTGACACAGCCCGCAGCCTGCACATTTGTAAGACTCCACAAATGCAACCATAGCCCAACGTCCTCACCCCTGCAGATGTCTGACGCGGGCCTTGACGCTCCGAAGTTGATCCTTGATGACCTGTGCTTTAGCGCTGAGCGATCTGCGTTCTTGCTCGCGGTTCATTCCAACCCCTCAGGGATCGCCGCCTTTCGCGTCGGATGAGCGTCTGGGCGGGGGCGCATACTTCCTTCGACCGCATTGAGGAGCACGCTTCCCTCCATGAAATCGACAGATCTGACTCCGGCTCCTACAAACCTGCTCTCGCCCACAAGGTCCGTAATCAGCAACCCGTTATCCTGAAATTCAATGCGGATGACGTCGCAGAGCAGCAAGTTGCGCAATTCCGGTTTGCCGCCGGCCTCCCGGTAAACTCTGGCCAAGCACATTCTTACTATCCTCCTTCGTAGATGCTTCCGTGTGTCCGCAAACGGGCGGGGTGAAGCGGGACTGTTGCCAACAAGTGCAGCACCGGCGCAATCTCCTCGTGACGATGGACGACCGCCGGCAGATGTAGTTGTCTCTTGTTCAGCTCAGAGATGAGATGTCTTTCAACTTCGTCTGAGGAGATCTTGTTGGCGATGACACCTGCGAGACGTGTCCCGGCTGCCTTCGCCAGCTCTCTTACTTTCGCCGCCATGGTCACCGACTCCATTGACGGTTCAATGACGGCGATCACCGCATCTACGCTCGTCTCGATCCCTCGCCCAAGGTGTTCTATCCCCGCTTCCATATCCACTATCGCCATTTGGTTTTCTGCAAGCGTAAGCCGCTTGAGAAACCCGCGGCTCAGTGCGCCCATCGGGCAGGCACATCCTTCGAGGGCCTGGTGTATCTTGCCTACGGCGATGAGCCGCAGGCCATTCCGCCGGACGACGTAGTCGCCCGGTATGTCGTCTACTCTGATGCGCTCTTGCTTTAACAGCGCCGGGTCCGGTTCGCGCCCTCCCGGCGCGGAACTCGTGCGGATATTCCTCATTACGTTCTTCTTGCCTCCCGCGAGTTCCAGCAACGGCCTTGGGGGCGCTTAAGGCCGGACATTCGGTGCAATTCCGAATTCGACTCGTCAGAGTCAATAACGACGACCTCTTTTCCCTCGACTGACAGCCCTCGGGCCAGCAAGGCGATGAGTGTGCTTTTTCCAGTCCCACCCTTGCCACAAACGGAGAGCTTTTTCATGACACCAAGGCCTCAGCAGGTTCGCGGAATGCTCTAGCCCAGAGCACCTGCCCGCGCTCAATGGTCTTCACGCGGACGTTCTTGAACCCCGTTCTCCCAAGCATTCGACCGACTTCGCTCGGAGAATAATACCTCTCATTCCAAAGAGTCTGGGCGAGCGACCCACGAGGGAAGTCCACAACCAGCATTTCCCCTCCTGGCCGCAGTACCCGGTGCGCCTCGTGGAGAAGAGCCAGAGGGTCGTCGATTTCGTGCAGCGCCCAGACGCTCACCGCCGCATCCACCGAACCTTCTCGCAGGAATCCCAATCGCTCCGCATTTGCCTTAACACACCGGAGAGGACCTCTCGCTCTCGCCGTGACATCGCGCGTGGGAAAGCTCGCATCATTTATGTCTACCCCGGTTACCCGCTGCTTGTACCTCTGGTGCAGCATTTGTGCGAGTTCACAATCACCACACCCAAGCTCCAACACCCGGTAGCCAAGCGAGATTTCGCTCCCCACGCGGGAATGAAGGTTCGGCTTAATCCGCTCGTAGAAGTCTTCCGGGAGACTTGCGCGAGTCTTGCGATATTGAACGGTTTTCATGAAAGCGGGCAGGTTCCTGTGGGGCAGGACGAGCTGCCTGCGGAGAAGGAAGTGCCCTCGGCCCTTGCGCTGAAGGTGGAGAATTGCTTCTTAAGGTTTTTGCCGCCACACTCGCTGCAGGCGTGCTGTTTGCTGCCCCCCAGTTTTTCGAGAAACTGTGTAACGTGTCCACAGCTCTCACATCGGTACTCGTAGATCGGCATCTCTCATATTCCTCCATTCATGGCCAATACGCCGGTCTTATTCTCCGGCACCCGATTTTGCCCTTCGAGAATGACGATGCTCGGCCTGAATCCCCGCGCCTCGTTGTCTTCGAGGCCACAGTACGACAAGATGATCAATTCGTTGCCAATCTTCCCGAGCAGGGCCGCCGCCCCGTTCAGTACCACGCTTCCCGAACCACGCGGGGCCTCAATGGCGTATGTTACAAAACGCGCTCCATTGCTCACATTGAGCACGTGAACCTGCTCGCCGGGGAACATATTTGCCCTTTCGAGCAATTCTGCGTCCACGCTGATGCTTCCCTCGTAATTGAGTTCGGTTCCGGTCAATCTTGCACGGTGAATCTTTGACTTCAGCATGAACCGGTGCACTTGTTCACCTCCTCGAGGCGAAACTTGCCTGGAACTCGGCGATGACGTCCGCGGCAGCGCGGACGCATTGCGCCTCGCCGCTGCAAGGAATGCATGCGATTTCGGTGGTGTCTACCTCTGCAATGGAGCGTCCCAAGAGGGACTGCCGCAATATCTCCGCAGCACCATGGCATTCGGGCGCATCCGCGATATCGAACGCTCTGAACCTGAGGTCCCCATCGTCATCGCTCAGTGTGAATCGCACCCGTTTGCGGTACTCGTCGAAGCTCATTGCTCCTGCCTCAGCCGCTAATGCTCCGCGGCTCCTTTGACTGTGCTGGACTCTCCCTCACCGGTGCTCCAAACAAGGTGATGCTCACAACTCACCACTTACAGCAACCGACAAACGCCTGCTCTCCGTACTTGGGCGAGCATCAATCCGTGGATGTAGGGCCTTCAGTCCTTCATGAACGGCCGGTCAGTATGACAGGGCATTCCCATCCTGCCTCATCGTTCTGGTGGCACCTACCACCAGAAGCGGCGTCCCCGGCCGAAGGCACCACCGCGGCCCATCCCCAAGCCACGGCCAAGCCCCATCCCTGGGAAGTAGCCATAGCCGGCTCCCCACGCGGGATAGCCGAAGGTCTGGGGGAAAGGCCTGGCATAGGAGTGGGCCGCGGGAGCACCATACGCAGCGTAAGGCAAAGCCATAGGTGTGCCGTAAGCGGCGTACGGCATGGCTCCCACGCCGATTCCAGCACGAGGAATCGGGTTCATGAAACCGGGGACGCCGGATCCCGCGCAGTACCCGGCTCCTCTACCTGTCATTGGCCCGAAACCCATTGGGCCGGTTCCATCTCCTCTTGGCATGATCATTCTCCTTTCTTTTCCGCTAACAGCGCTTTCCTGGAATCCGCTTTGCGCCGGGGCGTAGTTATTCGGCGCTTCTGCACCTCCGCGCTCCGCTGCACGTGGTGCTCAAGACTCTCAAAAATGTCTTCGCCGCTGTGCCGCTTTTCCTTAGCTAGCTCTGCAAACATCGCGAATCTCTCGAGAACCTCCGCGTCCATTGCGTGCTCCATTCGGCAGGCATTAGCGTCGGCGACAGCTTCGTCGATCAACAGTACGTCAGTCAGAAAGTCGCGGATCAATTCGTGCCGCCGCAGCACTTCAGCTGCCGCCTTGCGCCCCGATGCCGTCAATGTGGTCACCTCGTACGGGCTGTACTCTACAAGACCTTTCTCGGATAGGCTTTTCAGGGCTGCTGTGACTGTGGACTTGTGCACTCCCATCGCAGCAGCAACATCGCGCACACGCGCCACCCTGCGCTTCGATATGACTCGCGATATGACCTCAAGATAGTCCTCCAGAGTTGGACTCAGTTGTAGTGAATTACCCATTGGTCATGCTTCTCCGCCACAGTGTTTGGGTCATGAAACATTGTATCCCTACACAAACAGTCTGTCAATGCGGTTCCTGACGAATTTAGGGCATGGATCCCCACAGAGGTAAGTCGCCGGCCGCCCATGCTCCCCTGCGGTGAGTGAACGCGCCACGCCGATGGTGAAAGGTCCTGCTCTCGGACTGGTTTACCCGGCCACAGCGTTCTCCCTCGACCCCAGCGTGGAATGGTATGACGTGGATCGTTGATTCGGCGCTCGCTATAATACATTCAACAGACGAGCTTACTTCGGAGGGAGGAAGTCGTTGGCGGACAACAAACATCAGGTGATCGTGGTTGGTGCGGGCCCTGCGGGCCTTTCTGCAGCCATCTACCTGCATAGAGGTGGGGTCGATACCCTGACTCTTGAGCGAGGGATCCCCGGGGGCCAAGTAATCAACACCGTGCAGATCGCAAATTACCCTGGGTTTCCTGAAGGGATCTCCGGTGCCGAGCTCGTCTCCAGAATGCACCAGCAAGCTCTCCACTTCAGTGCGCAGATAGAAACCGCCGACGTGTCTGCCATCGAAAAACTCGGCGATCGGTTCCTGGTGAAGACAACTCTTGGGGAGTATCAAGCCGAGGCCGTGATCCTGGCCTCGGGGTCGACTCCAAGGAAGCTGGGCGCTCCCGGGGAACGCGAGTTCCTAGGTCGGGGCGTGAGCTATTGCGGCACCTGCGATGCGCCTTTTTTCAAGGGAAAGGACGTCGTCTCGGTTGGCGGCGGCGACGTGGCCTTGGAGGAGACGATTCACCTGGCCAAGTTCGCACGCTCTGTTACCATGGTTCACAGGCGCGACAAGTTCCGCGGAACGCAGATTCTCCAAGACGAGGTAAGGAGCCTGCCCAACGTATCTTTCGCGCTCGAGTCCGTGGTTGAATCGATCTCAGGCGCGAACAAGGTCGAAAGAGTGATGCTGAAGAACGTGAGAACGTCGCAGCAGTCAGAGTTGGAGACAGACGGGGTATTTGTATTCGTGGGCTATAGGCCAAACTCCGGGCCGGTTCGGGGTTTGGCGGAGCTTGACGAAGGAGGGGCGGTTGTTACCGACTCAGCAATGGAGACCTCTCAGCAAGGTCTGTACGCAGTTGGGGATGTTCGCAAGAACTCCTTTAGGCAGATAGTGACGGCCGCTGGCGATGGCGCTACAGCGGCGATGGCTGCGATAAGGAGGTTTCGCCCGTACTGATTCAGGGCTGCGAAGTCTGAGGAACTCTTCATAACGTATTCTGCTCTCAATCACGGAGGCCACAAATGAGCGCGAACGAGGAACGGCTGGGAGCAGAGCTGGGGATCTGGACCACCTGCTTCTACGCGTTATCAGACGTTCATTGTATCCCGGAAGGCGAGGACCTCGCCCAGCTCGTACATCAGAAGGCATCCGAGCAGGGCATTGGCTTGCACAGTGGCGACGTCATTGTCATCGCGTGCGAAGCAGTAAGCAGAGCTGAGGGGTGCACAGTGTGTCTGGGAGAGCTTGAGCCCTCTTCTCAGGCACTTGACATCTCGGCAGACACTGGCTGGTCGCCCAGGCTATGCGAGCTTTACCTCCGGGAAACCAGGCGGACGGCAGGTAAACCCGGAATCTGTGTCAGCCTTCATCGTTTGGCTGCCGAGTGGCCAGCCGCAGAGGAGCTGTCGGAGGAGGCGGTGGTCGTTGTTCCCCCTCGCGACGCTAATGCCAGCGCCGGAGAGCTTCGCGACCGTCTGCAGGAGCTATCCAGCACGGACCTAACCGTGGTTATCTCTGAATTGCATCCCGACACTGCGAAACGGACCCGCGGCTCAGTTGCGATCGGGATTTCGGGTGTCCGGATGACTGTCGAGGAGGCTAACTGGCTCGCGACCGCTGTTTCCATGGTCGCGCGGGAAGAAAATCAGCAACCTGGGGCAGTAATAGTTAGGGGACTGCAACTCACGCGACGATGATGATCGTACCGAACCCGTTAGTCCAATGGGGGCCGAATCCTAATGGGTAAGCAGGAGATGTTCATCGACCCAATCGGTCGGGTGCACCGGCTTGAGGGAGATGCGTCTCGGATTGAGATTCAGCCTGAGTACGTTGAGGCTCTGGGGGGACTCGAAACTGGGGGCAAGATCCAGGTGCTTTACTGGATGCATAAGCTCAAGAGCAGAGACAGGGAAATTCTCAGGGTCCACCCGCGCGGCAATACGAACCTCCCAATGCAGGGCGTTTTCAGCGTTAGAAGCCCGATGAGGCCAAACCCGATCGGGGTTTCCGTAGTCGAAGTGACCGATGTTAAAGGAAATGATATTCTTGTGGAACACCTTGATGCGTACGACGGGTCGCCCGTGATCGACATAAAGGGTGCGCCTTCGGAAGCCAGGGCTTGTCCGAGGAACACCGGTAGGACGTAAGAGACGTTCAGACACTCTCTATCTTCGAAGGTCACCTGCCGAGCGGTGGGCGCAGCTGTGTTGTTGACGTCATGGTTATCGGCGTCAGCTTGCAGGGCCGATGACAGCGAGGCGCCGATGAAGGGTGCAGGGGGCCAATCACCTGAAATTGTTCTGACCGTGGTCTACGACAACAACCCTTACGATGAGCACTTGCAGACTGCAGGGGGCTTTGGCTGCGTAATTCAGGGTCTTTCACGCGCGGTACTCTTCGACACCGGAGGAAAGGGTGATCTCCTGCTTTCCACTGGGGATCGAACCGGAAGTGCTAGATGTGGTCGTTATCTCCCACGCTCATCAGGACCATAGCGGCGGCCTCGAAGCTTTCCTTCGCCAGAACCATGACGTGACCGTCTACTTACCACAGTCCCTCGGCGCAGCACTCAAGAAAGCCGTCAAGAACTCTGGAGCCGAACTCGTCGATGTGCGGGCACCGATGGAGTTATTCGAAGATGCTTACTCTACAGGGGAACTGGGATCGCGGACAAGGGCTCAGGCGAACTCTCGGGCTGTTCCTCTTCTGCGGGACTCGCCGTCCCGATGTTCTCGAGAGCATCTCGCCCATCGACAAACAGCAGGGCGAGCAAAACGCCTGCCGCAATGCAACCGATTCCCAAACAAATCATCCACCAACCAATCCTATGTCGAATCATTGCCACCACCCAAGCAGAAACAGTCGATCCCGTTAAGGCCCCCAAGACAGATGCCGTCCTCCGCCATTATGCTACCCGTCATGATCCCACCTAGGCCGAAGCGGGTCAGTCCCATGTTCGCTGACGTCATTGCCGCCAGACACCCCATCATTATCAGAATCGTCATCTAGCGGGTGCGCCACGTCTCGTTATGCTCCTCCCCGTCATTCAATCCACCCGCGTCAGAGTCAGGTCCGTGAGGTTTTGAGACCGTTTGCCGACTTTCACTTGCCCCCAATGGATCTCGACCGTAACGTCGGTCGTAACTCACTTTGACGCCCTGGGCTTGCAGGGCGGGTATCTGGAAATGATAGGCTTCGAAGCTCAAGGGATTACCCTTCACCGTTACGCGGTCACCTTCTGCCAGCCCCCGGTTGTCCACCAGCGGCCGAAAGTCAGCAATCAGGTTATCGTCAAGGTTGGCGGACTCCAACGCAGTCAAACCCGCAAGGGGGGCGATGTCACTAATCTGGTTACCATCAAGGTCTAAAAACCTTATCGAAGATAATCCTGAGAGAGGGTTGATGTTCTGGACCTCGTTGTCACTGAGCTGGAGGCGTTCGAGGGCGGTCAATCCTGCAAGCGCACTGATGTTGCGGATCTGGTTGGACTCAAGATGGAGGTACGTCAGCTGAGTTAGTCCTGAAAGCGCGCTGATGTCGCTGATCGGGTTGTGCGAGACGCTAAGCCCCGTCAGGTTGGGAAACCCTGAAAGCGCGCCGATGTCGCTTATCTGGTTGCCGGTGAGGCCAATGCGCGTCAGGTTGGGGAATCTCAAAAGGAGATTGAGATCGCGTATTTCATATGCCTCAAGGTGGAGTCTCGTCAAGTTGGTCAATCCGAAAACAGGACCGATGTCACCTATCGCGGTATCTCCTATGCTGAGGCTGGTCAGGCTGGTCAGTCCCGAGAGCACGCCGAAATCCCGTATCTGGTTGCGGCGAAGATCAAGGTGTGTCAGGTTGGTGAATCCTTCGAGCGGGCTGATGTCGATTATCTGGTTGTGGTAAAGGTTGAGCACCCTGAGGCCTGTCAATGCGGAAAGCGGCGCGATATCCGTGATCTGGTTAAAAACGAGCTCCAGCGAAGTGAGGTCAACGCACCATTCGATGCCTGAAAGGCTCTTGATCTCTCTACCATTTGCCAGCAGGCTTGTGAGCCCGACCAGATCGGTCTTGTATATCTGCCCGCCAAATCTCCCAATGGCCTTACGGATGACCTCTTCAAGTCCCGGATCCGCAAAGGTGACAGCCTTCGCAGCACCCGACAGCCCGCTCGATTCTTCCGGCCCTTCCTTCTTCGCGGAACTCGTCGACGTGGTCCTCTCAGCTGCGCCTTCCCCTTCGACAGACGGCACGATAAGCAAGACACCTACCCCAACGCAGGCGACTCCCAGGGCAATCAACCACCAGCCGGCGCGATGCCGGATCATCACCACTCCTTTGGATCAAGAAAAACTGTTCTTACGAAAGCTACCACTGCGGATGCTCCGATTGCGGATGCACTATAGTCTGCGAGTGGATTAGCCTTCGCCTGACGATTCAAGGCGCTGTCTAGCGTGGTCGGCGTAGAGTGAATCGGGGTACTCGTTAACGACAAGTTCGTACAACTCGTAGGCCACCTCGGGCTGATCCAAATCCACTCGGTGGACCTCTGCCATAAGGTACAACGCCCTTGGGGCAGAAACGCTGTCAGGGTACTGTTCCACAACCTGTTGGTAGGCCGCTAGTGCCTCGTCGTAGTATCCGCCGAGGCGCATGTACTCGGGCACTTGTATCGCATACTCCGCCTCAGTGGTCATGCCCGGGGTCTGTGCCAGCGCATTCCGGATGCACTCCGCCGCCTCCTGGTACTCTCCTCTCGCCGCCTTTGCCCTCGCGATCAGTTCAGTTGCCCTCAAATAGTCCACGCCTTGCGCCTCTTCCAGACAGCGCATCCCAACTGCCTCCGCCAGATCGTAGTTCCCGCTCGCCAGGAGAGCCCCCCCCGTGGACAGAAGCGTCGACGAGTCCCCATCGAAGAGCCCATCCAGTTCCCACGGTGACGTCACGATAGGCAAGAGCCGCAGGGCCTCTGAAGCTGCCGCCCCTTCCTTAGTGGAGAGATGAACCAGCCAGGAGCTGAGCGCCTCTCCATCGCCAACCGATGCTCCCCTCATGCCCATATTGAGCATGTAGCCGAGCTGCTCGTCGCTCCATCCATCAGACAGCATCTGCCCGAACATCGCCTGCGCTTGTTCGACATTCCCCTGGGCCATGTAAGCGTAAAACATCCATCGTCTGGCCTGCTTTTTCATGGCCTCATCAGCTTCCGAAGCCAGCACCTCCTCACCAAGCCGTATTCCCTCGACAGGGTCCCACGTGGCGAACCTGTCGAGCAGCTCAACCTTCGCGTTGGCGGCGATCGTCGGATCGGGACAATTGCGAGCGATCTCCTGCAGCATCTGAAACATTTTGCCTCTGTCGACCATCACCATGGACTTCGCGAGCGCGAGCGCAGCATCGTATGCCTTGGCCGGGATCGACGACACCTTCATCGCCGCCATGCATATCTCCCACCGGCGCTCCAACTCTTCCTTCGACACGAATCTGGCCTCCTGCGAACTCATCAGCCTCCAAAGCGCCAGGCTCGCACCCATGTTGTTCGGATCCTCCTCCAAAAGGGCCATCGCCCACTCCAGCCCTTCAAGAGTACTTCCCAAGCGGAAGCTACAGCTCGCGAGCATGTGCGCCGCTTCCAGCACCGCAGCCGAACGCGCGTAGTCCTCGATGATGAGCTTGAACTCCACCAGCGCTCCCGCCCGATCCTCTTTCGCCATCATCGCTATGCCCATCATCAAGTGCGCCAGCGATGCTACGTCTTCGTCTGGTCCGTCCGCAATTATCTCTCTCAGCATCGCTATCGCTTCGTCGTAGTGACCCTCTCCCAGCATGTTCTTTGCGAGCAGAATCCGTTCGTCCTTGTGCGCCAGCGCGTGAGCCAGGGCCTCCCAAGAGTAATCCTCCAGACTCAACTCCTCATCCACCTCTCCTCCCACCAACTTCCTCAGGTGAGCAAGCATCTCCTGGTCCATGGCGGCTTCCGTCGCGACTTGGACAGGATCTACAGGCGGCTCGCCAGCCTCCTCCCAGAACGCCTCACCCTCTGGGGCCTCGCTGCGTGCGGCTTCGGCCTGTCCGCCTGTGGAAATTGTGCTGGACTTCTCCTGTTCGGGTTCCAGGGCCGCTTCTCCGGGCCTCTCCTGTGACACTGCGGCAACCGTGCCCTCGGCCGGGGTGTCCATCTCCCGGAGCAACAGGTATCCTGTTCCGCCGGCTGCCAGCAAGACGAGCCCCACGGCTGCTATCATTCCCTTCTTCGCCATCACTGCTCCTCCTCCACTCAACACTGTCGATGTATGCTGCGCCGCGGCCCCCACCAACTCGCTCAATCCCGTCCCCACCCCCACCCTTGCCACATTCAGCCCGAGCTGCCCGCAGATTGAACCGAGCGGCACCACAGCTAATGTGCGTTTGGCGAAATCCCTCTCCGGCGCTGCGTCCCGCAACTTCCGCTCCAACTCCGAGGTCAGATGCCCCCTGATGCGGCTTTTGGCGCGCGCCAGCCGCTTCTTGAGCGCTGCGCAGCTGATTCCAAGGCTCCTAGCGGCTTCTTCGTGCGACTGCCCCTCGAAGTAATGCACAACAAGGGCCTCACGAAGGCTCTGGGGGAGCCTCTCCACCGCATTTCTCAGTATTGCGCCGTTCTCTCTTGCGTCCATCTCGTCCAGTGGAGCCCTCAATCGCGCCGATTGCCCCGGCTGCCGCAGCCTTTCGTTCAAAGACCGCCTGTATGTTTCCGACCGCTGCCACCTGTTGCACAGCCGGTGAGTGATCTTTCGAAGCCACGGGCCGAACTTCGCCCCCGAGCGCAGGGTTGAGAGGTTCTCCAGACTGACCAGAAACGCTTCCTGCGCAACGTCTTGGGCATTCTCCGAGTTCCCCAGTCGGCTATACGCTATGGCGCACACGACGTTCTGGTACCGCTCCACAAGCGTCCCGAAGGCCGCTCGCTCGCCCTTCCTGGCCTGAGAGACCAAGACAGCGTCGGATTCCACGGCTGAACTGCCCATTCTCTAACCCAGCCCCACTATCTACATCTATAGAGACATGATAGGCAAATAAGGGGACATGTAAATGTGGGCATTCCGTCCCCTCAAGTGTAATACGCCCCCCAGCACTGAAGTGTTCCAGAAGAGCCGAGAAATATCTAGGCGTCCCTCTCGAAAACTCCGTCCGCCCTGCGGCGCGCCGACGTAGGCCGTGCCCCCACCCTGTCCTTGCTGCTGTGCCCGAAGTTGCGGAGGGGTGGTCAGCCGGATTGCTGAGTGCTGCGGATGGGGTCTTCGATAGGCAGATAATAGCACCTCAGCGATCGGGCCCGGGTGGTTGACAAGCATCGCTGAGCCGTAGCACTCTTGCATCCGCGGTCAAGTTTTTTGCGGTTCCTCTTGACATGCATAGAATCCCTATGTATGCTTTGGGGTACATAGGTAATCGATGCATTTGGAGGCTGCTATGGATTTTCGAGGCACCTTGCCAGCGTTGATTCTGCACAGTTTGTCTCAGGGCCCCGCCTATGGTTACAGAATCGCCCAGGACATCAAACTGAGGTCGAAAGGCGTGCTCGATTTCAAAGAGGGCACACTCTACCCGGCGCTCCACGGCCTTGAGAACAAGGGACTGGTTCAGTCCGAAACCGAACCGGAAGGCGGGAGGACCCGCCGTTATTACCGACTGACCAACAGAGGCAAAAGGGCCCTCGCCCGGAAGCGCCGGGAATGGGCGATGTTCTCCCGCGCCGTCAATCTGATTCTCCAGGAGGCCTGAGCATGGAAGATCCTGTTTCTGAGTCCGGCGGCGAACTCGACCGATGGCTTGACGTCGCTACCGAGGGGCTTGTCTTAGCCGCCAAGGACCGCATCAGGGCGGAGATCGAATCGCACTATGCCGATACTGTCAACCGGCTGCTTTCGGAGGGCAAGTCGCCCCCGGAGGCCAGCAGCGAAGCAATTGCCCGTCTCGGCGACCCGGCAACTGCGGGGAGCGAATTTCGCGCCAGGCACCTCACCGAGGCCAGGGCCCAGAACCTCAAAACGGTAGCCAAGATGTTAATAGGCATGGGAGTGCTCATGCCGGCCTTTCTTCTCGTTGGCGGCGGTTACCTGACCTCCACGAACGCTTTATCCCTCTTTTTCGCGTCGTATCTCTGCGGCCTACTTCTGCCCGGGATTCTGCTTCTCAGAGGGTTCAAGTCTGACACCGTCGGCGTCGGCCCGATACCCGCCAACCCCGCGCGCGGCACTCTCGAGAAAAAGATGTCGCGAGCGAAACTCCTCTACGTCGCCGCAGTCCTTGCCTTCTATGCGCTGGGCTTCATGCTGCTCCCCCAATACGTCTTCAGTTCTAACTTGGGACTTAATCTCTTCACAGTTGTCCAGGCGCTGGTGTGGTCATCGCTTCTTATGTACGGAGTCGGGTTGCACCGCCGGATTCGCCGTGCCTCCATGCATGCCGCCTGTCGCGGTGCCGCTGCATCTGAATGAACTGCAACCGTGGCTGTGTCTTTGCAATCACGAGGCCAGAACTTCGTCCCTCCCTATAATCCTCCCGCCTTTCCCCGCTTGGGCTTACGTCCCAGACTCGCACCCTTGTCGCTGTGCTCGAAGGTGCAGGGGATTGGCCGCCCCTGTATGCTCAGCGGGTGGAGTTTTCGCTACGGATGCCCATCAAGGCAGCTCTTTGCTTGTCAGCAACTCTTCTTAATACTCCTTCAACTTCGTCCAGGCAACGCGGCTTGCCAGCCTTGGTTCAGAAGATTGCTCAACTCGGCTACCACAGCGGCATATTCTTCCTTTTCTGCCAGGTTGTTCATCTCGCCGGGATCGGCGATGCGGTCGTAGAGTTCGGCGTGTTCTGGGCCGTCGTATTCGGAATAGCGCCATTTTTCTGTGCGCAGTCCGCGTCCGATGTATTTCTCTTCCTGGTCCTGGCACGTGGTGAACGCGGCCCTCTTCCACGGGTGTTCTGGATCGCGCAGCAACGGCGTCATGCTGAGCCCCTCGGTTTCCGGCTTGGGCAGCCCGCACACATCGGCCAGCGTAGGATAAATGTCAACGAATTCGACAAAGCGCGAGCACGGTTTTCCGGCGTTCTCCGCGATCCATGGCACCGCTACGATCAAGGGCACGCGGCATGATTCTTCCCACAGCGAGTTCTTGCCCCACCTGCCGAGCGAGCCGACCATAAAACCGTTGTCGCTCCAGAGAACAACAACGGTGTTGTCCTCAAGACCATTTCCCTTTAGCGCCTCCAAAACCAAGCCGATGTTGTAATCCACGTAGCTGCAGCAGGCTTGATACGCTCTTCTCAAACTGCGCACCAGTTCGGGCGTCACAGGCCAGTCCATCAGATTCGTCGTCGGAGGAGTGCGGATCGGCTCGGGCAGACTCCTCCAGTAATCGGGTGGATAATCCGGTAGATCAATGCTTTCCAGCGGATACATGTCAAAAAACCGGTCCGGCGCTGTCCAAGGAAGATGAGGCTTGCCAAATCCAACCGCGAGGAAGAAGGGATTCTCGCGCTCCTCGGCCAGAGCTTTGATCGCCTGCGCGGCGAACCGCCCGTCCACCTCGTCCGTCCCCTCAAGTCCCGAAGGCCCCCATTGATAAAACTTGTCCATCGGCTCAGGCCTTTTTCCGGCTTTGATCTTGTCTGTCAGAAGTCCCTTCAGCTCGCGGCCCCTCTTGCCGGACAATTTGATCCCGGCCATTTCATTGACCATCCGGTTCCAGCCTGCGCCCCTCTCATTTGCATCCCCGTGCAGTACTTTCCCGACATGGATTGTCTCGTAACCGTGAGCAGAGAAGTGCTGCGGGAGTGAAATGACATCAGGATTCTTGTCGCGCCAGAGGATGTCGTTGGACAAGATCCCGTTTGTTTCCGGCCGCAGCCCGGTAATGACCGCCGTCCGGCTGGGGCTGCAAAGCGGACATTGGCAATAAGCCCGAGTGAACGCCGTTCCGCGCCGCGCAAGGGCCTCAAGGTTCGGCGTCTTCACCTTGGGATCGTCAAAGGCGCTAATGTTGGTATTCAGGTCATCGATCGCGATGAACAAGACATTGGCCTTCGCTGGGCGCGGAATACTGGAAGGCGACGTTTCCCCAGCTTTACTGCGGCCAGGAATAGCAAAACTCCCCGCTGCTGCAACGGCGGCAGCCATTGACGTCTTCTTTAAAAATTCCCTTCGATTCATGTTGTCGTCCCTCCAACGTACAGTTGTCTTAACCCGCCCACATAAGTATGGCATATCAGCCAAGTGTGCAAGCACTTCCATGGCCTATCTGCCCTGAGGAGCCCATGGCCTCGGCGTAGACACTCATCCTATATCCCAGCCTGAGCGCTGAGGTGCCTCACCCCCGCCCTTGTTGCTGTGCTTGAAGTTGCGCGCATCATCGTCTAGCATCGGTGCGACCAGTGAACGGCACATACCCGCGTTCACTTGTATTCAGGAAGAGGAGACCGATCATGAAGAAATCATTGGGCGCGGCAACGGTGTCCCTCACAAACCCGGTCTGGATCGTTGGGACGTACGATGCGCAGGGAAGGCCGAACGTGATGGCAGCTGCCTGGGCCGGCGTCTGCTGCTCCAACCCCCCGTGCGTCTACGTCGCTCTCAGGAAGGCGACATATACGTATGGGAATATCCTGCAGCGACGAGCCTACACGGTGAGCGTTCCTTGCGAGACGTACGTAAGGCAGGCCGATTTCTTTGGCATAGCGTCGGGGAGAGATGTGGACAAACTCATGGTTGCCGGTCTGACCCCAGAGAAGAGCGATGTTGTTGACGCTCCGTATGTGGCCGAGTTCCCACTGGTTCTGGAATGCAAACTGCTCCGCACCGTTGAAATCGGCCTGCACACGCAATTCATCGGACAGATCATGGATGTGAAGGCTGACATGGAACTGGTGGGGGAAGACGGGCATCTGGATGTAGCCGGGGTCAAGCCATTCCTTTTTAGCTCCGTGGACAGATCGTACCGCGCAATCGGAAAGCTTCTCGGGCCGGCATTCCGCCTGGGGCGCGACGTGGGGTAGGAGGAGACCTCGGGGATTCTTGTCAGGTATTCCCCCGGACGATCCCGTCCGTATTGCTTCGCAGAGACTTGAGTCGACTTACCCCCACCCCCCGCCCTCGTTCCTGTGCTTGAAGTTGCGTGGGTGAAAGCCAGATGCGCGGATTTATCATGATGTCCAACTCGCCACGCACCCAGACAACCGCCTGGGGGTGATAACGGGGTGACGCCAGACGACGCTCAGGACCGCCAGCTACCGCTCGGGACCGCTCGGAACCACATCGATGAACATCACAACTTCGCAAGCCCAAAAGCACTTATGTCGTAAGGGGTGGCCGCGCCACGGGTTACGTTGACTAGCCTGAAACGGCCCTGGAAGGGACTGATAATCCGCGTGTCGCAGGTTCGAATCCTCCAGGGCCCACTGACGTAAGTGCCTAGTTAGCGCAAGCGTATGCGTCTGCGTACAGACGCTCTAGAACGTGAAGCGGAACTCGCCTGCGACTCCCGCGGCGGTGTAGTCGTCTCGGAATTCGCCGTCGCCCTTGAGCCCGATGCCCCAACCGCCGTTATGAAGGAACCTGACGCGACCTCCCACCGTGAGTCCGTGCTCGCCTATCTCCTGTCCCTCGATGGTGAATGACGCTCCAGGGGAGCCTTCAAACGATGCGGTGATGTCACGATCATCCACCCCGAAGTCGTAGTTCCACGCGCCCCGGACTTCCGGGATTAACTTCCCCTGCTCCACCTCGAACACCCGCGCAACCGACACGCCCACTTCCGATACCAGCGACTGCGTCTGTCGGCTGTCCACCAGCAGGTTGACGCTGTCCGCACCCGACTCCTCGTACCCGTCCTCGTCCAGGCATATGTATTCCAACGATGCAAACGGCATGACCGTCCACTTCTTGATCTCGCGCTCGCACCCGACTCCCGCGAAAACGGACAAGGCGTCCCCGTCGTGGTCGCTTACCGCCGTCCGCTCTATCGGCCCAACCACGACCCTGCGCTCGTTGTCATACTCCTGTGCAGCGTAGGAGAACCCCGCCTCCACGTACATGGGATCGGGGAAGTAGCTGCCGTACACCGATAGCCCTTTGCTCTTTATCGCCCCCTTCCCCTCATCGTCGTCATGGTCTATGTCCGTGCCGGTGAAGATTGCGCCTACACCCACAAGGACGTTGTCGGTCACGCCGTAGTCGAACCCCAACGAGAGCCCGCTGGTGCGGTAGTCAAACCCGGTCCACCCGGCATCGGCGTCCCCATGGCCCCTTTGCGCGAACATCTCCGCCCACATGCCGTGCCGCGCCCTGGCTTCCTCCGGCGCGGCGTTGAGAAGCTCCCCCGCCTCCGGCCCGTTGTAGGCAAGCAACACCGGCTGGAGCCTCGCACCGGCCTGAGCGCTTGGTGCTGTCCCGCCTCCCCGCAGCCCCCTCATCCTATCCCGCAGCGAGCCCAGGTACCCTTCGATGTTCTCGAGCACCGTTCTGGTGGAGTTGTCGTACGAGTCGGGGCTCAGGCTCGAAAACGCCTCTCCGAACTCAGATTCGTCCAGTATCTGGAACGCTCCCAGCACCAAAGACAGATCGCCCGTGGCTCCCGGCAGAATCCCGTCCATGTATTCTGCCAACGCCATCTCCACCGGATTCGTGGCAACCGTGGTGAAGCTCTCCGCCAGCGCCTCGACCTGGAGAAGATCGGAGAACTGATGCGTCTCGAAGCTCAACAGCACCGTCGCAAGCGGCAGGATCTCCAGATCAAAGGCGTCATTCAGAAGGTCCGCCGATATGATGTCGAACGTGGTTCCATCGACGAAAGCCCACGGCCCCCTGGTGACCTCCAGAGTGCCATCCAGCCCAAGGTCGCCGTCGATCACCAACTGCCCGTGAGTGCCGTCCCCGTTAATCTGCGCAACCACCCCGCCTTCATCCACCAACTGGTAACTGTGCTCGACCTCCAGACTCCCCTCGTTCACCTTGAACCACTCTATCCCCGTCACGTCAGAGAGCACAAAGCTCCCCGTGTCTGCGATGATGACCGAATCGATGCCCAAGCCGCCAGTCACATAACCTGCCGCCTTGGCATTCCCTCCGAATATCAGCGCATCATCATCATCGCCCAAGTCTATGGCTCCGCTGACCAGAGAGTCGCCTGCAAGTGTCACCTCATCATTCCCTGCACCTGAGCTAATCCCCATGCCAACCGACGCCCCGCCATTCCTGATGACTTCTGCGGAGATGGTGCCGTAGTTGGCGATCGCGTCATCGCCAGCACCAGTTTGTATCCCTATACTCGACGCGTCGGTGACTGCGTAGGTATATCTGAACTCATCGTTGTGAGTAGAGTAAACGTCGACCCACGCGTTTGCGCTTCCCTCTGCAAGCACGTCGATAGTGCCGTGGTTAATCACGGTGTTTCCGCCATTTCCTGTCCCGATGCCCACAGCAGCGGCGAACGAATTTGCGACTGCGTTCCCGTGGGCATCAACCGACGTGGTATGCGCCCGCCCGAAGGCATCCGCATCTGCGCTTGCCGTTACCTCCAGCGTCCCATAGTTGACGATTTCGTTGACCCCGTCGCCGACGCGTATCCCTGTTGCGTCGGCAATAACTCCGGGAGCAGATTCGTTGCCGACATAGGCGTTCCCGTAGTCCTCTGCGTACCCTTGGGCGAAGGCATAGGCCGTCGCGCTGACCGTCATGTCACCCCAGTTACTTATCAGGTTGGGTCCGTTTCCCGCGGCGATCCCGCTCGCAGAGGCCTCCGAACCGGCAAATGCGTCCCCGTAATTCGTCGAGGTGCTCGTATTCGCATAGCCCCAGGCATATGCGTTTGCGGTTGACGTCACATCGAGGCCGCCGCAGTTCTCTACCTCGTTTTCCCCGTCTCCTACCCATATCCCCGTCGCGATAGAGGAAACTGTGGTGTCCAACCCCCCGGCAATCGCCCTACCCCTATCAAGGTGAGACGTGGGGTAGTTTGCCAGAGCGGAACTGGTGTTTGTCGCAGTGGCGTCGAGGTCACCGTAGTTCCCTACGAAATTGTTCCCATCGCCGGCTTCCATGCCTTTGGCATCCACTGAGCCACCAGTCTTCGCGGTCGCGTGGGCCGTGAACACTGTTGAGGAGGCCGATGCGTGGGTACTCAGCTCCGCCGTTGACTCCGCAGCGACGGCACCATAATTTGCCAGCACGCTGTTGCCGTCACCACCTCTCATGCCGGAGGCAGTGACAGCTATGGCATCACCGCTCCCTGTGCCGGCGAATGCGTTGGCGTTCTCATCAGACGAGGCACTGGCGCTGAGGGTGGCCGACGAGTCGACATCAATCGTCCCTGTAGCCTCGTTGCAGATGACGTCGTTGCCGCTCCCTCCCGAGATGCCGGCAGCGTCCGGCGTCGCGCCCGCGAAGGCATCAGCGTAGGTGTAATCAGACCAGGAGTCGGACCACGCTCCCGCGTCGGGAACTGCAGATGCATTAACATCGATGAGCCCCGTGTTACCGATCTCATCGTCGCCGCTTCCTCCCTCGATCCCGATTGCACTTACGGCTGCGGTGGAAGTCACGTTCGCGTCCGGGCTCTGATCCCGCGAGAATGCGTCGCCGCGCACGCGGGCGTGAGCCAAGCCGTCCGCAATGATGGTTCCGGCGTTATGGAGAAGGCTGCCATCGTCGCCCGCCATGATTCCCGCAACGTCTGCCGTCGAGCTTCCGACAACAACCGCGTCGTTGTCCCTCGTGATGATGTCGGAATATGCGTACGCAATCGTAATCGGCACACCGTTTTCGTCAGTGCCGGCCATGGCTGTCACGGCAATGCTGCCGTCGTTAACGATGTGGTCCACGTCCGGCTCTTCGGCTCCATTTCCCTGGAGGAGAACGTCCGAGGGCGTGGCTGTTCTGATGCCGGTCGCAGACGCCGAGAGATTGGCCGTCGCATTCGCGTCTTCGCTGTCGCTTGTCGCGTCCGCGTAGCCGGTAGCTCGAGCGTTCACGTCGATATCGCCATCGCCGGCATTCGTTACAGTTCCATCTGCAACGATACCGTTCGCGGCCGCAGTGGAATTGGCGGTCGCGTTTGCCGTTGACGTACTGTCTCGAGACCATGAATCCGCGATCGGATGCGCGTTACTCCAAGCTGACACGGTAACTTGACCGGCATTCGTGACACTGTTCGCGCCGGTGCCTGCGTCGATCCCGCTGGCCGTCGATTCCACGGAAGCGGTCGCATCCGACTGCGCATAGTAGGGCCAGGAATTGGTGTAGGCGTGAACAGTGCCGTCCGCTACCGAGCTGACCGTGATCGTTCCGTCGTTGCCCACCGTGTCGTCGCCGCCCCCCAGCAAAATGCCCGTTGCGTCAGCAGCCACGTCGGCGACTGCCGCCGAGCTTTCGTCGCTGCGTGCCTCCGTGAAGTTACCGTAGACGTCGGAGGCTGTAGCTGTGGCCGCCGCAGTTATTGTCCCTGTGGATGTGTTCGTGACGGTGTTTCCGTCGTTGCCCGCAGCGATTCCTGCGGCATGCGCCACTGAGTCCGAATGCACGGTGGCTTCGGTGTCAACAAAATCGGAATCCGAAAAGGCGTATGACTTCGCCAACGCAGTGGCATCCGCACTGATCGAACCGGTGTTTGTGGTCTCGTTGGCACCTGCTCCCATGTCGACACCAACTGCGTCCGCTTCGGCGGTCGCATCGCTCACTGCTTTTGGGATAGCCGCAATGCCGGTAGGCATTTCTGCAGAAGACCATGCGTCCGAGTAAGCGTAAGCTTCGACATCGATGGAGCCATAGTTGTCTATGAGGTCGGTTCCTGCTCCGCCCAGGATTCCCGTTGCGGATGCGCCGGCATCTGCGTCCGAATCTGCGGTAGAAACCAGGAACCCGAAGGTTTCATACGTCTCTGCATCGACATCCGCGTGGGAGCGCGCGTCAACCGTTATGGAGCCTGTTTCGGCGTTGAAGATCACATCATCGCCATTGCCCCCATCGATTCCCGTCGCCGCAATTGCCGCGGTAGTTCCCGCGTAGGCGCTGTTCGCCCCGGCGATCTGCCCACCAAACCCGAACGACCTCGCAAACACCATGTCGTGCTGACCGTCACCGACGACGATCGCGCCGAGGTTGACGATGGCGTCGCTGCCGCCTCCCCCTGCGATGCCGGTCACGTCAGCTTTGGCACCCAGCATAGAAAGGACAAACGAGAACAAGTCGAAAGAGATCGCCGTGGTGTTACCCTTAACCAACGCGTCGTCGCCGGTTTTGACCGCACCTGCTGTTATTGCACCTGAGTTGGTGACCACGTCGTCGCCGCCCCCGGCGTTGATCGCAGTAATCGTGGCTTCCGCCAGAGCATTCGCAAGACTCAATGCCAGCAAACCGATCGAGCCAGCCCCCGCCTCTCCGAGTACCGCTGCTGTCACCTCGATGATGCCGCCGTTTGCGATCGTATCGTTCGCAGCGCCCGTGAGTATCCCTGTGGAAGACGCCTCCGCCGTTGTCCCGGAAACGACCAGTTTCGCGCCTGCCAGGTCAGCTATAACGTTCGTCGCGCTCGTGTCGACGTCGGCATAGGCCGCGACGACACCTGTGGAGCTATTCGTGATCGTGTTGCTTCCCTCGCCGCCGTCGATTCCCGTTGCCGTCCCCACAGCGTTCACTCCAGCCTTGCCAAGCTCGACCCCGAAGAGTTGGAAGCTGAAGCTGTCGGCGTACGCCTCCGCCCATGCGGTGGCCGATAGCGCACCATGATTCACGATGGAATCCGCGCCTGCGCTCCCGGCTATCCCTGTCGCTTCGGCTACGCTCGAGCCTCCCGCCTTCGCGAACTCAGCCCCGCCTCCCTGGAAAACATAATTGCTTGCGTCGACCTTGGCGTGGGAAAGAACCGATACTGAGCCGTCATAGTCTTGCGTTATCGTGTCACCCGCGGCCTCGCCGGGTGTCTCGATTCCGCCCTGGATTCCGATGGCGGCGGCGGTTGCGGTGCTGTCGACGCTCCCCGATGCATATCCGGAGAAATTCGCCGCAGCATTCGTGTCGTCAGCGAGCGAGTATGCCGTGACGTCGACCGCACCTGCGTTGATAAGCGAATCAATCCCTCCTCCGCCGTCCAGTCCTACGGCGAGAGTCTTCGCCTCGGATGAGGCCTCGGCTATGGCCGCCCCGACCTCGGCGAAGTTAATGGAGATGGTATTCGTCGTCGTCGTTGCAGTCGAATCGACACCGACCTGAGATCGGTTCACAACAACGTCGTCGCCTTCGCCGGCACTGATGCCCGTCGCTGTGGCTTCCGAGTTGGTTTCAGTCCGGGCGAGGGCAACTCCGGCGCTAACACCCTTTGGTGAGAATGCCACGTCAATCGAAACGGTGTCCGATGAAACGTTAGCCGTCGCGTTAGCCGAGAGAGTTGTCTCATTCGTAATACTGTCGCCCCCGTCACCCGATTCGATGCCGGCGGCAGTTGCCGTCGCCTCGGTACCGGCGTCGGCCAGTGATGCCCCGAAGGCGGCTCCCTCCCACGCGCCACTCACAGTGACTGCAACGACATCGCTCGTGCTAGCGGCGACGGACGTAGCGCCCAGCGAACCCGCGCCTTGGTTGAGAATGGTATCCCCAGCGGAGCCGGTCCGAATGCCGGTAGCTGACGCTTCTGCCGTGGTGTCACCCTTTGCCGCAGAGACGCCGCCGACCACGCCCTGGAGGGCCGCCGAGAATGCTACGCCGACAGACAACGAGGATGCAGTCGAAGACGCGCCGGCCTGCACGGTGCCGGAATTGCTGACGGTGTCCCCGGAGGCGTCGTCGCCGCCGGTCTCGTCGCCGGCGTCGATTCCGTAGCTGCAGGCGCTCGAGGCCGTCGTCGCGTCCGCAAGAGCGACGCCAAATGCCATACCTATCTTATCGCCGCCCGCGGTGACGCTGACGGCATCCGAGTCGGTCTGTGACGTCGCCAGAGCAGTGATCGCGCCGGTATTCGTGATACTGTCATCGCCCAGCCCACCCGAGACCCCCTTGGTTGCAGCGCTCGCGCTGGAGGACGAGTCAGCCATCGTCGCCCCAAGGGCGAACCCCTCAAGACTCCCTTTAATAGTCGCCGCAACGCTTACCGAATCGGCCTCTGCGTAGGAAATGGCATCAAGCTGCGCGGCGTTTACTATCGTGTCATTCCCGCTTCCCCCGTCGATGCCGATGGCGGCAGCGATCGAGGCGGTTGATGTGTCTGCGACTGCCGCGCCCGGGATGGGAAGGTAATTCTCCTTGGCAAAGGAAAGATCCGCGCTCACGCCGACGGAGCCGGCATAAGACGACGCTGTTGACCTCAACTGAGCGCTGTTCGTTATTGTATCGTCCCCCTCGCCTCCTGCGATGCCGGTGGCAGCCGCCAATGCTGTCGTGTCTGCGTCTGCGTATGCCGTAGGCGCAGCCTCCTCACCGTTCTCTGCAAGAGCGACAGCTTCGCCCCCTCCGTCAAGGAGCGCGCTGCTCCCTCCGCCCCCACCCGTGGGCGGACTAAACGACACAGTGACCGTGGTGGAATCCGCCGTTGCCCCGCCGTATACATCGATGATGCCGGCATCTTGGTCGTTCGTGATGACGTCGTTCCCGTCTCCCCCATCGATGCCGACGGCCCCGGCGGCTGCGGTCGTATCGGTTTTCCCAACATCGAGCCCGAAGAGATCCATGACAGCCTTGATCATGAGGCCTTTCAACTTGAGCTCGGTCGATTCGAGGGTGGCACTCGAAACAGCCGTCACGGATATGGTCCCATGATTGATGATGTCGTTGTCGGAACCGCTCCCTGCCACACCGGTCGCCAGCGCGCTCGCTACAGTGGAATCGTCAACACGAGCGGCGCCAAGCAGCTCGGCGATGAACTGCTTCGTTGTAGCCGTCGCAGATGCGAGGACAGTGAGAACGCCGTTGTTCGTGATCGTCTCCCTGCCGGCTGGCGGGGTCTCATCATCGCCGCCGCTTATCCCTGTGGCGGTTGATGTCGCGGCGGTCCTGGCGTCCCCTAGGCCAAGGACATCAGCCGGAATATCAATCGAGTCCACCCTCCCTTTGTTGACCTGGCTTTCGGATGTGGCCGTGACCGTCATGGCATTGTTGTTTGTGATCGCATCCAGGCCATCGCTGCCGTCAATGCCCATCGAGTAGGCTGTCGAATTCGTCGGCCACCCGGTGACGCCAACATCGATCTGCAGGAGGAATTCGCCGATGGTCGTGAATGCTTCTGAGACGGAGGTGATAAGCGAGTTGCTCGTGATTGTATCGCCACCCTCACCCCCAGAGATTCCCCTACTGACGGCCGTGCCTTCCGTGCTGGAGTATTTCAGCGGGATATCAATGTTCGATTCGGAGTCTGCGGTCAGGCCGGCCGCGCTTGAGATCTGGTCGTCGCCGCCGAGCCCGTCGATCACGGTTGCGCTCGTCAGCACCGGAGCGTACGAACCTGTATCAGTGACCTCAATGAAGGCGGTCGCGTCCTGCGGCACACCGTTGTCGATGAGATCGTCACCCTCCGTTCCGACGACGGCGGTTACGATGTCTTCCAACGTGCCGTTGGAAAGCGGCCCGGACTCTCCAGTCTCAGCGTGGAGGCGAGAATGAGGTCCCATACAGAGGCCAACCACCAGGGCAAGGAGCAGGGCATTCCGTGAAGAGGCTACGC
>CAZBND010000002.1:1927-9184 GCA_964493415.1 uncultured Planctomycetota bacterium | reverse complement strand
TCCCTGTCGATGGTTCCCCCAACTGAAAATGGCCCCTCGACCCAGCGCCGCGAGAACGTGCCGGCCGAGCGGCGTCTGAACCATTCTGACGACCCACGTCAGAAAACTCAACTGTTTTCCCCCTTGACATTTGGTCCTTCAGTTAGGAAGCGTTGCCCAACCGAGGGCACCGTTGGGCGGCTGTGAGTCCCGAAGGCACCATCCCCCTTGCGCCGCTTAGACTTGTGTCGATCTGCCTCTCCCCCACCTCCGCTTTTATTGCTGTGCTTAAAGTTGCGGCGGTGGAAGAAAGATGCGCGGACTTATCATAATGCCTTACTCCTCGCCCACTCGGACAACCGCGTGGGGGTGATGGCGGGGTGACAAAAGCATTTGAGACGCAGGGAAGAGCGGCCGCGGCTGACTACGCGGAGCTCGCGAACACACACGTTTGGCGTTTGACCATCTTCAACCTGCGGGCGCAGCCGCGCGGGCCGCTGGACGATGACCGGCTCGACCCCTGAGATGGCACAAGAAGGGCCCTCGAAGGTGGTGAAGCGCGCAGTTCGCCATCTCCGCCCTCCTCATTATCCTTCCAAAACGAGATCACGGGCTTGCGCCCACAATCCCACGAATCGTCTGGAATAGGTACCCCCTCACCGGGTTTATCCCTCAGCCCTTGGCCTTTTCATCGCTGTATGACTCGGCCTCCACGCGTTCGATCACTTCTCTTAGCGCCTCTGCGGACTTGTGGAGAGCATCGACCTCAGCTTGATCAAGTGTCGCATACATCACGTGGTCGACACCCTTGCGATTGACCAGGCTGGGGAGACTAAGGCAGACATTTCTAATGCCATACACGCCGTCTATCATGGATGAAACCGTTAGAATGCTGTTCTCGTCGCGAAGGATTGCCCCTATGATGCGCTCGAGGGCCAAGCTCACTGCGTAGTTGGTTGCTCCTTTCGACTCGATCACATGATAGGCGGATTCCCGGACTTGATTGAGGATGTCGTCACGGTTTACAGGAGGTATGCGCGAGCCGCAGATTTTGCAGTAGTCTTCCACTGACATGCCTCCGATGTGGGTCATGCTCCACAGAGCCACCTCGCTGTCCCCGTGCTCACCCGCCACATAGGCGTGGACATTGCGTACATCGACCTGATAAAGGCGGCTCAGGAGGTAACGGAACCTTGCGCTGTCAAGCACGGTTCCCGAGCCGATTATCCTGCCCGGCGGCCAACCGGCGCACTTGATGGCGAAGTAGGTGAGCACGTCAACAGGATTGGTGACCATGATCATAATGGCGTCCTGGGAATTCTCGACGACGCGATCAACGATGCTGCGGCAGATGCGGACGTTCTGGTTGACGAGGTCCAGGCGCGACTGGCCCGGCTGTTGCTTTGCGCCGGCAGAGATCACGATGATCGAAGCCTTCTTGCAGTCGGTGTAGTCTCCGGCGCGTATCTCCACCGGCGGCACGAAGCTCAGTCCATGGTTCATATCCGCGACCTCGCCCTCGGCGCGCCGGCGGTCCAGATCAACCAGGACGATTTCGTCCGCCAACCCCGTGCGCATCAATGAAAACGCGCATGTTGAACCGACGGCGCCGGCCCCCACAATAACGACTTTTCTTTCGCTGACAGGCATGGTTCGCTTCCTCGCACTCGGAATCTGCTACTGACCATTTCGGGATATTGCTTCCCGCTCCACCCGGAGGAACCGGGCATTTATGGCAACGATCACCGTCGAAATCGACATCAATATGGCCCCGACGGCGGGTGACAGCACAATTCCAGCACGATAGAGAACGCCCGCAGCCAGAGGGATGGCAAAGGCATTGTAACCGGTGGCCCACCATAGGTTCTGTACCATCTTCCGGTATGTGGCTTTTGCCAGACTGACGATCGCCGCGGCATCGCGCGGGTCGGAGCGAACAAGCACAATATCAGCCGATTCAATAGCCACGTCCGTGCCGGCCCCGATGGCAATCCCTACGTCTGCCTGAGTGAGGGCCGGAGCGTCGTTGACGCCATCCCCGGTCATGGCCACGGTGAGTCCTCTGTGCTGAACGGACTGTATCTTGGCGGCTTTCTCATCGGGAAGCACCTCTGCGAAGTAATCATCGAGGCCCAACTCTCCGGCGACCCACTTGGCGACGGCCTCGGAATCCCCCGTTAACATCATTACCTGCAAGCCCATATCCTTGAGCTTAGACACCGCCGAACGAGACTCCTCCCTCACGATGTCAGCAAGCCCAATCGCACCCTCCACCTTCTCGTCAATCAAGAGGTAAACAACGGTCTTGCCCTGTTCTGCCAACTGCCCGAGTCTGTCGTTCTTGACGCTGATGTCGTTCTGCTTGAGGTATCCCGGGCTAACCACTTTCACCTTCAGCCCTTCCACATCGGCCTGAGCGCCCTTGCCGGGAATGGCTTTGAAATTCTCAGGAGACGGATATTCGAGAGAGCGGTCGATTGCCGCTCGGACTACTCCTTGAGCGATGGGGTGCTCTGATTGGCTTTCCAGGCCGGCGGCGAGTC
Organism: uncultured Planctomycetota bacterium; assembly: GCA_964493415.1. GTDB lineage: Bacteria > Planctomycetota > DG-23 > CAZBND01 > CAZBND01 > CAZBND01. Next base: position 6,662 of record CAZBND010000002.1, on the reverse strand, counting down.
GAAGCACCTCGTTCTCGTCCCGGTCGGCAAGGGCAACGATGTCGGTTACGCCGAACCTACCTTCGGTGAGGGTTCCCGTCTTGTCAAATACGATGGCATTCAACGCTCGCGCGCGCTCGAAGGCCGCCCGGTCGCGGATCAGGAGCCCGTTTCCCGCAGAAATGGAGGTCGACACGGCCACCACCAAAGGGACTGCCAGCCCCAGCGCATGAGGACACGTTATCACCATGACTGTGACGGTCCGTTCCAAGGAGAACGCGAAGTCCTTGCCCAAGCTGAGCCATACGGCGAGGGTGACCGAGCCGACGGTCAACGCGATAACGGTGAGCCACAGTGCGGCACGGTTGGCGAGGTCTTGCGTGCGGGATTTCGACTCCTGCGCGCGGCGTACCATCTCAATCACCTGGGCGAGGTAGGTCTCACCTCCCGTCTTCCGCACTTCGACTTGGATGGCTGCTTCACCGTTTACGGCGCCGCCGATGACTTTGTCCCCCGGGGTTTTTTCCACGGGCTTGCTTTCGCCCGTCAGCATCGCTTCGTTGACTGAGGTCGTTCCCTCGACGATTTCCCCGTCTGTGGGAATCTTCTCTCCGGGCTTGACCAAGACGCGGTGCCCGGCCTTGAGGTCAGTTACAGGGACGTCCTCACTGCTGCCGTCCTGTTTCAAGAGATGCGCCTCGGACGGCATAAGCTTGACCAGCTTCTCCAGCGCGGCTGAGGCTCCCGTCACTGAACGCATCTCGATCCAGTGTCCAAGAAGCATGATGTCCAAAAGCGTCACCAGCTCCCAGAAGAACACTTTCCCGGGTAGACCAAAGACGACCGCGCTGCTGTAGCAGTAGGCGACTGAGACGGCAAGCGCTATCAGGGTCATCATTCCGGGCTGCTTCTTTCGCAGCTCGCTCACGAGCCCCTTCAGAAAGGGCCACCCGCCGTAGAAAAAGACCACGCTCGCAAAGGCGAACTGAATATATGTGTCACCCGGGAATCTCCATGCCTCCCGTACACGGAGCAACGTCTGGATCATAGGTGCGAGCGCAAGCACAGGGACGGTCACGATGAGACACACCCAGAACCTTCTTCGGAAATCAGCAACCATGTGCTCGTGGGAAGATCCCATCCCATGCCCTGCATGTCGGGCATGATCGGCGTGGCCGGGATGTTCGTGTGCGGCACCCTTTTCCCCGTCACCGTGAGTTTGTTCGGGGCGCATCTTGCGCATAGCTTTCTCATGCGAGCCAGCGTCGTGCTGCATGATTACGCCTTCTCCTTTCGGGCCGATCTCCCAAAGAGCCGGGGGAAGAACATCGGCGTGTGGCTCATGTATTCACGGTACTCGTCAGGAAACTTTTCCATCACTTCCCTATCCTCTCTCCTAGCTAGCCGGACATACATGGCAATCACGAACGGCCAGAGTATAAGCGTCGTCAGGGTCGGCCACTGAATCATGAAGCCCAGTGTGCAGATGAATATGCCCGTGTACTGCGGATGGCGCATATGGGCATACACTCCGCGCGTTACGAGCTTGCCTTCCGACTTGTAGACGAGATCCCAGCCGGATGCGATGAGCCAGATGCCTGCGATAAGCAGCACGTTGCTGACGGCCATCACGATGAACCAGCCGTTGCCGAGCCTCAGGTACGTGATCAGGTCTCCCAACAGATGGCCGCTGATGTGATCCAGAGGTATCTTGATCCCCAGAAAGTGGGACAGGAAGTAGATAGTCAGGGGGAAGCCGTACATCTCGGTGAAGAGCGCAACGATGAAGGCGATGAGCGCTCCGCCAGCAGCCGTGAAGGCTCAGGCTTTCCGATACTGACCACATGCTCGCCCAAGGCATCCTGCCATCTCACGGTTTCACGAACCAGCGGGTACTCGGGAAACAAGGCGGCGATCTTTTTCAGCGCAAGTCCGCGCGGCTCGACCCGCTCAGGCGGCGTGGGCTTGCCGGAAAAGCGCGAGTGGATGCGCCGCAATTCCGCAATCAGGCTCCCATCCCGCAGGTGGCTGCGGGCGGCGGACTCGGCAAATTCCGCCTCCGTCGGCGCCCGTCCCCCGTAGATCCAGTACCAATCGCACACCAGCATTTTCACCAGCCACGCCTCCCTGCGCGGAATCAGCCGCCCGTCAACTCGCTCAACAATCAGCACGTCTTCCTCGGACCACAGCTCCGAAGGGCCCGTATAGAACTCCACGTCGTGATTCAATGCGTAAAGGGCACGCTCGTTAGCCCATATCTTGCCCCGATGATCGTACCTTGCCTCCGCTCGCACCGCCCAGTGCGGCGCAGGCCAGCGGACGTTTTGCAGCGCCCCCTGGAAGAAACACGCGATGTACTGGCGGAAGTAATTCTCCGGCTCCGCGTCTGGCGACGGCATCGCCAGGTGTCCGAACAGCACCTGGCTGTCACTGAGCAGACAGCCCGACACCGCGCACATGTACTTGTAGTGCGAGCTGAAGTCGGGTGCCCCGCACGGAAAGACCTGGCACAAATGCTGCCCCGCCTTGGCAGTCTCCCAGGAGTTCAGCTCTCCGCCAACCACCTTGCCGGCCGAGCGCAGGTCCGCGATCAGATGCTGCAGCCCGAGGAAATTTTGCCCGCTGCCCGGATCGTTCTTCGGATTGATGTCGTCGGCGCACCATGCGCTTTTCGTTACATCCAGGAAAGCCGCCGGGGCGTCGCCCGCTTCGGAAAGCACGGCGAGGATCCGGTCTCGCAACTGATCCCGGAACCCCTCGCAGCCCAGGCTCACCGCGAACATCGAGTCGGCGCTAAGCGGACCTGTCATCCATCCTTTTTCGGTTTCCTTTTGCCGGTCGTGGCGCCACTCACGCAGTATGTGATCCATGTACTTAACCCAGGCCGGATGGTCACCGAGAATCCGGTTGACGTCGTCCTGGTCGGTCTTGTACCTGGCGACCTGGTTCGAATTGAAGTGGGGCATCGTGGGAAATCCGGCGGCCTTCGCATCCCGCACCCAGGTCTTCCACGGCGTCGGCTCGCTGCGGCCCGGCAGAGGATTCGTCGCGTAGTCCGGGTAATTGCGATCATGCCCGTCGGCGCTCCAGTCGTTGTGGTACAGAAGGATGTTTTGCGGGCGTAGCGGCTCCGCGGAAGGGAACGTGTAGTTCGCCTGATCCATCACGGATTGGATGTCCGATACGCGCAGAACTTCGTTGGGATCTCGCAGGTGAGGAGTGTTGTATACAAGATCGATGTCGCCGAGCCAGGCCGGCGGGGCGTTGTCAACGGCTCCAAAAGGCCCTCGCTTCAGATAGCTCGCCCCGTACGACCAGTTTCGCGCGTAGCTGTTGAGCCGAAACTCCATCCCTGGGTCGTTTCTTGCGGGCCGGTTCCAGTGCGTCTGAACGACCTGCACCTCTCTCCCGCCTCGCTTGTCGCGGATCTGGTGGGAGTACGGGATTCGCGTGTCATCCAAGTGTGCCCAGAAAAGAAAGCCTCCTGCGTGATCATTGCGCTCGTAGATTATTGCCGGAACATCAATGAAATTGTCCGTGCGTCCCCAGATCCATTGCATCCCCTCTGGAACGGGGTAGGGGAGGAGAGTGCCTCCCCACATCGGCAAGAGCAGATGCCCTGAAGCGTAGTCGGGATAGTAGTACCAGACCCGCTGGTAAAGAGGCCCGGGCGTACTAACAACTGCGCGCACCACCAGGTCCTCCGTCTCGGAATCTACACCGATCCGCAGCGAGTAAACAGCTTCGGGCGCTGTGCTTTGGAATTGCACGATCGCCTCGTCGCCTTCCAGCCGGACCGACGTAGGGTTGCGAAGGTCTCGCCGCATATCGCTCCCAGGCGGCGAGCCCATCCGCACCAGTATCAACTGCCCCGGGTCCGACGGGGCCACCATCTCAGCGCCGCCGATGAGCTTGTTCTTCAGCGAACGAAGCAGCCCGCCTTCGAACTCGGCTGAGTAGCGGGACGTATCAACGAGCACGCGATTGCCGCTAATCGAGACCGAGGCGAACCCGGGCGAAACCGGGAGCCACACCAGCAGAAAGCCAAATGCAGAAAGAACTTTCAGCATAGCTTGTTCCGTCCATAGCCTCCTTGCCGCGCATTTGCGGACAAATCTAAGTCCCGCCGGACCGTGTCCGGCGAGATCGAGAGAGGATTCTACTCCTTCACGAATCTGCTACCAAGCAGGGGCTAAAGGCCGAAGACAGCTTCTTACACTCGATACAAATCGTGACATTGACAGTAGCTTCCGCACGTGTAGGGAGCTTCCCCCCCATTGGTTGGGCAGGTGACGGGGTCAAATAAGCTAATGGTCTGTGGCCGTTGTACCCCCATCCCTTCATGGTCTTGGGCTCCTGAAGCATGTGATGCATGCCGCCCATGAATCGGTTCATCTCCTGTATCACCAAGTAGCTCTTGGGCTTTCCTTCCGTCAGTGTGTGCAGGACCGGTTGCGCTATCAAGGTAAATACCTTGACGTATCCATCCATTTCGTATCCCAGGGGAGGAACGTTGAGGGTGCTGACCGTTCCCATTGGTTTGCCCATCAAAGGAGGAGGCGGTGAGAGCATCTTCTCCGGCTCCTTCCACGGAACGGGTCTGTGGGGCACCCCTTTCGGGACGGCAGGTTGATGCCCTTCTGAAGCCGGATGCCGACTGTGAGACGCTGAGCCTATAGGAGAGCCGGCCTGCTCAGCGCTGACCCCCTTAAGAACTAACCAGAATGCCGACACGGCGATGAACGCTATTTGCGCC
>CAZBND010000002.1:0-1827 GCA_964493415.1 uncultured Planctomycetota bacterium | reverse complement strand
CCGGCGACGGTATCATCGTCGTCTCTCCCGTGGAGCGGGCCATTCGCGTCCGGACCGGGGAAGAAGGAACGTACGTCGTCTGATTTGGTCGAGAGCGCCCCTTCGGGGGAATGCCGGTTCGGAGTTTGGGCCGAGAACGGGAGAGAGCGCACCGAGGAGCCCCCAGCAGGGAGATGGCCAAATCTACCTCGGACCAGACACGACAAGTCGCTCTCGTGTCGGAACACGCCGCATGAAGGCCGGGTGGCCCCATTACGTCGGCGGTCTGAACCCGATCACCAAGCTAAGCGTGGCTCGTGCAACGAACTCGATTTTCTCGGAATCCAGAGCAGAGACCACATCTCCCGGCCGATGGAGGTTCGGGTCGGGATGCCATTCCACCCACGCGGTGGGAATTCCCGCCTTCTCGAGCGGCATTCGGCGCGCCCACATCCGCCCGAACCGGACGGGAGCGGGATGTGAGCCTTTGCTGACCTCATCGAAGAAGCGCTTCGCCAAAGTCCTGTCCGAGCGGACTATGTAACGCACCAGCAACTCTTCGCCTACACCGGTTTTGTCGAGCTGAACGCACCCGACAATTCGGCTCCTTGCTTCCTCGCTCAGGTGTTCAAGATACTTCAGACTCCCGTAAGCGTGGCCTTTGTATCCCGACGGCAACTCCTCTTCGGAGCCAAACGCGGCGAAGCGGACAGTAACCTTAGGTTTCTCCTCACGAAGTACCCGCGCAATCTCAAGAATGGAGCCCAATCCCGAGCCATCATCGTTGGCTCCCGGACTGCCCGGCACTGTGTCCAGGTGCCCGGCCAATATCAACACGCGCTCGTCAATCCCCGGCAGGTCGGCAGTTACATTAACGGCGCTCCTTCCGTCCGGCAGGAAATACTCGTGCCTGTCAGGAACATACCCAATGGAAGCGAGGGTCTCTCCAAAATACCGCGCCGCCTCTTGGACCTTCTCGGAGCCGGCAGGGCGAGGGCCAATCTCATCCGCGAGGTAAGCGGCGTACTTCATCACCTTGCTTACGTCGAAGGAGTCCACAAGCTCTGTACCTTCACCCACTTTCGCAAGTCCCGGTACAAGTAGCACCACTGCCAGCAGAAACCCCCGGAAGACGAGGCTTGGGGGTGAATGCCTGAGAAAACGCTCTGCCCATCTTTCACCTTGGCTTCTCAGACTTATAGTAGACTTTGGCTTTAGCGGCAACCAGCTCCCTCACATGTGTCTTAAGGGTCGGTCGATGCGGGGCTGCATCAGGTAATCCCGCGAACTGACGGCCAACCTCCGACACCCGCGCGACTCATTTTGACGTGCTGCGATGAGAGAGTTTGGGAGCTGAACAACAAGGAGAATTCCCTCCGGCAAGGTTATCTCGTTCGTTCTCCTCCGTGAAATGCGCCCACCTTCGCTTCAAACCTTGCCACAGTCCTCGCTTCAAGGAGAACCCGGTCTCTTGAATAGCAGCTTCGATGGCAGAAAGTCGTGTCTTCTGAAGGTCGTAGGCAACCTGCACCGTCTGCCTTTTTGCATCCGCGGAGACTTGTTCGACGCCCTCAATGCCGGTGAGACGCTCCTCTACCTTCTTCTCGCAGCCCGCACAGGTCAAACCTTCAACGGGTATCGTGAGTGTTCGAGACGCGGGCATTTCTAACCTCCTCTTCTCCCGGCTAGTGTATTCGCCGGGCCACAATTGTCGGCAGTTCCCCACCATTATACTATATTATACGCCGCGGCCACGCGTCTTTCAATCCACGTCCTTGCATGCGCCCCCAAAACAGAAGGCCCGTCGGGCCAAAACGACGGGCCTTCTCCCCTCATTGGGGTCTGGGA
>CAZBND010000001.1:169791-220079 GCA_964493415.1 uncultured Planctomycetota bacterium | reverse complement strand
GCCTCAAAGCCATCGGGAGTTACCTCTTCGTTCGTTTACGCTTCTTGCGAAAACAGCCAACGTCGGCGCTCGGCCGCGCGTTCTACCGCGTCGCATCAAGTCCCCCATTATCCATTCTTGTTTCCACCGGTCAACCCCTACCCGGCGCCATCTCTTGCGGTTGTAACGCTCCTTTGCCACTCTGCGAAGTAGTCTTCGCTACGTAGCACGAGTCGGGAACCACCCACAACGACCTCCGCTGTGCCTGCCCGCCGAAGCCTTGGCGCAGGCAGGTTTCTATCTGCTGTATACCTACCCGCCGGAAGCCTGCCTTGTCGTAGCTTCCAGCGGAGACAGGTTCGAAATGACGGGTTGGAGGGGGGCAGATTACAAAGCGTCCTTGACACGACCGGCGGAACCCGGTAGTATTACGATTTTCCAATTCGTGTTACGATATAATGTCGGCCGAATCGGATACGTGGCTGATGTCGGTCGGGTTGCCGACGGACAAGGCACGCCGCCCGCGAAATGAGCGCGGGAAGTCGAGAGCGAGGAGAGATGCTGGAGGTTTTCGTCAAGGGCGGTTGGGTGATGTACGGCATCCTAGCCACGTCGGTCGTGGCCGTGGCGATAATCGTGGAGAGGTTGCTCTATTTCGCCCGGATTCGCAATGACGACGCGGGACTCGTTCGTGCCGTAGAACAGGGCTTGAAGCGCACGGACCTGGACAAGGCCCTGTCCATATGCAGGCGACACCGAGGTCCCGTTCGTAAAGTTGTGGAGAGTTGTCTCAATGAATGGGAAGCTGGGTGCGAGAGAATGGAGGATGCCGTCAGCTACGAGGGAAACCGCGCCCTCGATGACATGGAGAAGCACCTTCGCGGCCTGTCCATCATCGCTCAGGGCGCGCCATTGTTGGGTCTGCTCGGAACGGTGATGGGCATGATACGGGCTTTCATGAGGATCGAGACCTTGGGCGGGCAGGTGAACGTCTCCGCCCTTGCGGGCGGCATCTGGGAAGCGCTCTTGACTACAGCGTTCGGTCTGAGCGTGGCGATCCCTGCCCTTTTTGCCTACCACTACTTCGACAGCAAAGTGGGCCGTTACGAAAGCCTCATGCGAGATATTGGCGAGCGCCTCGTGGCTCTGCGAAGGAGCCAAGATTCATGATTGATATGGGCCGGCGGCACCAGACTCGGCCGGAGATAAGCATCGCCCCGCTGGTGGACTGCGTTTTCTTGCTTCTCATCTTCTTTCTTCTGACCTCGAGCTTCTCGAGAAATCGGGCCATCGACATCACGCTGCCGGCCTCCAACACGGCCACTGAACAGACAGAAGAGATCGTCGAGATCGCAGTCTCGCACAAGGGAGAGATAGAGTTCGAGGGAAAGATGGTCGGTCTGGAGGGTCTGACGTCCGCGCTGAAGCGTGTCGTGCATCAGCGAGGTAAGCAGCCGGTGCTCCTCGTAGCGGACAGGCGGGTGCCGCTGGAAATGCTGACGGATCTCATCGACTGCATCCGCGAGGCGGACTTGGAAAGTGTTGCGATCGCGACGCGGCCGGAACAGGCCGGCAAGTGGGTTGCGGAGGAAGCAACAGAATGAAAGGAGAGTTCCATATCGCGCTTGTGCTTTCTCTCGTTGCGCACGGCGCCCTGATCGCAGTTTGCCCCGTCCCTTCGCCTGTGGAGAGCGGCCAGGCCGGAAAGAAGCAACCGATCACGGTACTGGGGGTAGTGCAAGTGTCCGCTGCCCCTGAGAAGGCAGAAGAGTCCCAGCCGGCTTCCGCGGCGTCGGTGAAAAGTCCGGCAATGCCGGAACCGGACGAGCCTCCAGAAGTATTGGAAGCCAAACCACCCGAGCAGAAGGCCTCGCAAAAGGAACCTGAGCAGGAAACTCCGGATTCCCGAACGCCCGAGAAGAAAGCTCAACCAGAACCACCGCCTGCCGAAGAAGCACAGGCCGAGGTCCCGGAGCCCGACCCAGAGAAGGCGACCAGCGTTCAGCCCGCTAATGTGGCGGCACCGGAGCAAAGCCTCAAGGAGGCGAACGTATGGCTGCGGGACAGAATGGAGAGGCTGGCGAAAGACTGGGAAGATGCCGTGGCCCAGCCGCGCCGTTTCCTGGATCAGCAAGTGAGGCCGAAGGCGGAGAAGAACGGGGCTGACCCCGATGGCAGCGGGAGGGAAAAGTCCGAAGAGCAAACACCGGAGGTCAGCAATCCGCTGAAGAAACGCAAGCGGGAAGATGATAGGAAACAGGAGCCAGTAGTCAGCAAGCCGAGCGCGCCCCGGGCCCCAGCCCTCGCTGAGAATCCATCCCAGGGCGTGAAGGGAAGCCCCGGCAGCGTGGGCGACGCCCGCAAAGGAGGGGAGGACGCTCGCCTTCGCTACCTGACGGAAGTGTTCCGCAAGTTGCACGAGGAAAAGACATATCCTCCACTGGCGCGTCGGCGAGAGATCGAAGGCAAGGTGAGGCTTGAGCTCGTGATTGAGGGGGATGGGCGGCTACGGCATGTCCGTGTCCTCGCTTCCAGCGGGCATGCCGTGCTTGACGATGCGGCGCAAGAGATGGTCAGGAGGTGCGGTCTTTTTGAGCCCCTGCCCGGAGAACTTGGCATAGAAAGTCTGAAAATCGTCGTGCCGGTGAGCTACGCGCTGGAATAGACAGAGGGCAGGCCGTGCCGTCGCCAATCGCTACTGGGTTTCGCTCGGTCAGTTTCCGGCACAGTGGGAATGAGACCGGTTTTTGGAGGTGGAGAAACATGCGATTCATCGGATCGCTGTCGGCTGTGGTAGCGATAGTGATGGCCTGTTCTGTCGCGCTGGCAGAAGATGAGACACGAAAGCCGGCTCCCGACAAGGAAGACCGACCGGCCGTGACAGGCAAAGCGGAGCTTCCTGAAGTTGTAGTGTCGGCGTCGCGCTCGGAGATGTCGACGTTCGACGTTCCCGCAAGCGTAACGGTCCTGACTCGCAAAGAGATCGAGGAGTCGCCCTTCGAGCGAGTGGAAGACATCGTGCGCAGCGTGCCGGGGCTTTACAATTTCCGTCACTATGGCCTGCAGACGAACGGGATCGTAAGTCCGCTCAGCATGCGGGGCGTGGGAAAGAACAGGGTCCTGTTGCTGGTGGACGGCGTTCCTCAAAACGACAATTTCAACAACGCCATCTCCTGGGTGGCCTGGGGACACATCCCCAAAGAGACCATCGAGCGCATCGAAATCGTTCGGGGACCGATATCGGCGTTGTACGGGTCCGAGGGTCTCGGCGGCGTCATCAACATCATCACCAAGAACCCGAAGCCCGATAGGGAGACTTCCGTTCGTGCGGAGGGAGGCACGGCACACACATATGCCGGCCATGGTTTTCACAGTCAGCAGTTTGGCGATTTCGGCCTCCTGTTGGGCGGCGGATACGAAGAGAGCGACGGCTTCTACATGGTGGAGGACCCGCAAAGCTACGAGATCAAACGCCACCGCGAGGTCGGCAAGATTTTCGGCAAGCTGACCTATGCCTTGAGTCCGTCTTCGGATCTTTCCTTTGCCGCTCTGGCCTACGATCATGAAACCGGGAAGGGCCGGAAGTACTTCTACGACGAACTAACTCTCGATCAGTATTGGATGAACTGCCGCCACAGGGGAGAGTTGCTCGACCTGAAAGGGCTTATTTACCTGAACCGCGCCGACAAGAAAGCGTTCCAGGACACGGCCAACGACAACTATGCATCGCTGCTGCGCGTCGAGGAGATGCCATCCCTTACGTGGGGCGCCGATCTTCAGGGGACCATGCCGCTCGCATCGTGGGCGGGCCTCACGTTGGGCGGAGCCTACAAAGCGGTCGGATGGGACTTCGACAACGAATACGAGGGCAGCGCGCGGGACGCGGGCGCGAAGGGCAGGCAGCAGTTCATCTCGCCGTTCGCCAGTCTCGATCTTCGGTTTCTCGAAGAGGACCTCATTGTCAATCTTGGCGCGCGCTATGACTGGATCGAAACCTCGGACGGAGCCGCATGGGACAGTCAGGGCAGTGCCGGGCGCCCCGCGTATGACGACAAGTACGACTCCACGCGGGACGGCAGTTTCTCCCCCAAGCTTGGCGTTGCCTGGCACCCGGATGACAAGACTACCTTGCGGGCCTCGGGCGGAAAAGGATTCAGAGCGCCAAGCCTGTTCGAACTGTATAAGGTTCATGTGCGTCAGGGAGGCGCCTATTACCGTGAGGCCAATCCGGACCTGGAACCGGAGGAAATCTGGTCTTACGACATCGGAGTGGAGCGCTTCGTGACGGACCGTCTATGGAGCCGAGTCACCTTCTACCAGTCCTTCGCGAAGGACTACATCGGCGACCGTTTGATCGGTACGGGCACGTTCGGTGGCGGCAAGACCCGATATGAGTACAAGCTCGACAATATCAGCGAAGTGGACATCTATGGAATCGAAACGGAGCTGCAATGGTATCTCATGAAGGACGTGACCCTCTTCGGTAGTTACACCTACAACATCTCCAAGGTCGAAAAGGACGAGAACAACCCCGCCCTGGAAGGGAATTATCTGGAGCACGATCCGCGCCATAAGGTTCATGCCGGACTCACCTATCGAAACCCCAAAGTGGCCAATGCCTCGCTCATCGGGAATTACTACGGCGACATCTACTTCGATGGCGAGAACACACTGCATGAGAGCGGCTATTTCACAGTTGATGTTTCCGTGTCGCGCCCATTCGCCAACGGCATCACCGCCTATGTCAACGTGGAGAACATCTTGAATGAGAAATATCCCATACTCCGCAGCCGTTCTGCCAGCGACACAATCGCGCCGGGCGCCATTGTCTCGGCCGGATTGCAGTGGAGGTTTTGACCGCCATGTGTGACAGGCCAAGGGTCTTCACGGGACGCGCGCGGAAGATGCTCACGATGCTTGCCGGTGTCGTCTTTGTGGCGACCGCGGCGGTGCTGGTCGTGCGGCACGAAACCGCTCCGGCGCCGGAAGGCGGCATCCGCGAATGGGCCGACCGAACTTTGGAGATTCCCGCCAGGGTTGATAAGGTAATCTGTTCAGGCGCCGGATGTTTGCGGCTTCTTACCTACCTGGAAGCACAGGACCGGATCGTCGCCGTGGACAGCATCGAGCGGCGGGGCTCGCCTATTGACGCCCGGCCGTATGCCATCGCCAACCCGCAGTTCAAGACGTATCCCGTGTTCGGTGAATTCCGGGGATGGGACAACGCGGAGCTTATTGCCAGTTTGCGCCCGGCGCCACAGGTCATCTTCAAGACCTTCGCGGGGCGAGGGCAGGATCCTGCCCTCCTACAGGCGAAAACGGGCATCCCTGTGATCGTACTCGATTATGGGAATCTTACGTACGGCAGGGAACGCTTGAACGGCGCATTGCGCCTGATGGGGACGGTGCTGGGGAAGTCCGAGGGTGCCGAAGAAGTGATCGCGTATTTCGAAGCCCTGGAACAGGATCTGATGGAACGCACACGAGATATAAGCCGAGACAGACGCCCCTCGTGTTATATCGGCGGCCTCGGTCAGAGTGGGCCGCACGGACTGCGGTCCACAGACCCGTCTTTCGCTCCATTCCTGTTCACACATGCCCGGAATGTCGCGGCCGAGTCCCTGAGCGACAAGCTGTCCCATGCCACGGTAGCGAAGGAACAGATCGTTATGTGGGACCCCGAGTTCATTTTTCTGGATGTCTCCACATTGCGACTAAAAGCAGGCGCCAATGCGCTGGACGAGTTGCGCAACGACCCGGTCTACCAATCTCTTTCCGCCGTGCGCAAGGGACACGTGTACGGGTTGTTCCCGTCGAATTCGTACGACGAGAACTTCGACGCCATATTCGCGAATGCCTATTACGTGGGCACAGTGCTTTACCCTGGGAGGTTCGCGGACGTGGACCCGCTCGCCAAGGCCGAAGAAATATCGAGCTTTTTGAATGGCGGACCGGCTTTCGCAACACTGAACGATGAGTTTGGCGGTCTGGCTTTCAACCGGATAAAGGTAAGATAGCCCCATGATGCCGTACGCGGACGATGCCGCAATTCCCGACGAATATGTAGCCTACGTCGGACGAAAGGTCTTGTTCATCGTGGGCCTTGCGATCGCCGCGTCAGTCTTGTTGGTCATGGCCATCTCCTTGGGCGCGGTGCGCGTGCCGCTCCTGGAAGTGCTGCGCGCCCTCTTCGGCATGGAGACGGATGACCGATGGCGTATCATCGTCCACGACATCCGCCTGCCGCATGCGATGGCTGCGCTTCTGGCAGGGGCAGGACTGGCGGCCGCCGGGGCGGCCATGCAGTCAATCCTCCGCAATCCGCTGGGATCGCCGTTTACCCTGGGGCTGAGCCAAGCCGGCGCCTTCGGCGCGGCCTTTGCCGTCATGCTCCTGGGGACGGGCGTAATGCAATCTACCCAGGTGGGCGCGGTGACCATTGCCAATCCCTATTGGACCACAGTTTCCGCCTTCATCGCGTGCATGGTAACTTCCATGCTCATCGTCGCCATCGCGCGCGTGCGTGGGGCCACGCCTGAGATAATGGTTTTGAGCGGCGTCGCCATGGGGTCGCTGTTTTCAGCGGGCACCATGTTCTTGCAGTACTTTGCCGACGACGTGCAACTGGCGGCCATGGTGTTTTGGACGTTTGGAGATGTGGGCCGGGCCGGATGGCGGGAAGTGTGGTATATGGCTGCGGTCGTCATCTGCGGTCTGTTTTTTTTCGCTGCAAACCGGTGGAACTACAATGCCATGGAAGCCGGCGACGATACCGCCAGGGGCCTGGGCGTCTCCGTGGAACGAGTGCGCATGCTGGGCATGATGGCAGCGTCGCTCATTACTGCGGTTATCGTATCCTTCCTTGGCGTTATCGGCTTCGTGGGGTTGGTTTGCCCGCATATCGTGCGACGCTTCATCGGCGACGACTACCGCTTCGTGCTGCCGGCATCCTGCCTGACAGGGAGTGTTTTGCTTCTGGCTGCCGACACCGCAGCGCGGCTCCTCTTGGCGCCCCATGTCCTGCCTGTCGCCATATTGACCGCCTTCCTGGGCGCGCCCACCTTTCTCTACCTTCTGATATGGCAGCGGAGGCGGTGATGCTAAGGGTCGAGAATATCCGTGTCGGCTACAGGGACGGGCAGATCGTCCTGACAGACCTGAGATTCTCCCTGGCGGCCGGACAGATACTGGCCATCCTTGGGCCGAATGGAGCGGGCAAGACAACCCTGTTGCGCTGCATCAACGCCATAATCAAACCACGCAAGGGCATAGTGCTTGTCGAGAATGCGGACGTCTTCCGTATGAGCCCCGGAGACATTGCCCGACGTCTCGGCTACGTGGCCCAGCGCAACGAGGTCGGACGCACGACGGTCTTTGACGCGGTGCTGCTGGGACGCAAACCCCATGTGCGTTGGAAGGCAACGAAGGACGACCTGACGAAGGCGAGCGGCGCCTTGAACCAACTCGGATTGCAGCATCTCTCACTGCGTTACCTCAATGAACTCAGCGGCGGTGAACTTCAGAAGGTGTGCATCGCCCGGGCTCTGGCGCAGGAACCGAAGGTTTTCCTCCTCGACGAACCTACGGCCAGCCTCGACCTGCGCAACCAGATGGAGGTCCTCCGTACAGTCCGCTCGCTGGTGGTTGCTCGGCCGATGGGGGCGATCATGACGATGCACGATGTCAGCCTAGCACTGCGCTTTGCCGACGCCTTCCTGCTCCTGAAGGATGGGGCAGTCGCTCACCAGGGGCGGCGCGAAGAACTTACGGCAGAGATGGTCGAGCGCGTCTATGGAATTGCCGTCGAGTTGCTTTGGCACAGGCAATACCCACTGATCGTGCCGATCCATGAACCACGCGGAGAGGAGTCAAAATGACGAATACTTGCCCGGTAGCGAGGGAAGACGAAGTCAGTCTGGCCGAAACGGTCCGTTTTCATGGACACCTGTGTCGGCTTCCTTCTGCCAATGAACTCTCAGGTCCGACGGGGCGGTCTCTTCTCGGAAACACCGGGGTATGCGCTGCCCTCGAACAAGATTCCATGCCCGATCCCACGACACCCAACGCTGTTTCGGCCCACAGAGCGCATTCCTTTGTGGCCCCGACGCTATACGTCTGCTTCGTCCAGAGCCTGGCCCTGCCTCGCGTAGTCAAAAGAGTTCGAAACTGCTGCCTTTAGGGTGCAAATCGAACGCGGTTGTTAACCCGGAGAGGGGTGTAAACCAGAGAATTTGAGAGTTTTGGCGCGATTTTTTGGGGTGCGGGAGCAACCATGATGGTTGCTTTCGCGCCCCAGGCTCTCGGACTCGAACCGGAGCCGCCTTCGCCACAAGGGCTACGGCGGACATGCCCACAACGACCTCCGCTGTGCCGGTCCGCCGAGGCTTCGGCGGACAGGTCGGTCGTGTACATGGGCACGCTCCTTTGCTACTCTGCGAAGTAGCCTTCGCTACGTAGCACAAGTCAGGAAATGCCCACAACAACCTCCGCCGTGCGGCCAGCGCGTTGTCCGGCAGGTTCTTCTCCCTGCTGTATACCTACCCGCGGGAAGTTCGAAATGACGGACTGGGGTTGCGGATTGGACGCGGTTGTTAACTCGCGTCTTGATGACGGTAGGGAGTAGATCAAGAACCAGGAAATCTAATGGCTTCGCAAATCATCCGCTGGCAGAGCCAGCGGCCGCACGGGCAAGTCAGGCGGCTCGTGTTGAAACACTTCAGGCGTCCGTTCTCGGATACAATCGATGAAGTAGCGAAGGGCGCACGGCCAGAGCAGGGCGGCGTTTGTCGGGCTGGCAGGTGGCGCCTTCCAGTGCCCAGTAAGCTTGCCGTTTGACACGCTGCCGTCGAGGTACAGAAACTCATAGATGGGTTCGTCCCGATCCATGTCCGTGATGCTGAAGTCATTTCGGTCGATTGACGTCGGGTCGGCATCTACGAAGAGGCCACTGAGGCAAAGAAGGACGGGAGTCCATCCTGACGCCGAATGACCCCACACATCGAGAACTTCGTACAGCGACAGGTTCGTCTTATGCTGCTTGGGCTTGAGATCAATCAGCAGTGTCGAGCCGCGGTACTCTGTGGCGTCCAGGGCTGCTTGAATCGGGATATGCCACTTGTATGGCTCGCCCTGGGAGATCGGGGTCCGCTTTCCCAAGAGCCAGGGTATATAACCCTTGTTACACCCGAAGAGCGAGCACTGCTCGGCGAACCGGTACGAGCTACGCCCGTCGCCCCGAGTCTTGTGATAGCGTGCGTACATTTGCTCTTCTCCAATGACTACCTAGCAGTGTTTCGACTCATCCACTTGACACACCGAACACCATTTGCGGCACCGTACAGGGCACTCGCCAGGGCAGGGACGGTTCGGGTTTGACCCTTGCCTTTCCAATCAACACCATAGGAATTGCCAGCTCCCTGTGTAAGAGCTTGCCCTGACCGACTTCCGCTGCGAAGGCGCCGCGCCGGACAACTTAATTTGGTGGTTGGCCGCTCTCTTCCGTTCCCGAATCTTGTTCGTCATAGCCCTCGTCTTGCTGGTAAATGAAATCCTCAACTGCTGTCCGCCATTCCGTCCAGTTCTCAACCAATTTGGCGTGCCTCTCAAGGCTTTCAAGACTGGCATTCGCAGCAAAGGCGTCGTGGAGGAGTTGGAGTGCCATCCCTTCGTCAAGGTAACTCAGTCTATTCCTGAGGATGCCACGGATGTAGTAGAGTCTTTTCTCGTAGGGATTCTCCTTATCTCGTCGTCTGATGGCGCAGATGCCGCCTACCTTTTTCCAGGCAAGTTCAGCTGATTCCCTGGTTGGCTGCCCGTCAGCATATTCAAGATATTGTTCCGCGGCGATCTTCATGGCCGTCATGATCTCGTCCAGTTCAAACTCCCTCTTGAGTCTCTTGAGCCCCTTGATCCCGTTCTCGTTGAGGCTGAATCCGGGAACTTGCTCCGACCAGTAATTTGACAATTGAGTGATCAGGTGGTCTTCGAGAGCAAGCAGTCCCTTGTGCCACTGGAACATCATTTCGATCTGCTCTTTACGCTCTTGGAGTTCCTCTAGTTGCTGACGTTGTTTATCCAGCACCGTATGGTCTGCCAACCGTCGGTCAGACTTCCCCAAATTGCAGTCCCTGCATGCGGTGATAAGGTTGAGGATGTGGTTTGTTCCTCCCTTAGACACGGGCTCCATGTGGTCGACAACGAGGAGGACGTCTGGAGCCTTCCGGCCGCAGAATTGGCAAGTGAAGGAATCTCGTTTGAAGACTTCGAATCTGGTCTTCTTTGGGATGGACTTGCGTTTCGCCATTTCCTTCGGAGTCCGACTACAGTCTATTCGGCCTCAGGATAAATGCCACGTCTACCGGGAGCGCTAGATCTCTGACAGCGGGTTGCTTTCGGGCTTGCGGTCAATACGCGGTTGTTAACCCAGAGAGGGGTGTGAACCAGAGAATTTGAGAGTTTTGGCGCGATTTTTTGGGGTGCGGACGCAACCATGATGGTTGCTTTCGGACCCCAGACTCTCGGACTCGAACCAGAGAGTTCCACCCGTCCGGTCTCCTTGCGCCTAACCCTTCCGCCTTCGCGAGAGGGACGAAGCCGCTTCGGCGGAGTCCCTTGCCCCCCGTATCTTACGGCGATAACGCCGGCCCGCAAGTCCCCAGCGCTCTCCGTTAACCATCTCGCCCTGGATATTCCGCGTTTTTGGACTGGCTCCTCAGGTAGGACTCGAACCTACAACCTAACGGTTAACAGCCGCTCGCTCTACCAATTGAGCTACTGAGGAATACTTTGTGCAATACCCTATTCTACGCGAAGATGGAAAATCGTCAAGCGCCCAGCGTTCCACTCACCCAAGCCCTCTACCCCTGCCTCGTCACCCTGAGAATCTGCCCGAAGTAGACCCTGTGGAAGTCTCCCTTCGGATACGCGCTCGAAACAATATCCGGGGCAAGGTTCGCGTTCACAAGGTCGTTGGAGTGAATGACTGTGCATTCATAATTGACGAGGCACTCTTTGACGATCGGACACGATACCGCCTTGCCCGGCACCGGAGTGAGGTTCTTCTCGGCGAACTTGTCGTGATCTCTGCCTGAGATGCTGCCGCAGTACATCACGGTGTCCCTCATGTTCTCGGGAGGGACGTTGACGGTGAACTCGCCAGAGGCCTCGATCAGACTGAACGTAAACCTGGACGGTCTTACCAACACAATGAAGACCGGCCTGGACCAGATGCTGCCGATGGTCCCCCACCCTATCGCCATCGCGTTCGGCTTCCCTCCCTCCCGCTGCGAGGTCAGGAGAACTCCGCCGGAAGCCACTCGTTCAATCGTCTCCGCCATAACAGCTTTGTAGTCGGTTTCAGCCAATGCCATGCCAGTCTCCTTTTGCAGGTCATCACTCGATGTGCAGCCACACGACGACCAGGGGGTCGTCTTCTCCGCTGGTCATGTGATGGTTCTCCCCCGGCTCGATAACGATTACGTCCCCGGCTCTCACCTCATGCACGTCGTCGTCAACGGGAAGCTTGCCCTTGCCCTGCAGCACCAGGAATACCTCTTCGCTGTCGTGGACGTGGCTCTGGCCGGCGTGCGCAATCTCTCCGGGTTTGAATGCATGGACTCCGCCCTTGACTATCCTCGTGCCTGAAATCAAATCACCCAGCACGGTCGCCCTCGCGTTCACTTCGAGCTCATTCAGCACAGCACGCTTCATCTGGACCTCCTCCGAACTTGGGGTAAGCCTACGAGACGGGATTGTACCTCTTTTTGGATGGAATAACAGGAGACAAGACTCGGAAATGCGCATCCGTCCGGGAGGGAACTCAGCCTCGCAGAATCTCCAGGAGCACTGCCGCCGCGAGAGATGCGATCACCGCGACACCCAGTATCCCAAAGGCCCATAGAAGCGGCGCCGGCAAGTCCGGCTGAAGGAGCCTGCAAATCCACTCCCCCGCCGCAGCCGCGCTCTCTTTCAGGCTCCCCTGCTTCCCCCCGACCGACACCGACACAGCCGCGGCAGAGGCGCTTCCTCCGGCGGCCATCCGCCGAAACAACTCCTGCTCCCCCAAGTCAGGCCCGCCGGCATTCGAGTAGGCCGGTTCCGGCTCGGCAGCGGGCTTCTCATCTTCCTCCCCGTCAACAGGCGCGGGCTCCGCCTCGCCGCTTTCACCCTCTGAGCTGAACAGCGTCCGCAGGGCGGCCTCGTCCTTCTCGCTCAGGTCCTTCTCCGATTCCTCACCTTCGGACGAATCTTCGGCCTCGACGGCCACCGGCGTCTCGCTCTGACGCGGAATCTCTTCCCGTTCGGTCTCCGTAGACACGTCGGACTCCCCGGTCACCTGAGCAAGGATCGCCTCGACATCGAGGTCGTCCGATTCATCAGCCGCCTCCGATGTCGCTTGGGCTTCTCCCGCCCCTTCGGCCGGCCTCTGCTCAACGCCGGACGAATCCGGCAGCTCCGCAGCGTCTGCCCCGACCTCATCAGCGATTTCCGCTTGTATGGACTCGGAAACCGCTTCTTCCGTTTCGCGCCCTCGCATCGGCGGGGTCTCAAGCGCCTGAGCGCTATCCACAGGCCCGCCTAGCGACTCGGGCATCTCCTGACCCGCCAACTCGGCCGCCCCGCGCTCTTCGATCTCCTCGCCAAGGGGCCCTTCCTCGGCCGATGCTTCCTCCGCCGCAGCCTCCTCCTTCTCCGCCTTGCCCGCGACGACTTCTTGCGACGGTTCCCGATGGTCTTCCTCAACGCCCTCTCCGCGCGCGTGCGCTTCCGCTTCCTCCAGAGCCATCATCGCCTTCGCTACAAGGGCTTCCTCAGACTCTTCCCTTTCCTCCTGCGGTACCTCCTCGTCAGCGGACGTCTCCTCGGCCGCCTTCTCGCCCGGAGCTTCTTCCTCGCGCGGCATCCCTTCTTCGCCCGTCGCTTCCTCTTCGGCGGCGGCTTCTACGTGAGGGGCCGCACCGCTCTCCGCCGGCTGCTCTATCACTGACGCCGCCTGCGCCTCCGATTCCTGTTCCTTCATTACCTGCTCGACGAGGTCCGCATGCTCCGCCGCCTCTTCGGGCGGCGCTTCGTCCGCAGGGACTGCCTTCGCATCAACAGGCGTTTCGTCCTCCGTCGGTACCTCTGCCATTGCGGCGACCGCCGCGGCATCGGATTCGCTTTCCCCGAGCACCTGCTCGATCAGTTCCGCGTCCCCGGCTTCTCCTTCCGGCGGAGCTCCGTCCCCGGCCTCCGCTTCCTGTCGCGTCTCGAGAGCGCCCACCGCCTTCACTGCGCTCTCGACCGAAGTGTCCTCCTCCTCGTTGTGGAAGCCGCCGAACACCTCTTCCGCCGCGGCAGCCGCTTGCGGACTGGCGTCCTCAGTCTCCGCATCGCGTCGGGATACCTCGTCAGGAGCAAGGCCCGCTGCAAGCTCATTCAGCAACTCGGCTTCGGCCTCTTGGCGTCGCGAAGGCTGTTGCACCTTCTCATCGCCCGCACCGTCGCGCGCAGAACCAAGCAGGCTTGCATAGGGAAACTTTGCAGCAAGGTGCGCTTCGTCCCGCTCTTTCAGCTTCTTCATGAGCTCGACGAAGCTCGCCATCCTACTCCTCCATCTGCAGAACAGGCCGTGAGGAAAGCGACATCGTGGCTTCGCTGACGATCTCGGGCGTCACGGTGCGGACCTCCTTCGCATGCCCCATGAACAGCGACAGGTCGCACACCGAGTTGATGCTTCTTGGAACGCCCTTCGACCACCGATAGACCTCGTCAATCGCCTTCCCCGTGAACACCCCGTTGTTCCCCTGCGCTACCGCCAGGCGGTAGGGGACGTACTCCCGCGTCTCGTCCTCGGAGAGAGCCACAAGATGATGGCGAATCTCCACGGCCCTCCGGATAAAAGGAATCCGGTCGATCGTACCGATGATTCCCGGTTCGCCCGTGATCACGAACTTCATCAGGTCGCCTACCTCGTCGCGCATGTTCATCAGCAGCCCAAGCTCCTCGAACGTCCCCCTCTCCCGAATCCCGTGCGCGTCGTCCACAACCACCACGAGCTTCGCGCCTCTCTCCGAAGCCTGCTTGGCGTATTCGGAAAGCGCGTGAATCAGGTCCGCCTTCGTATAGTTCAGGGGCTTGCCGCCGAGCGCATATACCACGCTCCGTACCAGTTCGTCAGGCGGCACGGAAGGAAGATTGACCACCGCCACCTCGTTCCCCTTCCCGCGCAGTTCCCGGGCGGCGCGAGTGCAGACCATCGACTTCCCCGTGCCGAAATCCCCCGTAAGCAAAGCAGCGCCCCGGTCCTCGTTGACTGAATAGAGAATCCGCATCAGCGCTTCGGAATGAGTCGGCGAGAAGAAGAAAAAGCGTTGGTCGAGATTGTTCTGGAAAGGCTTCTCGCGGAGCTTCCAGTAATCCTCGTACATCAGACCAACCAGCCTCCGTGCGGACTCGGCCCTCCTGGGTAATGATGCCCTCGCGAACCGGCCCTGTCAAGAAGCAGCGCCCGATTTCGGCCCATCGCACCCATCTCCGGTCCGGTCTCTCTGCGACTGATTCCGCCCGCTGAGGGCACGTCATCCTCCTTAATCTTTCATCGTCTTTTCCTCCGGCGGACTTTACGCTGGACCCACCGTCCGAAGTGATCCCAGCCTGCCAGAGGGGAACGTCTCAGGAATCCATAGGACGCGGGCAGCTCCGCCGACAAGTACAAAGCAAGTTGATTCCCGACGACCGTTCGAATAAATTAGCCTGAGAAGGATAACCGCACACCCGGACGAGGCCCGACCGCATGGATCGATTCTACGTCACATCGCTTCCCGATTCAGGACGAGTCGAGCTCTCGGGTCCCGAAGCTCACCATTTGCGCGACGTGAGGCGTCTGCGGAAAGGCTCCCAAATCATCCTCTTCGACGGCACCGGCGCGGAGTGCGTCGCGCGCCTCGAGAAAGCCCGGCGGGAGCTGGTTGTGCTTCACGTCATGGAGAAGCGGACTGTCTCACGGGAACTCAACTGCCGCATCACCCTCGCCGTGGCTCCGCCCAAGGGCGACAAGATGGACACGATCGTCAGGAAATGCGCAGAGCTTGGCGCGCTGCGGATCGTCCCGACGATCAGCGAATTCACCGTGCTGAAGCCCGGCGAGCACAGGCTTGAGCGATGGCGTCGGATTGCGATCGAGGCTTCGAAGCAATCGGGAAGAAATGTGGTTACCCAAGTCGAGGAACCCGTCCCCTTCAACGAAGTGCTCCCTCTCGCACAACGGCACGCGATCGCCATCATGCCGGACCTCTCCGACGACGCCACGCCGATCCAGCCAGTGCTGGAGGACGCCGAGGCGAGAGACTCCGCCCTCTGCCTCATAGGTCCCGAGGGAGGCTTTTCGCAAAGCGAGAGAGCCCTCGCCGAAGAGGCGGGATTCGTTCGCGTACGCCTCGTGCCCTCGATTCTCACCACCGAGGCCGCCGCCGTCGCCGCCGCCGCCATGCTTGCCTACGCGCTGCGATGACTATGCACCAGGGAGCCTTAGGCATGAAGCGATTTCTAATCCGCACCCTCGGCTGTAAAGTGAACCAATACGACTCCCAGGTGCTGCGCGAGTCTCTGATTTCTCGGGGCTGGCAAGAGTCCGACGACGAACCCTCTCTCGTCATCGTCAACACCTGCACCGTCACGGTGGTCAGCGACGAAAAGTCCCGCAAGCTCATCCGAAAGCTCCACCGCCGCTTTCCCTCCGCGCGCATCATAGCCACCGGCTGCTACGCCGAGCGCGACGCCGACGCTCTCCTCCACGTCGAAGGCGTCTCGGACGTCGTCCCCGGAAGGAAAAAGTGGGAGGCGCTTTCGCTCGCCGGAGAGAACTCCCATCACCAAGCGCCCGCCGCGTTATTCGGACAGGTACGCTCGCTCGCCGGCCACTCGCGCGCGTTCCTGAAAATAGAGGACGGCTGCGAAAACTTCTGCTCCTACTGCATAGTCCCCTTCGTCCGGGGACCCGTCACCAGCCGAGACCCTGACGACGTAATCCACGAGGCCCGCCGTCTGATCGATTCAGGCTTTCGCGAAATCGTCCTCACCGGCATACACCTCGGCGCGTACGGAAATGATTGGGGGAAGGAATCGCTCCCGCCGCTCGTCGAGCGCCTCTGCCGGATTCCCGGAGGCTGGCGGCTGCGGCTCAGCTCCATCGAAGTCGGCGAAGTATCCGACCGCCTCCTCGGCGCCATGACTTCATCGGAAAAAGTCTGCCCTCACCTCCACATCCCCCTCCAAAGCGGCGACGATCGCATCCTGAGTCTCATGAACCGAGGCTACGCTAGGCGCGACTTCATCCAGACCGTTGAGAGACTCAGAGCCGCGCTCCCCACCCCCGGCCTGACCACCGACGTGATCGTCGGCTTCCCCGGCGAGACCGCAGCCGAGTTCGAGAACACGCGCTCGCTTTGCCGCGCGACCTCCTTCAGCCGCCTTCACGTCTTCCCCTTCAGCCCCCGTGAGGGAACACGCGCCTTTGCGATGCCCGGACGCGTTCCTCCCGAAGAGGTCAGGCGCCGGGTCGACGAGCTCTGCTCCCTCGCGACCTCGCTTCAGGAGGACTTCGTCAAGCTGTTCGTCGGCGAGACGCTCGAGGTCCTGGTCGAAGCAAAGAGAGACCCCAAGACAGGCTTCCTTCGCGGCTA
Organism: uncultured Planctomycetota bacterium; assembly: GCA_964493415.1. Classification (GTDB taxonomy): domain Bacteria; phylum Planctomycetota; class DG-23; order CAZBND01; family CAZBND01; genus CAZBND01. The sequence continues at coordinate 203,439 of CAZBND010000001.1, read as the reverse complement.
CAGCGAACGATACGTGCGCGTGCTGGCCGACGGCCCCGACGAGCACAAGGGTCAACTGACAAAGATGAAGGGACTAAGAACCGACCTCGCGGGAAATCTCCTCGCCCAATCGCCGCCGCCTAGTATTGCGGCAGACCCACGCCCGCCCGCCTGACCAGCTCGTCCAGCCTGTAGCCCTCGCGGTTATTGATCGAGAGGTTGTCCACCCGGTCTATCTTCCACTCCCCTCCCCTGTTTAGGAACTCCACGCGCCACCGGCTCGTCGAACGTCCGTGCAGCCCCGACGCCTCGCCGGCCCTCGCCACCGCGTCGATCATCGCGCGCGCCCGCACCCGTTCCACTTCGATCTTCCTCACCCTGGTCGAAACGCTCACCGGAGAGATAGCCTGGAGCAAAGCCGGGCCCACCTCCTCGATATGCCTGTATGTGACGGCCTGGTAGCTGAAGTCCTCGGCGAAGAGCGCTCTGAACCTCTCCGCATCCCCCGCCTCGATCGCCGCTTCCGCCTCCTCTATCAGGTCGCCCACCCTGCGCGCTTCCATCACCGTCCCGAATATCCCCACCTTCCCCGACTTGACTGCAAGCGTCAGCGCGAACGCGACGATGACCGCCGCGATCATCACCGTCCCCACCACCTGATTGCGACTCCACTTCCGGTTCGCCATGCCACCATTCTATCACTCGTTAATAAGGGATTCGACGTCCGGCTTGACATATCTCCCTCCCCGCGTCATACTCTCCCTACGCCCACAAGTGCGTACCCCAAATGAACTGGGAAGCAACGGAACATTAAGCGCGGGTGGAGGCTCGAAGGCTTCGCAAGCTTCAATTTTTCGGCTAGGTGTCAACTTGAACCCAGAAGCAGTCTCGGAACCCCAGGCGCAAGCGTACGCGACCAAGAATCGCATTCAGGATAACGACCAACCAATCCACAGCTGGTATCGATTTGTCTTAGGCTACCCGCCACACCTAGTCCGTGAATACCTGGAAAGACTCGATGCTGACCCCCAGCGGGATTGCGTTTTTGATCCCTTTTGCGGAACAGCGACCACGCCGGTAGAGGCACGCCTGCACGGCTTTCAGACACTGAGTTGCGACGCCAACCCTATGTCAGTTCTCGCCGCACGAGCGAAGCTGTGTTGGGACATTGATCTCGCCGGCGTACGCGCCCGACTCCGCGAGATATTGGTGCTCGCCGTTTCTTATTTCCAGAATGTCGGCCTCGCACCCGTCCCTGAAGCAAGCCACCAACTGCCACTCTTCCCATCCCCGACTATGAACGTTCACGCGCCCCCTCCACCAGCGGGGGAGAACGAATTCAGGCCGGAGGAGGTGCTCGCCCCAGGCGCGTTCGCGCTCATCCCCCGGGGCTTCATCAGCAGGAAGCCAATGCTTCGCGTGCTGGCCCTCCGTTCTGCCATTGATACGGTGGAGCCAGAAACGTCCATTCGCGATTTCCTGATGCTGGCACTTGCCAACACCATCGTCTTGTCCGCCGGCAACGTCGGGTTCGGCCCCGAGGTCTATCGACTGGCGCCTCGTGACGACGCGGATGTGCTCGGGGTCTTCGTTAACACAGTCGAGGGCATGATCTTCGACCTGGAGCGTCTCCTCAAAGGAACCCGGCCGCCATTTCCCCCGTCCCACGTACTCCAGGACGACGCGCGTACCTTGACCTCCATCAAAGACTCGCCGCCAGTCGGGATTACGATTACATCTCCACCGTACCCCAACGAAAAAGACTACACGAGAACCACGCGATTGGAGAGCGTGTTGCTCGGCCTGATTAGAACAAAAAAGGACTTGCGAGCTGTCAAGTCGATGCTCCTTCGGAGCAATACAAGGAACGTTTTCTCTCGTGACGATGACGACCGATGTGTAACGGACATTCGCTCAGTTACTCATCTTGCAGAGCAGGTGGAAAAGCGGCGGGTGCAACTGGGGAAGACCTCGGGATTTGAGAGACTCTATCCACGAGTCGTCCTGTTGTACTTCGGCGGCATGTATCGGCATCTCGCCTCACTACTCCCCAAGCTACGTAGAGGAGCGAAGTGCGCGTATGTTCTCGGCGACCAGATGTCATACCTCCGAGTACACATTCGAACCGCCAGTGTTCTGGCAGACATAGCAACAAGACTGGGATACCACGTCGAAGGCATAGAGTTGTGGCGTACGCGTCGTTCTACCGCTACGGGCCTCGATCTGGAGGAGAACGTACTCATTATGCAAGCACCAAAGGCGAAGAGGCAACGGAATGACTAAGAGGCAACGTAAACGCGCGCCTGAGCACAGGAATCACAAACAGCGCACAAAAGTGCTTTCTGAGTACGACCATGTGATCCTCGAAGTCTTCCGCACGCATTATAAACAAGGTGGTGAACGACTTGTTTTCAGGAAAGACGAATTGGTTGACGCCTGCCAGGAGCACGGTTTGACCGTGAGGAACGTGCCGGACATTGTTTACACTTACCGCGCCCGAAGACAGCTCCCCAAAGAAATTTCTGACACTGGACATTGGGCTCTCGAACCGGCTGGGCGCGGGGTGTACGCTTTCCGCCGTCTGAAGAATCCTGCACACTTCAAAGTCCGATTTGGGGAATACACACCCGTTGACATCTACAATGCAATACCGGAAGTTGTTGAAGGACTTCTCAGGTACGACGAGCAATCGCTGCTTACCCGCGTACTCTACAATCGTTTGGTCGACATCTTCTCCGGCCTAACCTGTTTTCACATCCAAAACCACTACCGCAGCTTTGTTACGGGCCTGGGGGAGGTGGAACTCGACGCGCTCTATGTCGGGGTCGACAAGAATGGAGACCTTTTCATTCTGCCGCTGGAAGCCAAGAGTCGTGGCGAGAGGGAAATGATAGGATGAGTCCAGGTCTCTCACATGGTCAGTCTTGCCCGTCAAGAATTCTCTAAACTCCGCTGTCGAATTCTCGCCGTGAAGGAGCTACGCGATGGCACAATCGGGATGATTGAATTCGACGATAGCCAGGATCCTGACGACCTTGGTATTGTGTCAGTCACCCGATTCCGCTTGGTTCGGAGGGGACCTGTAACCCCTCAGTCTGACGTCTAAACATCCGAGGCGTTTTGGGAACATGCAGTATGCGCGAACCACCCACCGGCATCTCTACCGTCTTCGCTCCGCTCACCAATTTCGTTTGGGACGGGGACGAATTCGTCATCGAGGGCTTCGGCACGATTAAGCCCTGCTCGGAGATATCGGACATCATCCGCAACCAGACCAGCATCTGCGACCCGGAGAAGAAGCAAGCCGAAGAGGTCGCCCACTGGCTTACCTTCACCCAGCGCCCGAACGATGCGCTGGTACCGCGTGAGAGGGTCAACATATTCCTCCTGGCGCTTTGGCTCGCCATTCCTACGAAAACCAATGTCAGGGTGCGCTTCGAATTCCAAAACGGCTCCGCCGAGCCTTTGGTCACCTGCCATCACGACCGGTTCCACTGGACCAGAGGGCATCCCGCCGACAGATTGGAGACCACTCACCTCGAACAGGCAGGCAGCCACGTGCCAAGCCTCCGCAGCGTCTACCTGGCGAACAAGCGCCTTCGCAACGCGCTTCACCTGACATTCGCCGGCTGCATCTCCATTCACTGGCAGGTGGCCTACATCTGCTACAGCGCCGCCGCCGAGTCCATGCTGGCCTATGCGAAGGATAGGATCGGACACCGTCTGTCGCTGGCCTTCGCCTGCCTGACCAAACGTGAGAAGGAAGAGCGGGACGCCGCCTACCGCGAATTCCTCCGGCTTTACTACGTCCGCTCCGACATCATGCACGGCAGAGCCGCAGACCGAACCGACTACTACAAGAGCCAGTGGGAACTCGCCAAGCTCACCGACGCTCTCAGAGAACTGTGGGAGGCGGTGCTCGCATCCCCGGACGCGCTCGAAGAGCTGGAACGAGACGACGATTACAGGCGAGAGTTCTTCGAGCATCTCCAGCAAGGATACCGTCCGCCCGGGCAATAGATGAATATGCCCTTCACGACCGAGCAGTTCTTCCAGGTGTTCGAGAGCTACAACCTCGCGATCCGGCCTATGCAGGCGATCGCATACCTGCTCGCCCTTATCGCCGTGGTGCTGGCCTTGAAACCCATCCGGCTTTCCAGTGGGATAATTTCCGGCATTCTGACCTTCTTCTGGATTTGGATAGGCGTGGCGTACCATTTCCTCTATTTTGCGGAGATCAACGAGGCCGCTTACGCTTTCGGTGCGCTTTTCGTTCTCCAGGGCATCCTGTTTTTCCCGGCGGGAATCCTCAAAGGCAGATTGTCCTTTGCGTTCAAGCCGGGCGTGAATGGGCTCGTGGGGGCGTTGTTCATCGCGTACGCGATGGTCTTCTACCCGATAATCGGCGCCGTCCTGGGACACGGATACCCGCGTTCGCCCTCCTTCGGCGTGACCCCCTGCCCCGCAACGATATTCACCTTCGGCCTGCTGCTGTGGACCGATAAGAGGGTGCCGCGGCACGTACTGTGGATTCCTCTTCTGTGGTCGCTGATTGGTTTCTCGGCGGCGTTGACGCTGAGGGTGCGGGAGGATATTGCGCTTCTTGCCGCAGGCCTTTTGGGGGCGGCGCTGATTCTTCTCAGGGACAAGCTTAAGACAAGCCGAGAGGCGTGACGCGGCCGTCGCCCCCTACCGCTTTCGCACGTCCTTTTTATCAGCCGGCCTGCTTGGCCTGCGGCCTCACTTCAAGTTACTGAAGGCGGCCGCTTGGACCGCTCGAACGCGCGCAACAGCGTCAACACCACCAGCGAGAGGAAAGTGGTCAGAAGCGCGACGCTGATCTCTCCCATCCCTATGGCAATCCCCACCGCGGCCACGAGCCAAAGCGCAGCGGCGGACGTCAGCCCGTACACCGTTCCCTTCTCGTGCAGGATCGCCCCCCCGCCGATGAAACCCATCCCAACAATAACAGCCGCCAGGACGCGCAGCGGGTCGCCCGTCAGCTCCGCTCCCCCTCTCGAAGCGACTCGCATGGCAATCACACCGAAGGTGGCGGCCCCAAGGCACACGAGCATGTGCGTCCTGAGCCCCGCGGGCTTCTCTCGAGCTTCCCTTTCGTAACCTATAAGGCCCCCGCAAAAGAGCGCCAGCACCAAACGAATCCCAAAGTCCAGCCATTCCGACGGGCTCAGGTTCATCTTCTCCCTCCCTAAAAGCTTTGGGTTCCTTCCGGTCCAGCCGACGCAGCTATCGCCACCACGTCGCCGACGCGCCAAAGCCATAGCCCGCCCGGGCGGCGCGGAGTCGGCCGACATGCAAGACGCAGGTAGTTTATACCACCGGCCGGTTTCCGCCGCAACCCGCGGAGGCCGAGCAGCGCCGTATCCGCTCCACTGCATTCACCGCACCCCCTAGGGTGATTCCATAACCCGCCCTCGCTTGGCTTGACAGTTTTCATGATGTCTGATAGGCTGACACTTTACGCATCCAAAGGAGCGATAATTGCCTAAGACGATGCCCAGAGTCCTCCGTCATACCTCGGCGCGAGACATCTCACCGATGGAAGCGGTAGCGTATCGCATCACCGGGGCCTGGACGTTGGAGCCCGAAGTCAGGAAGTACGACTGCATCCCCGACGGGCTTGTGCTCGTGCGCGTGCTGCGCGTCGGCATTTGCGCCGCAGACTTGCGCTACATCGCCGGAAGGCGTCCGCCTGAGGTGCTCCGGCAGAAGCTTCCTCTTGTCCCCGGCCACGAAGGGGTTGGTGAAGTGATCGAGGTGGGCCCCGGCGTGACCGAGGTCGTCCCAGGCGACATAGTCGCGGTCGTTCCGAACATTCCCTGCTACGTTCAGAACCCCGAGGCTTATCCATCTATCGAAAAGGCGTGCCGGGCGTGCAGGCCGGGCGGAGCCGGCTCGAACTACTGCACCGACGTAGCGTTCCTGGCAAGCACGGTCGACGGGTTGATGCAGACGCACGTGCTTCATCCCGCATGGGGGCTGATCAAGCTACCCGATGAAGTTCCGCTCGAGGTGGCGGTCCTCGCCGAGCCCATCAGCGTAGCCATTGCCGCAGCAAGACAAGTCGCTATTCCATGCGATGCGCCGGTTTGCGTGCTGGGCGCCGGGGTGGTAGGTTACCTGATGGCGCTGACGCTCTCCAGAGCGTTCGGCGTCAAGAAAGACTGGTTGACGGTCACCGACGTTCGCCCGCAGAGACTGGAAGTGGTGAAGCCCTTCGCCAACACCATCGCGACCAACAGCAAGAACGGGCCGTGCGCGATGGACGACTCGGCGGCCCTCATCTTCGAATGCGCGGGGGGCCAGGCGGCGCATCGCACCATACCCCAGGCGATCAGATTCCTCGTACCCGGCGGCGTCTGCATGCTGCTGGGAGTGACCGAAGGTCTGGTGCCGATCCCGACGCGCCTGATCCTCGACAAGGGGCTCACGATAAAGGGAACGACGCGAAGCACCAAGGACGACATGGAAGAAGCCGTGGAGCTTTTGCGCGATCGCGACTTCCGGGCCGCCGCTGCGAGGGTTCTCTACCCCGAGACGTTCCCCGCCGGTTCGATAGAATCGATCAGCGATGCGGCGCGCATAGCGGACAATCCCGCAAGCTACGGCCGCGTCCTACTTCGCTGGTAGTTCAGGAGATGGATCGGTGAAAGCAGCGCTCTTCTACGGGCCCAGGGACTACCGCGTAGAGCGAATCCCCGACCCCGCATGCGGCCCCTCGGACATCCTCATCGAGGTCAAGGCGAACGCCGTCTGCGGCACCGACGTGAAAGCGTACCAGAGCGGCCATTCGCTGATCAGGAGCTACCCGGTGATCACCGGGCACGAGCTCGCGGGCGTCGCGGTGGAAGTGGGCGAGAAGGTGCGCGACTTCGAGGTCGCGGGAGAGAGGAGGCGGTTCCATAAGGGGCAGCGCCTCGTCGTCGCCCCCGTTGTGGCGTGCGAGCGATGTTCCAACTGCAAGGCCGGAAGGCCGGAAATGTGCGAGCGGCGGGAGGACGTGGGCTTCAAATACAACGGCGGGTACGCCGAGATGATGCTCATCCCGGGCGAGCTGCTGAGTAAGGGAATATGCCCGGTGTGGGAAATCCCGGAGGGCGTGCCGTACTGGACTGCCGCCGTATGCGAGCCGGCCGCTTGCGCGATTCACGCGCAGAAGAAGATGGCGCGCTTCGGCGGATGGGACAAGGAGGCGCAAGGCTACCCCGCGACGACGGAGATTCTTCCCGGCGATGTGGTCGTCGTCATCGGAGGAGGCCCGCTGGGGCTGATCCACTGCGAGTTGGCGAAAAGCAGCGGCGCCAAAGTGATCTTGGCGCAACGCTCGCGCCATAAGCTGGAATGGGCGGAGGCGGAGGGCGTCGCAAACCGCTACGCGCTCAACTCGAAGGAAGGCGAGCTGGAAAGGGTGGTCGGCGAAGTGTCCGGCGGCGCGGGGGCCGACATCGTGATCACGTCGTGTCCCGACCCCGGCGCGCAGGTTCAGGCTGTGGCGATCGCCAGGCGCGGCGGATGCGTCAGCTTTTTCGGCAGCATTCCCAAAGAAGCGGGCAAGGAGGCGCTGGTTCCGCTTCCCACCAACGTCATTCACAATAACGGCCCCGCCCTGGTGGGGACGAGCGGAGCTTCACCCTACCACATTCCCATCGCCCTTTCGCTGGCCGGCAGGGGGAGTCTCAGCCTCGACAGATACATCACGCACCTTTTCCCCCTCGAGCTGCTCGAACGCGTTCTGATGACGAGGTGGATGGCGAGCGAGGAGGATCTCTCGGAAGTGCTTGGAGAAAAGGGGAATGATTTCTTCGAGGCGCTGGTGGACGCGCCGCGGGGGGAGCTGTTCGGGGCGCTTATGGAGCTCAAAGGAAGCATCATGAAGGCGCTGGCCGTCCCCTCCATGGATTCGGAACGCGGCCTTGTGGACCTCACCTCGATCCCGCGCGAGGAGAAGCGGAGAGTTCTCGCCGAACTGATATCCTGAGGCCGTCCGATGGGTGCTCGAGCTTTCGAGCTCAAGGTCAAGAAGACCATCCTGGCCCACGATATGCTTCCTCCATTTTCGAGGGTCGTGCTCGGCGTGTCGGGAGGGCCGGACTCGACGGCGATGCTCGTGGTGATGGAGTCGTTGTCCGAGCGTGAGGGCTTCGGGTGGGAGATTCACCTGGCGCACGTGCATCACCACCTGCGTGGGGGCGACGCGGACGAGGACGTACGGCACGTGTCGCGACTGGCGGAAGAACGTGAAAAGTCGGAAATGTTCCACGTGGAACATTTCAACGTCGCTGAGAAAGCCAAGCTTGAAAAGATTTCCGTCGAGACGGCCGGGCGGCTCTGTCGGTACGAGGCGTTCGAGAGAATCGCCAGGGAAGTGGGAGGAAAGGTGGTCGCGGTGGGGCATACCGCCGACGACAAGGCGGAGACGGTGCTGCAGCGGATAATCAGGGGCACGGGGCTCCGGGGTTTGGGAGGAATACCGGCCAAACGGCCTATCAGCAGGCATTCAGATATTTTTGTTGTCAGGCCGCTGATCGAGTGCTTCCGCGAGGAGGTAATGGAGTACCTGAAACAGAAGGGCGTGACCGTGAGGGTGGACGCGAGCAACGTCAGCGCGGACTACGAGCGAAATAGAATCCGCAACGAGCTGCTTCCTTTGCTGGAGTCGGGCTATAACCGGAAGGTCAAGCAAGCGCTTCTGCGGTTGGCACGGATCGCATCGGCTGCGAATGATTTCGTAGAGAGTGAAGCGCGGAGGCACATGGCCGGTGAGGCGACGATCTCGGCTGCGGAAGTGCGGGGTCTGCCGGAGGCGCTGGAGCTGGAGGTTCTGAGGCAAGCGATAGAGAGTGCGGGCCTCTCGGCGGACTTGGACTGCGTGCAGGAGGCGCTCGGACTTTTGCGTTCGAAGAGCCCGTCGGGGGCGGTACATCTTGCAGGGGGGATGGAGGTCAAGCGGTCATACGGTCGAGTTGAAGTGAGGGGGAGAAGAGTACCGGGGAAGCCTTTGGAGCCGGTGAAGCTTACCGTTCCCGGAGAGGCCTGCTTCGGCGAGTACGCGGTCCGCTCGGAGGTGATTCGCGGGAAGGACTTTGGCTTGTCGGAGTTCGTCGCGAGCAAGGGGGCTTTTGAGGAGACGATAGACGGCGACGCTGTCGGGCACGAGCTGTTGGTGAGGTCGAGGAAGTCGGGGGACAGGTATCAGCCGCTGGGGGCACCGGGTGAGAAGAAGCTGAAGGAAGTCCTTATCGACAAGAAGGTGCCGAGGGAGGAGCGAGACGGGCTGCCGGTGATCGTATCCGGGGACAGGATCGTCTGGGTCGTGGGGGTCGGGATTGCGGAATCGGTAAAGGTCGGGCCGGGCACCAAGCGGGTGGTGATGCTGTCGGCGAGGCGGCGCGGAGCTCAAGAGGAGTAGCGAGTAAGCTCGTCGATTATTTCCCTGGCCGCACGTTCACACGGTTCAGACATCGGTTCTCCCAGCTCGATGGTGAGGGGCTGCACAGCAAGCATGAAGCTGGGTGCCTTGGTGGATTGGGTGAAGAGTTCCATGAGGAATCGCGAGGCCATGCCGTGGGTGCCGGGGGCGTGAAGTCCCGCGAGGTCGGAGGCTTCGAGCAGGCGTATTTCCCCTGGTTCTCCGCCGAAGTCTGCGACATCCACGAAGAGTATGACGTCGGGAGAGGATCGCCTGACGGGAGCAAGCCAGTTTTCCGGGACGGATTCGCAGACGAAGGGGGTAAGAGTATCGGTCTCCTTCAGGGCGGAGGCGACGCGGGGGCCGAGGGCGTCGTCTGCGCGAAGGATATTGCCGACGCCCATGACGGCGACCCTGCCTTTGAGGCGGTCAGCGAGGTGGGATTTCCAGTCCATGGCGTTTCCTCCGCGAGGCCGTGGGCTATGGCAGTGTACGACGCGGGCAGGCCGGAGACAAGGAGAAGGCGAGCGGGAAAGCGGGGCGAGAGCTAGCCCCAGACCTCTCGTATGACGACCTGGCGGCGGCAAGTGGGGCAGAGGAGACGCATAATGTCGTCGCGGTCGGCGGAGACCTTTTCCTGCGTGGGGGAGGAATCATCGGCGACGACGCCGAGTTCGCGCTGAAGGGCGACGATGAGGGTGGGGTTGGAGAAGCGCTTGGCGCCGAGTTTTCTCGAGAGCCAGCGGATGTGGTCTTTGGTGGTGATGGGGCCGCCGCAGTGCTCGCAGAGGTAAAGCTCTTTCTCGATGCTCACGCGGACCTCTTTCCTATCGAGGCAGGACATATCGTATTCGGTGGTGAGGACCACGCCGTCACCGGTGGTGCAGTACGTATGACAGGAGCCGCAGAAGATGCACTCGTCGTGGTGGCGGGTTATCCTGCGGACGGGAGGATTAGCGGAGAGGTCGTCCTCGACCTTGATTGCCTTGGAGGGGCAGACTTCGGAGCAGGCGGTGCATCCGATGCAGATATCCTCGTTGAATTTTCCCTTGCCGCGATAGGCGGGGAAAGCTGGGGCGGGTTCCTTGGGGAACTTGCTGGTATAGGGGCCGGTGAAGATGGCCCTGATGGCTTCTTTGAGTTCGCGGAGCTTCGGCTTTTTCATCTAACTCGATCTCCCCATTCCGGAGGCGGCTACTTGTTCTGCTCTTCTTTGTACTTATCGACCACGCTCCCCTCCCATAGCTGGACGCCGGAGATGTGAGCGCCGCGAGCGACGGCGTGAGCGGCAACGGGAGAGGTGAGGAGTATGAACGCGGCACAGATGAGGGCCTTTACGCCGAGGGCGTTGAGATGCTGAGCGAAGGCGTGAACGGCGACGCCGATGAGGATCGAGGTGGTGCCGAGTGTCACGCACTTGGTGGCCGCCTGGAGGCGGTTGTAGATGTCAGGCAGGCGAATAAGGCCGATCGCGCCCAGCATGTCGAAGGCCAAACCTATTACGACCAAAGCTACAGCAATACCCTCAATCATCGAAGCCCCGTCCTTCCAGGTACTTGGCCAGCGCGATAGTCCCGATGAAACTGAGCAGGGCCCAGGCTATCGCGATGTTCATGTAGAAGTCCAGCCCCCTGATGAGAGCGTAGATGCAGGTGAAGCCGACGACCAAGGTTCCCAAGGTGTCGATGGCGACGGTTCTGTCGGGAGGCGTCGGCCCCATGCCTATCCTGCAGAGGCAGAGGAAGCAAGCGAAGAGCAGTATGAACAGCGCGACGATGTAGAAGGTCATTCGAACACCTTCCTTATTATCCACTCGAAGCGGCCGACGATCATCTTCGTGTGCTGCTCGACGTTACCCTGGGGAACGGCTATCCAGTGTATGTAGTAGTCGTGGTCGACTATGTCGACGGTGAGGGTACCGGGGGTAAGGGTTATGGAGTTGGCGAGTATGGTTCTGGCGACGTCGCCGTTTAGTGTTGTGGTGACTTTAACGATGCCGGGCCTTATGGGGACGTCGGGATGGAGGACCCTGTAGGCGACATCCAAGTTGGCTTTTGCGCAGTAGAAGAGAAAGTAGGGTATGTATATGAGCATCCAGAACCATCTTCGGAGGTCGGCGACCATTCCGGCCCTTTTTGGGAACACGTCACCGAAGAGGGCGGCGATGAGTAGGGAGAAGAAAGCACCGGCGAGGACACTCTCGAGCTGCCAGGTCCAGGTGAGCAGGAGCCAGATGGCCATTGTTCCGACGAAGCAGGTTATCTTATTCAAGGCCGATTATCCTCCCAGGACAAGCCTTGCATAGTCAGAAGTTTTGAGAAGCGCGTCGCGAGCCGGCTCCATGATCATGCCGGCGAGCGGGGAACGGAGAAAGAGGATGCCAGCGGCGACGCATACGACGGCGAGGATTGCCATCCCAAGCCCCATGGCCGCCGGTACTTCCTTGACGTTGCGATAGCGTTCGGGGAGCTCACCGTCGAGGGCGTAAGTCTGCACCTTGAGGAAGGAAACCAGCGTGAGGAAAGCGACCAGGACCGCCAGAGCAGCCAGCCATGGATGCCCTGCCTGGAAGGCGGCGATGATGATGACGAGCTTGCTGAAGAAGCCGTTGAAGGGCGGGATGCCGGCGATAGAGAAGGATGCTATCCGGCAACAGACGCCGGTGACGGGCATTCTTTTGCGGAGGCCGCCCATCTCCTTGAGTTGTCTTGTCCCCGTGGCGTACTCGATGGAACCGGAGCTGAGGAAAAGGAGCGACTTGAATGCCGAGTGATTGAAGAGGTGGAAGAGGGCGCCGAAGAGGGCGAGGCCGGCCACGATGTCGGAGCCGCCGCGGCTTACAACGCCGAGGCCTATACCGAGGGCAAGTACCACGTAGCCCATCTGGCTGATGCTGTGGTAGGCGAGAAGGCGTTTGAAGTCCCACTGGCCGACGGCCATTAGAACGCCAATCAGCATTGAGACGGCACCCAGCAGCATCAGAACCACCGCGAATGCGTTGCTGACGGGGAAGACGTTGAGGAAGAGCCTAGCCAACGCGTAGATGCCCAAAGCCTTTATCAGAACGCCCGAGAGCATCGCGGAGATGGGAGCGGGCGCGGAGGGATGGGCGTCGGGGAGCCAGGCGTGGAAGGGGACCATGGCTCCCTTGAGTCCGAAACCGACGATGAAGAAGCAGGCGGCCATGATTGCGGCGCGGCTCATTCCGGCGACCTGGAAGTGCTCGCTCAACTGGGCCATGTTGAGGAAGCCGGTTTGATTGTAGAGTATGCCGATCCCGAAGAGGACGAAGGTGGAGGCGATGCTTCCGAGGATGAGGTACTTGAAGGAGGCCTCCAGTTCTTCGGACTCGCAGCCGAATGCGACGAGCGCGTAAGAGGCGATAGAGGCGATTTCGAGGAAGACGAAGAGGTTGAACATATCGCCGGTGATGACGACGCCGTTCATGCCGGCGATCATGAGCATGAAGAGGGAGAAGTAAAGGATTCTGGAAGTGTAGCGGGCCATATATTGTATGGAGAACAGGACGACGGCGAGAGAAACGAGGTTGATGATGAGAAGGAGAAGCTTGCTGAGGCCGTCGGCGTAAAGTGCGATGCCGATGAGCCTTGCGGGATTCCAATTTCCCGCCCAGTAGACCTGACGGTCAACGCCCAGTAGAGAGATGGTGATGATGAGCAACGCGCCGGCGGCGGTGGCGGAGATGAAATCGGCAACGGCGGCCGAACGCTTCATCCTATGGAAGACGGGCAGGATGAAAGCCGTTCCAAGCGGTATGGCGACCAGCAACGGCAGTGAGGCAGCTTGACTCATATCAGCCTCTCAACTTCCTTATCTTGGACACGTCGAAGGTGCCGTATTTTTCGTAGATGCGTATGGCGATGGCGATCATGAGGACGAGGGTCGCCAGGCCAATGACGATGGAGGTCAGTATGAGGGCCTGAGGGAGAGGGTCGACGGCATTTGCCAGGAACGCCTTCAGGGCCTCGGGGTTCTGGTTCAGTTCTTTGGTGACGATGGGGGCATCGCCTGTGCCACGATATCCCACGAGGACGAGGAAGAGGTTGATGGCGTATTCCATTACGATGACGCCTATGATGATCTTGACGAGGTTCTTTTTGCCCATGACGGCGTAGAGGCCGATAACCAGAAGCACCATGGCCAAGAAGTAAGGAAGGAACTCTCTGGGCATCATTCATCCTCCTCGTATCCGCCGGGGCCGTGGCGGCGGAAGACAGCCAGAGCGATGAAGCCTCCGAACAGGGCGGCGGCGACTTTGACGCCGATGGCGATATTGGCGATGGGAATGATGCCGGCGCTTTTGAGCGTGAAGGTGGCGGGCTTGGCCCAGAGGTTTAGGAAGAACGCGCCGGCCTTGTAGCCGATCAAGGCGACGATGAGGAAGGCGAGCGCGCCCACACTGTCCCATATTCCCGCGGCGCGCTTGCTGAGGATGTGCAGGGAGAAGTCCTTGCCGAAGGCCAAGGTAAGCAAGACGAAGGAACAGGCAAGAATCACGCCGCCGGTGAAGCCTCCTCCGGGTGTGAGATGGCCGAAGAGCACGATGTAGACGGCGAAAATGGTGATGAATTCCGCGACGAGCCGGGTCACGGTTTTAACTATGAGGGACATCCCCCGCATCGTGCTTTCTCCCTATCTTTCGAAGGACCACGTAGGCTCCGAGAATGGCGGTGAAAATCACCGTAGCCTCGCCCAAGGTGTCGTAGGCGCGGAAGTCGAGGAGGATGGCCATGACGACGTTGGCGGCGCCGGTCAGTTGCAGAGACTTATCAAGATAGCCCTGGGATACGGTCATGAGCGGCGAGCCGAAGGCGACGGCATCCTGGAAGCAGTAGATGGAGGCGGCGAGTAGTAGGCCGCCGAAGACGAGTCCGCTGCCGAGGGCGAAGACGTCGCGGTGTTCGTCGACGGTGGTGTCGTCGCGGGTTACGGTAAGGCGGATGAGCGTGACGAGGACGATGATCTCGACCACGACCTGGGTGATGGCGAGGTCAGGTGCGCCGAGCATGAGGTAAACGAGAGAGAGAAGGAACCCGACGGCGCCGATGGATATTACGGTGGAGAGGAGGTCGCGGGTCTCGATGGCGATGACGGAGCCGACGATCATGAGGAAGATCAGGGTGTATATGTGCGGAAGGGCATCGAACATTCGGCGCTAACCTCCACCCTTCATAAGGTACAAAACGATGATACCGATGACGGCAAGTCCGATGGCGCACCAGGCGGTGTAGAAATTGAGGACGCCGTTATGGAGCAATCTGAGCACGCGGACGAGCGAGCCGCCGAACTTTCCGACGAAGTAGTAGGCGTCGTAGGCTCCGGACTCGCCGTCGCGGAGAGCGCCTTTGAGGATGGGCATTTCCCTCACGGTCTCGTAGAAGGACGTGCCGGAGGTCCTCATTTTTTCGGGGTCCACTTTCTCGCCGCCGACGTAGTTGGAGCTGACCCTTATTTTGAGGAAAGTGCCGGCAAGGTAGATGAGGAGGCCGATAAGGACGCCGACGATTATGAGCAAGGTGGCGAGGCCGAAGCTCCACACCGCGCCGAGGACGCTGATGGTACCGCCCTCAACGGGAGCAGCCACATCGGCAAGGCCGAGCCCTTCGAGAGCCGGCAAGAGGAAGGCGTTTATGGGCAGGCGGGCGAAAACACCGAAGATGATGCAGAGGATGGCGAGAACAAGCATGGGCAAGGCCATGAACCAGCGCTCGCCAGCGGGTAGGCGTTCGAGGCCCTTGGGCCGGAGCTGCCAAAAGACGGAGTGGAGAACTTTGACGAAGGAAGCGAGCGTGAGAGCGCTACCGAATACGGCGGCGGTGAGGAACAGGGGGGCCAATCGGGTCTCGGATGACATCACGCCGCGGTAAACGAGCCACTTCGAGACGAAGCCGTTGAAAGGCGGCACGCCGGAAATGGACAGGGAAGCGACGGTCATGGTGATGAAGGTGACGGGAAGGAGCCTAGCAAGTCCGCCGAGGTGATCCAGCTCGGTGGTGCCGGTCTTGCGTTCGACGGAACCTGCGCAGAGGAAGAGGCAGCTCTTGTATATGGCGTGATTGAGCATGTGAAAAAGGCCGCCGAGCGCGCCGACGACGGTGCCGGTGCCGATGCCGAGCACCATGTAGCCGACCTGGCTGACGGCGTGGAAGGAGAGGAGCTTTTTGAGGTTATGCTGGACCATGGCCATGAGGACGGCGCCGAGAATTGTTATGGCCCCGATGGCCATCATGAGAATCTTGAGTCCGCCGTCGAATGAGAACATGCCTATGGCTATTCTGGCGAGGAGATATATGCCAAGCAGCTTGTCGACTGAAGCGGGGAGGAAAGCCATGGTGGAGGTCGGGGCGGGCTCGGCGATTGCGGGGAGCCAGGTGTGGAGGGGGAAGGCGCCGGCCTTGGCTATCGCGCCGGCGAAGAGGGCGAGGAAGGCGACGTAGGTCCAGGGCTCGGCTCCTGAAACGAAGATGGGAAGCTGCATTCTGTCGAGGTCGAGCGTGCCCATCTTCACCCAAATCATGGTCAAGCCGAGGAGGATGGCGGCATCGGAAGCGCCGAGGACGACGAAGCTTTTCATGGCGGCTTTCGCGGCACCGGCTCTGCCGAGGGTGACGAGAAGGAAGAGCATTACGGTGACGACTTCCCAGAATACGAGGAGCAGCAGCAGGTCGCGAGCGAGGAAGACGCCGCAGGCGCCCATGAGGGCCCAGAGCGAGAACCCGTAATAGGCGCCGGCGTTGGTCTCGCGTGCGAGGTAGGGAAGCGAGTAGATGGCTATGAGCACGCCAAAAAGGCCGGCGAAAAGAAACAGGAACGAAGTGATGCCTGTAGCACCAAGGGAGACCTGGATGATGAAATCGTCGAACTGCGCGAGGGTCCACTGGAAGGGTGCAACTCCGCGGGCATAGATTCTGATGGCGAGTACCAGGACCCAGACGGTGGCGATCATGGCGATGAGCCAGCTAAGCCAGCGGGCGCGTTTGCTGAGGATGTAGCAAGCCAGCCCGGCGACCGCGGGAATGAGAATGGGCTTGAGTAGAGTTGTTTCGGGGAGCATCATTTGCCGAGAGCCCTCTTGATCCTCTTGGTTTTCTCCTGGCACAAGTCTATCAGTCCGCGGCCCTGTGCGATGGTCTCGCCGGTCTTCCAGTCGACTGCGGCGACGCGCTCGGTGCAACTGTAACAGGGGTCGTTAGCGGCGGTGATGAGCATGGCGTCGGCGAGTTCGGCGCCGATGACGTTGGCCTTGAAGGAGGGGACGTTGACGTAGCTGGGGGCGCGCACCTTGTGGCGGACGGGATGGTTGCCGCCGCCGGAGCGGACGTAGTGGAAGGTCTCGCCGCGCGGGGCTTCGGCGCGGCCGATGCCCTCCCCTTCGGGGATTTCGTCGATTTCGAGTTGGATCGGACCGGGGCGCATATTGTCGAGGCACTGGCGGATTATCTTGATGGATTCGAGCGTTTCTTCGAGGCGGACGAGGGTCTTCGCCATGACGTCGCCCTCGTCGTGGACGCACACGTTCCAGTCAACAAGGTCATAGACGGCGTAGGGTTCGTCCGCTCGAACGTCTATCGGAAGCCCGGAGCCGCGCGCGGTGGGCCCGTGGGTCGAGTAGGCGATGGCATCGTCTTTCGAGAGAACGCCGATGTTCTTGAGGCGGAGGTGAAGTATGGGGTCGTCCAGGACGGCGTGGTAGAGCATCTTGGTTCCGGCCTCGCACTCGTCGAGCTTGGCACGAATTGCGGGGAAGAGCTCTTCGGGGACGTCGAAGCGGACGCCGCCGACCTTGTAGACGTCGTAGTGGTTTCGGTTTCCGCTGGTGGCTTCGCAAATATCGAGGATGGGTTCGCGATAACGCCAGGCCCACATGAAAACGGTGTTGTAGCCGATGAAGTGGCCTGCAAGTCCCGCCCACAGGAGATGACTGTGGATGCGCTCGAACTCGCCGAAGAGCGTTCTTATGTACTTGGCCCTCTCCGGGGGGTCAACGCCGAGGAGGTCGTCCATGGCGTTGACATAGGCGAAGGGATGGCAGGCGCAGCAGATGCCGCAGATACGGGCGACGAGGAAGGGGACCTGGTCGAAGGTCAGGCCTTCGCTGAGCTTTTCGATGCCGCGGTGGTTATAGGAGATGCGGACGTCGGCATCGACGACTTTTTCGCCCTCGACGTAGAGCTGGTAGAATTCGGGTTCTTCGAGAATAGGATGGAACGGGCCGACAGGGATCATGGTGCGTTTCATTTCTTGTAGTCCCTCCTGTAGGGATATACGCCCTCCTCCCAGTCGTCGGACAAGATGAGGCGTTCGAGTCTCGGGTGGTCTTTGAATTTGACGCCGAGGAGGTCGTGTATTTCCCTCTCGATCCATTCCGCGCCCGGGAAGACCTGGGCGACGGAGTCGATTTCGACTTCGGGTTTGAATGCTCTGGTCTTAACGGTGACGACTATGTTCATGGAATCGAAGCAGTAGTGATAGAGCACTTCGATGTAGTCTCTGGAGTCGACGCCGGTGGCGGTGGCCAATCGGCCGCCCAGCTCGTAGAGATAGCGGTTGACTTCGAGCGAGCGTTTGGGGTGCACGTATAGATAAGCGCGCTTGCCGGAAGGGCGTTCGACGTTTTCGAGCTTTCCGTCGAGGTCTTTGGTTATCTTTTCAACGAGTTCGTCGCGCTGCATGTGTGTATCCTAGACTACCGATAGGGCCTTCACCGCGCCGAGGATAATGGCTTCAGGTTTAGGCGGACACCCTGGAACATAAGCGATAATGGCGTTTGGGTCAATCTCCCTGATGATCTTGTCCGGCGGGCCTGCGGCGTGATAGCTGGGTGCGAAGATGCCCATGGAGCAGGCGCAGTGTCCGATGCAGAGGACGGCGCAGGGTTTGGCGGTCTGCTCGTAGACTTCTCTGAGCCTGGGGACGGCCTGGCGGGTTGCGATGCCGGTGACGAGAAGCACGTCGGCATGCCTGGGACTGGGGACGAGGAGCATTCCGAAGCGCTCGATGTCGAAGCGTGGCGTGAGGCAATCGAGAATCTCGATGTCGCAGTTGTTACAAGCCCCGACATTTACGTGGTAGACCCAGGGTGATTTTTTGAAGGCCCATGTCTTAAGGCTCATCTATGCAACCTCACAACGAGCTTCCCGCGAGGGACATGATCACGGCCAGCACGGCAACTGGTGTAAGGACAAACCAGAAGAACTTGAGGGCGTGATCGATTCGGACACGCGGGTTGGTGTTCTTCACGAGGATGAGGACGACGAGTATGACGACGTACTTAAGGATGGAGCCAAGGATGGCCCAGGACTGGAAGCTGAAGCCACCCCAGAAGACGGTGACGAGGAAGATGGGCAGTGTTGCGAGCATCATGGCCCTTGTAAGCTGAACTACGGCGAGAGCCGCGCCGGAGTACTCGACGTATACGCCGCCCATTATCTCGGTCTCGGCTTCGGCCATGTCGAATGGTGGAAGTCCGAGCTTGGCTTGGATGCAGAATATGGCGATGACGAATGCGATAACTGATCCGGCGACTGCCCATCCGCCGACGACGTTGGTGGTAACGAGGTCGCCGAGTTTGAAGCTGTTGTCTTTTGCGACGATGGCGCAGATTATGGCGAGGACGAACGGGAGCTCGTAGGCGAGGAGCGTTTTCATTTCCCTGGAAGCGCCGACGACGCCGTGGGGATTACCCGATGCGGCACCTCCGGCGATGATGGCGATGGCGGGGATGGTGAGGAGGTAGAGGACGACGATCACGTCGCCGACGAAGTCAAGTTCGGGACGGATGTTGGCGGCCCAGAGGATGGCTGCGGCCACGGAGACGGCAGCAAGGCCGACAAGGGGCGCGAGGAGGAAGCCTGTTTTGCGGGCGGCTTCGGGAACGATGGTCTCTTTGCCGAGGAGCTTTATTATGTCGGCTACGGGCTGGTACCAGGGCGGGCCGACGCGCCATTGGATTCTGGCGCTGACTTTGCGGTCAATCCACTTTGAGAGGAGACCGACGACCGCGGTGCCTACCACTCCGACGACGTATATGAGCGCAGTGGAGAGGGCATTCATCGTGGTAAGCTATCTCCTCTTAATGGGATGTTGGCCGGCGACGCGGCCGCCAATCACCATGAGTCCGTCTTTCTCGACATCGGTATATTCGGCGAAGCGGAGGGCGTTGGTGGGACAGGAGACGACGCACCTGGGTTCAAGCCCTTCGGCGAGCCTATCCCTGCAAAGGTCGCACTTGCCGACGGTGTGAAGCGTGAGGTCCCTGTCGATCACGCCGAAGGGGCAAGCGTAGACGCAGGAGGTGCAACCGATGCAGAGAAAGCGCCTGCGGTAGACGACGCCTCTATCGTCGCGAGCCATGGCATCGACGGGGCAGGCGGCGACGCAGGGGGCGTCGTCGCACTGCCTGCAGATTACGGGGGAGGCGACTTCGGGCATTTCGCCGTAGCCGACTGCGGGAGTGAGCTGGTGCCCGTAGAAGCACGCCGACGCGCAGGTCTTGCACTCGATGCAGTGGTCGATGTCACAGACGACCTTCTTTTTGATCTCTTGCTGGTCGGACATTTATTCGGCTTTCGCTTTCTGGGCTATTTCAACCATCACGGGACCAGTAAGGAGAGCGCCGGAGTCCTGGTCGACGCCTTGAGCGATGAGGCCGGACCTTGCGGCGATATGGCAAGGCACAGCGATCGCGCCGCGAGGAACGCCGTCATCGGCCTTTGCTATGAGTTCGAGCTTTCCCCTGTCGCAAGCCACTGTAAAGGTGTCCACGTTTGCGAGCCCGCCTTGGGCAAGGTCTTCGGGGTTCATTCTGGCGAGGGGGCGGCCGTCGGCGAGAGCGCCCCAGGTGCAGGCGAGAGTGAGCCAGCCGTCGTAGGAGTTCATCGTGCTGGGGCATGAGAGCAGTACATATTTCCCGTCCGCCGGAGGGGCGTTGACTGGGTCGAGGTCTCCGAGCATTTTGGCGGGGTCGCCAGACTTTCGGGCCATGAGGTCCTCGGCGGTGACTTCGACGGCGAGAGCGCTTCCGGGAGCGACCTCGGCCGCTATCGCCTCGGCAAGGCCGATTGCGGTTGCGGAGTTGCCTGGGGGCTGCATGAGTGAGACTATTTCGGAGCGGGTGCCGCTGAAGTCTATCACCGTGCCTTCGTCTTCGAACCACAGGGCGAGGGGCAGGGTCACGTGTGCGATGCGGGATATTTTCCCCGGGATGGGGAGAGCGGCTGCGAGGAAGTGAAGATTCTTGAGCGCGCGGGCCCATTCATTTCCCGCGAAGTCCTGCAAGAGGTCTTTGCCAAAAACGATAAGTGCCTTAAGGGTGCCTGATTCGGCGTCTT
The DNA here is from genome assembly GCA_964493415.1 of uncultured Planctomycetota bacterium. Lineage (GTDB taxonomy): Bacteria > Planctomycetota > DG-23 > CAZBND01 > CAZBND01 > CAZBND01. Next base: position 182,679 of record CAZBND010000001.1, on the reverse strand, counting down.
TGAGCAATTTGCCCGGCGGCACGGAACCAACACTTTGCGCGACTCTGAAGGCGCCGACGGCATTGCCGTAAGAAACCGCGGGAAGGACTCCTCCGTTCTTGGCCTCCGCCATGGCGGCGGCGATAAGCGCGATGTCCCTCGGCCTGTCGGTGGCACCTTCGGCGAGGCCGATTATGATGGCGAGTTTCTTAGAGCCTTTGATCGCCCTGGCGGCAGCGGACAAGGCGTCGGCTGGGATGCCGACGGAATCGGCGACGGAATCCGCGGTACGGTTTTTGAGCGCGGAGGCAAGCTCCCCTGCTGCGCCTGACTCGTTGGCGAGGGTGGCGAGGGCGAGAGCTTCCGTTCCCGGCTTGACGGCCAGATGGTCGGTGGCGTACTTCGCGGTTCTGCCGAGGAGCGGGTCGATGACGATAAGGCGGTTGCCTCGCTGGGAGTTTCGTGCGTCCTCGACGGCTCTAGCGATGACGGGGATCATGCTGAAGGGGTCGCCGACGGCGAGCATAACGTCGCAAGCCGCGAAATCGGTGAGTCCGAAGGAGGCCGCCTGAGATGCGGCTATCCCTTCGAGAATCGCCTGGTCGACAGGGGGGATGTAGATGGAGAAATTGTCGCTCTTGAGGACCTGTTTCGTGAACTTAGAGAGGCCGGCCAGGACTTCGCAGGGGAGGTTCCCATCGACAAGGACGCCTATGTGGCTTCCGAGGCCGAGCTCTTTGAGCCGCTTGGATACGACGCGAATACCCTCGTTGGTCTGGGCCATATCTTGGCTGCCGGTGGGGCCAATGGTCGCGCCGGTGAGGCGCTGGGGGTGGGAGAGGAGTTCGACGAGGTAATGTCCGCGGCCGCAGATACCGAAGCGCCCGTCGCCGGTAGGTGGGTAATCGGGCTGGGAAGTGGCGGCAGGCCCGAGCCTCACGCCGACGCCGCAGCAGGCGGAGCAGAAGAGGCACCTGGACTCTCTTCTATCGACGGCCATGAAGCTAGAAGACATTGGGGTAGTCCTTTATTTTGTCGTAGCACATATCGGGCCCGTCCTTGCAGAGGAAGTAGGGGCCGATGTTGCATCGCCCGCACTTGCCCATGCCGCAGCTCATCTTGCGGTTCATCGAGAGGTAAATCTGGGTGCTGTCGTAGCCGAGGTCGAGACACTTGAGGGTTACGAAGCGGAGCATGACGGAGGGGCCGCAGGAGACCATGTAGCTGTTGGGGATATCGACGTCGAGATTGTCGAGCAGGGTGGTGACGAGGCCGACGTTTCCCGACCAGCCTTGGGCGGGCACGTCGATGGTCTCGGTGAAATCCACTTTGTCTTTGGATCTCCACTCGTCGAACTGGCGATTGTAGAGGAGCTCGTCGGGAGTGCGAGCGCCGTACTTGATCGAGACGCGTTTCAGCTTGTCGATGTCCGCGAAGAGCTGGTAGAGAAGCGATCTAAGGGGTGCGAGGCCGACCCCTCCACCGACCACCAGCACCTCCTTACCGTCGAACTTGTCGATGGGATAGCCTTTGCCGAAGGGGCCGCGTACGCCGAGGGTCGCCCCCGCTTCGAGTTCGTGGAGGGCGTCGGTGACCTTGCCGGTCTTGAGGACGGTGACTTCGAGCTTGCTCTTGTCGAGAGGGGAGGAAGAAGGGGTGAAGGGAGCTTCGCCCATGCCGGGGACGGTCACTTGGACGAACTGGCCGGCGCGGAAGATGACAGGCTTCTCCGGGGTCAAGACGAAGGTCTTGATGGTGGGAGTTTCCTGGATTACCTCTTCGAGCTTCGCCGGGATTGGTTCAAAGGGGTTGGTCAACAAACACTCCTATGCGTGGGCCGCCTGGGAGGCGATGGTGCGAAGGACGTTTCTGATGTCGATATCGCCGGGGCAGACGTCGAAGCAGCGTCCGCAGGCGACACAGCCCAAGACCTCGTAGACGTCGGGCACCCATTCGAATTTTTTGTAGAAGCGGCGCTGGAAGCGGGTTTTGAGTTCGGGGCTCGGGGTAGGTTTCATGCCTCCGACGCCGGCCATGCGGTAGTAGTTCATGAACATGCAGGCGTCCCAGACCTTGATGCGCTCGAAAGCGCCCTTTGAGACGCCGCTTTTCTGGTCATAGAGGTAGAAGCAGTGGCATGTGGGGCAGACGTTGTTGCAGCCGCCGCACTCGACGCAGGTGGAGCAGAGGTCGAGCCAGTTGTGAGAGAGTTCCTTGTCGCGGAGGATTTTTGTGACCTTGTCGGGTAGGGCGAACTGGGCGTTTTGCTCTTCGAGCTTTTTCCTGGAGGCGCTGCGAATCTGGTCGGCCTCGGAAATTTCGTCCTGAGAGGGGTCGCGGAAGAGGTCGCTTTGGGATTCGAGGTACTGTAGTCCGCGGTCGCTGTTGGCGGAGGCGATGTAGCCGCCGTGGAGGGGAGAGAGGTTTATGTCGTACTTCTGCGAGGGTACGGGATAGTGTTCGTGGTCGAGCATGTTGCACCAGCAGGAGTCGGTGACCTGTCCGCAGCCGACGGTGATGATGACGGTGGCCTGTCGCCTGGCGGTGTAGAAAGGTTCTTGGAAGTCGCCCTCGATGAATATCTTATCGAGCATTTCGAGGGCGTAGAGTTCGCAGGCGCGGATGCCGACGATTATCTGAGGTGTGGAGGGGTCGATGTCGGGCTCCCACTTGTAGCCTTCGACGGGATAGACGGCGACCCTCTCGCGCGGGGCGAAGAAAAGGGGCTTGGAAGAGACTGCGGGGCGGGGGAGGTCGAGGGAGATTTCGTCGACGAGGTCGCCTTCAAGGCGGGCGTAATGGAGTTCGCCGTCGACGTCTATGGTGCCGAACAGGGGGCCGGTCTTGATGTTTCGGAGGAACTTGGGGAGGTCGGCCTTTGGGATGAACTTGTCGGTCATTCAGCTCCTCAGAAGAGGCACCGTCCGAAGTAGAAAAGCAAGATCATATTGTAGCCGAAATCACCGTGCAATTCACGTACCATATTTTGATTTTTGCCGTAACTGGAGAGCCTGCGGCAGCTTGGGGAGTCGGGGTGTGGGGCCAGGAGTATCGGGAAGAGTCGGTTTTGTGCCGGAAACGGCAACGAGAGGCGTGAGCGAGGGGAAATTGTGTGACATTTTGTCAAACTCGTTGGGAGGTCAACTGCTGAGCTTGCGATAGATGGTTCTGGTTGCGATCCCCAGCAGGCTGGCGGCAAGAGTTTTGTCGCCGTTGGTGTACCTGAGAGTCTCCTCGATGGCCTTTTTTTCGATGTCTTTGAGGGTGGTGCCGATGGGGACGGTTACGCCTTCGGGGCGGACATCGTGGCCGCTGATGTGCTTGGGGAGGCTGTGCGGGGCGATCACCGGCCCCTTGGTCAGAACGACGGCGTGCTCGATGGTGTTCTCGATCTCGCGGATGTTTCCGGGCCAGTCGTAGCTGCAAAGGAGGTCAAGCACGCGGCGAGAGATGCCTGCTATATCCTTGTCGTTCTTTTCAGCGTAAATGCGGATGAAGTGGTCGACGAGGAGGGGGATGTCTTCCCGTCGCTCGCGCAGCGGTTTGAGGTGGATGGTGATCACGTTGACGCGGTAGTAAAGGTCCTGCCTGAACTCGCCCTTAGAGACGAGCCTGGGGAGGTCTGCGTTGGAGGCGACGACGAGGCGGAAGTCGGCGTTGATGGGGTGGCTGCTGCCGAGGCGCTCGAATTTGTGCTCCTGGAGGACGCGGAGGAGTTTTACCTGGGTGGCGGGGCTCATGCAGCCGATTTCATCGAGGAAGAGTGTGCCGCCGGCGGTGAGTTCAAAGCGGCCGATTCTCTTGTTGAACGCGTTGGTGAAGGCACCGCGCTCGTGGCCGAAGAGTTCGGCTTCGAGGAGGGTTTCGGGGAGTGCGGCGCAGTTGAGTTTTATCAGCGGCTTGTCTCTGCGGGGGCTGAGATGATGTATGGCGTCGGCGACGACTTCCTTTCCGGTTCCACTTTCGCCCTGGATGAGGACTGTGGCACTGCTGGGTGCAACCTGCCGAATCATTCTGACGGTGGAGCGAATCGCCTGTGAGGTGCCGACGAGGTTGGGAAGCGCGTAAGCGGCTGGAGCGGGGCCATCGACGGCGCGGGCGCGTGCTTCCATGGCTGTCCGGACGGCGCCGGCTATCGCGGCCCTGCGGAAAGGCTTGAGGATGAAATCGACCGCGCCCTCTTTCATGGCCTGCACAGCCTTCTGGACGGTGCCGTAACCGGTGATGACGATTACCTCCAGGCGTGGATCCAGTCGCCTAGCGGCTCTGAGGAGCTCCAGCCCGTCCATTCCGGGCATCTTGAGGTCGGCGATCATGACGCGTATGTGGTCGGAGCGGACGAGGTCGAGGGCTTCCCTGCCGTCGGCGGCCAGGACGACGTGATAGCCCTGCTTCTGGAGCGTGAGCTGTAAAGAGTTCCTCACGCCCGGGTTGTCATCGACTACAAGGACGGTGTCGTCGTTGGAAGAGCGATTCAAAGGAGCTCCTCCTCGCGGCGGGCGTCGAGTGGGAGGTCGATGGTGAAGCGGGTGCCCTGGCCGGGAGAGCTGGTGCAGGATATGTCGCCGCCGTGCTTTTCGATTATCTGCTGGGCAAGTGAGAGGCCGAGGCCGGTACCGTTGTCCTTGGTGGTGAAGAAGGGGGCGAATACCCTATCGATGTTGTCGGGGGGAATTCCGACGCCGGTATCCGCAAGGGAGACAGCGGCATGGCCGTTGCGGAGTTCGGTGGAAAGGACGATGCGTCCGCCGCCGGGCATGGCTTCGAGGGAGTTTCGCAGGATGTTCACCAGGGCGATCCTGAATTGATAACTGTCGAGTGATATCTCGGGCATTTGGCGCGAAAGGCGCGGGAGGACTTGGGCGTTGTTCTGCCGGAACTCCGGGCCCATTGAGTCTATTATGCCGGAAATGAGGGCGTTGAGCGATACTTTTTCGGGACGGATTTCGGGTATCCGGGAGAACTGGAGGTAGTCTTCGATGACGTGGGTCATTATGTCCACCTGCTCCTGGATGGAGGCGAGGAGAGCGCGGGCATGGGGCAGGTCGACGTTGGAGGTCGAGTCGATCTCGTCGCCGAGGAGCTCGGCGTTGAGGCTCATGGAGCTTAGGGGGTTTCGGATTTCGTGGGCGATCTGCGCGGACATCTTGCCGATGATGGCGAGTCGTTCGGAGTGAAGAAGGCGTTCGTGCATGCGCTTGAGGCGCTCGTTGGCCTTCTGTAGGATATTGGTCTGGCTGTCGAGTTCGCGATTGAGCTTGTCGATGTGTGCGCGGTCTCTGCGTTCTTTTTCCCTTATGAGGCCGATGGAAAGGGCGACGAGGAATAGGAATGAGAGCTTGACTGCGAGGTCGGGGACGTGAACCGAAGCGGTAGCGGAGAGGTCGCTGAAGTAGCAAACGACGGCCCCGACCGCCGCGACGCTGAGTCCCAGGGCGAGGCCATAATAGAAGCTGTGGACGGCGACCAGGAGATAGAGCGCGACGGTAAAGCTGCTCTGGACGCCGCCGGTGAGGCTGAGGAGCCTGTAGATTGCGGCGAGGTCGAGAACAAGTGCGGCGAGATAGAACTTGCGAGCCGCATTGGACCATACGAGCGCAAGCCCGTGGAGCAGCACGCTGTATCCCGCCAAAAGGGCCAGCAGGAGCCAGAGGTGCATCCGCTGCTGCTGTGGGACGGAAGCGGCGAAAGCGAGCCAGGCAGCCCCTCCAAGAAGCGCGAGGACTCTGAGGAGGCCGAAGCTCAAGTCGACATTCGAGACGCGGCCGAGGGAACGTCGCGCCTGGAAAGCGACAGTGATGTCGGGGCCGACTAGGGGTCGTTGGCGGCCGTGGTTGGGAGAAGCAGAGGACGGCGGGCCCTTTTCGGGCTGGGACGGAACCGGGAACGGATGTGGCGTCAACACTCCCCTACCCCGTTCAAAGATGCGAAGCTTCCAAACGACCTATTATATATTGAGGAGCGGCTGGGGCAAGGCTATATCATTGACAGTGGAAAGCGGCTCTGATAAAAACGCCGCCGAAAGAAGGAGGGGTTGATGGCGGAGCTTTTCAACGTCAAGTTCCTTCCAGACGGGAAGGAGCTTCTGGTCGAGGCGGGAAGCACGATTGCCGAGGCGGCAATGAGGGCCGGAGTGGTCCTGACGATGGCGTGCGGGGGACTGGGGCAATGCGGGAAGTGCAAGGTGTTGCCTCAGCCGCTCTCGTCGGTTGTGTCGAAGTCCAACGGGCCGCTGAGCGCGCGGGAGATAACGGAGGGGTACCGTCTGGCGTGCATGAGCGCGGTGGTCGGGGACTTGCGGGTGGAGGTACCTCCGACGAGCCATTTTTACATCGAGAGGATAATGGCGAGAGGGAAAGGGGTGGAGGTGCGGCTGAGCCCGCGTGTGGTGAAGAGGCATGCGGAGATCGGGGTGCCCGCGTCCACCGACACGACCGCGCACGTCAGCCGGCTTTTTGCGGCGGCGGGACTGGATCGGCGAACCGGGATGACGCTGGCGGCGCTGAGGGAGTTCGCTTTGATGGTAGGAGAAGGCGTGGAGGATGTTACGTGCGTGGTGTCGGAGGGCGAGGTGACGGTTGTGGAACGGGGAGACACGAGCGGGAGCAATCTTGGCGCGGCAATCGATCTGGGAACCACGACGATCACGTGCAGGTTGTTGGACCTCTCGTCTGGAAAAGAACTTGGGACGGCATCCGACGTGAATCCCCAAAGGCAATTCTCGGACGACGTGGTCGGGCGAGTGGCATACGTGGACAAGATGCCGGGAGGTGTGGAGAGGCTGCAGACGTCGGCGGTGAGGGGGATCAACGCGATGCTGAAGCAGCTCTGCCGAGAATCCGAAAGGCACCCGAACCACATCCACGAGGTGGTGGCGGTGGGTAACACGGTGATGCTGCTATTGCTTTTGGGAGCGTCGCCGACGGCGGTTGCCAGAGCGCCTTATGCGGCGGTTCATGCGGGCCCGATGAAGGTGAATGCGGCGGGGGTGGGGCTGTCGGTGAACGAACGGGCCACACTGCGAACGCTGCCGTGCGTGGCGGGATTCATGGGCGCGGATGCGATTTCGGCTGCGCTCGCGACGGGTCTTTCTAATGCGGAGAAGCCCCGGATTCTGATCGATGTAGGGACGAATACGGAGACGTTGCTGTGCGTGGACGGGAGGATTTGGGGTTGCTCGGCGGCGGCGGGACCTGCATTCGAGGGTGCGCGGATAAGCCAAGGGATGGTCGCCTCGGGAGGGGCTATAGATTCGGTGAAGGTCGAAGGCGGGAAGCTGCACCTGACAACTATAGGGGGCAGGCCGGCACGGGGGATATGCGGGAGCGGGCTGCTGGATGCGGTGGCGGAACTGCGCAAGGCCGGCGTGGTTGAAGAGAGCGGCAGGATGCTGCACGCCGAGGTTGTTCCCTCAAGCGTGCCGCACGACATCAGAAGGAGAGTGAGGATGGGTCTGGACGGGCCGGAATTCGTGCTCGCGGACGAAGACGAGGCCAAGGCGCTGACGCCGGTGACGCTGAAGCAGAAGGACATCAGGGAATTCCAGCTTGCGAAAGCGGCGACGAGAGCGGCGATTGAGATTCTGCTGGAAGAGGCGGGGCTCATGTCGAAAGACCTGGACGCGGTGCATCTGGCGGGCGGCTTTGGGAACTACCTGAGCAGGGAGAGCGCCCTGGGGGTGGGGCTGATACCGCCGATTGCGGTGGATAAGGTCGTCTTCGTGGGGAATGCGGCGTGCGAAGGGGCGAAGATGGCGCTGGTGTGCGGAGAGGTGATGGAGGAGGCGGTGGAGCTGGCGGAGAAGATACGCTATGTGGAGCTTGCGGCGAGGCGTAGGTTCATGGAAGAACTGTCGGAGGCTATGTTTCTGGCGAAGCGGTAGGATCGGGAGGGAAGGCGAAGACGACGCCGGGTGAAAAGGCCAGGAGAAGATCGCCGCCGACGGAAGGTGCGCGGCCGGTCGGGTCGAGCTGCTTCATCTTGAGAGAAAGGCCGTCAAGCTCGACGTCGCACTCCCAGACTTCGCCGAGGTAAGTGAGGCTCTTAACGGTGGCCTTGAGGTGTGAAGATTCAGCAAGGGCAAGAGACTCGGGCCTGATCATGCACTGAACGGGCTGGCCGGGAGCAAGTTGGGCTTGGGCGGGAGAGCGAGCGCCGTCGATTTTGCCGAGACGGGTATCGAGGGAGAGTGTTCCGTCCGGGAGGCGGCGGGTGACCTTTCCGGGGAAGAAGTTGGCCTCGCCGATGAAGCCGGCGACGAAAGCGTTGGCGGGATTGCGGTAGATATCCTGGGGAGCGCCCACTTGCTCGGAGCGACCATCCCGCATGACGGTGAGCCTCCCGGCCATGGAAAGGGCTTCCTTCTGGTCGTGGGTGACGTAGAGGGTGGTGATTCCGGTTTCGGCGTGTATGCGGGTGATCTCGGCACGCATTTCGAGTCGGAGCTTTGCATCGAGGTTGCTGAGGGGCTCGTCGAGAAGAATGACGTCGGGGCGTATAACAAGAGCCCTGGCGAGTGCGACTCTTTGCTGCTGTCCGCCGGAAAGCTGGGCGGGCCTTCTGCCCGAGTATTGACTCATCCGCACCATGGCGAGGGCCTCTCGAACGCGCTTGCCTTTGTCGGGTCGAGGGACTTTGCGGACATCAAGGCCGAAGGCGACGTTCTGGGCGACAGTCATGTGAGGCCAAAGGGCGTAGTTTTGGAATACCATACCGATGTTGCGGCGGTGAGGGGGGACGGCGGAGATGGGCTTGTCGTCGAAGAAAATCTCGCCGCGGTCGAGTGCGCAGAGGCCGGCTATCGAACGGAGAAGAGTGGTTTTGCCGCAGCCTGAAGGTCCGAGGAAGAAGAAGAGTTCTCCCTCGTTTACCTTGAGGGTGACCGAGTCGAGGGCGAGGACGTCGCCGTAGGCCTTGGTCAGATCTTCAAGCCGGACGCTCACCAATTCTGGCGGTATCTCCTTCGGAAGCGGGTTCCTGCGAGGCCACGGGGCTAAGCACTTCAAGCGCCTTTTTGAGGACTGGGTCCTTGTCGGGGTCCGGTTCGCGTCTCAAGACGACGGTTTCCTGATCGCCGAGTTCAACCTCCACGTCGGGGGTGACGCCGCCATTCTTTCCCAGGTCGAGTCCGGAAGGCGTGTAGTATCGAGCGACGGTGAGCTTAAGGGCGGAATCGTCGGAGAGGTCAACGACGCGCTGAACGGAGAACTTGCCGAAGCTCTTGTGTCCGACGACGGTGGCGCGGCCGTTTTCCTTGAGAGCGCCGGCGACGATCTCGGCGGCGCTGGCGGTGCGCTCGTCGGTGAGGAGCACGATGGGGTAGGAAGGCTCGTCCCCGTCGTCCCTGGCCTGGGAGACCTCTTCGCCGGTTTCCCTGTCCTTCACCTTGACGATGACGCCCTTGTCCAAGAACCTGTCGGCGATGGCGACGGCCTGTTTGAGAAGGCCGCCCGGGCTGCCGCGAAGGTCGAGGACGAGGGCGACGATGGCGCTTTGATGTAGAGATGCGAGAGCTTGGTCAACCTGAGCGTTGGTCTTGGATGAGAAATCGATTATGCGTAGGTATCCTACGTTGCCTGGAAGGAGGGAGAATATGACGGGGTTGAGCTTAACCTCTTTGCGAACGATGTCGAAAGTGAGGAGCTCTGCGACGTCTTTCCTGCTGACGCCAAGTTGAACGGTGGACCCGACGGGCCCCCTGATGGCCTCGACAAGCTCGGTCTGGGAGAGCGTAGTGGCGTCGGCTCCGTCGACTTGTACGATCTCGTCTTCCGCCTCGAGCCCCGCGTCATCGGCGGGGGTACCCTCGAACACCTCTACCACAACGTGACGTCCGTCGGCGGAATCGATCTTTATGCCTACGCCCTCGTACTCGCCCTTGGTGACGTCTTTGAGCAATTTGAACTCCACGCCGGTGAGATACTCACTGTGGGGGTCGTCGAGAGACCGGACCATTCCTCGGATGGCGCCGTCAATCAGCCGGTCATCGGTGACTTTCTCCACGTACAGGTCGCTGATGAGCTGCTTGGCGCGCCTGAACTTCGCCTCGCGAGGGACCCAAAGGTTGCTGAAAAGGATGAAGTTGTAAGCAGTGACGCCGGAAAGGAGAAGAAGAAGGACGACGAGGGCAATGACCAGGAGTCTCTGAGATGTGCGGTCGAACATGGTTGTCATCGGGGAAGATGGTCCGTGCTTAGCTGACTCTTTGAATGAGGGAGGAAACGGCCGCGACGATCGCGATGGGAAGCGCCCAGAGCAGGAAGGCCTGGAGGAAACTGGCCTTATAGACGGCTTGGGCGACGACTACGGAGAGAACGAAGGTGACGACGAAGATGATGAGATAGCTGTCCAGCTCGGCCTGTGGGTAGAGGGCGTGCAAGGCGAGGTATCCGGCGAAGAAGATGCCCATTGCGGCGAGCACGGAGGAGAAAGACTTGAGAAGGGTGGGTTCCTCGATCTTGACGACATAAGCCATCCCCCAGAGACCGAGGGAGAGGAAGGGGACGAGGACAAGGAGTCCGCCGAAGAGCACGGCGGAGGCCGCGCCCGACTCCTGGAGGCTCTTGGGAAGAAGGCTTTCGAGGCTCCAGCCTACCTGCGGGGGAAGCGGCTGGGCGGCAGTACTTCGAGCAGGTGGGGCGGCGGTCTCGGGGCCCTCGGTCGCCTCGGGAGTGGGCTGCTTGTCGGGCGCTTCGGTGGCAGCGGGGGTCGAGCCGGGGCGCTTTGGGGGCGGAGTCACAAGCAGGTCCTCGATTATTAGTGGGGATTCCTCGTCCGTCTTGCGCTCCATGCTCTCGAGATCTTTTTTCTCCAGGACGAGCGTGGAATTGTTATCGAGGACGATGGTGACGGAGTTCTCGGTCTCCTCGACTATTTCGCCTTCAACCCTGGTGCCGCTCTTGAGGATGACGACGTCGGCACGAAGGGCGGGAAGAAGAAAAAAAGCACCCACCAGGACCAATGTGACAGCCATTCGCCTGTTCATTTCAGCCCCTTTTGTAAGGTTCCCTGCATAAGAATTCTACGCCGCGAACGGGGGTAAGTCAAGCGGAGACGGGCGCTTGACAAGCCTGCCAGAATGGCATAGCATGGCGAATCCGTTCGTGATGGTGCTCGACATCTAATTTGGAAGGGGGAAAGCTGCATGAAAGTGGGATTTTTTGTCGCGGTTTTGAGAATGTGCTCGCTGGACGAGATTGCGAAATGGGCGGGGGAGAACGACTTCGACACGCTGGAGCTCTGGACGACCACGAAGGAAGGTGAAGGGCCGATATCGGAGTCGTTCGTGAACCTGGCGGGATTCGGGAAGGGGCAGGCGGAAGAGGTCCTGGCGCTCATGTCGGAGAACAACCTGGAGATTTCGTGCCTGGGGTTCAACCGGAATTTTCTCAGCCCCAAGGGAAGAGAGGGGAACCTGGCGCATCTTCGGAGAGTGGTGGAGGCGTCGGAGCTGCTGGGGGTGGATACTGTTTCGATTTTCGTTGGGCGGGATTACGAGAAGAACATGGAGGACAACGTCGAGCTGTTCGCGGAGGTGTTCGAGGAGCCGCTGAGGCACGCGAAGGATCACGGGGTGAGGTTCGCGATAGAGAACTGCCCGCTTTTCTGGGAGCACCAGGGGCTGATAGGGAACATGGGGTTCTCGCCGTTTTATTGGGACAAGCTTTTCAACGCGACCCCTCACGAGAACATCGGTCTCAATTTCGACCCGTCGCATCTGTATTGGATGCAGATCGACTACGTGAAGGCGATCAAGGATTTCGGGGATCGGATTTTCCACTTCCACGCGAAGGACACCGAGGTCGATCAGGACAGGCTGGCGGTTGAAGGGAATCTGCCGTTCTGGGCGATGGTGTGGAGGTACAGGCTGCCGGGCTGGGGGGAGATGAGCTGGCCGAAGATGCTGACGGCGCTGCACGAGGTGGGATACCGTGGAGCGATCAGCATCGAGCACGAGGACATGGTGTTCGGGCGGGGGGACGCGGAGACGGTGCAAAGAGGACTGATGCTGGGGAAGAAGTTCCTGAGGTCTCTGGAGTTCTAGACAAGGCGGAAGACGAACATGGCAAAGGTGAAGACGGCGCTGGTGAGCGTGTCGGACAAGAGGGGGGTATCGGAGTTCGCGGGGGAGCTTTCGAAGCTCGGCATCGAGATAATGTCCACGGGGGGGACTGCGAAGCTGCTGAGCTCGAAGGGGATACCGGTGACGAAGATATCGGAGTACACGGGGTTCCCGGAGATCATGGACGGTCGCGTGAAGACGCTGCATCCCAAGGTACACGGCGGGATATTGGCGAACCGGGACATTCCGGAGCACGTGGCCGAGATGAAGGAGCACGAGATAAGGCCGATAGACCTGGTCGCTGTGAACCTGTACCCGTTTCAGCAGACGGTGGCGAAGGCGGACGTGACGTTCGAGGAGGCGATAGAGAACATCGACATCGGGGGCCCGACGATGATCCGGTCGGCGGCGAAGAATCACGCGCACCTGGCGGTGGTTGTGGATCCGGCCGACTACGAGCGGGTGATCGAGGAGTTGAAGCGGAACGAAGGGGAGGTAGGCGAGCAATTGCGCTTCGAGCTGGCGCTGAAGGCGTTCACGCATACGGCGACTTACGACACGGCGATATCGGGATACCTGGCGAACATCGGGGGCGAGGGGATGCCGCAGTTATACTCGCCGGCGTACAGCAAGCTGGAGGATTTGCGGTACGGCGAGAACCCGCACCAGGAGGCGGCGGTGTACGCAGAAGAGCCCTGCCCGCGGATTTCGCTTTGCGGGGCGGAGCAGCTCTCCGGCAAGGAGCTTTCGTATAACAACTACCTGGACCTGGACGCCGCGCTGAGCGCGGTGAGCGAGTTCGACGAGCCGGCGGCGGTGGTGATAAAGCACAACAACCCCTGCGGCGC
>CAZBND010000001.1:151712-169691 GCA_964493415.1 uncultured Planctomycetota bacterium | reverse complement strand
AAAGCCGGTTCGGGCGGGATGCAGGCGCGAACGATATCGGGCGGGGCGCTGGTTCAAGAGCCCGACGGTCTGGGATTCGAGGAATCGAAGCTCGAGTGCGTATCGGATAGGAAGCCGACGGAGGAGGAGATTTCCGATTTGAGGATCGCGTGGCTGATCAGCAAGCACGTGAGGTCGAACGCGATAGTGCTGGCGAAGGGAGGAATGGTGGTGGGAGTAGGCGCGGGACAGATGAGCCGAGTGGATGCGGCGATAATAGCAGCGCGAAAAGCGGGTGAAAGGGCCGGAGGATCGGTGCTGGCGTCGGATGCGTTCATGCCGTTCCCTGACACGGTGGAGAAAGCGGCCGAAGCGGGGGTGACGGCGATCATCCAGCCGGGGGGCTCGGTAGGCGACAAGAAAGTGATCGAGGCCGCAAACGCCGCCGGCATCGCGATGGTGTTCACAGGCTCGAGGCACTTCCGTCACTAGGCGGCGCGAGTCAGCGAGATGACGCGAGTCAAGGTCTGCGGAATCACTTCGGTTCAGGACGCGCGGTGGGCGGCGGAGTGCGGGACGGACGCGATCGGGCTTATATTCATTGAAAGTCCGAGACAGGTTGACGTCGCGCGCGCCTTGGAGATCGTCGCCGCCCTCCCCCCGTACACTACGCCGGTGGGCCTTTTCGCAGAAGTGTCGGATGAGGAGATCGCCGAGACCGCATCCGAGGTCGGGCTGCGCGTGGTCCAGATTCACGGGGCCTTTCCACCGGAGGCGGCCTTGGGCCTGAAGCGAAGGGGCATCAAGGTTGTGAAGGCGGTAGCCGTCGGCTCCGTCGAGGATATCCGGGAGATGCGGGGCTACCCTGCTGAGGCGTTTCTTCTCGACGCCAAGGCGGAGGGGAAGCACGGGGGAACGGGGAAGACTTTCGACTGGTCGCTCGCGAGGGAAGCGAAAGAGTTGGGAGCTGTGATCCTCGCCGGGGGCCTTGGTCCGGACAACGTCGCCGAGGCGATTCGGCAGGTAAAGCCGTACGCCGTGGACGCATCAAGCCGCTTGGAGGCGAAGCCGAGGGTGAAAGACCCGGAGCTGGTCAGAAGATTCGTCGAAGCGGCGAAGCAGGCCGGCGGATAGCGGACTCGTTCCTTCGACTACTCGGCGTTTATCATTACCCTGGAAGCGCCGATGTTGCCGCGGGTGTCCTCGGCCCTTACGACGATGCTGTGAGAGCCCGGAGTGAGTTCGCCGATCTCGATGGAGAAGAATTCCTCTTTCGAATCGAGGATGCCATCGACGGCGGGCAGGGGAATCCAATCGCCGCCGTCGAGGGAGTACTCGATCAGTTTGATGGGGGAAGTCTCGTCGCGGGCCTTTCCGGGAACGGTCCAGCCGCCGGTCGCTTTTATGACGGGCTGAAGGCCGAATATCTCGGGCCTGGTGTTGTCGATGGTGAGGGGGTCGCTTATCCGTTCGCCCTCCAGGGACTGACTCTCAGGGTTCGAGGGGGAGTCGGAGGCGACGACGCGAAGGCGATAGTCTCCGTCGGGAACGCTGGAAGTATCCCAAAGGTACGTGGGCTTATCGAGCTCGTCTTCGAGCAGCTTCCAGGTCTCCTCGTCGACGTGACGGTAATAGACAGCGAATTCGAGCGTGTCGCCGTTGGGGTCCTGGGGGTTCCAGAGAATCTGTACGGAGCCGGGGGGTATCTTGGACTGCTGCTGGGGAGGCTGGCCGAGGGCTTCGCGCTGGTTATTGGAACCGAACTGCCCTCCGATGGCGAGGACTTCGGGAGGTCGGTTGAAAGTCTGGTAAGCGATCTTGACCTCGCTGAGGGCAGGCGAAGTGCCGCCGTCGCGGGTGAGCATCTCTACCTTGTATTGGAGGAACCTTGCCGGAGGGCTTTTGACTTCGGAGCCGGCTGAGGTGATCTCCTCGGACCAGTCGCTCCAGGTGTCGTCGGGCGTGGCCGAGTTCCCGGAGCGGAAGGAGAATCGGAGCGAAGTCCCTTCGGGGAGGTCGGCAGTCCAGGTGATGCTTCCCCATTGTGCGCGCATGGTTGCGTCGAGGGGCTCAGAGGTAAGGGTTCCCGAGGGAGAGACGGCGTGGCGGAGAAGGCGCAGGCGGCCCTGGTTGCCGGTGCCGAAGAGGATTCCGCCGTCCGGCAGGGCGAGGAGAGAAAGGACCTGGGACTCTTCGGCGCGGTGAATGAGGATGATCCTGTCCTTTTCGAGCACGCGGTAGATTGAACCCGGGGTGCCGGCACCGGCAAGAAGGGAGCCGTCGGGAGCGACGGCAAGGGAGTAGAGAAGGGCGTTGCGGGCGGAGAAGATTTTCTCGGTCGCGCCGTCGGGCATGATCTTGTAGATGCTGTTGGTGCCTGCGGGCCGCGGCGGGCCGGGGGGTCCGCCGGGGCCCCTGCCCTGCTTGGCGGTGCCGGCGGAGGAGCTTCCGGCGACCGCTTCGCCGGATGGGAAATCCGTTCCGCCGAGCAAAATCTCGCCGATGGGAGGAGAAGGCTGGCCCTGCATGGGACCGCTGGGGAGGTTAGCCCGGCCGCCGGACGCGGTGGCGGCGAAGACCGCGCCGTCAGCGCCCAAGGCCAAAGCGTGAATTTCGTCCTCGTCGGCGTCGAACAAGACGAAAGGCTTGCCTGCCGGGTCGATTTTGTAGACCAGAGCCGACGGGTGCGTGGCGGCGTAGATGTTGCCTTGCTCGTCGCGGAGGAGAGCGAGGACGTGGCTTTCGGGCGAATCGTAGAGCACGCTGGGATCGGCGCCGGTTTTCACCACGTAGATTTTGCCTTCGTCGCCGGTTCCGAGGTAGAGAGTGCCCGTGCGATCGACGGCCATCGACCAGACATAGGTATCCTCGAGGTCGCAGACGAGCTCTTTATCGCCCCTGCTGGAGATCTTGTAGACCTTGGAGCCGGGCGAGCCGGCGGCATAGATTCCGCCGAAGGGGGAAGCGACTAGTGCGGTGACGTTGGGCTCTTCGAGCTTGACGAGCAAGGCGGCGCTGCCGCCGGGAGGAACCTTATAGACCGCGCCCTGCCCGCCGGTGCCGACGTAGGTGTTGCCTGCGGAGTCGCGGGCCATGGACCAGACAAAGTCTTCGTGGAGCCCTTCGACGTCGTCGAGCTTTCCGGCAAGGGAGAGGGTGCCGCGGCTGGTGATGGAGACATTCTCGGCTTCGCCTGCCTCGAAGTCATCCTGGGAGTTTTGGGTCCAGTAGGAGGTGGAGACTGCGAAGGCCATCCCGCAGGCCATTGCGGCGAGAGCGAGCAGCGGTAGCGCCCTTTGGGTTGTTGTCATTTGTACGAGCCCTTATCTGATACTTTCAGGCGAAGAGTCAAACTGCCGGTGATGTAATAGGGTGTTCTCCGGCTTGCGACCATGTCGGATTGCAACCTCTCGACTCCGGGGCGTCCGGGAGCGGCTATGACAGAAAGAATGGAAGAAGGGAGGGAGGGAAAGGCTTCGCCCTCGAAGGTGAGCCCTTCGCGCGGAGTAAGCGCGCGAACGAAGATGTCGGTGTTCCGGTCGTCCTTTTGGATAAGCTCGACGAGATGGGGGAAATCCTGAACGCGAAAACGGCCCGGGCCGCGGGAGACCTCGATCTGCTGACTGACCCTCGAATCGCAGACGTCGAGGGTAACCCACGAACCAGGCGTGGCATCGTCGGGCAGCCGGAAGCTGATCGTCGTCATGTAGGGGTCCTCTCCGAAGGGAACCAGGGTCACGCGGACGTCCACGTTCTCGCCGGGAGCGTACTCGGGCTTGGAGAGAGAGGCGGAGTCTATGTAGGCGGTGTTGTTTCCGGGAAGGGCAATCACCTCGATTTCGACGCGGTTGAAGAGTACCTCCTTGAACGGATTCTCTTGAAAGAAGGCCAGGGCCGATAGCGTTTGCACGATGGGCAATGCGGAGAATCCGCTGGTGTAGTAAAGGTTCTCGAAGTGGAGGGGGTCTTGCTCGCCGAAGTATGCGTCGGCCTTTAGTTCCACCATCCATTCGCCGCCCATGGGGAGGAGTTCAGCGACGGCCTGAACGGCCCCAGCGGAGAGAAGGGGGAGGAACCATTTCTTGTCGCGGACGAGGGTGAAAGTGTAATCCGCGGAGCGTTCCGCGGGCGGGAGGTCGGCCTTAACGGATACGGCAACATCCGCCATCCTGGCCTGCTTTCCGAGAAGGCCGCCGATGCCGGAAGGTCTGTCTTGGGTTATGGAGCCGACGGGTTCGCCGGCGAGAGCTCCCAGCTTGAAGGAGCTGTCCTGCTTTGGGACGACAGCCTGGACGACGGTGGGCGCGAGGGGAAGGTCGGTGGGCCCGGAAGCGGAAAAGGAATGACCGAAGCCGACGAGGCGGTCGCCGTCACGATAGGTGAGCGTGCCGACGGCGAAGATGTTGAGGTCGCCCATGGCCAGTGTTACGCCTATGCTGGAGCCGGGCTCGAGTTCGGGCGGAGGAACGGAGGTCTCGGCGGCACCTCCTCCCTGGACGGGCATGGCTCCGACTTCGTCGAGGATTGGCTGGAGGATGTCCATAGCGTGACGGCCGAGGCCGGAAACGGCGACCGGGGTACGGATGACGGAAAGGCCGGAGACATCCCCCGAGAAGGGACGGGCGGGTGCGGCGGAGCCCGCGTGAAGGGGCTGGTCGAGGACGGCGACCATGTCACCGATGGGGGTGATGCCGGCGATTGGCTCTTTGAGGAAGTACCAGGTGAATGCGATGGCGCCGATGAGTTTGTCGTTAATGTAGACGGGGCTGCCGCTCATGCCGGAGATGACGCCGGTTTTGTCAAGTGGGGGTCCGCTGAGGCGCGCGATGATGATATCACGCTTGGGAGCGAAGTTTTTCTGAACGCCGAGAATTTCGACCTGGAATGTTTCGACCTTTGAACCCGAGAAAACCGTCTTTCCGTAGCCGGTCATTCCGGGATTCAATTGGTCGGGGGCGAGGAAGGGCTCGTCAGCGAGCGTGGCTACGGAGGGGAGTAAGAGAAGCGCGAGGAAGAGCGAGGCGGATCGACGCAAGGCGCGTGGCTCCCGGCAAGAATGTCCCAAGTCCAGGTATAGAACGAGCTTTCGTTGAGGCTATCAATCCGGCGGAAGGGTGTCAAGAGTAAATTGACATCACGGGGTGGAGGAGAATATAATTCGCGCGGTGGACACCGAGGGGACTGGTCGCGGGATGGCGGACGAGAAGCGACTGCGAGAGTTGGAAGAGGCTTTGGGATACCGGTTCAGAGATCGCAGTCTGCTGGGGAATGCGCTGACGCATTCATCGGCTGCGCCGGAAGAAAGCAACAAGCGGCTGGAGTTTCTGGGAGACGCCGTTATGGGGACAGTGGTGGCGGAAATGCTCTTCGAGCGTTTCCCTGAAGCGCAGGAGGGGGAGTTGACGAAGCTGAAGTCATCGGTGGTGAACAGGCTTTATCAAGCGAAGATCGGCGAGAGGCTGGGCCTAGCGGCGATCGCGAACCTGGGCGGGGGTTTGGCCGAGGAAGGCAGGACGAGCCGCACGATCCTTTCGAATTTGATGGAGGCGGTGGTGGGGGCGATGTATCTGGATGGGGGCCTGGGGCCGGTGCGGGGATTCGCGAACCGGCATCTGCTTGGGAAGATGGATGAGGCGTTCGAGCGATTTTCGACGGGGGACGGGAAATCGCGGCTGCAGGAATATGCGCAGCAGCACCTGGGGGAGACGCCATCTTACGAGATAGTCGAGGAGCAAGGGCCGGACCACCGAAAGCGCTTTCAGGCGGTGACGATCATAGCGGGGGATCGTTACGAGTCGGCCTGGGGTGGAAGCAAGAAGTCCGCGGAACAGCGCGCGGCGGAATTGACGTTGAAGCGACTCACCGGCCAGGGCACGCCGGACATTCAGCGAGACGAGACTACATAGTAAGAGCGGCCCGGCACATCCGACAGCGGGGGGACGGCTCCCTAGTTGCGGGGAGCGATTTCGAACCCGCGTACGGAAATCAATCGACGAGGTGTTGTCTCTGGTCGTGGTGCAGGGAGACGCAGATTGAGCGACGATGAGGGGAAAACGGGAGAACGGATACTGGGGGTGGATTACGGGGCGAGGCGGGTAGGTTTGGCGGTGAGCGATCCGCTGCTGCTTACGGCACAGGGGCTGGACGTGGTGAAGAATGAGGGGCCAAGAAAGATAGCAGAGGAGATATCTGCGAGGGCGAAGGAGACGGGGGCAAGGCAGATAGTGGTGGGCCTCCCGCGCAACATGAACGGCAGCTTGGGGAAGGGAGCCTTGGTAGTGATGGAGTTCGCAGAGAGGCTGCGCCGGGCCTCGGGGCTGGAGGTGGTGCTGTGGGACGAGCGGCTTTCGACGGCGAGGGCGGAGCGAGAGATGCTCGATGCGGACCTTTCGCGCGCGAGACGAGCGAAGGTGCGAGACAAGGTCGCTGCGCAGTTGGTGCTGCAGAACTACCTGGATTACCTGCGCACCGAGAGAGGACAGACGCAGCGTTGAGTTTTTCAGCATGACACATAAGGGGGGGGCAATGATGAAGGCAAAAGAGAAGGTAGAGCTCACGCAGGGCGACATCACAGAGATGGACGTGGACGCGATAGTGAACGCAGCCAACAATGAACTGATGCTGGGAGCCGGGGTGGCGGGAGCGATCCGGAGAAAGGGCGGTCCCTGCATTCAGGAGGAATGTGATCGCATCGGGACGATAAAGGTAGGCGACGCGGCAATAACGGGAGCGGGGGATTTGAAAGCGCGGTATGTGATCCACGCCGCCAGCATGCGGTTGGGGGGGAAAACGACGGCGGAGTCTTTGAAGTCATCGACGAAGAGGAGCTTGGAGCTGGCGGAGGAGAAGGGGCTGAAGACGATGGCGTTCCCCGCGATCGGAACGGGGGTGGCCGGTTTTCCGCTGGACGAGTGCGCCAAGATCATGATCGACACGGTGCTGGAACACCTCGGAAGAGAGACGTCGCTGGAGAAGGTCTATTTCGTGCTTTACGGCGGGTCGGCACAGCGGGCTTTTGGGAAATACCTTGAGGGGGTGTGAGGGGGCTTGCGGGGGAGAGCTGGGGCGTTGCGCCGGTCATCCGCCCTTAAGGCGGCGGGTGGTGGTGGGGACATCCTCCACTTCGAGGGGCATTTTGCGGTCTTTCCCCCAGACAAGCTGAGCGACGACGCCGAATATCGAGGCTGCAATGAAGGCGGTGACGCCGATTATGGACACGGTTCCCCACCTGCCAGCGAGGGTGGAGGGGGCATGGCGCTCGGCGAGGGACATCGCGCCGAGAGCGACGGAAGCGCCGCCGCCGAAAGCGGTGGCGATGATGATTACGGGACGAAGGAGGAAGGCGGCAAGCGTGCCCGAGACGGCGAAGACGACGCCGGTGATTACGAGGGATAGGGTGCTGGAAGCCGCCGGGTAGAAGGCGCTGAAGGCCCAGAGGGTGAATCCCGCTCCGCACGCGCCGGCTGCGAAGAAGACGGCGATGCGTTTTAGCAGCACGGCGGCCAAGCCGCAGACAAGGGCACCGGCGGCTACGGCCAAGGCCGGATGAATGACGAAGTTGGCCGAGGCAAGCATCCCCAGATAAGCGCCGCCCAACGCGCCGAGCAGTATTATGGCCAGGCCGAAAATGGTCCATCCGGCCGCGGCGAAGATTATTCCTATAACGATCAGCAGGAGCGCCTCGGGGGTGCTCCACTGGGTCAAGGCAGATTCGGTCCAAGGGGGCATTGATTCCTCCTGAAGAAGCACGGGCGGAGAAGCAGACGCCTCTTCCCGGCAAAGCCGACGCGTTTCCACTATAAAGTATCGGATGAAAGCGGGGAAATCAGTAGCGATATGCGGCGACTTCCCGAGGGGGCGAGGCCGGGAGGAAGGTGGTTGCAGCGCCCGCGAGGCGCTATTCGGCTTGATCGCGGCGTCGGGGCGTGCTAGAATCCCGACGCTGTTTCGCCTCAGACGGAAATATGGTGTTTTGGAGAACGCCTGCAACGGGAGGAGGAAAGGCAGTGCTCAGCGACCTGGAGATTGCTCAGAAGGCGAAGCTCAAGCCAATCATGGAGATAGCAAGCGCGATGGGCTTGCCGGAGGAGTGTGTAGAGCCTTACGGGAAGTACAAGGCCAAAGTGGATTTGGCGGTGCTGAAGGAGATCGAGGGTCGCCCCGGCGGGAAGTACATAGACGTGACGGCGATCACCCCGACGCCGCTGGGGGAAGGGAAGACGGTGACGACGGTGGGTCTTTCGCTGGGGCTGAATCACATAGGCAAGAAGGTGATAACGTGCATAAGGCAGCCGTCACTGGGGCCGGTGTTCGGGATCAAGGGCGGGGCGGCGGGGGGGGGCTACTCGCAGGTGGTGCCGATGGAGGACTTCAACCTGCACCTCACCGGGGACGTGCACGCGGTCACCGTCGCGCACAACCTGTGCGCGTCGTTCCTCGACAACGCGATTTACCGGAGCAATCGGCTCAATATCGACCCCAGCACGATAATGCTGAACCGCGTGGTGGAGGTCAACGACGGTGCGCTGCGCGAGGTGGTGATCGGACTTGGGCAGAAGAACAACGCGATACCGCGCCAGAGCGGGTTCGACATATCGGTAGCTTCGGAGGTGATGGCGATACTGGGGCTGTCGAAGAGCCTCAGGGACATGCGGGAACGGATAGGGCGGATGGCGGTGGCCTCCACGTACGAGGGGAAACCGGTGACGACGGAGGATCTTGGGGTGGCGGGGTCGATGACGGTGCTGATGAAGGACGCGTTGAAGCCGACGCTGATGCAGACGCTGGATCACACGCCTGCGTTCGTGCACGCGGGGCCCTTTGCGAACATAGCGCACGGGAACAGCTCGATTGTGGCGGACATGATAGCGCTGAAGTTCGCCGATTACGTGGTGACGGAGAGCGGTTTCGGGGCCGACATGGGGATGGAGAAGTTCTTCAACATAAAGTGCCGGGTAAGCGGTCTGGTTCCTAATGCGGTGGTGCTGGTGGCGACGATAAGAGCATTGAAGATGCACAGCGGGGACTTCAAGGTCGCGGCGGGCAAGCCGCTGGATCCGAAGCTGCTGAAAGAGAACGTTGATGCCGTCAAGCGAGGCTGCTGCAATCTCGTCAAGCACATCGAGAACGTCCGGCTGTTCGGGATACCGGTGGTGGTAGCGGTGAACAGGTTTACGACGGATGCGGACAGCGAGGTGAAGGTTGTGAGAGAGCTGGCGCTGGAGGCCGGGGCCGATTCGGTGGCGACAAGCGAAGTGTGGGCGCACGGCGGCAAGGGCGGGGCGGAGCTGGCGGAGGCGGTGGTCGAGGCGTGCGAGAAGCCGAGCGACTTCAAGTTCCTCTATCCCGACGACGCGTCGATTGAGGAGAAGATACACGCGATCGCAACGAAGGTATACGGGGCGAAGGACGTGACGTACGAGTCGGCGGCGAAGAGGAAGCTGAAGCTGTTCAAGAAGCTGGGGTACGGGAAGTTCCCGATCTGCATGGCGAAGACGCACCGCTCGCTGTCGCACGTTCCCACGTGGGTGGGGGTGCCGGCGGATTACTCTCTGCCGATCAGGGACATACGCGCGTCGGTGGGAGCGGGATTCCTTTACCCGCTGTGCGGCGAGATGAGCACGATGCCGACACTCCCGACACACCCGGCGGGAGAGAAGATAGATATCGACAAAGACGGAAACGTGGTCGGTTTATTCTGAGCGTGAGAAATGAGTTCAGCGGGAGCCGAGCGCAGAAGGTACGTGCGCGTCAAGGCGAGCGTGCGCGTGCGGTACAAGTTCTATCACTGCTTTGAAGAGACGCTGTCGAGCGAGGTGTGCGAGGGGCTGACGGAGAACATCAGCAGCGGGGGGATATTCCTGCGAGGGAAGATTCCCAAGCCCGAGTGGGTGCCGGAGCTTCTACAGCGCAGGATGGTGATGGCGCTGAAGATATTCCTGCCGACGGAGCAGGAACCGGTGAAGGCGCTGGCGCGGCTTGCGTGGATCGAGGGGATGAAGGGAGAGGATCGGGAGAACTGGGCGATGGGGCTGGAGTTCCAGGAGATGAGCGCGGAGGATCGGGACAAGATCACCTTGTTTGTGATCAAGACGCAACTGCCGTAGCGGGGTATTCGACGCGGACTTGACGAGCGGCGGTTCTCGCGCCGCCGGAATTCGCTTCGGCGGAGGTTATTCTCCCTGGTTAAGAGCCTGCTCGGTCTCGTCGAAGCTGCCGTCGGCGGGGAACATTTTCCTACCTTGGTTGAGCCAGAAGCGGGCGCGCTGCGGCTCGCCGGCCTCGTGCCAAAGCGTAGCAAGCTTGGTGAAGATCAGCGGCTCCTTGACCCCCATGTTGAAAGCGACCTCGAGCTCAGCGGCGGCGGACTTGTTTCGCGCCTCCCTCTCGTAAAGCGCGGCGACGACTATGTGTGAGTAGGCGGAGTCGCGCCTGAAGGTGGGGAGAATCTGCGAGAGTTCGACGCGCGCAGCGGAGGCTTGTTCGGGATTGAGCCTGGGAATGAGGGCCTCGAGGGCCTTTCGGGCTTCGGCGCTTTCGGGGTCTCGGTCATAGGGAATCTGGTGTCGATAGACGGCGTAGTTGACGACCGCTTTGGGGAGGTTTCCGGCGAGCTCGTAGTAATCGCCGAGGACGAAGCGGGTGCCGGCGATGTTGGGCGCTTGTCGCTGGAGTTCTTCGAGGACCGCGGCCGCTTCGGCGAATTTCCGATCCAAACGGAATCCGACGGCCTTGTCGTAGTATGCGTGGAGCATGTTTTCCATGCTGAGCGACTTGGTGAGGGCGAGGTCGCTCTCGTCGCGCATAGCCTTGAGGAAGCTCTGCCTGCCGCCGGCAAGGACGGTGGTGAGGAAGGCGGCGGCCTGGCCGGGGCCGGGGAGCGCGTGATCGGGAAGAAGCTCCGTCAGGAAGCGTTGCTGGACTTCGGCGTCTCCGACATCCCAGGAGGCCTGCTTCAACATCTGGGCGTCCTTGCGGTGCTTCTGAGACATGAGGTCCCCCCATGCGACGACGTGCCAATACTTGGCCAGTAGGAGAGCGACGGCGACGAGGAGGAGAAGGCGCGCCCAGATCGCCCGCGGCCTTCGGATAGGGGAAGTCCGTGGTCGGGGCCGGGGGGCGGGCGCAAGCGCGACGAGGAGCGCGAAGTTGGTCCAGACGAACGGGGCGAAATCCCAAAAGCGCATGCCGACGGAACCGAGTTCCTGAAAGAGCATACCGAGCGTGCCTATGAATATCCCCCACCCTACCAGAGCCGGGGCGTCGATGCGCTCGGCGACGAGGGTTTTCCAGGAAGATCGAAAGACGAACCAGAGCATGAGGGCGACGGCGACGAGCCCGACGAGGCCGACCTCGACGAGGATTTGGAGGGGCTCGTTGTGGAGGTTCATGGCGCTGGTTCCGAAGGGATTGACGATGAATTGCTCAGGCGCGGCGAAGAGGGGGTAGTTGCAGGGGAAGGTACCCGCCGCCCAACCGAGGAGCGGGCGCTCGGCAATCATCCTTAGCCCGCCGCCGAAGAGCACCCATCTGACGGCGAGTGTCGAGCCGCCTTCGCGGGTCGATCCGCGCGCGACGAGGGTTTCCAGAATCCTGGGCAATTCCGGCGTAACCACGGCAAAGAAGAAGACGGCCGCGACTACGGCCGAGAAGAGAAAGGAGAAGTACGGAAAGAGCTTCCTGATGCGCGGGAGGAAGACGGCGACCAAAACCAGGAACAGAAGGCACGCGGCGAGAGAGAGTCTCATCCAGTTGCCGGAGAAGTGGTAGAAGACGACTCCGGCGCAGACGGCGTAGAAAACGAGCGCGGCGAGGAGCTCCAACGCGAGCGGCCGGCCGAACCTGGCCCGGACGAAGAGGAGGAGCGCAACGCAGGCGAAGGCGAGGCCGATGTAGGCCGACTGGGAACGGGTCCAGTAAATCGCGTACAGGAGGAAGGCTGCGACGAGCGCCAAGGCGACGGATTTCCAGAGGGAACGGGAGCGGGCGTCGGCCCCGAAGGTCTTTGGAAAGAGCCAGCGGGCTGAAGCGAAGCCGCAGATGAACAAGGGGGGGAGAAGATAGCCGGCGAGGAAGATCGGGTTGCCGGCGGGAAAGCCTATCCTTCCCTGGAAGGGGCTGATGAAGTCGAGCCTATTGCGCAGGGCGTATGCGGCGAAGGCTCCTGCGGAAGTGATGACGGCGGCGATAACGTATAACCATCCAATCCGGGCAACGCGCTCTCTTCGGGTGAGAAAAACCGCCGCAAGGAGGAACCAGCCGATGTAGAAGCTGAGCTCGAGAACTCTCAGGAGAGAGGCCTTCGGGAAATCGGACCATGAGATGGAAAGGACGTTGACGAAGAAGAAGAGGCCGGCGCAGGCTGCCGCGAGAATGACGTTCCTGTCCCAGCGCTTCGCGCGGAAGGCGCGGAAGGGGAACAGCCCGATCAGTCCCCCGACGAGACAGAGCACGAGAGCCAGAAATGCGGTTTGGAAGATGGTGTACTTGACGTAAGTCGCGTGATAGGTGAAGGGAAGAAAGGCGAAGGGACAGAGGAGAACCACGAGGGCGATGAAGGCAACGGGCACGCGGTCGGCAGACTGTGCGGAGACGGCCTGGTTCTGCTGGTCCTGCAAGAGCGCTCCTCCGGCCTTCACGGCCAGTCGATGACGGGGAATAAGTGTACCGTTCGGAAGGCGTTTTGGCAACAATCCGTCGCCCCGTGGGGGGCCGGGGAACGCAAGAGGGGAAAAGGAAGAGGCGGGCAAGCGATTGCGCTTGCCCGCCCCTTTTCAGACAAACAGCACCCTTCACGTGCGAATTACAGCCACATGAAAGGCGGCTTGCTTCCTCCCAAAGGCGGTCTGCCCGCGAAAGGCACGATCGGAACGGTGTCGCCGACTATGTTCCAGTCGCAGATATAAGCGTCCCAATCCGCCGGCGGCCAACCGCCGAGAGGATCAACCAGCCGCGGCGTGGACAGAAGGTAGATGTTGTCCTTCATGATCATGCCTGCCGGGAACCTGGGCTCGTCGTCA
The DNA here is from genome assembly GCA_964493415.1 of uncultured Planctomycetota bacterium. GTDB lineage: Bacteria > Planctomycetota > DG-23 > CAZBND01 > CAZBND01 > CAZBND01. Next base: position 156,693 of record CAZBND010000001.1, on the reverse strand, counting down.
TCGAGGTCTGCGTCACCGAGCGAGAAGTCCGCTCCCATCAGGGCGCTCTTGTTCCACTCCACATGGCCGTCCACGTACAGGCAATTCTGGCCTGTGCCGCCCTCGTGGTTGGCGGAGCCACCCTGCACGCTGAAGATACCCAGCTTGGCGAAGATTTGATCATCCTCAGGATCCATGTCCGTGATGCCGACCTGCCCAAGCCCACCAGGCATCCACTGACCAGCCCAGCGCGAGCCGGGCGTGTCGTAGGTTTCCGCCGTCATGTTCAGCGCCTCATCAGCAGCGAGACCCGCCTGCGGGTTGCTGGCTGCGGTCTTGTAATGGTCGTACGAATAGCTGGTCGAGGTGCAGTGCATGCCGCCGTTTTGGTCTGAACGGCCGCCGCTGCTGATCTGCCACGCGCCGATAGCGACGTCGGTGCTCGGGCACAGGTACACGCCCATGTTGGTCATGTACTGGTTGCCGGCATAGCACAACAGGCCAAGAGAGTAGGACGAGTACGCGCCGTCGGGACCACGAGGGAAGTACTCCCTGTAGTCGGTGGAGTAGATGTGCATGGCCAACCCGATTTGCTTCAGGTTGTTCTTGCACGCCGCTCTTCGGGCTTGCTCACGAGCTCTTGCCAAGGCAGGCAGGAGTAATCCCGCCAGGATGGCTATGATTGCGATCACTACCAAGAGCTCAATGATGGTAAAGCCCCTGTAACCCTTCTTCATATAGAATCACCTCCTTCCTGGTTTGAAGGGCACTAATAAAGCACCTATATGATTGGCACTGGAGGGGGGATTGTCAAGAGAAAATTTCGATAACTTTGGGCTGTTTTTGGCTCGGCCCTTGGAGGCCTGAAAACGGCGTTTTCGGGGTGGTCTGCGGGCATATCCGGCGGAGGAAGCGGCCGGGAGGCGCTCAAAGAAGGGCGGCAAAGGGCCTGCAGGGCGAGCAGACCGGTCATGCGGTTATGATGTCAAGAGCGGCGGAAACCGCGTCCCAAATCTGCCTGGCGCACATGCGGTAGTGCTCGTCTATGCAGCCGTAGGGGTCCGGGATGCCGCGTCCGAGCAGGCGGAGCTTGTCTCGAGCGGCCTCCAGCACCCGCGAACCGGCCAAAGAGCCGTTTTCTTCCCCTGACAAGAGGCCGGGGTCCATGACGAAAACCACGAAGGCGCGCTCGGCCAATTGACGGGTGAGGGGGCGTCGGCGGTGGGCGGAGATGTCGATGCCCAGTTCGCTCATCGCCCTTATGGCCCCCTGGCTGGGAGCGTCGCCGGCGAGCGTGGCCGTGCCTGCGGACATGATCGTGTAGCCGCGATTTCGGAGCCTCTCCTCGGGGACGCCAAGCCTGCGGGAGAGGAGCTTGCGGCAGACCCCGGCCGCCATGGGGCTGCGGCAACTGTTGCCGGCGCATACGAAGAGGATGAGCCTGTTGACGAGGCTCTCGATCTTGTCTTCGTCTATCGCGCCCGGGCGAAGGACCTCCCACTCGGACTCGGTGACCCGTACGACGGTGGAGGCCTCGGCCAAAGGGCAAGGGCCGGCGTCGAGCACGAGGTCGAGGGAGGGGCCGATCTGTTCGATTGCCTGAGCCGCGGTAGTTGCGGGAGAGCCGCCGGAGAGGTTGGCGCTGGTGCCGTAGATGCGAAGGCCGGACTCGCGAATGAGCCTCCGCGTCACCTGGTTGCCCGGGACCCTGAGGCCGAGCTCGCGGCCTACTGCGTCGGCTACGACAAGAGTGAGAGGGCCGGGCCAGTATCTGTCGGCGAGCTTGCGGGCTGGTGCGGGGAGCTCACCGACGAGGGAGGCCGCGTCATCTGCGTGGGCTAGAAGAAAGGCCATGGGCTTGGAGGGCGGTCTTCCTTTGGAATCATAAACGCGCGCGACGGCATCGGGGTTGTCCGCGTCGGCGATGATGCCGTAGACGGTCTCGGTAGGGACTACGACCAAGCCGCCGCTTTTGAGAACCGTCACCGCCTCAGCGACGGCTTTGTCAGGTTCTGTGCGGACATTTATGCTTCTCGGGTTTTGACAATTCATTGTGCGGAGCCGCCGAGGGAGAGAGTGACCATGTCGCCGCGCTTGATGCCGAGAGATTGGGCGGCGTTTCCCATGTTGATCGCGATGTCGAGTCTGCCGGTGCTGCCGAAGTAGGCGAGGGACTCGCCCGCAGGAGCATCGGAATAAGTTCGACGGAGCCCCCGGAGCGAAACGCGGCCCACGGTAACCTCGGCATCAGCTTCGTGCCAGTCGTTGAGCTCGCGGCAATCGGCGAGGCGGATGTTGGTGACGAGGTTACCGTAGGTGTCGATGTGAATCACCTCGCCGTGGAGCTCGCGTTGGGAGACCTTCCGAGGCTGCGGGATTTGGAGGAGGAAGAGTTGGTCGGCGGGGGGTCCGAGCCGGCTGAGCGGGACGCCGTTGGCGATGTGCGCGGCGGCCGGGGCGAAGATGTCCCTGCCGTGGAAGGTGGCGGACGGTTCGCGCGGGAAGTAGGCATCTTCGCGAAGCTCGAATGCCTCCGCTGCCGGACTCTCGGCGGCTATCCAGGAGAGCAGGCCGTTGTCGGGGCAGACGAAAACATGGCCTGCAATCCGGGCTGCGACGGGGCGACGCATGGTTCCGACGCCTGGGTCAACGACTCCCAGGTGGATTGTCCCTTCGGGGAAATACTTGTAGCAAGAAGCCCAGATGTAGCCGCCGGCCCATACATCTTGCGGCGGCACGCTGTGGGTCACGTCGACAAGCCGGACATCGCCGCAAAGGGACAAAATGACGCCCTTGACGGCGGGGACATAAGGATCGACCAGGCCGAAATCGGTGAGGAGCGTAATAACGGGCGTTTTGCGAGAGTCGCTCATCAATCCAAAGCGCCTGAGCCAAATCACGGCTGGACGTAGAGAACGTGAGGGCTACTGTCGTCGATGCCGGGCGAGGAGACGGACCAGTATAGCTGGTCGCCGGCCTGTCCGGCAAGGGCGGTTATGAAGCTCCACTGGTAGGAGTTGGGAAGGAACCACTGCTTGGAGGTGAAGGTGAAGGGGAAGATGATCGCAAGGGGGTCGCCGTGGTATCTCTCGAAGATGATGCGGAAAGGCCGGGATTCCCGCGCCGCCCATCGGAAGGTGGGCGGCGAGAAGGCATCGACGGCCTCGCCGGCTTCCGGCAGGAGGTTCAGCACCGCGGGAGAGGCTTTCTCGGCGAGGCCGAGCGGGGAGACAACGATGTGGTAATCTCCGGTGCCCAGGGTCCTGTCGACGTGGTGGATGCGGGCATAATAAGTGCCGCCGCGTGCGGCGAAGAAGGACGTTTCGGAAGGGGCCGAGCCGCCGGGAGGCTCGGACGTGACGAATACGATCATGTCGTCGTCGTAGACGGTCAGAATTGTGAAATTGTCGCCGGTATATGCGGACGCGCTGACGGTGTAGAGCCATCCCTCATCGAGGTCGAAGCTGAAGCAGTCGGCGTCGCCGGGGGATTCGATGGTGCCGGAGACCGGCGTTGCGTCGGCCGGGATGGGATAGGCGTGGAACACGTCGTCGCCGTAATCGTCCTCGCCGGGGCCCCCCAGCGGCCCGTCGGCGAGAACGCCCTGGACTGAAAAGGTGTAGCTTGCGGTCTCGGTGACCACGGCGGTCTCCAGACGGAGGTACATCCAGCCGTCGTAATCGGGGGTCGAGGACATGGTTACGGTTCCGCCGATTGTGGAGTTGGCCTCCTGATCGAGGAGGAGTCCGCCGTCGTCGTAGAGCGAGGCGCGAACGAAGTCGCCGTTCCATATGTCGTCAACGAACAGCTGGTAGGTGTGGCCGGCCAGGACGCCGAACTTGTACCAGTCCTCGTCGGTGGAAGGCCAGAGCGAGCCGCGGTAGCCCTCGCCGGTGGTGAGGATTTCGGGAGCCTGCGCCATTATGTCGTTCGGCTCGAATTGATCCTCGACGTAATAGACGCGCCTGTCGGCGAAGATGGATTGGATTTCATATTCGCTGGTGATCGTGGGGATGAGCAGAGCCAGCCAGCCGTTCCAGAAGGGATAGAACTCCGCGGGGTAGTGAAGGGGGAGCCAGCGCTCAACGACATGCCAGATTTCTCCGAAGCCGAGGGCAAGCTGCTCGTCGTCGCCGGCAGGAAGGTCGTCGGGGGTATGCACCGAGTCGTAGGTATCCCATAGAACCGCGGCGACGGCGACTTCGTTGCTGGAGCCTCGGGCGGCGGAGTCGTAGGAAGGGAGTTCGAGGTTCCAGCAGGATGATGTAACGAAGAAATTGTCCACCTGCCAAGCTTCGTCCCTGACGGCGCTGGAGAAGAAATGTGCCCATCCCTCGGACCAGGCGAGGGTGACGGTGTAGTGACCGGAGAGGCTGTGTGATCCGCCCGGGGAATCGTCGCGAGAGAAATTGTTGCTGATATAGTGGCCTATCTCGTGAAGGATAATGTCGTCGTCGAACTCGTCGGTATCGGAGGCCTTTCCCAGGAGATGGATGCTGTTGAAGGCGGGGTAGTAGTAGGTGCCGTCGTAGGAGCCCGGCTCCCAATAGAAGGTCAGGAGGGGAAAAGGTTGCCGGAGGGCGGGCTTCATGAAGAGCGCGGCGCGGACGGCGGAGTCGAATATGTTGAAGGCGCCCGCGGCGGATGCGGCGCTGATGTCCATGTCGATGTGGACTTTGGCGGCCGTGTCGGCGAACACGGGCGAGGAGACGGCGGCGTAGATTGCGGCCTCGACGGTGTTGTTCTTGACGACGGCGTTGGGGAAGCCTGAGTTGTTGCGGGCATAGCATCTGACTCGAAGGGCGCTGTAGCCGTAGGATGGGACGGCGACGCGATAGCGGCCCGTGATGGTGGTGATGCCGGTGCCCAGCACGTCCTGGGTTGCGTCGTCGATGATCTCTATTTGCGCGAGCCTCACGGGCTTGTATTCGGAAAAGCCCGTGAATCCGTCGCAGTCGTAGAGCTTGTCCTCGTACCTGATCTTGCCGGTGATGACGCCTGC
>CAZBND010000001.1:112732-151612 GCA_964493415.1 uncultured Planctomycetota bacterium | reverse complement strand
CGTCGCAGTCGTAGAGCTTGTCCTCGTACCTGATCTTGCCGGTGATGACGCCTGCAACGGCCGGATGAAAGCTGAAGGCAGCCAAGAGGAAGAACGCCACTGCCGCGCGGGGCGCTGCTCGATTGGCGACTGCGGGAAGGGCTTTCATCTGCTGCGCACCCTGGTGTTGGCGGGGAAGTCGATGATGGGCTCGCCGCGGCTGTTGCGGCTGACGGCGTGGCGGGCGCGGGGAGCCCTGGCTGCGGGATTTATGGCCGCGTCGGCGACGGCTACCGCTTTTGCGTTGGGGAACCTGGCTACGGCTGCGGCGCGCACCTCGTAGAAAGCGTCGTCGGGAATGAGGACGTCCATTTGGAGCGATGCATCTTCGCCCTTGCCGAGAGAGCCCTTCCACGAGGGGCCGCCGGCGAGGGGAAAAAGGGCCTCGGGGACGTCAAGCAGGAGCTCGACGTCGTCCGCGGGAACCTGCGTGGTGGCCGTAAGGGAAAGGGTGACGCGGCCGCCGGGCTGTTGCTTGCCGAGTATTCGGAGTTCTGCGGAGATGGGCTGGTCGGCCTTCCGAATCACCGAGCCAGGCGTATCCGACGGCACATGCGCGCGGACAAGAACGATAACGCCGAGGCCGAGACATAATGCGAACGCGGCTGCGGGAACGAGCCATTTAGCCTTTCCGCGCCGCGAGCGGCCACTGCGGCGATTTGCCACACTCATCCTGAACAGAAGCATACGGCGACTCCGAACGAAATCCCCCTTAATTACTATGATACCACATTGAAGCCGGGGGGCAACCGGAACCGTCCGCCGCCGTTTTGGCTTGCGAACGGTAAGGGAGGCATTTATACTCTCGCGTGATCGGAGCCGAAAAGGTAATGCGGAGATGAGATCATGGTGAAGGTGGTGATAGTAGGCTGCGGGTTCATGGGCGAGACCCATGCCGCGGGCTATGCAGAGAGCAAGAACGCGGAGATAGTGGGATTCGTCGACGTTGCGGCCAAGGCGCGCAAGCGGCTGGCGGGCCGATTCGGCGGCAGGGATTACGTGAACCTCGAGGAGGCCCTGGCGGCGGAAGAGGCGGACGCGGTGGATATTTGCCTGCCGACGGACCTGAACTACGAACACGTGCGGAGCGCGGCGCGCGCGGGCAAGCACGTGATGCTCGAGAAGCCGATTGCTTTGGACCTTGCGACGGCGGATGCGATCATCCGGCATGTGAGACGAAAGAAGCTGGTGTTCATGGTGGGGCACGTGCTCAGGTTCTGGCCGGAGTACGTGGCGATAAAGAAGCTGGTCGATTCGGGAAAGCTTGGCAAGGTGGTGACGGCCGAGGCGGTTCGTCTGTGCCAGAGCCCTGTGTGGTCGCCGTGGTTTCTGGAACCGAAGCGAGGCGGGGGGGGGATTTTGAACCTGGGGATTCACGATATCGATTTTTTGAACTGGCTGTTCGGGAGGCCGCGGACGGTGTTTGCGGCCGGTGAGAAGGTCCGGGGGGGCGTTTACCACGACTTAGAGACGCTGCTGGTTTACCCCAAGGGAGTGGCGGCGTCGGCGAAGACGTGCATGACGATGCCGAAAGGTTATCCGTTCACCATGATGCTGCGGGTGCGGGGGACGAAGGGAACGGTGGAATTGATTTTCCGGGCGGGAGGAAACCTGGAGACACGCGGCGGGGCGCAGAGCGAACTGATGTTCTACCCGGAGAAAGGCAGGCCGGTTCGGCCCAAGGTCAAGGCCGGCGACGGGTACAAAGAAGAGGTGGCGTACTTCGTCGAGTGCGTCAAGGGGGGCAGGCAACCGGAGATAGCTACCGGCGCTGACGCGAGGCTGGCGCTGAAGGTGGCGCTGACGGCTGTGGAATCCGCCAAGACCGGAAGGGCATTGAGGGCGTAGCCGAAGAGCGAGTGGCGGTGATATTTCGAGGAGGTTGCAGAGCGATGCCGCGAAGCTTCGTCAGAGGGAAGCGGTCCTTTGAGGCAAATAATCTCGAAGACGGCAACGGACGGGCTTTACCCCGGCGGAGTTAAGTCTTTTAATATACGGGACGGTGTGCCCGAACAGAGTGGGTCTCTCGGAGACTGCCAAGGAGCCAGCCATGGTCGAGGAGCAAAAGAAGAGCAGACTGCTGACGCGCGCTCAAGGGGACGTGATGGTCGTTCATTTCCTGGACACGCGCATTCTGGATGTGGCGAATATCAACCAGATAGCGGAAGAACTGTCAGACATTGTGGAGAAGAAGAACTACAACAGGCTGCTGCTTAACCTGACGAACGTGGAATACCTGTCGAGCGCCGTGCTGGCGAAGCTGATCGCGCTGCACAAGCGGCTGAAGGAGCTGAAGGGGGAGCTACGGGTGTGCAGCGTCAGGGACTCGATCATGGAGGTCTTCAAGATAACGAAGCTGGACAAGGTGTTCGACATACAGCCGACGGAGGAGGAGGCGCTGGCGCGGTTCAAGGTTCGGGGTTTTTGAGCTTATCCGAGAGGTACCGACGCAAACCTGGGCCGAACTCCTCGTCGGCAAGAGCGAAGTCGACGAAGCTCTTGAAGTAACTCTGGAAGTTGCCGATGTCGTAGCGCTTTTCCCCCTGGCCGAGAGGCACCCCGTAAATCTTCCCCCCCTCCTGCATCATCAGCTTTATGGCGTCGGTGAGCCAGATTTCGCCGCCGACTCCCGGGGCGGTCTTGCGGAGGGCGTCGAAGATAGCGGGTGAAAGCACGTAGCGGGCGGCGATGGCGAGGTTGCTGGCCGCCTGAGTCGGCTGGGGCTTTTCGATGACGTCACTCAGCCTCATGCAGCCGTCCTCTTCGTCACCAACGGCAATGCCGTAGCTGGAGACGTCCTCCCAGGGGACTTCTTCGAGGGCTATGACGCAGCTTGCGTCCCTGTTTTCGAAGACGTCGATCAGACGCTGAACAAGAGACGGAGCGGCTTTGCTCCTGATGATGGAGTCGCCGAAGCCGACGACGAAAGGCTTGTTCGCCACGAAATCCTCGGCGAGGAGTATCGCGTGGCCGGGGCCCAGTTGCTTGCTCTGGCGGGTGTAGAAGAAGCGGACGTCCGAAGAACGGCTGAAGGCCAGCACGTCGGCGAGGTCCGACTTTCCCTGCTCGATGAGCTGCCCGTTGAGCTCCTGGTCGAAGTCGAAGTGGTCCTCGATAGACCTCTTGCTCTTGCCGGTGATGAAGAGAATCCTGGTGAGTCCTGAGTTCTGGAATTCTTCGACGACGTACTGGACCACGGGCTTTCGGCCCACGGGGAGCATTTCCTTGGGCTGTGACTTGGTGGAAGGCAGCAGCCTGGTGCCCACGCCTGCCACAGGTATTACCGCGCTGTCTATCTTCGGCATCGTTTGCCCCCGAGACGGCTGAACGTCCCCATGGTAGTGCCGGGAGGGTTTCCAGTCAAGATTCGGGGGAAGCAAAGAGTCCCTGACGCGGAAAAGAAAGGGGCGACCACGCTTGAAGCGCGGTCGCCCCGCAAATCCGGCATGGCCGGTATTAGTACATATCGCCCATTCCGCCGTAATCGGGCGGGGTGGGCCCGCCTTCTTTCTTTTCCTCGGGCAACTCGCCGACGACCGCGTCGGTGGTGAGCAGGAGGGAAGCGATGCTGCCGGCGTTCTGAAGCGCGAGGCGAGTGACCTTGGTGGGGTCGATGACGCCCGCCTTCTCCAGGTCTTCGTACTTGCACGTCTGGGCGTTGAAGCCGAACGCGCCTTTGCCCTCTCTCACCTTTTCGAGCACGACAGCGCCATGTACGCCGGCGTTCTCGGCGATCTGCTTGAGAGGAGTCTCAAGAGCCCTGCGAACGATATCGACGCCGACCCGCTCGTCGCCCGTGGCCCTGACCTTGTCAAGTATCTCGATGCAGCGAACGAGCGCGACGCCGCCGCCCGGGAGGACACCCTCTTCGACGGCCGCGCGGGTGGCGTGGAGCGCGTCTTCGACGCGGGCCTTGCGCTCCTTCATCTCGACCTCGGTAGCGGCGCCGACGTTTATCTGCGCAACGCCGCCGGCCAGCTTGGCCAGACGCTCTTCGAGCTTTTCGCGGTCGTAATCGGAGGTGGTCTTTTCGATCTCGGCCTTTATCTGCTCGATCCTTCCCTGGATGGCCTTGGAGGAGCCTGCGCCCTCGATGATGGTGGTGTTGTCCTTGTCGATGACGATCTTCTTAGCGCGTCCGAGGTCGGCGAGTTCGAGCTTTTCGAGTTCGATGCCGAGGTCCTCGAAAATCGCCCTGCCATCAGTCAGCGCGGCGATGTCTTCGAGCATTGCCTTACGGCGGTCGCCGTAGCCGGGGGCCTTTACGGCGGCGCACTTGAGCGTGCCGCGAAGCCTGTTGACCACGAGCGTGGCGAGGGCTTCGCCTTCGACGTCTTCGGCGACTATAAGGATCGCGCCGCCCGCCTTCGCGATTTTTTCGAGTAGAGGAATGAGATCGCGGGCGCTGGAGACCTTCTTCTCGTGGATGAGGATGTAGGCGTCTTCGAGGACGACTTCCATGGTCTCGGGATTGGTGACGAAGTAGGGGGAAAGGTAACCACGGTCGAACTGCATTCCCTCGACGAGGTCAACGGTGGTTTCGAGGCCCCTACCCTCTTCGACGGTAATGACGCCGTCCTTTCCGACCTTTTCCATGCCTTCGGCGATCATGCGGCCGATTTCGGTATCGTTATTGGCGGCGATGCTGGCGACCTGGGTGATCTCTTTGCGCTCGCTCACCTTCTGGCTCATCTTGCCGAGCTCATCGACCACGGCGCCTATGGCCTTGTCGATGCCGCGTTTGAGGGCCATTGGGTCGCTGCCGGCGGTGACGTTCTTGAGGCCCTCGACGAAGATCGCTTCGCCCAGGATCGTAGCGGTTGTGGTTCCGTCTCCGGCGACGTCGCTTGTTTTGGAGGCCACTTCCTTGAGCATCTGGATGCCCATATTCTCGAAGTGGTCTTCGACCTCGATTTCTTTGGCGACGGTCACGCCGTCCTTGGTGACAACCGGCGCTCCGAAGCTTTTCTCTAGGAGCACGTTTCTTCCCTTGGGCCCGAGGGTGACCTTCACCGCCCTGGCGAGTTTCTTTACGCCTTCGGCGATGCAAGCCCGAGCCTGCTGGTCGTACAAGATCCTCTTTTTTGCCATCTACTTACCTCCTTGGCGGCCGATGCCCAACAGCCAACCGTGTTGAAAGACTACTCAATGATCGCCAACACATCATCTTCGCGCATGAGCAGGTACTCTTTGCCGTCGATTTTCACCTCAGTACCCGCATAGGACTCGAAGATGATCTTGTTGCCCTTTTTGAGAGTGGGCTTTGACCGCTCGCCGCTGTCAAGCAGCTTCCCTTCACCGACGGCCACAACCTTGCCCGTCTTGGGTTTTTCCTTCGCTGCGTCCGGAAGGTAGATTCCACCGGCGGTCTTGTCTTCTGCTTCCAGACGCTCAACCACTATCCTGTCGTTAAGCGGCCTTATTTTCACGTCTTCCCTCCTTCAACAAGAATGGACCTTCAACCTCTCTGAGACGGAACCGCACAAAGGAGCAATTATACCGCAACGTGGAACGGATTATCAGTCCTCTTCGCCGACTTTTATGGTCTTTTTAAGCTCGGCCTCGACTTTGGGAAGCTTGATCGAGAGGATGCCGTCCTTGAAGCCGGCCTTAACCTCGTCCGACTTCACGGCGGTGTGCAAGCGAATGGTCCTCGAAAAGGCCCCATAGCTTCTCTCGACGCGATGGTAGTTCCTGCCTTCTTCCACAGTCTCTTGCTTCTTCTCGCCCTTGATGGTCAGAGTGTCCCCGGTGACGGACACGTCGATGTCATCGGGAGAGAGACCGGGAAGCTCGGCCGTGACTTCGAAGCCTTTCTCGGTCTCGACCACATCAACTGCGGGGTTCCACCCTCTTTCTATAAACGAGGGAAGCGTGCGTCCTTCGAAGAACCTGTCGAATAGACTGTTAACGTCTTCCTTCAGCCCGAGCAGCGTTCTGGATGGGTCCCACTTCATCAGGTCCATTTGGCTCCTCCTTCCTAATGCACGGACATGAGTTCAGCAAGGCGTGAACGTGTGCAAACTTTGTGCCAATGGCGCGGCAGCGAGATTGGCGTTCGCAATTCGTTGTGATGCAACATCTTACGGAAGGATCCGTCGAGGCGAGCGTTCCTGCCACAATGGCAGGAACCCGGCCCTTGAGCTACCAGTATCCCATGCGCTCCTCCTCCTGCCAGCGCTTCATCTTCCGCCGCTTGACGAGTAGGTAGCGCACGTAGCCAAGGACGACAGCGAGAGCGACGACGGCGAACAAGGGAATCCCGAAGCGAGAAATGAGCTTCACGGCTGCGAGTAAGCCGCTTCGTTCGCGCAGCGACAGGGTCCATTGCTCCCAAAGCTCGCCGAGGGGGTGCCGAGTGACCCGCAGCAGCGCATCCGCCACAGGAGCTCCACCTTCCATCTCGGCGATGACGGCTCTCACGGTTCCCTGGCCGAATTGCTGTTCCAGGTAGGAGATGAACTCGTGGCTCTCCGCGTAAGCGAGGTCGATTTCGTTGCGGGATGAGGGTAAGGAATGGGTCAAATCCGAATAGTGGAGAAGCGCATCCCCCCTGGCGGCGATGACGAGCTCCTCTCTGGGAGTCGGGAAGTGGGGAGAGGAAGCCCACATCGCCACCCCCTCGTTGAACCACATCGGCAGCTCGTCTCTTCTCTGCACGATCTGGCCCAGGAGTATGTGGGTAAGTTCGTGGGAGAGCGTGGTTATGAGATCGTTCATGCCGATTATCTCTATCTTGGACCCGTCGATGATGATGAGGTCCTCGGACGGATATGCGAGCGCTGCGATCCAGCTCTCGGTGGAGCCGCCGGTGACGTCGCGGAATTCGGCTTGCGTGCGGGTGAGGACTATGCTGACATTCCGGCGGGGGGATAGCCCCAGTCTCTTTTCGAGTCCGACGATGGCCCTGGCGTACATCGAGAGAGTCGATTCGGCAAAGTGCTTCTGCCCGGGGGAGAACGCGACGGAAGCGCCCGGTCCTTCGAGGATTTCCCTTTGCGTCTGTGCTGCAACGGCTGAAGCCAGGAAGAGTGTCAGCAAGAAAGCGGAGGCGGAGAACTCAGCCGGCGGTTTCATCCGAGTTGCCCCTCTGGAAGGTGATGTGCTTTCGCCAGCGAGCATCGTCGGTTTCGGGGAAATCGACCCTCACGTGGACCCCTCTGGATTCCTGTCTCCCCAAGGCGGCCAAAACGGCGAGCTTGGCGACCGTGAGCATGTTCTGAACCTGGCATCCCCTGGTGGTCGAGAAATACTTGTCCATGGTGTAGCTGCACCAGAAATCTATGCGATCGCTTGCGCGCTGGAGGCCTGAGCTGTCGCGTTCGATGCCGACTTGCCGCCACATGAGGCTCCTGAGGGAATTCTCGACATCGGCCAGGTCGATTTCCCTGTGCTGGGAAGAATCGGTTGTCGGAGAGAGAGAGAGGGGAAGGATGGAAGGCTGGGACTTAGCGCTTGCCTCGCCGGCGGTCCAGCCGGCTATGCGTCCGAAGACGAGGGCTTCGAGGAGGGAATTGGAGCCCAGCCTGTTGGCGCCGTGCAGGCCGGTGCAGGCGGCTTCCCCGCATGCGCAAAGCCTGTCGATGTTCGTCCTCGCCTGCATGTCCACCTCGACACCGCCGACCATGTAGTGGGCGCTGGGGCGGACGGGTATCATGTCGGAGGCCACGTCGATGTCGAAGTTGCGGCAGATTTGGGCGAGGCCTGGGAATCGCTTGGCCACATAGCCGGGGGGCATGGCGGTGAGGTCGAGGTAGACGTTGGTGTCGCCGGTTTTCTTCATGTGCTGAAGAATGGAACGGCTGACCACATCGCGGGGCGCAAGCTCGGCGTCTGGGTGATATTGAAGCATGAACCTATCGCCGTCACCGTCCCTCAGCACGCCGCCTTCGCCCCTGACGGCTTCGGAAATGAGCGAGCGGGAAGCGCCCGCCACGTACAGCGTAGTCGGGTGGAACTGCACGAATTCCATGTCCGTCAGTCGGGCTTCGGCACGGTAGGCCAAGGCGAGGCCGTCGCCGGTAGCGACGGCGGGGTTGGTGGTTTCGCGGTAGAGCTGTCCGAGCCCGCCGGTGGCGAGGATAGTATATTTCGCCCACACGATCATGGTGCCGTAAGCGCGGTCGTAAATTACCGCGCCGTAGCAGGAGCGGTTCTGCGTGAGCAGATCGACGGCGAAGGCGTTCTCGGCGATGCGTATGCGATGCTCGTCGGAGATACGGTGGCGTATCGTTCTCATGAGCTCGGCGCCGGTGGCGTCGCCGCGCGCGTGTACTATTCGCTGGCGGGAATGGCCGCCTTCGCGGGCGAGAAGAAGCTTGCCGCGCTCGCGGTCGAACTCCGCGCCCCATCCGATGAGCTCATCTATCACGCGGGGTCCTTCCTCGACGACCATTCTGACGACTTGTTCGTTGCAGAGGCCGGCGCCGACAGTCAGCGTGTCATCGACATGGAGCCGGGGCTGGTCGCCCGGGCCTATGGCGGCGGCGATGCCCCCTTGTGCATACTCGCTGTTGCTCTCGGAAAGGGCGTCCTTGGTGACGACGAGAACGTTGGCGTATTTGGCGGCTTCGATGGCGGCCCGGAGCCCGGCAGCGCCCGCTCCCAAGATCAGCACATCGGTGACGACGTGCGGGAAATAGGGAAGGTCGAAACGGGTCAGGTACCGCCTGGGCTCGATATGGGTCTTCATCGTTCACCTGTACACGGACGACGCGATTTGCATGGCGAGCAACGAATAGCTGGTGACGAGGACGGGGTCGTTCTCCCACCACCTGGCGTTGTCGTTTACCCAGTAGCCCTCGCCTTTCTGAAGGGTGACGAGCTTCGTGAGAAGGTCTCCGCGCCACTTGTGGTCCACGCCCTCGGCATCGACGATTACCTCTGCGCCGTAGGTGTCCAGGGCCTTGGCCATGGTATGGTAGTAGTAGTAGAGCCCCTGGAGTCCGAGGCCCGGGTTTTCGTCGACGGTGTAGTTGTTCCTTATCCAGTTGAAAGCGGCCTGGACGCGGGGATCGGTACGGCTGAGGCGGGCGTAGATGAAGCTCTTGAGGCCGGCGTAGGTCATGCCGCCGTAGGATCGTGTGCCACCGGCCTTGCTTTCTCCGGGGCGATAGATGAAGCCGCCGTCATTTCCCGCCCAGTGCTGGTCGTTGTTGGAGCGAAGGTTCTGGCAGCGTTCGAGAAACTTGATGGCGGCTTCCCAGTGAAGGTCCGGGGTCGCCTTTTCCAGCCTCTTGGGCTGTCCGGGCGCGGCTTCCAGTTGCAGGCGTTCTGACATCCAAAGAGCTTCCAGGGTCCACTGTGCGTTGGAAAGGTCGGGACGGCGGTCAACGTCGTAGCCGAAGCCGCCGAAGTCGGCGCTTTCGGGAGTCGCGCCCTCTCCCCCATCGTATTGAAGCTGAAGAAGTCTCCTCCGCGCCCCGTCGATTACGTCGCGGTACTTTTCGGGATCGACAACCAGCAGCGCCATGAGCGCGATGGAGGTGTTATAGACCTCCATGTCCTCTTTGAATATGCCGCCGGAAGGTTTGACGCAACTGAGGATGTATTCGACGCCGCGCTCGACGGCCTTCTGATTCTGCGAGTTTTGCCCTCGTGGGTCGTTGGCTATGGCGGTCACTGCCAGCGCGGTTACGGCGGGATAGGAATTCCAGGAACCGTCGGGCTGCTGCTGCCGACGGAGCCAGTCGATCCCGATCTCCAAGGAGCGGTCTACTTCGTTCATAAGCGAGATGTCGGTCTCCACAAGCGGCACGGGCTCGGAGACCGTGACCACCGATGCCACAAGAAATACGGTACAAAGCGCGAAGTTCATCTGTCGTTCCCTTCCTTGGCTGCCGGAGAAACGATCACGGTCACTGGAGTCCCGACGGGCGGGACGACGTCCGGGTTCGCCTCGTAGAGGGTGTCGTCGTTGCAGGAGGGAAGAGGGTTTTCGAGAATCGCGGTCGAGTCGTGATAGGTGGTTACGAGCGAGCCGATCTCTCTGGCGAGAAAGGTTCCTTTGTAAACACGCGATCCGAGGAAGACCCACGGCGTACGCTGCATGGGCTTATTGCCTCGGAGGTCGAGGATAAGCTCCTCAGCACGCTTCCTGACGACCTTCTGCCCATCGTCGGATTGCCACTCCACGAAGATGTCGGCCATTGCGCCGGTGGGCTCGTCATTCTCCCCCGGGCACGAAGGGTTGCGCCCGGGTACGAGCCCTAAGAGCAGCAAGGCGAGTTGAAGATACAGCGGGTCTGCGGTTACGACGAGAACGCTCTCGTGCCGCTTGCCCTTTTGCGTGCAGGCGAGGAGCTCAACAAGGCCCTTGCGCATGTTCACGTTGCCGGGCATGGTGAGAGTGCGTTCGCGGGCATTGACCAGCACGGTGCCCAGCTTATAGATGTCGGGAGCGGTCTTGGCTATCTCGGGCGGGGCGTTGTCGGGGCGTTCTGGGGGCTGTTCCTGGCCGAACGACGATAGCGGAGCCAGCAAGAGCAACGCCGACACGAACAACGTAAGTTTCGACGGACGATACGACATCGTGAACAACTCTACCGGCGCAAGGGGCTGCTCGTCGGAGGACGGATGAGCCTTAGCGGCCGACTTGGGCTCCTAGCCGCCGGCCTCGCTTTTAACCAATTCCCTGAATCGGTTCAGCAGGTCAAGGGTAACAGGGCCGGGCATGCCATCGCCTATAGTGCGCCTGTCGATCTTGACGACGGGGACGATTTCGGCGGCGGTTCCCGTAAGGAAGCACTCGTCGGCGTTGAAGAGGTCATAGCGGGTCATGTCCTCTTCTTCGGCGGGGAGCCCCGCTTCCCCGGCCAGCTCAAAAACGACCGCGCGAGTTATGCCCTCGAGAATCCCGGCTGTCAGGGGCGGGGTCCTGAGGACGCCGCTAGTAACGGTGAAGATGTTGTCGCCGGTGCATTCCGCCACGCGGCCGGAGGAGTTGAGCATAATCGCTTCTATGACGCCGGCGTTGAGCGCCTCGATCTTAGCCAGAATGCTGTTCAGGTAGTTGAGGGACTTTATGCGGGGATTTACCGCCTCGGGATGGTTCTTGATCGTGGTCGCGGTTATCAGCTCCAGGCCGTTATCGTACATCTCCTGCGGGTAGAGAGAGATGTGATCGGTGATGATTATGACGGAGGGATTGCTGCACTTGGCGGGGCTGAGCCCCAGGGTTCCCACTCCCCTGGTTACGATGAGACGGATATAGGTGACGTCGCCGGAGTTGGCCTGGATGGTTTTCTCGACGGCCTCGGTCATCTGCTGTTGCGACAGTGGGATGTCGAGCATTATCGCTTTAGCCGAGCGCCAGAGCCTTTCGATGTGGGCCTTGAGCCTGAACGCCTTCCCATGGTAGACCCTTATCCCCTCGAACACCCCATCCCCGTAAAGAAGGCCGTGGTCAAAGACGGATATCTTTGCGTTTTGCTTGTCAACCAAATCCCCGTCAACGTAGACCTTAAGTCCCACTAGGCGCTCCTTTCCACGTCGTCGCGCACTATGCTCCCGTCAGCGATTCTTTCTATCCTGTCGGCCTCGGCGGCAAGGCGCTGGTCGTGAGTAACCAGCACCATGGTCAGCCCCCCCTCGCCGCGCAGGCTCCACAATAATTCTCTTATACCCTGTCCTGAGGCAGAATCAAGGTTCCCGGTGGGCTCATCGCAGAGAAGTACGTCGGGAGAGTTGACGAGCGCCCTTGCGATGGCGACGCGTTGGCGTTCGCCGCCGGAGAGCTGCGAGGGGCGGTGAGCAAGCCTGGCACCCAGCCCGACTTTCTCCAAGACCTCGCGAGCGCGCCCTACGAATGTCTCTTTTTTCCCTCTCCACTCCCCCGGAGACGCGGAGACCATGGTCGGAAGGATGACGTTCTCCAAGGCGGTAAGCTCGGGGAGAAGATGGTAGAGCTGAAAGACGAATCCGAAGGTTTGGCTGCGAAGGCGGGCGCGTTCGCGTTCGGGGATAGCGCCGATGTTTCTTCCTTCGAGCAGGACCTCCCCCAAAGTGGGGGAATCGAGAGCGCCAAGTATATGGAGAAGGGTGCTCTTTCCTGCGCCGGAGGCACCGAGCACGGCCAGTATCTCTCCGCGGTTCACGTATATGTTGACGCCCTTGAGGACCCAAAGGGTCTGCGCGCCCACGCGGAAGGCCTTGTGCAAGTCGACAGTCTTAAGGAACTCACTCATATCTAATCGCCTCGAGGGGGTCGAGCCTTGCGGCGCGAGCTGCCGGGGCCAGGCTGGCGATGATGCCGACGGCGACCGCGGCAAAGAATATGACCGCGAGCCTGAACGGCTCGATTTCCGTCGGAATCTCATCGAAGTAGTAGAGGTTGGGGGGGAAGACGCTGAAACCCGTCTTGCGCTCGACGAAGTGGGAAATGGGGTTCAAGTTCAAGGTGAAGATGACGCCGGCGAGCATTCCGACGACGGCGCCGATGGTGGTCGTAACTCCTCCGACGGCGAGGAAGATTGCGCCGACGCCCCTGGAGGTGCCCCCAATGGCTCGAATGACGCCTATGTCGTGGGTCTTATCGGCAACCACCATCGTAAGAATGGCGGTTATGGCGAATCCGGCGACGAGCACGATAAACGACAGGATCACGGTCATAACGCGGCGCTCCAGTCCGACGGCGCGAAGAAGGCCCTTTCTCTCCTCCTCCCAGGTGCGCACTCGGAGGTCCGGAAGAAGCCCCTGGAGTTGCGCCTTTACCGCGGGCGCATTGGCGTAATCGTCCAACCTCACATGAACTCCCGTGATTGCGCCGTTGGTGGAAAGGAACTCCTTCCCGATCGCCTCTTCAAGCTCGATGAGCACATAAGTGCTGTCGTATTCATACATTCCGACCTTGAACTCAGAGACGATTACGACAGGCTTGTAGCCGACGGTGGGCAAGGTTGCGGAACGCTCGCGAACTCCGATCAGTAGGAGCTCGTCCCCCCTATCGAGGAAGAAACTCAAATCTTCCATGAGGGCCGTGCCGACGAGCGCGCCGGGCAGATCGGGGCTTCCCTGCGGAGGAGTGAAGTCCAGCCCCCTGTCGCCCGGGACGTACCGGCCGAAATCGGAGACCCGCGACTCGGCCTCCGGGTCGACGCCCCTGACCATGCACCACGAGTAGCTGGGACCGGCCTTGATGAGGGCCACGGCCTGGACGAAGGGAGCGGCGGCCTCGACGTGCTCGACGTTTTCAATTTCCTTGATGAGAGCCGGATAGTCGTCGACGCCGTACATGCCGTAGCCGCTGACGATGAGGTCGGAGTTCACGCCGCGCACCCACTTGCGGAGCTCGATGTCGAATCCGGCCATGACGGAAAGCACGACTACCATTGCCATCACGCCCAGTGCAACTCCGGCGACGGGAAAGATTATGACCCTTCGTGATCGAAGGTACTTGAGTGCGAGGAAGAGCCTATACATCGCTCACCGGTCTGAGGAGTGGAAAGAGGATGACGTCTCTTATGGACTGGCTGTTGGTGAGCAGCATGACGAGGCGGTCGATGCCGAGGCCCATTCCGCCCGCGGGGGGCATACCGTGCATAAGCGCCTCGACGAAATCTTCGTCGATTGCTTCTTCGCCCTTCTCGGCGCGTGCGGCCTGCTCGCGAAAGCGTGCTTCTTGGTCGATGGGGTCGTTAAGCTCGCTGTAGCCGTTGCCTAGTTCCATGGAGGCGAAGTAGGGCTCGAAGCGTTCTGCGATGTCGGGCCGGTCGGGTTTGCACTTAGCGAGGGGGCAGACGGCGGCGGGGTAATCGACAACGAAGAGCGGCCCCGTCAGGTGCGGCTCAACAGCGTATTTGAACAGCTCGTCGACGAGGGCCGGGGGCTCCCACGCGGGGTCTATCTCGACATCCAGGGCCTTGGCGATCTGAAGCAGCCCATCCTTTTCAAGCGAATTCACTCCGGCATGCTCTCGGAGAAGGTCGAAGTAAGACAACCTGGGCCAGGGCGGAGCGAGGTCCAAATCGAGGTCTCCGAATTTCACTTTGGTAGTGCCGCAAAGCTCTTGTGCGGCGAAGGCGACCAGTTGCTCGGTAAGGTCCATCATGACATTGTAGTCGGCGTAGGCTTGGTAGGCCTCGAGCATGGTGAACTCGGGGTTGTGCTGGCGGTCGATCCCCTCGTTGCGAAAGACGCGGCTGAGCTCGTAGACCTTGTCGAACCCGCCGACAAGGAGCCGCTTTAGGTACAACTCGCCGCCGGCGATGCGAAGGAATATATCGATATCGAGGGCGTTGTGGTGGGTTTTGAAGGGCCTGGCGGCCGCGCCGCCGGCGACGTTCTGCATCATGGGAGTCTCGACCTCCACGAACCCCTGCTCGTCCAGAAAGCGGCGAAGGGAGCTGATGACTTTGGTGCGAGCTTTGAAGGTCTCGGCCACGTCGGGGTTGGCGATGAGGTCGAGATAGCGCTTTCTGAAGCGGAGCTCGGGGTCGCGAAGGCCATGCCACTTTTCAGGAAGCACCAGAAGGGCTTTGGAGAGAGGAGTGAGGCTTCGGACCATGACGGTCACTTCGCCCGTGCGAGTCTTGAACACCTCGCCGGCGACACCTACGAAATCGCCGATGTCCAGGCATCCAAAAGCCTCGACGGCCTCGTCGGGAGACTGGCCCTGCTTAAGGTATGCCTGGATGCTGCCGGAGGAATCGCGGATGTCGAAGAAGGAAGCCTTGCCGTGTTTCCTGAGGGCGGTGACGCGACCTGCGCAGGCGACCTGCCGCCCTTCACCCTCTTTCTCTAAAAGCTCATGGGCTTGGGCTGCCGTGTGCGACCTTTCGTATCTGCGGCCGAAAGGCTCGAATCCCAATTCCTTGAGGCGCGCCGCCTTTTCCAACCGTTCGGGAAGTGGTTGTTCCACGATGCTATTCCTTTCGTATCAAAGACTTGAATTCTACACCGGCCACATGCCTTGTCAACGACGAGCATCAGGCCGCGCGGCGCAAGCGGGCAAATTCCCTTCACCGTCCGGTGAAACGTGGGTAGAATGATGTGGAGATGCCGCGGCTTCGGGAAAAAGGTTGAGATGAAGAGATTCGGCCTGCCCAAACGGCAACGCCTGAGCAGGAAGAAGGACATCGATCGGGTGTTTTCCGAGGGGGCAGGTTGCGGCGACGGTCTTCTATTCGTCCGCGCCGTCTCGAACGATCTCGGCTACAGTCGAATCGTGGTTCCCGTGAGTACGAAGTTCGGGAACAGCCCGCAGAGAAACAGGGTGCGGAGGGTCGTCAAGGAGGCATTTCGGCTGGAAAAGGCGGACTTGCCGGAAGGGATTGACTTTGCGGTGCTGCCCAGGCGAGGGACTCAGGCGTTGAGCCTGCCGGATGCGAAGAGGTCGCTTCACGAGCTTCTTTGGAAGGTGAAAGATGAACTCGGCGCTGGACAAGGTACTGAGCGGGGCGCTTAAGCTGTACAAGGGCATGATATCACCGCTGCTGGGACCAAGGTGCCGGTTCCAGCCGACGTGCTCGGAATATTTCGTGGAGGCCATCCGGAAGAAGGGGCTCATCGTGGGGACGCTTAAGGGCATATGGCGCATCCTGAGATGCAATCCGTTCTGCCGTGGCGGATACGATCCCGTAACCTGATAGGAAGACGCTGTAAGGAGTCGAGGTCATGAAGTGGGAATACTCCGTTAAGAACATTCCGGTGAGCGAGGCGAAGTCTGTGGAAGAGGAGCTGAAGGCCGCCGGGAAAGAAGGGTGGGAGCTGGTGGCCTACATAGACCGCTCCCAGACGACGGGCTCCATAGGTCCGCCCGCCCACCTTTTCATCTTCAAACGCGCATCGGGATAGCCCGTTGGTTACGTCAAACGCGTTGTTGGAAGTGGACCTGACGCGGGCGCAGTGTTGCGAGAAGGCGGTGGCCGCCGGCGTCGAGCTGGAATACTTCGGCGGGCGGGGCCTGGGCGGATACCTGGTGTCCTCGATCTCTGCGAAGGTGCCGCCCCTGCATCCGGCCGCCGGGATTGCCCTATGCACCGGTCCGCTTGCCGGTACGGGAATCCCTGGGGCGGCACGCGTGACCCTTTCGGCCAAGTCGCCGCTTACCGGCACGATTATGGATTCAAACTCCGGAAGCGCGCTCGCGCCCTTGCTCGCCATGCAGGGGCTAAGGGGGATATTCATCGTGGGAAGGTGCCGGGAGCCATCGTACCTTCTCATCGAAGGAGGGAAGGCGAAGGTGACGGCTGCCTGGGAGCTTTGGGGGAAGCCGACCGGGGCCGCTTTCGATTGGCTGAGGAAGCGGCATCCTTCCGCAGTAGGAATGGCGATAGGCCCTGCCGGGGAAAGGGGGGTTCTCTTTGCCAACGTGATTTGCGAAGACTACGGGGCGTTCGGGCGCGGGGGATTGGGAGCGGTGCTGGGCTCGAAGAACCTGAAGGCGGTGGCAGTGTGCCGGCCTGGTGAATCCGCCGCCGCGGAGAAATCCGGTGTCCTTCGTTGGAAGGAACGAATGGGGGAACTGCCGCTCCTCAAGCACGGGTTGTCCGGGCACGGCACGACTCCGCTGCTGAAGCTGATAAGCCAATTGGGGATGCTGTATACGAGCACGCACGCTGAGAAGGCCGGCGTCGATCGGGAAATGGCGCTGCCCGAAGCGGTTTCGTATGGCTGCGGGGGCTGCACGGTGTCATGCAAGAGGCGGAGCAAGAAGGGGAACGCTCCGCTGAAGTACCAGTCGCTTTGGGCGATGGGGACGCAGGCGGAATCATTCAGCATCGAGACGGCCCAGGAAGCCGGCGCCCTGTGCGACGAGCTGGGCATGGACGTGGTGTCGGCGGGCAGCACGCTGGGCTGCGCAAGGATGCTGGAGGGGCGAGGGATGCTGGAGGAGGGGCTCGAAGGAATCGGCAGCGCCGGGCTTGTGGAAATCCTCGAGAAGATCGCCTGCCGGGAAGGGGCATGGGCGAAGCTGGGCGAAGGCTCGCTGAGGCTGGCGGCTGCGTGCGGGAATGAAGAGATGGCGGTGGTGGTAAAAGGGATGGAGGTACCCGGATTCGATCCGCGGGGAGTGCCGGAGCTGGCGCTCTCGTACGCAACGTCGAACCGGGGAGCGTGCCACAGCCGAGGAGTTCCTCCTCTGAACGCGATCAAGGATTCGTATGGCTCGATGGGGGCGAGCGAAATAGCCGTGCGTGTGATCGAGGGCCAGGACTGGGAAGCGGCCATGGATTCGCTGATGCTGTGCCGGTTTGTTTCCGAAGCAATGGAGAAGGAAGACGTGGGTTTGCTGTGCACCGCGGCGCTGGGGCGAACGGTGACGCCGGAGGATTTGCTGCTGCTGGGAGCGAGAATCTGGAACCTGGAAAGGTGCTACAATCTCGCAGCCGGCATCGAGCCGTCGGCAGATCATCTCCCTTCGGCGGTGGAATCGACCTCCCTGCAAGGCGACGAGTTGAGGGACCTCTTGCGGGAGTACTACAGGCTGAGGGGATGGTCGAAAGAAGGAAGGCCCGAGGCGAAGGTGCTGGAGCGACTCGGGCTGGAGAAGCGGAGGGGCGTATGCGTCGGGGAAGCCGCCCAGTGGGGGGAAGAAGATGTGGGGAAAGAGCCGGATGAGTAAGTCTGATCGGAAGCCTCGTTTGTTGCTGGGAGCCGCGGTGGTCGGGTTCGCCGCGGCTGCGGTCGTCTTCTTCTCGGTCGCGCTGCCTGGGGTCGCGTGGGACGAGGCTGGGGCGATATCGGCGGCGACTAAATACGTCGAATGGATGAGGCTGGGGGCACGTGGAGCGTTCACCGACGGCGCGATCACCGATTACTGGGCGTACGGAGCGGAGCATCCGCCCTTTGCGCGATTGCTGGCCGCCGCAGGGATAGGGACTCTATACGATACTCTGGGGCTGCTTCAGTCGGCGAGAGTGGGCGCGGCGGTCAGCTTCGGCTTTCTCTGCGCCCTCATCTTCTACCTCGTCTCGAAACATCGAGGCATCCCGGCGGGGGTGTTCTCGGCGGCCGGTTTCGCCCTCATGCCTCGAATCCTGGGCCATGCGATGCTTGCCGAGCTGGACATGGCGATGGCGATGACGTGGTTTTTGACCGTCGTGCTTTTCGTCAAGGCGATGGAGTCGAGGAAGCTGTGGTTCCTGCCGGGGATAGGTTTCGGACTGGCGCTTCTCACCAAGATCAATGCGCCGTTCGTGCTGGTGCCGCTGACGATATGGGGGCTGGCGTTTCATGGAAAGCGGGCGCTGGTGCCGCTGGCGGCGACGGTCGTGATCGGCCTGGCGATATTCTACGCCGGTTGGCCGTGGCTGTGGCATCATCCCGTAGAAAGGCTCGGCGGATACGCGTTCGACAAGGTTGGCCGCGCGCCGGTTGAAGTCTTCTACTTCTCCAGGACGTACGGTGAAGAGCCGGCCCCGTGGCATTACCCGCTGGTGATGACGTTCGTCACTATGCCGCCGGGGATTCTGGCCGCGTGCATCTACGGGGGGATAAGGTCGTGGGCGACCGTGAAACGTTCGCCGATCGTGCCGCTGATTTTTCTCAATCTGGCGGCGATATACGGAGTGGCGTCTCTTCCGGGCGTGCCCAAATACGACGGGGTGAGGTTGTTCCTCCCCGCCTTTCCGTTTCTGGCGTGTCTTGCAGGAATGGGCATAGCCGAGTGGTGGGAATATCTGTGCGGGAGATTCCGGAAGAGGTCGGAGATCGCGCGGGGGGTCATGGCGGCTTTTTTCGCGCTAGAACTGCTCTCCCTGGTGGTCGTCTATCCGTTCGGCCTCTCGTACTACAGCCCTCTGGTCGGGGGGCCGAAAGGCGCGGCGGCTCTGGGCTTCGAAACTACCTACTGGGGAGAAGTCGTGGACGGGGACGTGGTGGATTTCCTGAACCAGAATTGCCGAGCCGGTTCGAGAGTCGCGATTTTCCCGTACGGATGGCAGGCGCTTGAGTTGTTTCCGTACATCTTCGACGTGCGCGACGACATAGAAATGGTGCCGGAGTGGCAGAAGGAGTATGACTATCTCGTGATCGTGAACAGGCAGGGAAAGTTGAGTGGAGACCCCAAGAGGGTCTTGGAGACCATGCGGCCTGTATTCAGGAAGGGTCGCGCGGGGGTGACGCTTTGCGCCATCTACGACATCCCTTCCGACTATCTCCCGGCTACGGCCGCCAGAGATACATGGGAACGACCATATCTTTCGGGGCCGCGAGATTGAAGTTGACGGCGAGGTCGCGGGAGGTTTCCGAGTAGCCGCTGAGCATACGCAGAAGGCTCAAGCTTCGCTCGTAGCGGACGAGCTTGGCCTCGGCAATTTTTGCCATCTCCTTCGCCGTCTCGAAGGCGTCCTCGCGGTATCCGAGGCCGTCCACGAGCCCCAGCTCCTTGGCCTGCTGTCCGGTGTAGACCCGGCCGTCGGCGAGCTTGCGCACCTGGTCTATGGTCAGGTTCTTGCGTCCTTCGGCCACGACTTGGACGAAGCGATCGTGAACGCTCGTCAGTATTCCCCGGAAAATTTCCTCCTCCTCCGGCGTCATGGGTCGGGTGGGCGACCCCATGTCTTTCAGCGGAGCGGACTTGATGGTTATGTCCTTGAGGCCGATCTTCTCGAAAAGCCCTTCGAAGTTCATGAGTCCGATGATGGCGCCGATGGAGCCGGTGACAGTGGAGGGATGGGCGATGATCTTGTCAGCGCCCGCGCTGATGTAATACCCGCCCGAAGCGGCGACGTCGGCGAAGTAGGCGACGACGGGTTTGCCGGTTTCCTTCTTGAACTCGGCGATCACGTGGTGAACGGTGTCGCTGGCGGTGATGCCCCCTCCGGGGCTGTTGACCTCGAGCAGAACCGCCTTGACGGAATCGTCGTCGGTGGCGAGTTCCAACTGTTTCCGTACCGATTCAACGGTGTCCCTGGTCGACCCGAATATGCCGACCGCTTCGTAATCCACGATGGGGCCGGCAACTTGAAGCAGAAGCACCTTGTCGCCGCCGGCGCCGGAGACGACGCGTTCCCTGTACATCCGGTCGGGGGCGTAGTCCGTGGCGGCAGTTCCGACGAGGATCGCAATCATCGCGACGAAGAGCAGAACGCTGGTGAGAAAGAATATGGCCGTGAGGATCGAAAGCACCCAGATTGCGACGCGGCGGCCTCCGCCGGTGCGCCTCTTTGGGGCTGATGGATAGGCCGGCGCTGCGTAATCGTTCATCATGTGCTTCTCCTAACCGGGGGTTTCCTCAATCACCGGCGATTATAGAATCAGTGGATGCGCGATTCAACGAATTGGGGCGTCAGGCGAGAACGAAAAATATTTGACCGGCTGGGAGGACGCGCCTAGAATTGCCGCATCGAGTGTTGCGCCGAGGGCGGGAGAGGGATAATGCTTGAGAAGTTTTTCAAGCTTCGGGCCAACGGGACCACGGTGGGGACTGAAGTCGTGGGCGGGGCGACGACCTTCATGACCCTTTCCTACATCGTCTTCGTCCAGCCCATTGTGTTGTCAGGCGCCGGTATGGACCAGGGCGCGGTGATGGTGGCTACCTGCGTCTCGAGCGCTATCGCCTGTCTCCTGATGGCTTTTCTCGCGAACTACCCCATAGCGCTGGCTCCGGCGATGGGACACAACTTTTATTTCGCGGTCGTGGTGGCGACGCGGCTCAACGGGGACTGGCAGACGGCGCTGGGGGCGGTGATGATCTCGGGGGCGCTGTTCGTGCTTCTTTCGATATTCGGCGTCCGAGCGAGATTGATCTCGATCGTTCCGGAATCGCTCCGGCACGCAATAGCCGTCGGCATAGGGCTGCTCATCGCGCTTTACGGGCTCCAGTCGTCGGGGATACTGGTCAATACCGGCGGGCGGGTCGGGCCGCCGACGGGGATCGGGAACCTGTCGGAGCCGGCGGTGCTTCTGGCGGTGTTCGGACTCGCGGCGGTGGGCGTGCTCATGGCGCTTCGCATCAAGGGCGCTATTTTGATAAGCATACTGCTGGCCGCGGTTGCGGGGCTGTTCATGGGCATTTTCGAGTACGAGGGGACAGTGTCCGTGCCGCCGTCGGTGGCTCCGACGTTGTTTCGCTTCGATATCGTTGGGGCGTTCAAGCTGGGTCTCCTGGACGTGATATTCGTCTTCTTCTTCCTGGATTTGTTCGACACGATAGGAACGCTGATAGCGGTGGGCGAACAGGGAGGGTTCATGAAGCCCGAGGGGTTGCCGCGGGCGCGGCAGGCGTTGCTGTCGGATGCGATAGGGACGGTTGCGGGAGCGGCGCTGGGGACCTCGACGGTCACCAGCTACGTGGAGAGCGCGTCGGGCATCGCGCAGGGAGCGCGCACCGGTCTGGCGAGCGTGGTGACGGCAGCGCTGATGCTGCTGGCGTTATTCTTCTCCCCGCTCGTGAAGATGGTCTCCGCCGGCCACGAGGTAGGGGGAGTGATGATCTATCCGGCAATAGGGCCGGCCCTGGTCGTGGTGGGTGCGATCATCATGTCGAGTTGTTTGAAGATCGCATGGCGGGATATGACCGAGGCGCTTCCTTGTTTCTTGACAATCACCGTCATCGGCTTCACTATGCAGATAACGGAAGGGATAGCGTTCGGATTCATAACGTACTCCTTCTTGAAACTGATCACGGGCCGGGGTAAAAAGGTTCACTGGCTGCTTTATTTATTGTCGGTGCTATTCATCCTGCGGTTCGTATTCCTGCAGGGTTGAGCGAGTAAGTGGTGTCTGTCGCCGCCGCGCAAATCGAGAAGGTACTGGCTGAGATAAAGGAGGCGGCTCAAGGCGGGATTATTGATAAGGTTCGACAAAGGACCGAGGACTCCTTGGTCCTGACAATTAGAACTAAAAGCCGCCCTCTGCGCCTCCTTATCTCGGCCAGTCGAGACTTTCCGCGGATGCATCTCGTCTCCGAATCCCCGCCGTCCGGCATCACGTCGCCCCTTCTTCAATCATTGCGGAAGCGTGCGGTGGGAGGACGACTGGGGGGATTCCGCCAAAAGCCGGGAGAGCGCGTGGTCAGTATGGAAATCCGCCGGCCCGACGACGGGGAAGGGCGCACTTACCGGCTGATAGCGGAACTCACCGGGGCACACAGCAATATCGTGCTTGCGGACGAGGAAGGCAAGGTCGTCTCCTGCATTAGGAACTTCCGGGGACGGAAACGCACGATCGCGCCGGGAGAGGTTTACGTCTCGCCTGCCGCGACAGGCGTCGTTCCGCCCAAAGAAGAGGAAGACGCGGAGCTGGAAGCGGCCGCCGCGCGGCTTGGAAGCTACAACGGGGCAATCGAGGAGCGCTACCAGCGGCTTGAGGAAGAAGGCTCAGTCGCGGAGAAAGCAAAGCAGTTGGGGAAGGCTCTGCGTTCGCAGAAAGCCAAGGCGGAAAGGCTGGTCGCGAAGCTCCACGCCAAGAGGGAAGCGGCAGGACGGGCGGAGGGAATCCGGCGTGAGGGCGAGCTTTTGAAAGCGCATATGGGTGAAGTCTGCAAGGGCATGAAAGAGATTTGCTTGCCCGACTTCGGCGCAAGCGGGGGTCGGGTTAAGATTCAACTCGATCCTCGCCTGTCTCCCGCCGAGAACCTGGAGAGGTGCTTCCGGCGGTATAGGAAGGCCAAGGCGTCGGCCGCGGGCATAGACGAACAGATCGCATCGGCGGAAGAGAGGATGGGCCAGTTGGAAGCAATCGCCGAGCGGCTGTCGGGAGTTTCGTCTCTGGAGGAGGTAGAGCGGCTGGAAGAGGAGGCCGCGGCGGAGGGCTTGGTCCCGAGGAAGCCGGAGAAACCCGCACGACCCAAGCGCCGCGACCCTCTGGCCCCCAGCAGGTTCTCATCGGCCGATGAGTTCGACATGCTCGTGGGGCGGAACAAGATCCAAAACGACCACCTCGTCTTACACCTTGCGAGGGGGAACGACATGTGGCTCCACGTTCAAGGGGCCGAGGGCTCGCACGTGGTGGTCCGGGTACCGTCGGGGAAGAGCGTGCCCAAAGAGACGCTCTTGGATGCGGCGAACCTGGCCGTTCACTTCAGCAAGATGAGGAAGTCGGGCTCGGGGCACATCGTCTACGCGCAGTGCAAGCACGTGAGAAAGCCGAAAGGAAGTCCGCCGGGGCATTTTACATACTCGAACAACAAGAGCCTGTACATCAGGCTTGACCCCGTTCGTCTGGAGAGGATTTTCCAGACCAAACGCTAGGACCCTTCTCGCGGAAAGCCGCACGCGAAGGAGTCGGTTGACAAGGGATTGCGCGACCGCGAAAATGGCGTTTCGAAGAAGGGGTTGGCAGTATGAGAGGGCGACGCGCGAGTCCGGCGGCAGTGCTATCCATGGCTTTGGCCCTCGCTTGCGGCTGCGCGACCATCAACAAGATCAGCGAAGAGGCATTCCTCATATCTCCGCAGCAGGAGAGCAGGCTGGGAGCGCAACTGGCGGTTGAGATCGAGAAGAAGTATCCGATCTACCAAGCGGACCCGAAGGCGACGACATATTTGCAGAGGCTGGGGGCGGAGCTCGTTTATTCGGCCCCTCCGTGCGAGCAGACCTTCGAGTTCAAATGGGTCGCTTCGGAAGACGTGAATGCCTTCGCCATCCCGGGCGGGTACTGTTACGTGAACCTGGGGTTACTCCGGGAAGCGGAGAACGAGGCGGAGCTTGCGGCGGTGGTAGCACACGAGATAGGCCACGTGACGGAGCGTCACGGCGCAAAGGCGTTGAGCCGGTCGCGGTTTTACGGGGTGATCGGGTCGCTTGCGCTGGGAAGAGACCCGAACGCGCTGGCGGAGGTTGCGGTGGAGATCGTGGGCTCGGGCATTCTGTTGAAACACAGTCGGAATGCGGAGCTGGAGGCGGATGAAGTATCCGTTCACACGCTGAGCCGGGCGGGGATAAATCCCAACGGGATGGCCTGGTTCCTGCAGAAGCTGAACCGGGGTGGCCAGAGCCGTACCTTTCAATATTTTTCAACGCATCCGCTGACCCAGGATCGCATCGACATTGCCGACGAGAAGGTCCGCGGGCTGGGCTCGCCGGACCCGCGCTGGAGGGTGGACTCTCCGGAGTTCCGGGAACTGAAGAGGCGCTATCCGAAGGAATAGGGAGGGGTCGTCACTGTGAAGCGGTCCCCTCCTCCATTGCGTTCCTTATGATGCAGAGATCGGGCTTGCCCTGGTAAACGCTCTTGCAGGTCCTGTTGTCGTACCAGGGACACACCACGGCAACGACGCCCGCGTCGCCGACCCAGTATTGAATCTTGTCGAGAACGTGGGAACGACGAGGGTCAACCGCGTAAGGACACGCGTACTCCGCCATCGCAAGTTCGGCCACCGTCTTTCACCTCCTCGCCCGCAGAAGGAGATTGCCCGCAATGGCCGGCAAGTGCCGAAATTATTCTACCCCGTCGCGCCCCGATTTCCAGTGACAAGGGCCGCTTATTCGCAGCAGCACGAGCGCCGGCAGCAGGGATTCTGCCGGCCGGTGACCGCCGCAGCGCTGTCCACCTGGTCCTGGATGACGCGCCGGTAGTAACGAAGCCTGCGTTCCGCATCGTCGAGGGGGCCGCCGAAGCTCCTGTCGGGATCGACGTACTTCACGCATACGGGGATTTCGGTTACGCGGAGCCCCGCCCTTGCGGCCTGGATCCATAATTGCAGAGGCATTCCGTAGCCGGTCTCGGTGAGCCTGAGTTTCTTGAGGGCCTCGACCCGGTAGGCCTTCAGGCCGCAGAAGGCGTCAGTGAGACAGTAGCCGGTGATGCCGTTGATGATTGCGGTGATCTCGGCGTTCACGGCTCGCCTTTCGGGGGATACGAATCCCACGACCTCGCCCCCCTCCGCGTACCGCGAGCAGGAGACGATGTCCCATCGGGGCAAAGCTTTCAGCAGCTCAACAACGTAGCATGGCTCGTGTTGTTCGTCGGCGTCGATGGTAACGACAGCGTCGTAGCCGTGGGCCTTGGCGTAGTCGAAACCGTCGATGAGCGTCTTGCCGTATCCAAGGTTGGCCCCGTGATCGATATGGACAATGCCGAACTCGCCCTCGAGGTCCTGCAATATCTCGCATGTGCCGTCGTTCGAGCCGTCGTCCACCACGAGGATATCGTTGTGATATTTCTTGAGCCTTTCGACGACGCCGGCTATGTAAGCTTTTTCGTTGTAGGCGGGCACGATCACAAGGGACTTCATGCACGGCTCTCCTATTTGGCTCTTTTTTGAATCTTCCTTATGATGGCTTGCCCCATTTCGCGCGTGCCGACCGCGGCGGGGTCGTCGCGGTGCGGCTTAAGGTCGTAGGTGACGTCTTTCCCCTCGGCGATCACGGCGGCCGTGGCCGCCTCGAGGCGATCGGCGGCTTCGCGCTCCTCGATGTAATTGAGCATCATGACCGCCGAAAGAATAAGGGCCGTGGGGTTGACCTTATTGAGCCCCTTGTACTTGGGCGCGCTGCCGTGGACGGCTTCGAAGACCGCGATCTCGTCGCCTATATTCGCGCCCGGAGCGATCCCCAATCCTCCGCAGAGCCCGGCGCACAGGTCCGAGATGATATCCCCGTACAGGTTGGGCAGAACCATGACGTCGTACAGCTCGGGCTTCTGCACAAGCTGCATGCACATGTTGTCGATAATGCGGTCTTCGAACTCGATGTCGGGGAACTCCTGCGCCACTTTTCCGGCGACGTCGAGAAAGAGCCCGTCGCTGAACTTGAGGATGTTCGCCTTATGGACGGCGGTGACTTTTCCCCGGCCGTTCTGCCTGGCGTAGTTGAAAGCGAAGCGGACGATATTGTCGGAGGCGGTCACCGAAATGGGTTTGACGCTTATCCCGGAATCGGGAGGGATGGGCTTTCCGGTCGCGGCTTCCATCCTCTCGATCATTTGCAGGGTCGCCTGGCGGCCCTGCTCGAATTCGATGCCTGCGTAGAGGCCCTCGGTATTTTCGCGAACGACGATGAGATCGATGCCTTCGTAGCGGGAACGAACGCCGGGGTAGGACTTCGCCGGCCTTACGCAGGCGTAGAGGTCGAGGGCCTGGCGTATTGCCACGTTAACGCTACGGAAGCCGCTGCCGACGGGGGTAGTGATGGGCGCTTTGAGCGCAACCTTCGTATCGCGTATGGAGTCCAGCACTTTGTCGGGCAGGGGCGTGCCCTCGCGTTCCATTACCTCTGCGCCGGCCTCGACCTCAACCCACTCGATCTCGGCTCCGGTGGCCCGGACGCATTCGACGGTCACGGCGGCGATCTCGGGACCGACCCCATCTCCCTTTATCAACGTGACTTTTCTGGCCAAGTGTTGCTTCTCCACGCGCGCTGCGGCGGGAACCTATAATGAGATATTAGCCGACGGGGACGCGGAGTTCAATGCTTGCTGGAGAGGGCGGGTGCCGTGGCGGCCCGCTACGAGGGCGGACGCATCCTCCGAGCACACTGAACAGGCACTCGCAGTGCAGGGAGATGCAAGGGGAGTCCGAGCCGCATGTCGCTTTCGCGGAGTTGCCGCCTCAGAACTGGGCCGAGGCGGAGACGAAGGCTCCGTCGAAGGTCATCGAGGCGTCAACGTCTCCGACGTCCACGCCGAAATCGAATATCCTGTACCCACCCTCGATGCTGAAGTACCTGGTCAGGTTCGCGCCGACGGCAGCCTCGGCGTCAACGATGTGTCCGGTGCTGCCGGCGTAGACCCCGCGGGCCTCCGCGCGAGCGTAGACGAGGTCGAGCGGCTGGAGGCGCGCCCCAAGAGCCAAACCGGGAAGCGGAACGATCGCGCTTTCGGTCTCTTTGACCGTGCCGCCGCCAGGGTCGCCCTCGACTGAAACGTCCAGATCGACTATGGAGACGCCTACGCCCCAACATATCTCGGAGTTGGCGATCTGTATGATGGCGTGCCGGAGGTCGATGTCGTAGAAGGCCAGCTGCATGTCACTATCGACGTCGACTCCCGTCGTGTAAGTGGTGCCGCCGAATTCTATGTCGCGGGTGAGCACATTGGTGCCGGAGTAATCGAGCTTCCTGTATCCCAATCCGACTATCAGCTTGCTCCAGGGGCGGAAGTTGACCTGGATTTCAGGTGAGGTCTCACCGTCGATGCCCAGGTCGCCTTCCAGGTCCACCTCGGTACCGATTCCGGCCTCCTCGACCAATATATCCCCGTCGACGTTGCCGAACCATGCCCCTCCCCGGATTTGGACTTTGGCTTCGGGAGGGATGCTTTCCAGCGTCGCCGCGTAGGAAAGGCCCAATAACAGCAGCGCCAAGGCACCTGCCGCCGGCACAACAAATCTTCTCACGTTCCACCTCCAGTAAGCTGGTCTGATTCTGTTTTCGTTGTGTCCCGTCGCTAGAGTTCAAGTATTGGTATCGGCGGAAAGGCGGAGCTACATGAAGGCCGGCGGTCCGAGCCGCAAGGAGGAACTCCCTGGGAATCCCGCGTCGCCGTCGGGCTGAAATGGTGATGAGGCGGGCGTTGGCGCCCGCCTCATCACAAACTCTCGCGGAAATCAGGTGGAACTCACCTCATTCGCGTACCTGAGCCCTCCTCCTGCTGCCTCATCATGCCTTCGGGCTTCATGCCCGAGCCCTCGCGCATCATCATTCCCTCGCCCTTGGCGGTCGAGCCCATTTGGGGCCCCATCCCCATCATGGTGAGCTCCTTAAGCTTCTTTCGCTGCTCGTCGTTAAGGAGCCTGCTCGCCTTCACAGCATCTTCGATAGCGGCGAACTCGAGCTTTCCCCTGGCGTCGGCGACGTCGCCGACTGCCTTGCGGACGGCATCGAGGTCGATTTCCTCGGCTTCCACCAACTGTTCGAGCTTCACTTGGGCCTTTTCGAGCTCCGCTCTAAGCTCGATCGCCTTCATCTTCTGCTCGGTCTTCAGCGCGCTTAGTTGGTTTTTCTGCTCGGGCGAGAGCCGGAGCTTATCGGACATAAGGAGAATCTTCTCGGCGTCAGCGCCCATTCCCCGCATGTGCATACTCTTCCAGCACATTGGGCACATTGATTCCATGGGGCCGCCCATCATCTGAGGCCCCATCATGCCGCCCTCGGGCATTCCGCGCATCATGCCGGGGGTCATCATCGAGCGGGGTCTGGGGGTAGCCTCCTCTTTTGCCGCGCTGCCTTGCTCGGCGGCGAGAAGTCCCAGGGTGCCGAACACCAAAGCCGCCACCACGACAGCGCCGACAATCGCTGCGCTGTGTTTCATCGGTCTGCCTCCCTCCATGTGCCGCTGCTTCGCGTGAGGAAGGCGTATCGCGGCACACTGGGTGCGCCTTCCTCCTTATCGTTCAAGCAAACTCGTATGCTCACAGCTTCGCCCTCCTCAGACGGAGGGAATTTGTCACCACGTTGATGGAACTGGCGGCCATGGCCATCTCCGCTATCAGAGGGTGCAACAGTCCCAGGATAGCAACGGGAACAGCGACCATGTTGTAGAAGAAGGCCCAGAAAAGGTTCTGCTTGATCTTGACGAAGGTCGCATGGGAGAGCCTGATCGCGCTCACGACGGCGGTAAGGTTGCCGCTGACAAGAGTGATATCGGAAGACTCGATTGCGATGTCGGTTCCGGTGCCTATGGCTATGCCGACGTTGGCCTGGGTTAGGGCCGGGGCGTCGTTGATGCCGTCACCGACCATCGCGACGGAGCCGAACTCGCGCTGCAAGCGCTGGACCTCTTCGACCTTCGCGTCGGGGAGGACGTTTGCGACGACGCGCTCGATGCCCACCTTTTTGGCTATTGCGCGCGCGGTTCTCTCGTTGTCGCCGGTCAGGACGACAGTATGCAGCCCCATTTTCTGGAGAGCAGCGACGGCTTCCTGGGAATCTTCCTTGAGCGTGTCCGCGATTGCCATGACGCCCTTGGCGACGCCGTCCACTGCAACGACCGCCACCGTCTTGGCTTCGTCTTCGAGAGACCGAAGGGCGCTTTCCAGGGGCTGGTAATCCACGTTTCGAGCTTCCATGAGCTTGCGGCTTCCGACCGCGACTTCGTGTCCGTCGACCTTGCCGGCGACCCCCTGGCCCGGGACGGCGGCGAATTCTTCAGGCTCGTGGGGCTTCACTCTCCTAGCCTTGGCGCCCTCGACTACGGCACGGGCGAGAGGATGTTCCGAGGAGCTCTCCAGCGAAGCGGCCAGCCGAAGCAATTCCTCTTCCGACTCGCCTTCCGCCGGGACGAGGTCGGTGAGTTCGGGCTTGCCCTTGGTGATCGTACCGGTCTTATCGAAGACGACGGCCCGCACCTCGCGCATGGTCTGTATCGCCTCGCCGGTTCTGATAAGAATGCCGTGCTGCGCGCCCAAGCCGCTGCCGACCATGAGGGCGGTGGGCGTCGCCAGTCCCAGCGCACACGGGCAGGCTATCACCAGCACCGAGACTCCGGCGAGAATGGCGAGGGAGAACTTGGACACGTCGGGATTGACCCACGGTACGAACGAATCGGCCCACGCCACGATGCCGTGGAAGGATTGCGGGAATACCAGCCAGGCAGCCAGCGTGGCCAAAGCGACGACCAGTATCGCCGGGACGAAATAGGCGGTGATCCTGTCGGCGAATTCCTGTATGGGAACCTTGGAGCCCTGGCACTCTTCGACCATGCTGATGACGTTGGAGAGAAAAGTGTCTTTGCCGACCCTGGTCGCGCGGACACGCAGGATTCCATTCTGATTGACGGTCGCGCCGATGACCTCATCTCCCGCCTTCTTCCGCACGGGCATGGATTCGCCGGTGGCCATGGATTCGTCCACGGAGCTTTCGCCGGAAACGACCTCGCCGTCAGTCGGGATTTTACCTCCGGGCCGGACGAGCATCAGGTCGGCGACCTGAAGCTCGTCGATGGGGACCTCTCTCTCGACGCCGTCGGCAAGAACGGTTGCCGTTTTCGCGCCCAATTCGAGCAATCGCCTGATGGCCTGCGAAGCGCGCCCCCTTGCCCGCGCTTCGATGTAACGACCCGTGAGGTGAAAGGCCATGATCATCGCGCCGACGCCGGCGTAACTGTCGATTCCCAGATTCGCCAGCCTGGCAGGTCCGGTTGCCAGGGCTACAAGCGTTCCCAACGCGATTAGAACATCCATGTTCGCGGAGCCGTGCCGTACGGACAGGGCCGCGCTTCGCAAGGTCTGGCCGCCGGGGCCGAAGATAACCGCAACCGCAAGCGCCGATTCGATCCAGTAGTACCCCGGAATATCAACCTTGAAAAACATGCGAAGCAGCATGAGGATGATGATCGGAATCGTGACCGACCATGCGAGCGCCAGACGGCGCCGCGCCTGGTGCATCCGCCTGACCGATTCGTCCTCTTCGGCTTCGGCCTTCGCTTCGCCGACCCCATAGCCGGTGGATTCAACAGCCGCAACGACGGATTCCCTATTGGTAATCTGCGGATCGAATGAGATTTTCGCCGTTTCCGTGGCGAAGTTGACGGTGGCCTCGACTACTCCGGGTGTTTTTCGCAGGGCGGACTCGACCGTTTTCGCACAACTGACACACGTCATGCCGGTTATGGGAAGGGTCAAGCTCTCGCCGGGGGCCTTGAGCCCGTATCCGACGGCCTCGACGGCATTCTTCAGGTCAGAGAGCTTCACCGCGTCCGGGTCGAGTTCAACGGTTGCCTTCTCCGTGGCGAAGTTCACTGTGGCGCTGCGGACGCCCGGGACGTTTTGGATGGACTTCTCGACGGTTCTGGCGCACGATGCGCAGGTCATCCCCTCGATGTCCAGAATCCGCTTTTGCGTGGTCGCAGCGGGTGATGCGTGGGGGATTTCCCCTTCGTCTTCCCCTTCGGACTCCTCCTCGCCTTCCTGCATGAACTTGCGCCTGCAGCCGGGAGAGCAGAAGTAATAGGTTTTCCCGTCGCGCGTGGCAGTCAGCGCGTCCGGCTTCTCCTCCACTTCCATCCCGCAGATGGGGTCTTTCGCCATTTCCGTCCCCTAAAATCATTCCTCACGGTTGATTATACGCGCTTAGTGTTATCAGTAAACGTGCAGGGCCATCTTGAACAGGGTCGCAAATATCATGCCTCTGACATATACGATACGAGGGATCAGGTCATTTCGTTGGTGAGGGCGCGGCTTCACCCACGAGGCCGACACCTAAGCGAGCTTGCGTTCTCGTCGCCGTCGTCCCCGCGTGACAGACAGCCGTCCTTTGATGCAGCCAACGACAAGCCTCTCAATTGATCCTGAGCCGAACGAGTGCTAGAATGCGGGTTCTGTGCTGGGGTATCTTATCACGACCGCAAGACGGAGGAAGTGCAATGGATTTCGCATCGAGAATCGGCCTATCTACTCATTTCATTCCGGGGATTGACATTTGGCAGGCAATCAAGGGGGTGCAGGGAATCGGGCTGAAGACGTTCGAGCTTGTGCCGTCCGACTACCAGGGCGTGATGGGCAACCCGACGATAGTCAGGCACGCGGGCTTCTGGCCAAGGACATTCGGGAAGAAGGACAGGGAGAAGCTGCGCAAGGCCTTCGAAGTGTTCGAGGACGTGACCGTCCACTCGCCTCACCAAGACATCAACATATGCAGCTTCAACCCGGGCATAAAGGAGGAGTCGATAAGGCAGTACGTCGAAGTGACCGAACTCGCCGTCGATTTGGGCGTTAAAACGCTGACGTACCATCCGGGGAAGCAGTCGCGGTCCTTCTGCCCTTACGAGGACATGATCAAGGACAACGTGGAGTTCGCCAATCGCATGCTTGAGTACGCCGAGAAGCATGACATGAAGCTGGGATACGAGATCACGATCCCGCTTGACGACCTTGATGAAATTCTCACCAAGGTGAACAGCCCTCGTTTCGGAATCAACTTCGACATCGGCCACTCGGTGTTCGAGGGAAGGGACGGAAGGGCGAGCATGGACGACGTCATGGGCTTCCTGAACAGGTTTGCGGACAAGGTGGTGGAGTTCCACGTTCACAACGTCATCTCGCGGAGCGACTCGGCGATGAACCTGCTCACTGGAAGCGATCACCGCGCGATCGACAAGGGCAACTGCCTCGACTACCGCAGGATCGTCAAGTGGATGAAGGAGAAGGGATTCGACGTGCCGATGGTGCTCGAGATATGGGGCATCACGGCCGAAGACGTCTTCGAAGACGCCAAGCGGAGCAAGGACATTCTGGTGCGCTACTGGGAAGAGGCGTAACGACGCGCGGAAGGAGAAGCGGATGAAGACGGCGATTGTGGTCTCGACGCCGGGGGCTAAGTTCGAAGCGGTCGCGATCAAGGGCGCTATCTCGGACGGCATGAGAAAGATGGCCGAATTGGGGTACGACGGGGTGGAGCTGGCGGTCCGCGACCCCGCCATGGTGGACCCCAAAGAGATGTTGTCGCTTGCGGGGGAACTCGACCTCGGCATCCCCGCGCTCGGCACGGGGCAGGCTTACGGGGAGGAGGGGCTGAGCTTCACAAATCCTGACCGGGACGTTCGCCGTCGGGCAGTCGAGCGAATACTGGCGCAGACGGAACTGGCGGAGAAGCTGAATGCAATGGTGATCATCGGCCTGATTCGCGGGACCATCGCGGAAGGGGTCTCAAAGGACCAGGCCGTGACTTGGCTAGACGAGGCGCTTACCGAATGCGCGCGGTATGCTGCGGATCGCGGCGTGTCTCTCCTCCTCGAACCGTTGAACCGCTACGAGACCTCGCTGTTGAACACCATATCGGAAAGCGCCGAACTGATTGAGCGAATTGCGCAAGGCAACGTCGGCCTGCTCGTCGACACCTTCCACATGAACATCGAAGAGCCCTCGATGGAAGGAAGCATCCGAGCCGCCGCGGAAAAGATCGTGCACGTCCACGTGGCCGACAGCAACCGGTGGGCCCCCGGCGCGGGACACATCGACTTCAAGAGCATCGTGAGTACGCTTAAGGACGTGGGCTACGATGGCTATGTCTCCGTCGAGGCCATGCCGAAGCCCAGCGCCGACGAGCTTGCCGTCGCATCGCTGAAGCACCTCAGGGAAGTTCTGGCAGAGGTCGGGTAAGCCACGCGGGGGCTGCGCGTCTTACGCGCAGAAGTAGTAGACAAGCTCTTTGGCGTGGGCGATGAGGTCCGAAACGCGCACGTTCTCATCGGCCCCGTGGATGTTCCCGTCAGGCCTGGCGACGCCGCAGAAGACGAAGTCGTCCATCTTCAGCGTCTGAGCCACGAAGGCCATGTCCGTCGAGCCGCTGAGCCCCCCATACGCGAAGTCCGCGTCCTTGTAGCCCTGTACGAGCTTCATCGCTTCCTTCATCCGCTCGACGTGCGGGGTCCGGGCGTTGTAGGCGGCCGCCGGATAGTCGCAATCGAAGCGCACATCGACGCCGAGGGCCTTGCTTCGCTTCTTTCCGCGCTCTATGGCCTTCCGGGTTTCCGCCTTCACGTCCTCCAAGTCCTCCTCGACGATGTACCGGCGGTTGAGAACAACCGTGCACGTCGCGGGAACGATGTTGGATTTCGTGCCGGACTCGATCATGTCCAGGTTGAACATCGGGGTCATCTGAGGCGACGGCGAGCCCGGCATGGGGAAGGAAGGGATTTGCGACTCCCGCTTCTCCACTTCCTCTTTGAGGATCAGAAGTTCATCGAGAATGGGTACCATCGCTTCGAGCGCGTTCACGCCCAGGAAATTCATTCCCGAATGGCAGCTCTTGCCCTTGGTGGTTATCGTCACGTCGACCATTCCCGCGGAGCCCAGCCAAAAGCACAGCTTGGGGTCCTGGAAGCCCTCCATGCAGAGAACGTGCCCTCTGACCATTCCTTCGCGAGCGAGATGATATACGCCGGGGTAGCCGCCGATCTCCTCGTCGGTGCACATGACTGCAACTATCTCGTACTTGGGCTGGAGGCCGATTTCCTTTATCACCTCGAGCGCTGTGAGAAGCGTCGCGATGCTTCCCTTCATGTCGGTGACGCCGCGCCCGTACATCCTGCCGTCGTCCACCTCGCCGCCGAACGGGTCGTGCCGCCATTTCTCCTCGACGGGAACGGTGTCCATGTGCGCGTAGACCGTTACCGGCTCGAGGCCGGTCCGCCACGTGGAGACGAGATTGACGCGCGGCCCTTGCAGGTCGAACGGCACGCAAGTAAGTTTCTCCTCGGGGACTACGACCCGCCGGGTTTCCATTCCCAGCGCCTGGAAGCGGGGCTCGAGGTAATCCACCAACGCGTCGTAGTTGCGACCCGGCGGCACGGAGTTGTCGAACCGGACGATGTCGCGGAGAGTTTCGATGAGGGCGTTCGCCCTGTGATCGATAACGCGGAAGGCTTCGTCGAGTTTCATCGCAGAGTACCCTGATTACTTGACGGCCGACGCGTAGTAGACCAGCAGCTCGTCCGAGCCGTCGTTGCGCACCTTGACGGAAGCCCCGGGCGCCAGGTAAGCAGCCTTCCCCTGAGGGACCGTTTTCTTCCCGTCGGCACTCTCTCCCTCGATGGTCAGCTCGCCCTTCATCGCGTACCAGACCGTCGGGGTGTCTCGAACCACCTCCTGTGAGAGGTTCTGCTTGGGAGGAATGAAGAATCCGCCCGCGGTCATGGTCTTTCCCATGACGAAGCGTTGCTCGGCGGGGGACTTGGACGATCTGCCCTTGGATATCAGTTCGTTCATCGAGAACACTCTCGGCTCCTCGTCGCGCTGCCCTTTGTTCTCGCTCATGAAACGTATGATGTCGGCGAGGTCCATGGTGTAGTGAACGTCGGCATCGGGGTCAAGCGGGGCCGAGCAGGTCAAAACCACAGTGTCTTCGTCCGTGTCATTCAATGGAGCATGCGTTGTCCGAGCGGGCATGTAGAGGGTCTCGCCGGCCTCGACGCGTTTGATGGTGTTGAAGTCGGGCAGGAAAACCCAGAGGGTGCCGGAGACGCAGTGATATATCTCGTCGCCGATGTGATTTCCGGGGCGGCCCAGGTATTTATGCGGCAGCACGGTGAAAACGCCCGAGCCGAAATCGTACTCCCAGACCAGCAGATAGAGGGGGCATTTCTGGCTGGTCTGACGCTTTTCGAAAGCGTTCTCGGTCCATAGTACCTTGACGAGCTCTTCGGCCATTTCGCGCTCCTTCACAGAATACAGTGGGGACAGGGATTCGAACCACGCAATCTAAGCCGTAGGCTCCGGCATGTCAAGAACCTTTCGGCCCGGGATTGCGCGGAGCTCGAAGCTCACCTCGCCCAATCGTCTCCCGTGACAGGGCTGCACCCCGCGCAAGATTTCAGATCAACGGAAGTGGCAAGCGCGCCGCCCTACGCCCCGAAGCAACTGATGAGCAGGTTCTCCAGCCGGTGGCAGAGGACGGTGTAGGAGTAATGCTTTTGGCCCAGACGGTAGTTCTCCTCGACCATCTCCCTACAGGTCTCCGGTTCCATCAGTACCCTGCGGACCTGCCTGACGGTGTGGTCGGTGATGTACTCGTCGAACTCGATCACCTTGAAGCCCCTGGGCTTGATGTCCACGGAGAAGACGGAGTAGTTGTTGACCACAATCGGCTTCTTGAAGTAAACGGCCTCGAGGAAGGCATTGCCGAAGCCCTCGAAGGTGGACGGATACGTGACGAGATCCGCGTGCGGATAGACGTCCTGTATGGAATAGACCCTACGTCCGTCGGGGGTCTCACCGCGGGCCTCGTTGATGATGTCGGAGACGAAGAGCGCGTTGGCCCCCATCAGTTGGGCGTAGCCCTTGACGCGCTTTTCGTAATCGTAGCCTTCGTCGCCGGAGGCATGAGAGATTACCAGTCGGGCGTCGAGGCCCAATCGGCTTACGAGCTCTATCGCGTGCTCGATTCCTTTGCGTGCGACGACGCGCGTCGGCTGGAGAATCAGCTTCTCGTAAGGCTCCAAGCCCAGGGCCGAAGGCACCGCGGCGGCGTACTCGTCGGGGCCGGCGGGCGGTTCCTCGAACTTCATGACGTTGGGGATCACGGTTGCAGAAATACCCGTGCGGAGGCCCAACTGATTGTCCGCGGATGAGTTGATTACCACGTGCTGGATCGGAGGCAGGTGCGGCGGGAAAGCCATATTGAGATAGTCCCATACCGCATTCGTCAGGAATCGTTTCCTCTCCCAAAAGAAGTCGTGGTGATGGGCTATGGTCGGCTTGCGCGTCTCGGAGATATATTCGGTCAGGGCAAGGGCGAGGGGGATGTTGAGAGGGATCGCGAGGGCGTTCTCGGGGATCAGCAGGTCGATGGAGAATCGCTCTACGAACTCGTAGAGCTTGTCCTTTATGCGGCGCGACAGCTCATGGATTTTGCGGGTAGTCTCGCGGCTCCTGCTGACGGCACCGAATGACTCAAGGTAAACTTCCCTGATGTCGGGGTGCCGGAAGTGCGCCTCCTCCAGAAGGAAACGCCTCTCCGGATGCTGGTCAAGCTCTCCCGCCATGAAGAAGCACTCGTGCCCCATGTCCTGGAGCACGTCGACCCACTTCTGGGTCTCAAGCGATACCCCGTCCGTACCTGCAAGGCGAGTTGACACGAAACCGATGTTCTTCTTTCCCATCGTGCTCGCGTCACAACGCGACGGTATCATGAACCTCCTCCGACGTACCTGGGTCCCTTTCACTTTCTGCGTCCCCTCCCCCGATGTCTTATCGTCAGCCATTTCGACCCTCTAAACACCTAACCGCGTCCGGAGCGGCCGCCACGGGCCGGAAAGGAAATGGCGTCAGGGAATTGCGGCTGAAGGAAAGAACGAAGAGGGAAAGGAGAACCGGTCCGGAAAAAGGAAACCGACAACTGAGACGGCGGGGTTACTTTGTCACGAACTCGAAGAGTTTCCCGGCGAGACGTAGATCGCCTGACGGGTCCACGTACGCGACCACGTCGCCGGCGTCGTTCTTAACGACGAAGCTGTGCGCAGGAGGACTGAGGGAAATCTGTTCCTCATAGCAGCTTCCCGTGAGGGTCGCATTTCCGGCATCATCGACGAGCAGCAGCGGGGTCCCCACCATGCGCACCAGCAACTCGCTCGCCCCAAAGCCCGGCGACGGCGTGCCGCCTTCCGTGAGCGAGCCCGCCAGGAAAAGGTTGCCCAGCGAATCGATGACAGCGACGGCACCCCCGGCCGAGTCCCGAACTGTCAGCCTCGTGGTGCCGACGAGCGAGAGGCTTATCGTGTGGCTCCCGGTCGCCCCATCCGTGAAAGCCGCCACGCCGCCCGCGCCCGCACGAACCACCTGCGCGTCCGTTCCGTTATCCACCAAGACGTACTGATTGGGCGGGAGTTCGCACAGCACGTGATAGCTCGCGGCGGCCGTCGTCACGGAATAGCTCAGAGGGAGAGAAACGGGTCCCCCGGCCTGGCTCCTGCTGAAAAGAACCACGTGCTCCTCCGACGCGTCGTTGAATTTGACGCCGAGAAGCCCCGCCGCCGGGAAGTCAAGGGCGTTCGTGCCGACCATCGCCGGAGTCGAGGTGTCGGTTATCTCGAAGGCGACCAGGAACTTGTCTTGAGTGGCGGAACTCTGAGGGGAAAGCTCGACGCGCCAGACGCCCGGCTCCCTCGGAGCACCGGCCGAGCCGGAAGGCGGATAGTTCGTCCCGTTGACGTAGTACTCGTATCCGCTTCCGCCGATGACGGTAAGCTCATTCGAGGCAGGAAGCACGGGGTGGAAGAAGAGCCTGCCGGAATAATTCACCACGCGCGCACCGATGTTCTGGCTGCCGGTCCTGTCAATCCTCACGACCGACGGATTGGCGTAGACCGTCACACCCTCTGGAGGACTGGCCTCGTCAACAGCCGGCCTCTGCGTCATATGAAGGAGCCACGTCTTCTTGTAGCCGGCATCCGACGACGTGACGCGGTCGTAGACGACCATGTAGTCTTTCTGGTTGAGGTAGAGGAGCTGCCTGTTGCAGAGGCTCACCTTCGAGGTATATGCCTTGGAGAGTTCGCCGCGCACGTAGCCGAAGCGCCCGCCGTCGTCATACTGGAAAGCTTCCACGTCGGCCGCGTCGAAGTGCTTCGTCTGCAGGTTCGCAAGGTATATGTCCCAGGTTGTGTTGTTCTGCTGGCC
This sequence comes from uncultured Planctomycetota bacterium, assembly GCA_964493415.1. Lineage (GTDB taxonomy): Bacteria > Planctomycetota > DG-23 > CAZBND01 > CAZBND01 > CAZBND01. Next base: position 113,637 of record CAZBND010000001.1, on the reverse strand, counting down.
GCGGATCACGCGCTGGCCGCCGTCGTTGAGAAATCCCGACGGGAACGATTCCGAAGGGTTGAATACAAGGAGGGAGTTGTGCGCCACGGTCCGGCATGCATAAGCCCTGCCGTGCGAGCTGTCCAGCGAATCGTAGGTGCCCGCGTCGCATGTCAGCCCGCCCTTGTGGTAAATCTGGAAGTGCCCGGCGTCGAAATGCTGATGATCGGTGAAGTGGTTCCCGGAAAGGAACGTGATCATCGTGTCGTCTTCGGTCCAGCCGCTTCTGAAGACGACTTGCTCGAACGTGCCGGCAGCCGTCCGCGTCGCAAGCGGGAGCTGCGCGTAAGAGGGCGTGGTGGGGATGTTCTTGTCATAGAACATCATCATGCCCCACTTGTAGTAGCGGTGGATCGCGCTGGTGCCGCAGTAGTAGGTCATTTGATCGCTGAAGCTCCGAAGCATCGACCTCGTCGGGGCGTCGCTCAGCCCCAGCGCCAGCGCTTCGACGGCGTGTTGAATCTCGTTGTGGGGCAGCGTCTTCGGCTGCCCTATGTCGCCGATCCTCTCCCAGGTGAAATCGGGGCGCATGTTGTAGATGTAGAACTGCCCCATCTTGACAAAGAAGTTCCCGTAGTTGTTCTGGACTATGGTGAAGTAGTTGCGGTTGCCGGCGGTCCGGTAGGCGTGGGACACGAAGATGACGTGCCTGAGGGACTCCATGTAGTTGTAGTGATTGCCTTCCGACCACGTCCCCTCTTTAGCCTGGAGGGCATCGAGCGCCCTTCCCTGCCCTTCGAGCCATAGGTCGGCCTTTGCCAGGTAGCCGTCAGCCACGGCGTCGTATCCGGACTCGCCCTTGAGGACAAGCCCCGCCTGGGCGACGGACCTTATCGCCATGTAGGTGTAATTGTGATTGATGTCGG
>CAZBND010000001.1:60650-112632 GCA_964493415.1 uncultured Planctomycetota bacterium | reverse complement strand
CCCGCCTGGGCGACGGACCTTATCGCCATGTAGGTGTAATTGTGATTGATGTCGGGCCCGCCGGTGTTGAGGAAGTTGACCGCGGCGTCGGCCCACTTTTTTATGTTCGCCATGATAGTCGACCGGTCACCCGACGACAGCCCGGCGTACACCCAGTCAAAGGCCAGCGCCATGTTTCCCGGCTGCCGAAGGGTCGTCACCATGCCGCCCCCGACGCTCGTCTGCGAGACGAGCCAGTTCCTGACGGTAGTGAGGTCCGAAGCATTGCCGTACATCAGGTACCTGGCCGCAACGGTGAGTATCCCCTCCCAGTTCGGGTCGCCGCCGCTGAGGTTGCTCCAGGCTGAGTACGCCGGGTCCGACGCCCTGGCCTGGAACTCGGCCACCGTGAGACCAGTCCCGACAGTTGCCGAGTTATGTCTCACGAAAGCCCTTGGATGCAGAGTGGAAATCTGCGACGGGACAGCACCGTATGAACTAACAGTCCAGAGGGTTGCGGTCATGATCAGGCACAGGATCGATCTTGGGACAGGTCTCATTGGAGAGGTTCCCCGATCTAGGCCCCCGCTAAGCTTCCCCGGATGGACGCTAAATAGAATCTAAGCGCAATTGTCCTCGCCTGCAAGACCCTCGTTGACATCTATCGAGTCCCGGAGGGGATGGTCGCCTGCCTCCGCCGAACCGCAACTGCGGCCTTGTCCCCCGAACAAGCTTGACCGTTAAGATGGTAGGGGGTAGTCTCCAGGTCTTCTCATCCAGGGAGAAAGCCTTTTGCCGGGCGGCGAGAATCCAACCAGACGCGGCCAACTGCGCATGATCGGCGTTTACCTTTCCATCTATGCCGCCTATGGCACCTTTGTCCCCTACATCAGCGTCTTTCTGAAGAGGAAGGGGATGAGCGATTTCCAGGTGGGGGCCCTTTCGGCGGTGGGGCCTATCCTTACGCTTGTCTCTCCCATCCTGTGGGGACTGGCGTGCGACGCCATGGGAAGCCGGAGAAAGCCGCTTGCGCTGACGATGGTTCTATCAGGCCTTACGTTTCCCGCGCTGCTTGTGGTCGACGGGTTCTGGATGATGATGGCCGTGCTGGTGCTATTCAATTTCTTCTTTCGTCCTAGCCTGTCAATGGGCGACGCGGCGGCGCTTGAGTTCGTGGAGGCGAGCAAGCACGATTACGGGAGGCTGAGAATGTGGGGCGGGATCGGATTCGTGATCCCCCTGGGGGTCCTGAGCCTTTTCATGGGGAAGGAGTCGGGAGAAAGCGTTGCCCCGGAACGATTGGCCCCGATGTTTGCCGGCTACTTCGTATGCGCCACACTCGCAGCCGTATCAGCCTTGAGGCTCCCCGAGCAACGGCCGGCCCACTTCACCAACATCCTCAAATGGCATATCCTGCGCCGCGTGCTCTCGCCCAACATCCTGCTGCTGGTTCTTTGCGGCTCGGTCCACGCGGCGGTAATGATGACGTACTACGTGTTCCTGCCGATTCGCCTCGACGAACTGGGCGTAGCGGACAACTTCAAGAGCCTGTTCTGGGCCATCGCGGTCATCCCGGAGATCGGTTTTTTCTATTTTGTGGGGAGCATAAGCCGGAAGGTCGGCAAGAAGTGGCTTTTCGTGATGGGAATATCGGCTTCGGCGGTACGGTTGGCGATCTTCGCATCCGCGGAAAACTATTGGCTCATCGGCCTCGGACAGACCCTGCATTCATTGAGCTTCGCCGCATCGTATGTCGCTACGGTAACCCTGGTGGACGGCGAAGTGCCGGGCAGGCTGAGGACCACGGGGCAGACCTTTGCTTACGGAGTCGGAACAGGACTGGGCGGCACCGTGGGATTACTTCTGGGCGGCAAGATGGCCGACCTGTGGGGGATACCCACGCTTTTCGGGCTCGCCTCCGTCGTAACACTGGTGGTCGCGCTGGTGGCCATGATCTTCCTTAAGGAACGTGTGGTCGAGCGCGTCTCGGGGGGCACGCCCCAGCAACCCGTGTAGACTCACTCGGCGACGCAAGATACAATGTGATTTGAACAGAATGTGATACACGTGGAGAAAGAGGTCGCGCCGTGAATCGCGTCATTCGAGCCCTGGTGATCGGTGCTGTCGTCATCGGGTTCATTTATCTTATCTTCTTCAGCGGCCACGTCCTGACCGCGAAGAAGCGTGGAGCGGAGGTGACCATAGAGTTCTGGGGATGGGGCACGTATGACCGGAGGCAGAACCTAGAGGAGGCCGCCAGAGCGTTCGAACGCGAGCATCCCGAGATTCGCGTGAAGTTCGTCCCCGTTGTGGGGGACTACCTCAGCAAGGTCATGGTCGGCATAGGCGGCGGCAAGGCCGGCGATGTGATGGAGCAGCACTACCTCGGGTTTCCCACCCTGGCCTACCGGGGGGCCTTCCTCGACTTGACGCCTTTCATCGAAGAAGACAGCTACGATCTTTCCGACTTCTTCCCCATCGGTCTGGAGGCATACCAGTACAGGGGAAAGCAATACGGTTTGCCGCTCTGGGGGTCAACCTTCTGCCTCATCTACAACAAGGACCTGTTCGACGAGAACAGCTACCCCTACCCGGACGAGACGTGGACGTTCGAAGACCTGAAGAAAGCGGCGGATTTCTTCACCCGCGACCGCGACGGGGACGGCAAGCTGGATCAGTTCGGCCTCAATCCCTACGAGTTCACCTTCTATCTTTGGTCCAACGGCGGGGAATACATCAGCGCCGACCGAACCCGCTGCCTGCTGGATCAACCGGTAGCCATTGAGAGCCTGGAATACTACAGATCCGTTATCCCGCCAGGATACTGGATAGGGCAGCTCGCGAACGAGTTCGAGCTGGGAAACGTGGCCATGACGGTGCAGGGCCCGTGGGTGCTGCTGGCGCGCGAGGGGAAGATCTGGCCCTTCACGGTAGGTGTTTCGCTTTTCCCACAGGGAAAGGCCGGGCGGAAGACCCGCTACTCGGGCATCGGCGCAACGGTATGGAAGGACACGAAACATCCCGAAGAAAGCTGGGAATTCGTCAAGTTTCTGGCGAGCCGCGAGGGGATCACGAGAGCGATCTACGGGGAAGATATTCCAGCCAGGCGGACAGTCGCCTATTCGGACTTCTTCATAAAGCCGGGCACTCCGTACCAGGAGGAGACGTTCATCAAGGCCCTGGAGACCCAGGCCCGTATTCCGCCCCGCCTTCCCCAACTCACCGAGATCTGGAACGTCATGGAAGCGGCGGTGAGGTACCAGATTGTCGAACAGGGAGGGGATGTGGAAAAGGCTCTCGTGGAGGCGACCGCCAAGGTCAACGAAATACTAGCCCGCGGCTCCGAAGAGGAATGGGCCGAGTAATGGCTCCGCCGGCTTGCGGCGCGGAATCCCTCTATCCCTTGATCGCTCCCAGTCTTATCCCTGCCCGGAAGTATCTCTGTGCCGCCATAAACACTATCACGGTCGGCACCAGCGCCACCAGAGCCCCCGCCATCAGGAGGTTGTATTCCACGGTGTAGGCGGATTGGAAGCTGCGCAGCATCACCGGTATCGGATAGAGGTCTTCGGTGTTGAGGACGATGAGCGGCCACATGAACGCCCGCCACGAGCCCATGAACGTAAAGACGGCCAAAGTCGCGAGCGCGGGTTTGGAAAGGGGGATAATAACGTGCCGGTATATGCCTATGGCGGAACAGCCGTCTATGCGGGCGGCGTCTTCCAGATCCTTCGGGATCCCCATGAAGAACTGCCGGAGCATGAACGTTCCGTACGCGGTGAACATCGCCGGGACGATCACCGCGAAGTAGGAATCGATGCCTATGGCCTTTCCCACTGCGTACTTACCGAAGAGAAACAGGTCTTGGGAGAAGACCTGCGCCTCTCGACTGAATGCCCAGTTCAGGGCATCAGGAAGGTACCTTACGACAATGTAGGTGGGGATCAGGATCACCGCTCCCGGGATCATCATGGTAGCAAGGTAGCCGATAAAGAGCTTGTCGCGCCCGGGGAACTCCAACCTGGCGAACGCATACGCCGCAAGCGAACTCGTAAATACCTGACCGGCGGTGATGACCAGGGTGATGAAAATGCTGTTGATGTACGCCCTTCCTATGTTAATGCTTTTCACCGCCCTGGCGAAGTTGCCCCACTGGGGCGCTAGGACCCTCCTCTTAGTGACTTCGTCCGAGGGCACCCTCAACACCTTTTCCCGCTCAGGGTCGCCGGCGTTGAGCTTAACCACGCTGTACGATTCGACTACGTTTACTGGAACGAGGCCATCCGCGATGCCGGCCGCCTGGGTCTTCTCCCCTCCCCCCCGGAGTTGCGCCTCGTACAAATCAAGCCGGCCCGGCTCATCCAATTGCACGGAATCGAGCAAACGTCCCCTATCCGAAGGGTTCACAAGCTCCGCCTTCACTCGCTTGCGAAGGAGCCTGACTTCCACTTCTTCGCCTTCGAGCGTTATGTAGTGCCTGGTCTCGGACGGAAGCCATTCGGGAGGTATCGAATAGATGCTGGCTTCGTTCTTGAGAGCGGTAGAAAGCATCCATACGAGGGGGAGGACCATCGTAATGCCTACGACGGAGAGGCCCAAGTACGTAACGACCATAGCGATCCTGCGGCGTACGGATCTTTTCTCGTAGAACCTGGGGCTTGTCCGAGCGAGCGCGGGCATCAGTAGATGACCCTCCTGCCACCAAACCGCCAGTTCAACAACGTGAGCACGAGCACAGCCAGGAACATCAGCCAAGCGGCGGCGGAAGCCAAGCCCATGCGGTAATGAATGAAGGCGCGCTCGTATATGAAGTAGCTCAAGAATCTCGTAGCGCCGCCGGGCCCCGCGCCGTCGGCGATGATCATGGCCGCTTCGAACCCCGCCTGGAAGCCGCGTATGACGCTCATGACCCCGATGAAGAAGGTCGTGGGCGAGACCATCGGCCATGTTATCGTCCAGAACTTCCTCCACGCGCCCGCGCCGTCGATGTCCGCGGCCTCGTAAAGCTCCGGAGGTACGTTGCTCAATGCCGCCAGGTAGAGGATCATGTTCATGCCGCCCACGGTCATCCAGGTCTGCATGATGATGATCGCCGGCCTTATCCACTCCGACTCGTTCAACCACCGGACGCCCTTGAGGCCGACCTGCTTGAGCAAAGCGTTAAGCAAGCCGTCGTCGTGGAGGATCCAGCGCCAGAGCATGAGGACGGCAATTCCGGCGCAGATCGTCGGGAGGAAGAACACCGTCCTGAAGAACACCATGCCCCTGAATTTCTGGTTGAGCACCATGGCGAGGAAAAGAGACCCCAGGATGCTTATGGGAATCCCGAACATCAGGAAGACCGTGTTCCACGCGGCCTGGAAGAACTGCTGACGCTGATCGCCCCCCAGCAGGGCCGCGAAATTCTTCAGCCCCGCCCACGAAGCGCTCAGCGGCCCGCCTACGAGTTCGTAAGTCGTGAAGCTAAGGACCAGTGAGGCGATCACGGGGAAGAACATGAAGACGAGAAAGCCGACCAAGTTGGGGGTGAGGAATGCGTACCCGACCAGCCCTTTTCGCAGCTTGCTCATACCGCCTCGCCCGCGCCCCCCGGGCGCGCCGAAAACCAAGCGAAAGACCCCTGCGTCGGAAATACTCCCCGCCCCCCCGGACGATGGTGCCGATTGCAGTTAACTATGCTGGAGATTCCCGACGATAAGTCCAATAACACGCCGCCTTGTGGCTTCGCAACCATCTGGAATCCAGATTATAGTCCCGCCCGCGGGAGGGCGCAATGGACCTCCAGGGAACTTTGGACAAGATGAGCCTGCCCGACCTGCTCCAGATGTTGGCCAACGGAGAGCAGGAAGGGACCCTGGTCATCAAGCAGGGAAGGGACGAGCGGAGGCTCCACGTCAACACTGCGGGAAAGGTCCTGGTGCACGTCGGGATAGCCGAGCACTCGCTCCTTGGAAAGCGTCTCCACGAGGCCGGGATCATCTTAGAGCAGGAATTCCTCAACGCAATGCGAAGGCAATCGCTGAAAGTTCAGCCGCTCGGCGAAATCCTGCGCTCGTACAAGTCGGTGTCCGGCGAGAAGATCGATGAGATCATACGCATACTGGTGATGGACAAGCTGGTGGAACTGTTCGGGTGGGACGCTGGAGATTTTCAGTTCAAGGAAGGGATGGAAGAGACGGAGCTTCCGTACACGGAAGTGGGCTTCGATTCCGGCCCGCTGATCATGGAGGCGGTGCGGCAGTTCGACGAGTTGAAGAGGACCTCCGGTTTCGACTGGGCTCCCACGCACGTCTTCGTCGCCTCGGAGCAAGACGCCGACGTTCTCCAAGACGACGAGCTTGCCAGGCGGATTCTGTCGTGCGTCGACGGGGTCCGCAACGTAGAAGGCGTATCGACGTATTGCGGCGCAAGCCTGGCGGACACCGTGAGCGCGCTTTGGAGGCTTTCCTCGGCGGGCTTGGTTCGGCTGGCAACGCCCGAGGAACTCTACGCCAAGGCCGAAGAGTCCAGGGGCTGCCGACAGTACCTGAAGAGCCGCTGGCTGCTCCGAGAGGCCGTTCGTCAAGACCCAGCCCCGAAGTATCTCAGGAAGTTGGCGGAGTACAGCCAGGAAGATGGAGACGACCAGGAGGCGGCCGGCGCATACGTGACGCTGGCCAGAGCGCTGCTGGAGTCCGAGCCGCAGTCGTCCGTGGAATCGCTCGAAACGGCTATCGCGATCGACGAGAAGAACGCCGACGCTCGTGAACTCCTTTGCAGATTGCATATATCCACCCAAAACCTGGCGGGAGCGCTGAAGGAAGCCGAGTCCCTCGAGCGGGTCTGCTTCGACCGGCCCCGAGCGCTGGCATGCTACCGGCTGCTGTCGGAAAACAAGCCCGGCGATCTTTCAGTCAGGCTGCCGCTGGCCAGACTCCTTGCCGCGACACGCAATTTCGACGAGGCGTACGAGGAATGCAACAAGCTGGAACGTGTTCTGCCACCCAACAGGCAGGTCGAGCTGCTGCCCATTTACGAGAACATCGCGCGCGCAGGACGCCGGCAAGAAGAGATCACGACACGGATTCGAAGAATTCGCAAGCTCGCAGCCGAATCTCACGAGCCGTTGCGGGCGCGTCCCGCGCAACGATCGGCGGCGGCCGTGCTGATAATACTCGTCTTCCTCTTTATCATGTACCAGGGCGTATCTCAGTTCCGCCTGAGCATGGCCACGCGGCGGGCCAAGGACTTGGAACTGGCTGAAAAGTACAAGGAGGCAGGGGAACTCTTCACGCACTTGGCAACGACGTCGGTGGGCACTCCGATCAGGTCCGCCGCGCAGAAGCGGGCAGAGGAGTACGGCAAGCTGGCGGCGCAGCAAGAAGCGGCGGCAGCCTTTGAAGCAGCCGTTGCGAGCGCTCAGGCGCTTGTTGAAGAAGGAGATTTTTCCGGCGCGAGGGCGCGAATAGAGGCATTTCAAGCGGCGTTCCCCGGGTACAAGACCAAAGAGGCAAGAAGCGTGCTTGAAAAGCTCGAAGATGTAAGAGCGCACGAGCTCGTCGCGATGGCGCGGTCCTTGCGGAACCAAGCCCTGGAACTGGAGAAGGCAGGGCTGGCGTCGAAAGCAATCGAGATATACGACCGACTCGCCGGCGACGAGGACCTTTTGCCTTTTGCAGGACTGGCGGGCGAGCGAGCCAGGGCACTTCGTGCGGAGCTGCAAGAGGCCAGGACCGAGGTGGCGGCAGCACAGGAGTTAGAAAGGGTTGGTAATGTAAAAGAAGCCCATGTGGTCATTTCAGGCATTCTTGCCAAGTACCCCGCCACGCGCAATGACATCCCGGTAAGGCTGCCGTTTCTCATCGATTCGAAGCCCATGAGCGCCGAGGTGCGGGTGGAAGGGGAGCTTGTTGGGAAAACACCGCAGGTGCTCCATTACAGCCCCGAATCTCCACGTCGCGTCTCGGTGGTCAAGCCGGGTTTCTCAACAGTCACATTCCAGCTTTCCGAGCCGAGGGAGTGGGCGAAGCTGGTATCGCTGTCGAAGCTCCCTTTGTGGACTTTCCGAGCCGAAGGGGCTCTGGATACGGCCCCTTCCCTCAGGGGCGGAGTGCTGTTCTTCGGCAGCAGGGACACGCATGTGTACGCCGTCTCGGCCGGCAGCGGTGAACAGCTTTGGAAGAGAAAGACAGGGGCCTTGTCGGAGGTCACGTCCACACCTGCGGTTACCGACAAGGTGGTGATTGTTGGAACGGTGGATGGCGGCGTGATCGCATTTGACCCATCGTCCGGCGAGCCGCGGTGGAGCTTCGCGACCAACGGCTTCGTCCGCTCGTCCCCGGAAGTTGACGCAGCCAGTGAGAGGGGCTGTGTGGGTTCCGCCGACGGATCGATCTACGGATTCTCCACCTCGAGCGGCAACGTCACCTGGAAGGTCGACGCAGGCTCCTCCGTAAGCGCAAGCGCCGCGAGGTACGGCAAGTCGGCGATCTACGCAACCGAAAAAGGACGAGTCCTGGCCCTGGACATAGTGAGCGGCAGCGTCGTTTGGTCCGAGGAAACGGGGGTCAACCCGGTGGGCATTGCCCTTGCGGACGGCACCGCGATAGTGGCCTCCTCGAACGGGGAGGTGCTCGGGCTCGACGCTGATTCAGGGGAGATTATCTGGAGAAAGGTGGCGCGCGGCAGACTCAGTTCCCCGCCGGCGGCGTCGCGGGGACAGGCGTTGGTGGCAACGCACCTGGGGGAGGTGGCGGTATTCCAGGCCCGTACCGGCACGGAAGTGCAAAGGATCGAACTGCCGGAGGAGGCCCCGGCGCACTTGGCATCAGATGGTGACCTCCTCGTGGCGGCCACGACGAAGGGAGCGATCTTCGCGATGGACATGGAGGCGGAGGAGATCGTCTGGCCCGCCACAACCGCCGGCGGTATCAGTTCTTCTCCTCTCTTGACGGAGAAAGAGGTATTCGTGACCTCACGAGACTGCGCCATTTACGCGTATCGCCGCGACGGGAAGTAATGTGCTTGACCGCACGATTAACCGCGGCTAGAATCTAGCAGCCGTAAGGCATTTGAAGGGAGGGAAAAGGCCAGTGACACCAGCATTCGGGAGACCAGGCAAGGGTGCGCACAGGCGCAAACTCGAACGGGAACTCGCCCGCGATCCGACTGCGGGGAGGGCGGCAGAGCTTATCCGGGAATACGTGCGGTCCGGCGAAACCGGCCGAGCTCTGGAGATTGCGCGCAAGGCCGCGGCGGAGTTCCCCGAGGCGGAGGATATAACTCGCTTGCTTTCCCAAGCCGAGCGGCTATGGAGGCGAGAACGAATCACGCACCTGCGGAGCACCGTCGAGGGAAAGTCGGCCAAGGCGGAAGAGTACGCCGAACTCGCCGAGCTGCTCAATCAGGCGGGCGACGCCGGCGCGGCACTGGAAGCCTGCATGGACGGACTGGCCGCATTCCCGAAATCGCCTGAGCTCCACCTCCGGTTGGGCGGCATGAGGATGGAGCGGTTCCGCGAGAGCATGCTCGCAAAGGATGGAATCGCCGCACTGCAAGCTCTCGAGAAGGCAATCGAGATTCAGCCCTCCACCTCCGAAGCGGCACTGCTGTTGGGGCAACTATATCTCGAAATCGGTTGTACTTCGAGGGCGCGCGAACTCGTTGACAAGGTTTCACGCCTGTACCTTAACGACGAGCGCATGCTCAAGCTGCAGGAAGCCCTCAGACGCGCCGAGCCGGATCGGTGCGACGAGCCTGAAAGGGCGTGCAAGGACGTCGAGCGCGCCCAGTGTCTAGTTATGGATTTGGGTGGGGAAGGACCTCATGGTCGCCCGGCTCCCGTCTTCACCTCCGAAGCGATGGCGGCCCGGCTGAGCAAGGTTCCCAGCTTTGCCGGATTCCGAGCTGCCGTCCTCCTCGGCGAAGAGGGGGCTACCATGGCCTCGAAGGTTGAAAAGGGAATCGACGCGGGAAAGGTCGCGGAGGCAATTGGGGATGTTATTGAGGCTGCCCAGAGCGGCTCGCTCAGGATGGATACGGGAGCCTTCAATGAAGGGGTCGTGAAAACCTCCAAAGGGAGGATATACCTGAGGACTGTGCCTACGGGAAGATTTGCCGTGATCTGCGGGGGCGAAACCAAAAGCGATGCAGCCCTCGATTACATTTCCGCCGTTACGTCTCTTGGGAGCCAATGAAAGACATACTGGAAGACCTCAACAAGGAAGTGGGCGTTCGCGGTTGTGCCGTGGTTACTCGGGACGGGATCGTGGTCGCCGCCCATCTGGGGAGCGGCCTGAGCGAAGAGGCCGTCGCCGCGATGGCCTCGTCGATCATCATCGCCACCGAAAAGGCTGCTGAGGGGCTATCTCTCGGGCGCCTGCAGGAATTCATCTTGAGTTCAGCCTACGGCAAGATGGTTTTTGTCGATCTCGAGCGGGCTTTCCTCGTGGTTGTGGCGGATATGACCATCGACCTCGACATGACGCTTCTGCAGATTGCAGGAGCTGCCCACCGCCTGAGGAACATCCTCACTCTGAATCCATAGAGGACGCGCGCAAAGTGGTGCAGATAAACTTCGCCCGCCGCGAGCTGAGTTGCAAGATCGTCTACTACGGCCCCGGGATGAGCGGGAAGACGAGCAATCTCGAGAAGGTTCACGAAATCCTTCCGGACGAGGCGAAAGGGCGGTTCACCTCCATCGCCACTGACGGGGACCGAACGCTGTTCTTCGACCTCCTGCCTCTCGATGTCGGCAAGATCGGCGGCCTGGACGTCAAGCTTCAGCTCTACACCGTCCCCGGGCAGGTCTATTACAACGCCACCAGAAAACTGGTGCTGCGAGGCGCGGACGGGGTCGTATTCGTCGCCGATTCGCAGCCTGACAAGATGGATGAGAACCTCGAATCGCTCAAGAATCTGGAAGAAAACCTGGCGGAATACGGCGTCGACCTTGTCGACGTACCTGTAGTCATGCAGTACAACAAGCGCGACCTGCCGGACATACTTCCGATCAGCGATATGGAGGCAAAGCTCAACAGGCTCAAGTGGCCCTCGATGGGGTCATCCGCAGTGCGCGGCGAAGGGGTGCTGGACACGCTGAAGAAGTGCTCGGAGCTCGTCCTGCAGGCCGTGAGCGTCAGAGCGAAGGCACCCGCCGAAGCCGCGACGACGACTGTCCACGAGCGGCTGGGGAAGCTGGAGGCCGCCGCTCGGCCGCTTCGAGTGGACAAGCCCCCGTCAGCGGAGCCTGCCAGGGCCGCACCATCGCCCGGGCCGACACCTGCGGCGGAGCCCGCACTTCCGCCGAGCAGAGAGCGAATTCAGCTTGACTCCAGTTCCGGGCGGCGGTCGCCGATAATAGCTGTGATAATCGCTGCGGTAGTGGCGCTTATTGGAATAGTTATCGCAGTAGTGTTGCTTACAAAGTAAAAACGTGTAATACCGCCAGCGAAGGCCTTTTCTGGACGGGGGCTGTAAATGAATGAAAGCGAAAAACTGCGACGGAGTAGGGTCCTCTTCTATGAGCAGGACATAGGCCACATTGGCGAGATCCTCGAGGAGTTGCTTCGCTTGTCGAAAGCGAAGTGTGCCATGTTGGTGGACCTGGACGGTCATCTTATAACGAAGGTCGGCGGAACCACGACGTTTGACGACCAGACGGTCTCTGCGCTCGTCGCCGGCAGCTTCGAGGCAACCCGGGAAATGGCCAAGCTTCTGGGCGAAGATGAGTTCTCCGTGCTTTTCCATCAAGGGAAGCGTGACAGCATCCAGTTGGCCATCGTCGGGGACAGAGCCATCCTTGCGGTCACTTTCGACGATCAGACGACGGCGGGCATGGTTCGGCTTTACGCCGGCGAAGCGACCGCCCAGCTCGCGGACATCATGAAGGGGGTCACGGAAAGAAAGGGCGGCTCCGATACGGATAGAATCCCCGACTCGCTGGGAGAGTCGGCTCGCGGCAGGCTGGACGAGCTGTTCGGCGGAAAGAAGGAAGGCAAGCAGAAGCCGGAAGACACTTCATCTTCAGCCAAGGCATAGGAACGCGGGGGGAACCTGACCCCCGGTATTCCTAAGTCTGCCTGGCAGGCTGCTCGCAGGTACCCTGGACTTTACGGTTGTTCGCTTGTCTCCGGGAACATTTCGTAGAGGATTTCCTCATCGCCCTGACCGGGGGATGCGGGCATGGGTCGTATTAAAGGCCTGCTGCCCGGAGTCGCCTCGGCGCGCATGTCGGCGACAATTGTGTCAAGGCCCCATTCACCCGCCCACTCAACGGTCCCGGAATTAACCTCCAAGCTGACAAGCGGACCGCCGGGAGAATGCGCGTCCGGCGTTACCTGAATCCTGGCTGTCCCTGTGACTTTCATCCGACCCGCGGGCGTGAAAACAGTAAGCGTTTGCAGGCCGCGCTGGACTACCGCTTTCATGTCGCCGGCATCGATCTCGAGGTCGGCCAGCAGCCCTCCCCGAGAGCCGATGAGCCTCACGGAGGTATCATCCAAGAGAGTTACCCTGGCGTATCTGCCGATGACAAATATGCACGTGCCGTCGCTGCCCGTATCCACGGTATCGCCGGGATACAACCTGGCGTGCTTCTGGGCCTTGGAGCTATGTTCTCCCCCCATCCTCAGGACGCCGGCCAAGCCGCCGGTTGCGCTGACCTCGCCCGCGCCCACAAGCGATCCCGCCGATGCGGCAAGGCCAAGGAGCAGGGCGAAGCCGGCTAGTGCCACCAACCAGCGGGCCGCCGCCGGGACTTTGGGGGGCGGCTCGTCAGGCAACAGGCCATCCACCTTCGCCACGAACCCCTCGACATCCATTTCGACGGGAGGGTAGAATTCCAGTATAAGTTGGTATCCCAGGCGCACGGCTTCGTATTCCTGTTGGCAGTCCGCACACGCGTCGACGTGCCCTTCCAATTGCACGCGCCGGAGCGGGTCCAGCAGCCCACCCATGTAGAGCACCATCAAGTCGCGGGCCTCAGGACACGAGATCACGATGTCCGCTCCCTGGGTTCGAGGTCGATGAGTTTCTTCCTCAACGTCGCCGAACCTTTTACCAGGAGGGCGGAGACGGCCTCCGGTTTGGTTCGCAGCGCCCTTGCGACGTCCCGGTAGGACATGCCCGCCATGAATCGCAAGTTAACGGCAAGCCGTTGCGGGACGGGGAGCCTGTTGACGGCGTCACGGACTCGCCTCGTGGAGTTCATGAACCGTTCGCGCCGCGCAGTGGAGGACTTAGACTCATCGAGGGCCTTCATCCACGAGACCGCCTTCAACTTCTTGCCAGCTTGTTTGTTCATCCCCCAGCTCCTGTGAGCCAAGCGCACAGACTTGACCACAAGGGCCGGCATGTTGCACCTTTCCCCCTCCGCCCCCAATCGCCCGTAAGCCAGTACAAGACCGGACGCGGCTACTTCCTCCGCCACTTCGATGTCCCGGGCGAAAGAATAGGCCGCTGCGACGGCAAGCGGCGCGTATCTGCCCACCAGGACCAAAAACGCCTGCCTGTCCCCATCCAAGGTCGCTGCGATCAGACCGCTGTCTTCCAAGCGTCGCCTACCCCCCGTAAGCCCCGTATTGTTCCACCGCGTCGACAAAGGCCCGTATATTCTCCCACGGCACTTCCGGCTGGAGCCTGTGCGTGGGGCTTATGAGCAGTCCCCCACCCTCTCCGACCGTGTCGATCATTCGCTTCACCTCGGTACGGACTTCCTGCGGCGTACCGAACGGCATCAGCCTCTGTATGCCTATCGTGCCCCAGAACGCGAGCCTGTCCCCGTACCTTCGCTTTATCTCGACAGGGTCCATACACTCGGGCTGGACGGGATTCAAAACGTCGATGCCGACCTCGATGAGTTCACCTACGAACGCATCGGCTTTGCCGTCGCTGTGGTAGCTTATCAGGATATCGGGGTTGGCGGACTTAGCCGATTTGATCACTTTCGCCAACCTCGGCTTCAACCACTGCCGCCACATGGAGGGGCTCATTATGGGACCTTCCTGCATGCCTATGTCGTCGCCCAGGGCCAACAAGTCAACGCCGGCCGATGCAAGCTGCGCGGCTTCCTTGCACCTTATTTCGGTGATCTTTTCGAAGAGCGCTTCTGCGATCTCCGGCTGAGCGACCATGTCCATCATCAGTTCCTCGAACCCGCGAAGGTACCAACCGATCTCGAAGATCGTGGACACTTGAAATGACAGCGCCGCGTAACCCTTCCGCTGTATCTCCTCGACCCGCCTTCTGGTCTCCAAATACCTGTAGGGCTCGCCGAGGTCGGGAAACGGGTAGTCTTCCACCTGTTTGGGGGAATCGAAGGCTCGCATCGGGCTGATCCGCCTGGAGTAGTAAGTCGCGGGCTCGACCTCGTAGCCGACGCCCCACTCGTCGCAGGATGAATTACCGTAGCTGTGGAGAACGGGAGTCCCCTCCGCCAACTTGCCGATAAAAGGGGAGAAGTCCGTCTTCCTCTTCGTCGGCCCCGCCGTCACCTTCCGGAGTTCGAGGTCAAAATACTCCTGGGGGTCGTCGTGGCCGGTCCACTCTCGAAACTTTTCCTGCAGCAAGGCGGAAAATGATATCCACTTCGGAACGCGGTCGGGCACTTGCCTTCTCAGCGTGGTAATCACTCTGTGTCGGGCGTTCATAGATGTCTCCTGCGCCGAATCATCCACCATGAATCTCGCGAACCACGTCGCCGCCGGCAGCAAGAGCAACGGCCTCCCGGAAGGCGCGCCGGCCTCAAGCCGAAGCCCCCTATCTCCGCAGGTCTTCACCGCCGAGGGGAAACCGCCGCAGCGCCCGATCGGATCAGAACTGCGGAGGTCTCGCTCCTGTCAAACGCGCTTCCGAATGCGCACGAATCCCCGCCGACAACGAGTACCGACTGCGTCCGCGATGGAACCAGGGCATTATAAGCTCCGCCTTTCAGCCCGTCAACGCGACATCGCCGTGCCGTTCCGACGCATCCGTGTGCGGTCCGTCGTCCCACGGGCGGAGCGCCCCTAGGGAAGCGCGTCTCAGCAGGACGTGGGAAATCCATGAAAGGTCGCTAAAGGAGAGGTGGCCGCGCCCGAGTCTCCACGCAGAGACTAACGGGCGCGGCCTGAGGCAAACAGCGGGCGCGGAGCTTGCCTCACCATCGAGCAGTCGGCTCGCGCCAGGCGACAACCTGACGCGCTCGCCGCGGCACGGCGCAATTCTTCAGCATGATATCGGCACGTATGCTGATTTCCTGCTCCCTTGTCCCCTGTAGTGCCGTTGAATCACGGGGAGCGCTACGTCGACCAGCTCGGGGTCGAACTGGACCCCCGCAAAGGCCGCCACCTCGTTCATCGCTTCGTCCAACGTTTTGCGGCGGCTGTAGCACCTTTCCGACGTCATAGCGTCTATCGAATCGACTATGGAGATCATCCTCGCCCCAAGAGGAATGTTCGCGCCTTTGGCACCCAGCGGATACCCGCCGCCGTCGAATCTTTCATGATGATGCAGGACCAGGTCGAGTTCGTCGCGCAAGAACTCCACCGGCTGCAGAATGTTGTAACCGATGGCCGGGTGCTGCTTCATCTGGGCCCATTCCTCTTCATTCAGCTGGTTCGGCTTTGTAAGCACCGCCTCGCTGACTCCTATCTTTCCAATGTCGTGAAGACGGGCGAGGACGTAGTATTTCTTCACCGTCTCCTCTGAGAGTCCAAGCTCGCGGCTGAGCAGAAGCATCGTCTCCGCTACGCGTTCGGAGTGTCCCCTGGTGTAGGAGTCCTTGGCGTCTATGGTTTGTATAAGCGCCTCAGTGGTTCCTATATGGGTGCGCTGCATCTCATCCTTAAGGGTCCTGAGCAGCTTGGTATGTTCCAACGAGGACTCGCGATTATCCACCGCTTTCCGCGCCACCCTCATCACCTCTCGCATGTCGAAAGGCTTCACAATGTAGTCGAATGCTCCCGCTCGCATGGCGGCAACGGCGGTCTCGGCGCTGGGGAACGCGGTGATGATCACCACCTCGATCTCCGGATTCGTCGCCTTGATTCGAGAGAGGAACTCCAGGCCGTCGAACTCCGGCATACGGATGTCAACGAAGACAAGGTCGATCTCGCTGGGAGATGCGAGTATGACCCTGAGAGCTTCGGATACGGAGCCGAAGCTCAGAACGTTGAAGTCGTCTTTGAGGATCATCCTCAGCGACTGGCGCGAGCCGAGTTCGTCATCGATTACCACTATTGTTGGAAGCTGTTTCATTTGCGCCCGCCTTTCGGCTCCCCCCGAAACGCCCGGGGATGGACCGACATTTGTTTTCGCTGAACCCGGTAGGGCTAAGCCACACCGACGGTCCGTATATCGTCCACCCCGGGCGTCCCTCCTTCTGTCTCGCCGCTGGTTTGCGTATTGAACCGTTCCTCCGTTTTCGCAACGATCATGCCGATTGAAACATGGCGAGAGCTTTTATATGCTTGCGTCGACGTAAGTCGTTATGCGCGCGCGAGATACAGACGCCACACAACTTCGGAGCGCAGATCTGTGTTGGGCATTCGCCGGCTCGCTCTGAAGACAAAAATGTTGTCGGGCTCAGGCGACTCGCCCAAACTTGTGCACCGAAGTGTCCGATAACGGGAGAAGAAACAAGCCGCGCATTTGACTTGACAGGCCCCGGGCATGGTTGTACAATTTTGTAACGCTGCACGGGTGGACGCCAGGAGAAGGCGCAAAGTCGGCTCAAATTATCTGTCTAGACCAGGCTTGCGCGGGGAGCAGGTCGGGGATTATTGTAGCGGGCATCGGTGCCGGCGGGCGCTTCGGCTGTTTCGATGTCGCAGAGGACACTCGCAGCCTGTCATTGAGGTCTACGTGACCGAACTCATGCCGCATCCGAGGCGGTACAACCGAGAGGACAGGGGGAAGGCTGCTGGTCTCGCTCGTCGCCGCGACAAGCCCGGCGGCCCGCCACCGTTTGATGCGCGCAGCTACCGGCCTTTGGGGTGACGGAGTTCCGTCACCATTAAGGAGCACTTGATTGCTCAGGCGGAAGAATTCTGCCGGCGATAGTTCGCGCGGAGGGAGAGGAGCGCGGGGGTCTGTTTCGCGCGCGACCGGCAGCGCCGAAGAGAGCGCGAGCGCGGGAAGCAACCCGTTCGCTTGCTCCCCCGCCGCCGCGTTCACTGACTCTGAAGGGATCCGCCTGGAGAGCATCCTCGACTGCCTGTCAGGTGCGGTTATTGTGGTGGGGAAGGACCGCAAGATGCTGTTCGTCAACCGAGCCACCGCAAGGCTCCTCGCGAGCGCCAGGGAGGAACTGATAGGCGCCAGTATTGCCGTTCTTCCCAACGGCGTGCCCGAGTTGCTGAACAGGTGTATGGAAGCAGGCCGCGAGCTTTCCGATCACCAGTTGCCCCCCCGCGGAGAGGGCCTGACGCCTTTGACTGTGAGCATATCTCTATTGAGGGACAATGACGGCAACGCCCAGGGCGGGGTCATCATACTGAATGATGCCTCCACGCTGGAGGAACTCAGGAAGCGCGTAAGAGACCAGGAGAGGCTGGCCTGGATAGGCACCCTGGCCGCGGCCGTCGCACATGAGTTGAAGAATCCTCTGGTATCGATCAGGACTTTGGCTCAGCTTTTGCCACAGAAGTTCGACGACGCCGAATTCCGAAACGAATTCAGCGCGTTGGCGCTCAGCGAGGTGGACAGAATAAACAGCATGGTAGAGAGGCTTCTCGACTTTGCGCGCCCATCCCAGCTATCAGTGGAGACGGTCGACCTTAATCGCCTCTTGGAAGACACGGTTGCTCTGCTCAAGCCGCAAATTGCCGAGAACAACGTCAAAGTGGAGGCGCTTTACACCGCAACCGATGCCATCCTGCTGGGCGACGCCACGCAACTCAAGCAGGTTTTTCTCAACCTGACCCTCAACAGCATCCAGGCGTTGGGCAACCACGGCACGCTGAAGGTCCGGACCTCCAACCCTGCCGACTTTTCCGAACTGATCGTGGAGGTCATCGACGACGGGGCCGGCATTCCCGAGGAGAAGCTTGATAAGGTATTCGATCCGTTCTTTTCGACGAAGGAACACGGGACGGGGCTCGGCCTTACGATCAGCCAGATGATAGTGGTTCAACATAACGGCACGGTAGAGGTCAAGAGCGAAGAGGGAAAGGGGACGACTTTCACGGTG
Source organism: uncultured Planctomycetota bacterium (assembly GCA_964493415.1). Taxonomy (GTDB): domain Bacteria; phylum Planctomycetota; class DG-23; order CAZBND01; family CAZBND01; genus CAZBND01. Next base: position 94,505 of record CAZBND010000001.1, on the reverse strand, counting down.
AGGCTGCCGCTGACGTCCCACAACCCTGACAGGATAACGCGGTGAAGAGCGCGGCAATTATATGCAAAACCGAATCCGTCATCGAAGCGCTCAAGGTCGCTCTCGGCAACGATTACGTCGTGCACGTTGCCGAGACTCTGGACGACGGCCTGGAAGTGATCCTCCGCAAGAACCCGGACATTGTGGTGTTCGAGGCGGAGCCTGAGGGCCCCGAGCGTATCGACGACGTCAGAAAGATCGTGTCTCTTGCCCGGCACCTTCCGCTGGTTGTAATAGCTTCCTCCGCCGGTCTCCCCTTCTCGCGGGAGGCTTACGAAGCCGGAGCCGCGGAGGTGTTGGGAGAACCATTCGACCGGGATGAGCTGTTCATCGCGATCTCGAAGGCGGAAAAGATAAGGGAACTGGCCGCCGGCGAGCGGGAAGGCCCTTATCGCGGGCGCCGACCCGCCGCTGCGCCCCGTCCGCAGCCGGCACTTTCCCCGCGTTCCGTTATGCAGTCCCTCTCGGGGCTGATCCGGGGCTCACTCAGACCGCGGAGGCTCGCCGAGGGACTGACGAAAGCGGCCAGGGACCTGTTTTCTCCATCGCAAGTCGCTGTCTTCCTGCTCAACAGGCCCCGCAGCCACTACGTAGCGGCCGCCGCAATCAACTACCCCGGCGAGATGCTCGAACACCTCGCGATAAAGCGAACCGACCCGCTCGCCGTGTGGCTTGTGCGGAACAGGCGCGTCCTTACCCAGGAAGAGCTCCACGGCGAGTCGGCTCCCGAACAGCTCTACGCCGCTCTCGGATCGCTTTCGGCGCTCGAGGGGAAGGTGGCGGTGCCGCTGCTGGCGACCGGCAGATTGAACGGCTTCATGTTGCTGGGCGGCAAGCTGACCGCGGGGTCGTTCACGGCCGAAGAGATAGAGCTGTTGGCACTTCTGGGCACCGTGGCCAGCTCGGCCATCGAGCGCGCCCTGGAGCTTGGCTGGGCGGAGGTTGAGGGGAAGGACCTGAAGGGCCTTCTGGGTGCCCGCGCGGGAGTCATACTGGTCGATGCGGACGAGTCTGTCGAATACGTTAACCAGTGGGCGGCGGATTCCCTTGGGGTTTCCCCGGCACAGGCGCAGGGAAAGCGTCTGTCCGCGCTTCATCCCGGACTCGCCGACATCGGAGACAAATGCATCCGCAACGGCAGGCCGCAGTCGCTGGCTCTGCCTCCCGCCGACGGGGATTCCAGCAGACTGGTAGCCACCTGCTTCCCCGTCGATTCGAACGGATTGAACCACGCGCAGGCCATTTTTCTTCTGTACGAATCCGAGCCGGAAGGTGCCGCGCAGGTGGTCGAAGAAGTGGACCTGCGCAGCTTCTGGAGCCAGCTTTCCACCCGGCTCGCGCACGAGGTCAAGAACCCGCTGGTTGCGATCAAGACATTCACCCAGTTGCTCCCCGAGCGTTACGGCGAGGAGGCGTTCAGGAATCAGTTCTTTAAGGTGGTCTCGGGCGAGGTGGATCGCCTGAACACCATAACGGAGCAACTGGTGAGGTTCGCGCACCCGCCACAGCTCGCGAAGAGCGCGGTGGAAATAGCCCAGATTGCCCGGGCGGCGCTGGCCGAGCTAGAGGAAGAAATCCGGCTCGGAAAGACGAAGGTGGAAGTCAATATCCCTCGGGCACTCCCGAAGGTCCTCGCCGACCCCACGGCGCTTAAAGAAGCGTTGGCTTGCGTCCTCTCCAACAGCATCGACTCGGCCATGGAATCAGATACGCCCAGAGTAGCGATCAGCGCGGAACTTCTCGACGCCTGCACAAGGATAACCGTCGAAGACTTCGGAGAGGGCATAGACAAGGGGGAACTCGAGAAGGTCTTCAACCCTTTCTTCACGACCAAGATTCGCGGTATCGGCCTGGGGCTGCCGATCGCCAGGAGAATCATCGAAGACCACGGCGGAAAGATTTGGTTGGAGAGCAAGCAAGGCGAGGGAACGCGCGTTCACATCGACCTGCCCCTGGCGCGGAGCGGCCATGAAGAACATTCTCGTCGTCGATGACGAACAAAGCACCCAGGCATCCATCAAGATGACCTTGGGAGACGAACATCGCGTGCTCCAGGCGATGGACGGCGAGGCCGCACTGCAGATCATGGATACGGAGGACCTCCACCTCATCATTCTCGACATCCGCCTCCCGGGAATAGACGGTATGGAGACTCTCAGGCAGATCAAGAAGACCAGCGCGGACCTTCCGGTGGTGATGCTGACGGCCACGAAGACAGTCCGGACGGCGATAGAAGCAATGAAGCTGGGAGCGTCGGACTACATAACGAAGCCGTTCGACGTTGACGAGCTGCGCGTGATCGTGCAGAACGCCCTGCGCACTCAGGAGCTGGCCTCCGAGGTGTCTTACCTGCGCTCTCAGATATCAAAGACCTACAACCTGGATACCATCGTTGCCGAGAGCGCCGTCATGGCCAAAGTGTGGAAGACCGTTGATCGCGTCGCAAAGACGGAGTCCACGGTTCTTATTACGGGGGAAAGCGGCACGGGGAAGGAGCTGATAGCGCGCGCGCTGCACTTGAGAAGCAACCGAAGCCACGGGCCGTTTGTCGCCATACACTGCCCCAGCATCCCCGAGACACTTCTCGAAAGCGAGCTGTTCGGGCACGAGCGAGGAGCTTACACGGGGGCTGCCGATAAGAAGCCCGGCCTCTTCGAAACGGCAAACTCAGGCACGGTGTTCCTCGATGAGATCAGCGAAATGGCCCTCCCCATCCAGTCCAAGTTGCTGCGCGTGGTGCAGGAGGGAGAATTCCTGAGGGTGGGCGGAACGCGCACCCTCACTACCGACGTCAGAATCCTGGCCGCCACGAACCGCAATCTCAGGCAGTTAGTCTCCGAGGCCAAGTTCCGCGAAGATCTGTACTACCGGATAAACGTCGTGCCGATAGAAGTGCCCCCGCTGAGGGAAAGGCGCGAAGACATACTGCCTCTTTGCCGGTTTTTCCTGCAGAAATTCAAAGAGGAAACCAACTCCGCCGTAAGCGGCTTCGATCAGGCAGCGCTGGACGCCCTGTTCCGCTACGACTGGCCCGGCAATGTCCGGGAACTCAAGAACCTCATCGAGCGAGCAGTGGCCCTGCACGGAGATGACGAACTGGTTCTGCCCGCCCATTTGTCCGCCGAAGTGGTAAGCGGCACACCCGAGGCGGCTCCGGCGACCGGGAACCTCGTCGGCAAGGTATCTCTTGAGGAAGCGGTGTCCCAATTCGAGAGGCAGCTCATTGAGACCGCCCTGGAGAAGACCGAGGGGGTTCAATCCAAGGCGGCGGATTTGTTGGGGACGACCCGCCGCATTCTGAAGTATAGGATCGACAAGCTGGGGATAGACGCGAAGACACCGGCTCCCAGGAAGAAGCGATAAAGTCATTATGAGCGCACCCATAAAAGTGCTCGCAGCGGATGACGACCCGGCCGTGCGACAGATGTTTGCCGACGTGCTGGAGTCGCTGTGCGAGGTGACGTTGGCTTCCGACGGGCGGCAAGCCAAGGCGCTCATTCTCAAGGACCCGCCTGACGTTGCATTCCTGGATATCTACATGCCGGGGCTTGACGGTCTGAGTCTCACCCAGTGGGCTCGCGATCTCTTCCCCACCATGGCGATCATAACTATGACCGGCTACGATTCCGACAAAGCCATGGTCAACAGCATCCGGGCCGGGGCCGACAATTACCTGGTAAAGCCGTTCGGAGCGGCCCAGGTTCGCGAGTTCGTGGAGGAGGGAAAGCTTCGCGCGAGAATGCGAAGGGAAGCGGTCCTCCGGGAGGAGGAATCCAGGCGATCGAGAGAACTGGCGGAGAGGCTGATCGAGGAGGCAGGCGCGATAATACTTGCGCTCGATCATCTCGGCAACGTCATCACCTGCAACAGGACCGCCGAGGAGACCTCGGGCTACTCGCGCGAAGAAATCCTTCAGCGCGGCTGGGGGGAACTCGTCTATCCCGACCCCGATGCCCGCTCCTCGGCGCACAAGACGCTGCTGGACCATCTGGCAGGCAGCAGCGTCGGCCAGTTCGAGACCGAGATCACGACCATCCGCGGCGACAGGCGAAGCATCCTGTGGACCGTCAGCCGCGTCGACGAGAGCCGCGCCATCGCTGTCGGCGTCGATGTGTCCGACCAAAAGGAGATGCGGCAACAGCTCGAATTGCAGGCGAAAACGGACCCCCTGACGCGCCTATACAATCGGCTATTCTTCGACGAAGTGCTTTCACGCGAGGTAAGCAGATCGAAACGTTACGGAATTCCGGTCAGCTTGATGATGATCGATCTCGACGGCCTCAAAGGCGTTAACGACAGGTACGGTCACGAGGCGGGAGACGAGGTCATCAAGGCCGGCGCGAAGCTTCTGAATGACAGCGTGCGAAGGCCCGACATCGTGGCACGCTACGGAGGCGACGAGTTCATCGTCCTGCTTCCTCACACCGACGAGGCGGGAGCAGCCGAGATACGAAGGCGAATCGTGTCCGCCGCAAGGACTCTTAAAGTATCCGCCGGCGAAACGAGCGTTCCGGTAAGGCTGAGCGTCGGGACCGCCACGGCCAGGGGCGAGGAATGCGACGAACTCCTAAGCACGGCCGACATGAAGATGTACAAGGAAAAGCGGGCGAAGTCGCCCGGTAACTCGCGCCGTCAGACACCACCCAGAGTCGCCGAATTGTAATTCCGCAGCAACTCCTCGTAATCGCGCTTCAGCTCCTCGCGCCCCTTCCGGTCGATGTCGGGGTCCTCGAGCGCCTGATGAATCACAGCGCCTTCGGTATGCTCGGGCACGGGCAACTCCATTATGTGGCAGATGGTCGGAACCAAGTCCAAGAGCCAGAAGTTGCGCTTCAGCCGAAGCCCTTTCTTAAGGTACGGCCCGGTCATGATGATCAGAGGATTGAGAGAAGCGGTCCCGCGCTTTGCCGTGGTCAGCCTCTGGCCGTGTACGCCGCCATAGGGCGGCCTGAGCGCGTATACGATGTCGCCGATGATATCCCCGTAGATTCCGAGAACCCGCGCATCCTCCCGCTTGAGCACCAGCGCCATCGGTCGCAACGCCGTTTTCGGATCGACGTAGTTGCGCAGCAGGTCGATTACTTCGTCGCGGACCCGTTCGTACTCCTCTCCCGGTTCGACTATCCCCGACGGGTCGCGTCCTTTGACGTTCAGGTACACGTAGCAGACCCTTTGCGGGACCGCTTTCGTGTTCGACCAATCCACCGATCCGTCATCTTTGTGAGCCAGATAGCCGGCGTCCTCGAGCACTTTACGCAGAGGGAACCCGTTCCCTTTCGGCGCGGTACCGTGGTCGGAGACGACGACCACCAAGGCATCGTCGCCCGCGGCGTCCGTAATCTTTGCTATCATCCTGTCGATGCTTTCGTAGCACCGAGTCATCATGCCATCGTGGACCCGCAGGCTTTCGGGGTCCTGGTTTATCAACTCGTCGGATTCATTCAGAATCCTGTGGGCAAGCCAGTCCGGGGGATGCGCGTGCATGAAGAGCATGTTCCACTCGCCCGATCTCAAAAGCTTAGCGGCCGCCGCGGCATACCAATCGTGCATCATGTCGTAGAGGTCCATGTGCGCGTCCGGGCCCATCCATCCCAGGCTGTAAGAAGCCAACCGCGACCCCGGCATCGGCAGCCCCTCCACGTGTCGCAGCTCGTCGGCCGCATCATCAGGGACCGACCAGCCGCTCAACCGGCAGATGGGCGTGAAGTAAAGCCTCACGACCTCCCCGTCGTCCGAAAGCTCCAGCAATTGGACCTTGAACGCCGCCTCCACCCTCCCCCGCTCCGTTTCGAAGGCCTCGACTATTCGGTCGCTCCACTTGCCTGGTTCAAGCTCGGCCAATCTCGTGTCGTAATCGCGCTCTTTGCATAAGACCGCTCGCTCGTATATTCCATCGCTCTCTGGAAGGAGCAGGTGCCACGTCTGCCGCTCGGCCACGGGCACTCGGGCGTCGGGATAGTAAAGCGGCAGCGCTACTTCATAGGCTTCGCCGGCATCTTGCGGGAGATTCTTCCAGCCTTCGGCCTCCACCACCTCGACCGTGGCCGCACGGGCATAGTCGTCGGTGGCGAAGAGCTGCTCATTGCATACCGTGCAGATGAGCTTCTCAGACGATTCCTCTTCGAGCCCGACCCCGGATTCGTTTATCGCAAGCCCGCTGCCGCCGATAACTACCGACCCGGGGGGATTGGCTCCGTAGCTGGTAGGGTAATTCATGATTATGCACTTCATTCCCTCCTTCCCGGCGGCGTCCCAAAGGTAGTCGGCGTGGCAGAAATCCGTCGTCACGGCGCAATGGGTCTTGTCCAGGGGCTCGCCCGGATTATGCACCCAGAACCCTGTAATCCCGTGAGTGCCCGGCCACGCCCCGGTGACGATGGTCGTCCAGTTCGGGGGAGTTATCGTCGGGTAAGGGGCAAGAGCGTTGTCGGCGAAGACGCCGTTATCGATTAGCCGCTTGAAAGTCGGCAGTTTGCCTTTTTCGATAAGCCGCAGTATCGCCTCGGGGCAAACCCCGTCCAGACCTATCAGCACCATCTTCGAGCATCTGCGGGTCATGCTTTCCACCTTATGCCTGAACCAAGATGTTATCCTTCGACCCAGATCGGGCTGGACCACCCCAACTCGCCGTCTCGCTGCCTGACGCGGACGTAATAGAAGCCCTTGCCCGGGTCCGCTTTGTCTTCCAGATCGAATTCCGCGCAAAGAGCGCCCGGCTCCCGGACGTGGATGACCTCGTTGTTCTTCACCACCTCGATCTTATCCAGCATCCCCTCCCCCGCCGCGAACACGTGGATTTTCGCCTGCCCGCCCCGTACGGTCTCCCCCGGCTGCGCGCCGTTCACGCTGAACATGATGATCATTCGGCCGCCGCTGGTCGCATACGTTCTCTTGCGCAGCATTGCCTCATAGATGGATTCCCGGTCCAGCCGATTCGCCCACACCCCGGTGTAGCCGCATCGATACTGGAAGTGGCAGGCATTGATGTTCGCGGGAAACTCGCCGAGCTTGATCCTGGAGCCGATGAAAGCCTGGTGGTAATCGCTCCCGCCCACGAAGCCCAGCTTTAGACCCTTTTCCAGCGCATCCTGAACGAAAGCTCCTTCCGTCTTGTCGATCAGCGGCTTTTCGGCGTCAAAGGCCTCGGAATTGCCATGCGCGGAGAAAATCTCGACCAGCGGCGATCCCTCCCACCGGAACGCCTCCCAGTCCTTCATCCGCATTCCAGGCCTGCCGTACCCGGTGTGGTGCGGGACTATGATCCCGCCGTACTTCGCCACTTCCGCCCACACTTCCTCCTTCGGGCGCTCCATCGGTATGTAGGGCGCTCTGCCGTCGGGGAAGTAAACATTGGCGTGAGCATATCGGAAATCGAGCGGACCGAACCACGGCTCGTAACCATGCAGCGTAACGAACTTCCCCGGCGAGTCGAAGGCATCCGTAGCCCGCCTGGATACTTCCCACTTGGTGACGTTCGCATCGCCGTCGGCGTGAGTTATGTGGTCGGTTATCGCCGCGAAGTCCAGCAGGGCGACGCCCCTCGCGTACTCGTAGTGCTCCTCGGGCGTCCCGTTCCCGTCAGAAAGCTCTGTATGCCCGTGGATTTCGCCCCAGTAGAGCCTTTCTTTAGGATTCTCCCGGATAACGATGGGATTGCTCATTCCCGCGGCCCCGGATTCGGGGTCAAACGCGGCCAGATAGCAGACGCACGGCCTGTGCGCCCGCAGCGCCGGCAGCGTCGCGCACCCATCCTCCGAAAGCTCGTATTCTTTTCGCAACCCGGTCAGCGCCCCCTCGATCAACTCCACCCTCACGCCGTAGCCGGACCGGGTGGCCTTGTTCCAGAACCTGTCGAGCGTCACGGCCCTGACGGAGAACTCCTCCCCCACCCCGACGATTGAAGGACCGACGATCTCCAGCCTCGCCGCCGGACCTCCCAGGATTTCCATCGAGGGAAGGAAATGGGCTACGCTCCTCACGGGCTGGATTCTGGCCAGCACCTTGAACCAATCGCAAGCCGACGCGATTTTTTTCTGATGAACGTCGGGCGCAACGTACGCGGGGAATTCCAGCCGCCTCGCCATGTACTGAACCATCGTGCCCCGTGAGCCCATCGCCTTGTCGCCGACGGTGATCGCGACCTCATCGCCGCGCTTGAGCCCCGGCCGGCCGACGTTCACCCTGACGATGTGAACCGCGAGGCTGCAATGTCGTCTCGCCGGTGGGATCGGACTCACATCCACGGAAACCTGGGCCTTCCCCGTCGTGCGCGCTGTCACGAAACCATCGGCTGAAGCGTCACAAACCTGGGGAAAGCTCCAGCTATTGGTGGGATAGGCCGTGTTGAAGACAATCTCGATAGACCCTCCCGCTTCGATGCCCGAGTCGCCTACCTCGTAAACGAACTTCAGCTCGCCGTAGCTGCCCGCCTCGGCCGCCTTCTTGGAAACCAGTCTGATTGATCCCAGATCGCCGGAGCCCATCTCAGTACCTCGGGGAATGATTGGCAAGATCACCACCATACCACAGCGCGCCCGCCGCCGCAACTCGACGATGGGGCGGGTTGCGGTCGCCGCGGCGCCGTAAGGCCTTTTCGTCTCAGCGCGCCGTTACCATTTGACATTAACCTTCAAACGGGCTATGTTAAGAAAACCGGCACGGCGGCATATCTCCAGGCGGTCCGGCTTCGTTTCCCGGGAGGAATCCCTTGTCAACTATCGTGCAGAAATTCGGCGGCACTTCTGTAGCTACGGCCGAACGCGTGAAAGCCGCGGCCAGACGCATTGCCGCCACCAAGAATGCCGGACACGACGTCGTAGCAGTCGTCTCGGCGCGAGGGAACACCACGGACGAGCTTTACGAACTGGCCTACGAAATATCCCCCTGTCCGTCCGAGAGGGAGCTCGATGTGCTGCTGGCCTCCGGCGAGCAGATTTCCATCGCCCTCATGGCCATGGCCCTGCACGCGCTCGGCCTTCCGGCAATATCCTTCACCGCGGCCCAGGTAGGAATAGTGACCGATACGTCCCACACCAAGGCCAAGATCCTGCGCATAGACGCCAGCCGGATGAAGCGCGAGCTGGAACAGGGAAACATCGTCATCGTCGCCGGCTTCCAGGGAGTCACCGAAGACATGGACATCACAACCCTGGGCAGGGGCGCGTCGGACACCACCGCGTTGGCCATAGCGGCGGCGCTGGGTGCGGAAATGTGCGAGATAAACACCGACGTTCGAGGGGTATTCACTGCGGATCCTAGAATAGTGGCCAATGCGCGGCTCCTGGATAGGATTTCTTACGACGAGATGCTCGAGCTTGCCAGCCTCGGTGCGGGGGTTCTACACTCAAGGGCCGTGGAGCTCGCCAAGAAATTCAACGTTCCTCTCAGGGTCCGCTCGAGCTTCGAGGAGGCCCCCGGAACGCTGGTATGCGAGGAGGTTGAGGAGATGGAACACATCGTGGTTCGCGGGGCCGCCATGGACACGACCGAGGCCAAGCTGACGCTCCGCGGCGTGCCTGACAAGCCGGGCGTGGCCGCCCAGATTCTCGGAACGATTGCGCGTAAGAATATCAGCGTGGATATGATCGTCCAGAACATAGGACGTGAAGGGAAGACGGACTTGAGCTTCACGGTGAAGAAGAGCGATCTGGACACGGCTCTCAAGGAGCTTAACAGGATAAAGGAGGAAGTCGGGGCGGAAGCCGCCGAATCCGACCCGCGGATAGCCAAGATATCCGTGGTGGGGGTCGGGATGCGAAGCCACGCCGGCGTCGCTGAAAAGATGTTCGCGGCCCTTGCCCGCGAGAACATTAATATCCAGATGATCAGCACGTCGGAGATCAAGATCTCCTGCGTCGTGGGCGAGGAGAACGCACCGCGGGCGTTGGAGGCGCTCCATGAGACCTTCGAACTGGATAATCAAGAATCCGGGTGAAGATAAAATGAAAAAGCGAATGCGCGTTCTGGACACGACTCTCAGGGACGGAAGTCAGGCCGAAGGGGTTTCCTTTTCGGTTTCCGACAGGCTCGTCATAGCGTCGAAGCTTGACGAGTTCGGCGTGGACTACGTCGAGGGAGGATTCCCGCTCTCCAATCCGAAAGAGGCGGAGTTCTTCAACGAGCTCAAGAAGCGAAGGCTCAAGAAGGCGAAGCCCGTGGCTTTCGGCATGACGCGAAGGAAGGACACCAGCGCCAAGGAAGACGCGGGTGTGGCTTCGCTCATCGCCGCCGGGACGCCTGCGGTCACGGTGGTTGCGAAAACGTGGGACCTTCACGTTCAAGCCGTCCTTCGCACGTCCCTTCGGGAAAGCTTGAACATGATAGAGGACACGGTCTCGCACCTGAAGTCGCACGGGCTCGAGGTGCTGTTCGACGCGGAGCACTTTTTCGACGGGTACAGGGACAACAAGGAGTTCGCCCTCAAGGCGCTCAGGGTGGCCGCTGGAGCGGGAGCGGACGCTGTGGTGCTCTGCGACACGAACGGCGGAAGCCTGCCGGCCGAGATCGAGGTCGTCGTGCGCGATGTCGCGTCTCAGTTCGAGCTCCCGCTGGGGATTCACACCCATAACGACAGCGGCGTGGCGGTGGCCGGGAGCCTGGCGGCGGTGGACGCCGGCGCGACCCACGTTCAGGGAACGATCAACGGTTTCGGCGAGCGATGCGGCAACGCCGACCTCACCGCACTCATACCCAATCTCGTACTGAAGAAGGGCCGCACGTGCCGGTGCGGACGGAATCTGGCGAAGCTCACGGAGCTTTCACGATTCGTGTACGAAGTCGCGAACGTCTCCCTGCAGAACAACCAGCCTTACGTGGGCGAGAGCGCCTTCGCCCACAAGAGCGGCCTTCACGCCGACGCGGTGGCGAAGAAGACGACCACGTTCGAGCACGTGACTCCCGGGCTGGTCGGAAATGAGAGGAGATTCCTGGTATCCGAGCTTGCCGGCAGTTCCGCGCTCCTCGCCAAAGCCGAGCGATACAAGCTCCTAAGAGACAAGGACGCGAGAAGAAAGGTGCTCAAACGGATAAAGGAGCTTGAGCGAGACGGCTATCACTTCGAAGCCGCGGAGGGGTCCTTCGAGCTCATCGCGCGGAAGCTCCTGGGCGGCTACGAGCGCTTCTTCGAGCCGCTAGAATATCGGGTGGTCGTCAACCGGAAGGGCGGCGAACATGAAACCGTTACCGAAGCCAGTCTCAAGGTGCGAGTGGGCGACGCGATGGAGCACGTCGTCAGCGAAGGTGACGGCCCGGTCAACGCGTTGGACAATGCGCTTCGAAAAGCCCTGGAGCCTTTCTTCCCCGAGCTGCGCAACGTCCGGCTTATTGACTACAAAGTCCGTGTCATAGACGCGGTCGCCGGCACCGCGGCGAAGGTTCGCGTAATCGTGCAGTCCAAGGACCATGAGTCCACCTGGGGCACCGTGGGCGTTTCCGAGAACATAATCGACGCCAGTTGGGAGGCAATCCTGGACAGCGTGGAGTACAAGCTAATCAAGGAGAGAGCGGAAAGATCGCGGAAGTAAAGCGTGAACAGATCGAACTTCCCCCCCGATACGACCACAGGCCCGTGGAGAAGGAGCGGTACGGACACTGGAGTTCGAGGGGATACTTCCACCCGGAGCCCGACACCCGCGAGCCCTACTGCATCGTCATCCCGCCGCCGAACGTGACCTCCGTCCTGCACATGGGGCACGCGCTCAATAACACGCTCCAGGACGTCCTGGTCCGCTGGCGCCGGATGCAGGGGTACAATTGCCTGTGGGTGCCCGGAGTGGATCACGCGGGAATTGCGACGCAGAACGTCGTCGAGCGCGAGCTTTCCAACGAGGGTCTCACCCGGCACGACCTGGGGCGGGATGCGTTCGTCGAGCGCGTCTTCGCCTGGAAGGAGCAGTACGGCGGCGCGATAACCGACCAGCTTAAACGTCTCGGCTGCTCTTGCGACTGGGAGCGCGAGCGGTTCACCATGGACGAGGGGCTCTCACTCGCCGTGAGAGAGGCGTTCGTGACGCTCTACCGCCGCGGACTCGTTTACAGGGGCAAGTACATCATCAACTGGTGTCCCCGTTGCGGCACCGCCCTTGCGGACGACGAGGTCGAGCGCGACGAGCAGCAGGGGCATCTGTGGTACATCAGATATCCGTTGGAGAGCGGCGACGGCCACGTGACTGTCGCAACGACAAGGCCCGAAACCATGCTCGGAGACGTCGCAGTCGCAGTCAGTCCATCGGATCCGCGCTACGCTGAACTCATCGGCAAGCGAGCGGTGCTTCCCCTGATGGGTCGGCCCATCCCGGTGATCGCCGACCACGCCGTTGACAAGGAGTTTGGAACAGGGGCGCTCAAGATCACTCCGGCACACGATCCGGTGGACTTCGAGATCGCCCAACGGCACGAGCTTCAGCCGCTGTGCGTCATGAATCCCGACGGCACAATGAACGAGAACGCGGGCAGGTTCTCAGGACGCGACCGTTACGACTGCCGACAGGCGGTCGTCGCTGAGTTGCTCGAGCAGGGACTCCTCGAAAAGATCGAAGACTATCCGCTGACTGCCGGGCACTGCTACCGATGCGACACGGTCGTCGAGCCGTATCTCTCCGACCAGTGGTTCGTGAGGATGCGCCCGCTGGCGGAAAAGGCGATACGGGCATCGCGCGAAGGCCGCGTCCGCTTCCATCCCGAGCGGTGGGAGCGCGTGTACCTCACCTGGCTCGAGAACGTCCGCGACTGGTGCATATCGAGGCAAATCTGGTGGGGACACAGAATCCCGATATGGTATTGCGGCGATTGCGGCCACCTGAACGTCTCTCTCTCGGCCCCTGAAAGCTGCGAGAACTGCAACTCCACGGATCTCACCCAGGATGAAGACGTTCTCGACACGTGGTTCAGCTCGGCCCTGTGGCCTTTCAGCACCTTGGGCTGGCCGGAGAAAACCCCCGACCTCGATTTCTACTACCCGACCTCGGTGCTGGTCACCGCCCGTGACATCATCTGCCTGTGGGTGGCCCGGATGGTCATGATGGGGCTGGAAATGATGGAGGAGGTCCCCTTCAGCGATGTTTACATCCACGGAACCGTGCTGGACAGAGCGGGCCGCCGCATGAGCAAGTCGCTCGGCAATGGAATCGACCCGCTGGACATGATAGCCGAGTTTGGAACGGACGCCGTTCGGTATTCCCTCATGATGCTCACGGCGGAGGGGCAGGACGTCAAGCTCTGGGAAAGCAGGTTCGAGATGGGCAGGAACTTCGCGAACAAGCTGTGGAATGCGTCGCGTTTCTGCCTTGCGAGGGTCTCTCAGTCGCCCGATAAGGTCTCAACCAGAGTCCCATCCGCCGATAAGCTCGCCTATGAGGACCGCTGGATTCTCAGCCGGCTGAATTCCGTCATCCGTAGCTGCACTGAAGCGCTGGAGTCGTTCCGCTTTCACGAGGCCGCGACAACCATGTATGAATTCGCCTGGCACGAGTTCTGCGACTGGTACATCGAGATGGTCAAGCCCCGAATAGGCGAGTCCGCCGAGCCCTCAGGCAGAGCCGCAGCCCTCTCGGTCCTTGCCAAGGTGCTTTCGGAAGTGCTCCTTCTGCTCCATCCGTTCACTCCGTTCGTCACCGAGGAGGTGTGGCAGGGCCTGAAGAAACTGCTCCCGGACGGCGAACTCTCGGAGAGCATCATGATTGCGGCGTGGCCTCGCGCAGAGGAATCCCGCATCTCGGCGGAACTCGAAGCCGAAATGGCCGCCGTGCAGGATGTCGTCCGCGGCGTCAGAAACATACGAAACAAGATGGACATCAAGGAGAGGAAGGCGCTGTCGGCGCTTATCTGCACGCCTGACGAGGCGACGCAGGCCGATATCGAATCCCGCTCGGAACTCATCCGCCGCATGGCTAACCTGGACAAGCTCGACGTTGGGATCGGAATCCAGAAACCCGAAGCCTCCGCCCTCGAAGTCATCGCCCGGATGCAGCTTTTCGTTCCCCTAAAGGGAGTGATAGACTTCGAGACCGAGAGGAAACGGCTCGAACGCCGGCTCCAAAAGGGGCGGCAGCAGCGCGCCTCTCTCGAAAAGCAGCTTGCCAATCCCGATTTCCTGGCAAACGCCCCGGCGGACGTTATTGCTTCCCGAGAAGAGCGCAAGGCCGAACTTGAAACGCAACTCACCGAACTCAGGCAGGCCCTCAGAGACATGCCTTCCGGTTGAGCCCACTTCGATGGCGACTCCCGCACAATCTCATCTCCGCGGAACGGTGGACAGGGTGGTCTACCACAGCGCCGAGTCCGACTACGTTGTCCTCCGCGTCACGCCGCAGCAGACGACCGAACAGGTAGCAGTCGTCGGCAACTTCGGTTCCGTCCAGCCGGGCGAATCCGTCAGCTGCACCGGAACGTGGGTCCTTCACCCCCGCTACGGCAGGCAGTTCGAGGCGTCCGAATGCGAGATCCAGCCCGCCCAGACTCGCACCGGCTTGATCAAGTATCTCAGTTCCGGGTTCGTCTCCGGCGTCGGCGAAAAGCTCGCGGAGCGGATAGTCGCGAAGTTCGGGGACGAAACGCTGACAATAATCGAGCAGACACCGGATCGCCTGGCGGAAGTCCCTGGAATTGGGAAGAAGAAATTAGGCGGCATCAAGGAAGCCCTCCGCCGGCAGAAGGGGGTCCGTTCCGCTCTCGTTTTCCTGCAAGAACTCGGGTTGGGCCCGATAACGGCAGCCAAGGTCTGCCGGACGTACGGCCCTTCCACGGTAGGAACGGTCAGGGAGAACCCCTATCGGCTGGTGGCCGACGTCTCGGGAATCGGCTTCAGAACCGCCGACCATCTCGCCACGAGGCTGGGCGTGGACCCGCGCTCCCATTTCCGCATCCAAGCCGGCATCGTCCACGCCGTCGAAGAGGCGGCATCGGAAGGCCACGTGTATCTTCCGCGCAGGCAGGCATCCCTCTTCGCGAGCAAGCTGCTGCAGCTGCCCGCTTCCGAAGTCGACGAGCAGGTGGACAGCCTCGTCGCCTCCCGAAGAGTCATCACTGAAGACCTGCCTGACCTCCCTCTGTATGTCCCTTCGCTTCACGCAGCGGAGGTGGGAACGGCGATGAAGCTCCGCGCCATGGCGGCGGCACGCGACGCCGCCCAGCCGTCCGCCGCCCGTCCGTCCATATCTCCGCCCCCCGGCGAACGACTCGAGCTGTCACAGGGACAACAGCAGGCGATAAACCTCGCGCTTCGGGAAAAATGCCTGATCATCACCGGCGGGCCGGGTGTGGGGAAGACCACCACGGTAAGCAGCCTCGTGAGCCTGTTCAGGAGGGAAGGACTGAGCGTCGCCCTGTGCGCGCCCACCGGGCGCGCGGCCAAGAGACTCTCCCAGGCCGCTGGAGCCGAAGCCAAGACCATCCACCGCATGCTCGGCTACAATCCCTCGCTGAACACCTTCGAACACAGCAACTCCAACCCCCTGCCTGCGGACGTGGTGATTGTCGACGAGGCGTCGATGATCGACATACTCGTCATGCAAAGCCTGCTCGATGCCATTCCGATCAGGTCGAAGCTCATACTCGTGGGCGACGTGGACCAGATACCCCCCGTGGCCCCGGGCAGCCCGCTCCGCGAGATCATCGCTTCCGACATACTTCCCGTGGTCAGGCTGACCGAACTCTTCAGACAGGCGGGCCAGTCCGCGATCACCCGAAGCGCGCACCGGATAAACAGCGGCAAGATGCCGATCCTCACCAACGAAGAGGCCGGGGATTTCTTCTTCATCGAACAAGAAGATCCCGAGACCATAGTCTCCACCATACTGGAGCTCTGCCGCGAACGCATTCCTCGTCGTTTCTCGCTCGAGGCCTTGCGCGACGTGCAGGTAATCGTCCCCATGCACCGGGGTACGGTAGGCGTTCAGAACCTGAACCAGCGGCTTCAGCGCGCCCTGAATCCCTCCCCGGTCGCCCTCAGGGTCGGACACCGCGAGTTCCGCGTGGGCGACAAGGTCATGCAGATGAAGAACAATTACGACAAGGAGGTCTACAACGGCGACATCGGTTTCGTCGAGAACGTGAACCGCATCGACGCATCCATCACGGTGAGGATGGATCAGCGCATGATCCATTACACGGCGCAGGAATTGGACGATCTGGTAACGGCATACGCCATCTCGGTGCACAAGTCGCAGGGGAGCGAGTATCCAGCCGTCATCATTCCCATGACCACCAGTCATTTCCCGCTTCTGCAGCGGAACCTGCTATACACCGCCGTCACCCGCGCCAGGCAACTTCTTGTCCTCATCGGCAGCAAGAAGGCGATAGCGATGGCAATTTCCAACAACAAGGTCGCCGAACGCTACAGCCGGCTCGCGTGGCGACTCAGAAGACAGGAGAAGGACGATGCCCACCTATGACCGTACGGAGGCGCTGCCTAGGCCGGCCCGAAAAGGCGATTTAAGCCTGGAGGAATTGCTCGCGAGAAGGCAAAGCAGAAGGAGCTTCAGGTCCGATTCGCTGAGCATCGGCCTGCTTTCCCAGATGCTCTGGGCCGCCTACGGTCTGAGAGACTCGGTCGAGTTCGAGAGAACGGTTCCCTCCGCCGGTGCCAGGCTGCCTCTCACTATTTTGGCCTGCACCGGAAAGGACTCGATCCAAGGTCTCGACGAAGGGATATGGGAGTACGTAGCGGCGAACCATTTGGTGGGAAGGGTCTTCGGCGAAGACGTCAGGGTCCCGCTGGCTGCCGCCGCCTATCACCAGAGGTTCATCGCCGCTGCGCCTGTGTGCATCGCAATCGCGGCAAAGTTCGCAAAGACCACATCCCGTTACGGCGAGCGAGGCATCCGCTACGTCCACATCGACGTGGGACACGTGGGGCAGAACATATACCTCCAGGCGGAAGGGCTCGGACTCGGTACGGTGGCCGTGGGGGCTTTTGATGACGACACGGTGGCTCGCGCCCTCAAACTGTCCCCTCCCCTGGTGCCCTTGTATCTCATGCCCGTCGGCCATCCGGCGTGAGCGAGAGAAGTCAGAACTTGCCGAGCCAGGCTTCTCCCCACAAGTAAACGGCCGCGGAGACTGCCAGGAGTACGGCGATTCCGGGCGCCATGAAGGCGTATATCCTCCCCAAGTCGGCCTTGAAGTAGTCCTTCGTCAGGGCCAGGCACAGGTGGACGGGGGACGTAAGCATTCCGATGAAACCGCCCGCGAACGCAACGTAGAGCAGGCGATAGTCTACCGCTCCCTCCGGCATGATCAGCCCTGAGAGCAGCGGAAAGGTGCTTGCCACGTACCCGACGGTATTGCCGGTCAGCACCCCGATACCAAGCGGGACGAAGAAGAGCACGATGGCGACATTCACTCCCACACCGGTCAGGTACTGGGGGATCGCTTCGACTGCTCCCGTGGCATCCATCACGCGGCGGAACACCATGATCCCGAACGCCAGCCACACAAGGTCGAGTGTCGTCTTTTCCCGGAGCATCCCGCCGATCCTTCTCGGATTCACGCGGTAGGCGAGCATTACCACGGCGAGCATGAACACCACGCTCAACACGAGCGCCTCGGTCGCGCCCCCCCACCGCCTGACTACGGTCAAACTGACCAGCGCAGTTAATGCGATCACCGCCGCCACGGGCCATATCCCTCGAAGCAGCACCGCCACGGCATCACGCCGCGAGATCTCTTCCGCCCGAACCAGCCGCCCTCCAGGGAGCATGGGCAGGTATATCGCAAGCCCGACCGCGATCATCGCGGCGCTTATGGGCGCAAAGGTGAGGATGACCTTGCCCAGCGGCAAGCCCAAGAGCGCCGCAACCACCACTATCCCCGGATACAGCGGGAACACGCTCTCCCAGACGTGCCTGAACCAGAAATTGACTGCCGCCTTCCTGTGCCCGCTCAGCCCCATGTTGGTGCCGGCGTCGTCCATCATGTGCGCGGAAAGCAGCGCGCCTCCGGGCATCGGCAGGAAACCTATGAAGGCGGGAATCAGCGTCACGACGCTTCTCGAATCGCCGGTCAGGCTCTCAAGGGAAACCACTACGTCGTCCAGGCTCCCGATCTCTTTCAGCAGCCAGCCGAACAGCCGAATGCCAAGAAGCAGGCAGAGGAACAGGAGCGTCTCGGCGCTGAAGAGACCTTTCCTGAGCGCTTTCAGGAATTCGGGTAGCGGCAGGAGGAACAGAAGCCCGAGAACGAAGGCGCAGAGGAAGATCGCCTTCCCCACGCCGAGCTTACGCCAGAGCACTGCGAGCAGGAACAGGAAGACCAATCCCACCCGAACGAGCTCGCTCACGCTTAGCTCCCCCTCACCCGTTATCGGGCATCGGCGACCGTTTCGCTCCGGCTGCGCAGCCTTCCGTCGACCATGCCCTCACGGACGACCTCGCCGATGTGCCTGACTTCCGTTTTTCCGCCCGCCGCGGACAGACTACTCTCCAGTTGAAGCATGCACCCAGGGCACTCGGTCGCGACCACCTCGGCGCCGCTCTCCATCACCGACCTTGCCTTCTCGTCTCCCAATTGCGCCGCTATGTCGTGATGGAACAACCCGAACAGCCCACCGAGGCCGCAGCACGCATCCGCATTCTCCATCTCCACGAACTCGGTCGCCCCGCGCAAGATCGACCTGGGCTCCACGTAGACATTCTGAAGCCACTTGAGGTGACACGGGTCGTGATACGTCACCTTTCTGCGCCGCCGTACATCCCAATCGATCTCACCGCGTTCGGCGAGGAACTCGCTGAAGCCGCGCACCTTGGAAGACAGCGGTTCGAACTCGTCGCCCAGCAGCTTGGGGTATTCTCTTTTCAACACTCCGGCGCACGACGCGCACCCTGTCACGATGGCGGAAGGATCGTGCCGCAGCAGCACCCTCATGTTTTTTGTTGCCAGTCTTCGCGCCGCCTCCAAGTCTCCGACGGAGAACGCCGGCGACCCGCAGCAGAGCTGGTCTTGCGGCACGACGACCCCCAACCCCAGGCGTTCGAGCACCTCGATGCAGCTTTCCGCCGCATCGGGATACACGTAATTCATCAGGCATCCAACGAAAAACACCACGGTCTCGCCGACCGGCCTTGCTACCCTCGTGCGTGTTCGCGAGAGCGCCGTTCTCCGCGCGATGGCGGGGATGGATGTGCCTCCCAAGACAAACAGCGGCAGGTGCCTCAGCCGCTTTCTGCCGCGCGGCAGAAGTCTGGACAGGTAGTGCGCCGCGCGCATGGCCGCGTCGAAGCCCGAGCGCCGGAAGAGAAGCTTTCTCAGGACAAGCCGCAGAAGAATCGGCATCGGACGCCGCGCCGCTATCTCGGCCCGGATGCCGTCGATTACGAAGCCGTAGTCCACTCCTGACGGGCAGTTTGCTTCGCACCTGTAGCACTTCAGGCAACTGCTCACGTAGTCCCCGAGTTTCCTCGTCGCCGATACCTCCCCTCGAAGGCAGGCGCCGGCCAGACGTATCCGCCCCCTGGCGACTTTCGATTCGTTCAGGGTTTTGACGAACACCGGGCACACGGCCCTGCACTTCCCGCACACGGCACACCTGTTCAACTCTTCCTGGAGCTTCTGCACGTCCATCAGCCCGGGTCCTCGGCAAATATCTTTCCGGGGTTCAGGATCCCTTTGGGATCGAACAACTTCTTAAGCGAGCGCATGAGTTGCATCTCTGCGCGAGACAATTCCAGCGGAAGGAACGCGGCCTTGACGTTGCCGATGCCGTGCTCGCCGGAGATGGAGCCTCCCATTCTAACGGCCGCCTCGAAAATCTCACCTACCGCCTGTCGCCCCCTTCTCATCTCGTCCTGATTCCGATCATCGACCATCACGTTCACATGTATGTTTCCGTCACCTGCGTGGCCGAAGTTGATGACGTCGACGGAGAACCTCTCGCCTATCGCCTGGAACTCGGCCAGCGCATCGGCCAGGCGCGAGATGGGAACGCACACATCCTCGTTCAGCTTCACAGGCGCGTGCCGGAAAAGCGCGGGTGAAATAGACCTCCGCACCGTCCACAACTCTTCCCGCTCTTCTTCCGATTCCGCTTGCCTGACCGCCAAGGGCTCGTGGTGGTTGAAGATGCCCTCGCACCTTTGGGCTTCGGCTCGAGCCGCCGAGGCCGCCCCGTCGAATTCGACCAGCAGGGCTGATCCCGCCTCCGCGGGAATACCGAAGTCGCGGTATCGCGACACACACGCCAGCGCACCGCGGTCCATGAATTCCATCGCCCTGGGCAGAATTAGCGACGCAAGTATGGACCGCGCGCAATGAACCGCACCGTCAGCGCCGTCGAAGTACGCCAATAGCGCAATCACCTTCTCGGGGATGGGAAGCACGCGCACAATTATCTTCGTGAATACCGCAAGCGTCCCCTCCGAGCCTACAAGCAGGCGGGTTATGTCGTATCCGGCGACGCTCTTCAGCACCGCCCTCCCAGTGTCAATGATTTCCCCCGAAGGCAAGACGACCTCAAGCCCGACCACGTAGTCCCTCGTGACGCCATACTTTACAGCCCTCAGGCCCCCTGCGCACTCGGCCACCGCCCCTCCCAGAGTCGCGAAGTCGTGGCTGGCCGGGTCCGGCGGAAAGAAGAGCCCGTCAGGTTTCAGCCTTTCCTGCAACGCTCCGAGGGTCATGCCGGGCTCGCATATCGCAAGGCGATCCTGCGGGCGGCTCTCAGTCAAACGGTTCATTTTCGAGAAGTCGAGGACTACTCCGCCGCGGACGGGCAGCGCCCCCCCGCTCATACCCGAACCCGCTCCCCGCAGGTACACGGGAAAGCCGTCAGCGGAAGCCAGGCGCATCACGTCCGACACTTCGCGGGCGGTTTTCGGCCAAGCCATCGCCTCCGCGGCAAATTCCTGCCGCGAGGCATCGTACGAGCAGGCGACCAGGTCCTCGGGGGATGTTGAGAACCGTTGCGCCGGGAAAACCGCTCTCAGCTTGACGATTGACTGCTTTCTCATCATCACATTATAGCACGCGCCCGTTCCCCGATTGACACCGCGCGCAAAGTGTATAGAATGCGCTGATATACTAGAAGCCAGAGGGCGAACAGCTATGGCGCTTCGGGAACTGCAAGAACTCGTCGGCTCTAACGTAGTGATCGACACCGATTCGAGATTCATCTACATCGGGCGCATAGAGAAGGTCCACGAGAACTTCCTCGAAATGGTCGACGTGGACGTCCACGATTGCCATGACTCCCCCACAACGAGGGAGATTTACATCGTGGACGCGAGGAGAGCCGGGGTAAGGCCCAACCGCCACCGGGCATACGTTAGAGAAGACCGGATCATGAGCATATCAAAGCTCGAAGACGTGATGTCGTATTGAGCGGAGGCGATCCGGGCCGACATTCGGCAGACTGTCGCTCAGTCAATCCAGCCCGATCTTACCCGCCACTCCCTTCATCGCTCCGACGGAGATTTGCGCGAACTCGTCCAGACCGAGCCCTATTCGCTCACAGAGCATTATGCATTCCCGGCTGACGTTGCGCGCGAAGTCCTTCTTCTTCATTTTCTTAATGACGGAATTCGGTTTAAGATCGGCGATGCGCCTGCCGGGGAGCACCAGACAGGCAGCCACGATCAGCCCCGTGATCGACTCGGCGCAGGTTAGAGCGTAGTCGAGGCGGCTTTCCCTATCCACCTCCAGCGCTTCGGCGTTGTGCGCCTTGACCGCATGAACCGCCTCTTGTGGCAAGCCGGTCTGGGAAAGGAATTCTGCGGCAACCAGTCCGTGACTTGCCGGGTCGTCCCGCGTCTTCTCAAAATCGATGTCATGAAGCAGGCCCGCCAGCCTCCAGGTCTCTTGGTCTTCGCCGAATCGGCTCGCCAGAGCCTCCATGATCGCTTCGGTCGCGATCATGTGCTTTCGCAGGTTGTCCTCCTCAACCCAATCTTCGAGAATCGCGTACGCTTCATCTCTGGTCACGAATCACCTCAATACTGCTTCCTTTGTCGAGAGGAGCGGATGCCGAGGGCCTTCCTGTACTTCGTCACCGTTCTGCGTGCCATGTCGTAGCCCTCTTCCTGCATCTTCCCCGCCAGCTCCTCGTCGCTGAACGGCTTCCGCTTATCCTCTTTCTCGATGAGCTCCCCTATTTTGTCCTTCACGGTCTTCCACGAGGACACCTGCCCATCCGTGCTTATGGTACCGCCGGAGAAGAAATAGCGAAGCGGGTACACTCCCTGGGGCGTGTCGATGTACTTATCCGCGATGGCACGGCTTACCGTGGAGACGTGAACGCCCACCGCATCCGCAACTCTCTGCATCTTCAGAGGGCGCAGGTTTCCCGGTCCCTTATCCATGAATTCCTTCTGGAAGTCCACGATCGCTTGGCTCACCTTTCGCAGCGTGCTCTTTCTTTGCTCGATTGCGTCCATCATCCATTTGGCCGACTCGATTTTTTTCTGAATGTACTTCCTTACCTCTTCGTTGCCTCCTTCTTCCTCCAGCATTCTACGGTAAGTCGAGCTTATGCGAAGCGTGGGAAGCGTGCTTTCCTCGACGTCCACTCTGTACTGACCGTCCTCATAGTGCACCTCCACATCGGGAATCACGTGAGGTGCCGTAATCCCCCCTACGAGAGCGCCGGGACGCGGATTCAAATGCGTTATCTTCTCGACCGCATCCTTCACCGCATCCATGCTTTCACCCGTCTTCTTGGCGATCCATGGCAGCTTGTTCTTTTCGATGTCGCCGAGATGCTCCGCGAGCAGCCTGGCCGCCAGCTCATTCCTGTTGTCGTCAAGGTCGAGCTGCAGCGTCAGGCACTCCTGCAGATCGCGAGCGCCCACGCCGCGCGGCTCCAGGCCCTGGACGAGCTTGAGGGCCGCCGCCGCGTCCTCCTCGCTCACCTGTTCGTAACCCGAAAACAGCTCCTCGAGCGGATGACGGAGGTAGCCGTTATCGTCCAAGTCCAGGATTATCATCCTGGCCGCCTCCGTCACCGGCTCCGGCGCCGTGTAGAAGGCCAGCTGCTCCAGGAGGTGGCTATGCAGCGTCGGAGGTCTGTCGGCGGTGTTCTCGAGGGCTTCGGACTTGCGATCGGTCTCTTCCTGCGCGGCGGCGCTGCTCGTGCTGCGTGAAAGGTATTCCCGCCACTCGTCCTCCAGCTTCAGGAGTTGTTCCAGCTCGTCGCTGAATTCCTCCTCCGCCGCGCCTTCCCCCTCTCCATCTCCCTCCCCTTCACCTTCCCCGGGCGTAGCGCTCGACTCCATCTCCGGCTCGTCTATCTCGAGCACCGGGTTCTGCTCGAGTTCCTGCTCGATCCGTTCTTGCAGTTCCATCACCGGAAGCTGCAGTATCTCGATGGACTGTATGATCTGGGGAGCAAGCTTCAGCCTCTGCTCCATCCGCAAATCCAGTCCGTGCCGCAGCTCCAAGCCTCGCCTCCTAACCCTCGACTTCTTGCCTGCCGGTTATCGCGTCGGTGAGGATCGCCTTGTTTGCGTACTCGATGCTCGAGCCCTGCGGAATGCCCCTCGCAATTCGGCTCAATTTCACCTGCGACCCCTTCAGCTTCTCGACTATGTATTGCGACGTCATGTCGCCTTCAAGATCCGGGTTCGTCGCCAGGACTACCTCTTTCACTTTCTGTTTTCTGATTCGTTTCAGCAGGTTGTCAATGGTCAAGTCCTCCGGCCCCTTACCCGCCATGGGGGATATTCTGCCCTTCAGCACATGGTAGACGCCGGTCACCTCCCCGGTCTTCTCCAACGCAATCAGGTCCTTAACTTCCTCCACCACCCACACAACCGATTGATCGCGCCGGGAATCGGAACAAATCGAGCACCGCTCCGCCTCTGCCGCGTTAAAGCAAGCCGCGCACTCCTTCGTCCTACGGACGACGTCTCTTATCGCCAAGGCCAGGCCGATGGCCCCTTCCTCGCGCGAACTCAGGACGTGGTACGCCAGCCTCTCCGCCGTCCGCCGCCCTATGCCCGGCAGCTTCGCGAACTCGTCTATCAGTCTGCCCATCGATTCCGTAAAAGCGCCCATGCTCCACTCAAGGCATCAAGCCGGGGAGGTTCAAGCCGCCGGTTATTTTCATGAACTCGTCCTTGGCAAGGTCTCTTGACTTGTCGAGCCCCTGCGAAACCGCCGCCAGAACCAGGTCCTCCAGCATCTGCACATCTTCCGGGTCCACGACCTCTTTCTCTATCTTCAGCGAAACGAGCTGCTGCTGGCCGTTCACGCTCGCGCGCACCATACCCCCGCCCGCGCTTCCCTCAACGACTTTGCTTTTCAGCTCATCCTGTACTTGTCGGACCTTTTCCTGCATTTGCTGCGCTTGCTTCAGGATATTCGCCATGTTCCCGAGGTCTTTGAACATCTCTACCTCTCTTTGCGCACCACCTCGCCGCCGAGTATCTCCGCCGCCCGGTCAGCCACGTCGTCGATGCCCTTCGAGGAGGATTTCGCCCCGCCGGACGGCTCTGGCTCTTCGTCTTCGGCTACAAGTTCGACCTTCAGATTCTTATTCAGCGCACTCTTCGCCGCCGCAGCCACTACCTCCCCGGCACCCTGGTTCGATAGAGTCATAGCAGTCGCCGCGGGCAGGTGAACCCTGAGAACGCCGTCGGGTGTAAGTTCGGCCCTGCCGTGCTTGAGAGCGGCGTGAAGCATCCTTTTCTTGCCCGCAAGCTCCGACAGAACTCTTCCCCATGCGTCATCGGACCCCCTGGCCTGCGCGTCCCTTCGCTTGCGATCGGGGGAGCGGCTTTCTCGTGCCGAGTAGCGTCCTGAATCCTGTCTGCTTTCTTTGACCGAGAACAAGTCACCGGTCGTGCCGCTTGCCTTCTCGGCGGCCGGATACTGTCGTGAAAGCCTTTCCACTCTTGCGATGAGGTCCTCTATCGGCCGCAGATCCTCCACCCGCGACAGCTTGATCGCTATCATCTCAAGCACCAGCCTTCCCGGCATGTTTGTGACAAGCTGCCGCCTCCCCTGGCCCAGTATCTCGATCATGTACGTCAAGGTGTCGGCCGAGAAGGCCGATGCCTGCTTTTTCAGCCGCTCGATGTACGCCTTGTCGTGGTCCAGCACCGCAGCCGCGTCCTTGCACACTTTCGTCATAAGGAGGTCTCTCAGATGCTCCGCGACCTGTTCGAGGAATTCCTCCGGGGCGGTGGTTGCCAGGGCCGCGCCTTTCGAGAGAGCGAGCGCCTTCTGGGCATCTTCAGCCGCAAAGGCCTCCGCCAAATCGAAGAGAACATCGGCCGAGATTCTCGCCGTCACAGCCTCCACGTCCTTCGCGGTTATCTCACCCGTGCAGAAGGATATGAGCTGGTCGAGCAGGGATTCGGAATCCCTGATGCTCCCGTCCGAAGCACGCGCGACGGCCAGCAGCGCTTCGTCCGACGCCTTGACGCCCTCGTTCTTGCAGATGACCTTCAGCTTCTCCGCGATTGCCGGGATCGGTATCCTGTTGAAGTCAAATCTCTGACAACGCGACCTTATGGTTTCGATGACTTTTTGAGGGACCGTGGTCGCCAGAATGAACTTCACGTGCCCGGGCGGCTCCTCCAGGGTCTTCAACAGCGAATTGAAGGTCGTCTGGCTCAACATGTGCACTTCGTCTACGACGTAAATCTTGTAGCGGGAACGGGTCGGACTGTACCCGGCATGCTCGATGATAGGCTGGAATTCTTCAACCTTCCTACGAGAGGCGGCATCAACCTCGATAACGTCGATATCGGCCCCGCTGAAGACCATCCGGCAGCTACTGCACTCGCCGCAGGGCTCAGGCGTCGGGGCTTTCTCGCAATTGAGCGCGGCGGCGAATATCCTCGCCATGGACGTCTTTCCCACGCCTCTCGGCCCCGCGAACAGGTACGCGTGGCCCACGCGATCGTGCTCGATTGCGCTTTTGAGCGTTCGCGCTATAGCCTCCTGGCCCACGACCTCGTCAAACCGCCGCGGCCGGTATTTTCTCGCCAGCACCTCGTACGCCAAAGCTCAGCCTCCTCGCAGCCTATGACAAGGCGGCCGTGCACCTCTCCTCGTCAGCGCCTCCTTCGATCCGCGCCGGCAGTTAGCTCGGGTCAGGCAGCCCTACGGCACATAGATCGGCTGGTTACCGCTGCTTCCTTCCGGACCTGACGGGGTTCCCAGCTCTCTATTGCATAGGACCCAACCTTCATCACCACTTGCCGGCCGGTGTCGGAAGAAACGAGGCCTCAGAGAGGCATTCGGCCCCGCTATAGCGGATTGCGGGTACAGGGCACCGCTGGTTCCCCGCCTAGCACGACCGCCGTCCTTCCGTCTAGTTTTCCAACGAATCCCGGTCAACCACTCTGATCTTGCGTATGTAAACCGTCACCATGGGCTTGGTGTGCTCGCGATACGTTTCCACCCGGCTAATTTCGCGGACCACGTCCAGCCCTTTGACCACATTTCCGAAGACGCAGAATCGCCCGTCAAGATGGTCCCAATCGGTAAGCATTATGTAAAACTGGCTGCCCGCGCTGTTCGGCTCCGACGTCTTCGCCATGCCGACCGCCCCCAGGCCGTTATGGAGGTCATTGGGCTCGTCCTCGATGGTGTACCCAGGCCCTCCACGTCCCGTCCCGACCGGATCACCGCCCTGTATCATCTCGTTCGCTTTGACCCTGTGAAACGTCAACCCATCGTAGAAATGGTGCTCGTTCGCCAGCCAGACGAAGTTTCTTACGGTCTTGGGAGCCACATCGCTAAGCAACTCGAACACGATTTCGCCTTCATCCGTCTCGATCACCGCAACCTGGTCCGGCTCGATCTGGAAGTCCTCAGGCGGGGGAGGCACCGTCCTCACGTCCGGCTCCACGACTCTGATCTCCGGCTCCTCGGACCGGCCACAGCCTGCTATTACCACCGCCAGAGCCGCAGCCAGCGCACCAGCTATGACCAACCGCACAACCATCGTCCTTCACCTCAGCCTAGCTACAAGACAATTCCACAACTCCCGACGTGTTATTATACATAAGTTGCAGCGGAATGCGAACCGGGTCCCGGTCGCTGCTCACATCGTATCGTAGTCGTCCCGCCACGTCTGTCAATGCGTCGCGGAGACAAGCGGATCACGATCACACGAGCAGACCGCGCGAAAACAGGGATGGTTGCCGGATCGGGCCCGTGCCGCTACAGGCCGAATAATTCCGCGAGCCGAAGCGACTCGCCCAGCTTCGCCTGGCTTACCCGGCTTACGAAGTCCAGCGACACCTTTTCGCGGAACCTGTCGCCCCCACCCCACACGATCCCCAGAACCTTCCGGAAGTACAGCAGCATCACCCGCTCGCGGCCGAGCTCCACACCCGTGAGCACCCAGACGCCGCTCTTCTTGCCGTCGGGAATCTCCCTCTCCGCCGCAAGCCGCGATGCGACCTCTTTCGCCCGATCATCCGAATCGTACGCGACGAAGAGAGCCCTGCCCCGACCCTCTTCTGTATCATACTCTCCCCACGCGCAGTGCGTCTTTTCCCCAAGCTCGAAGGTGTTCTCCTCCGAGATGAACACGAGGTTGTCAAGAATGAGCTTATCGTGGAAGAACTTCTCGCTGCGGGGAATCCGCCCCTCCTGAGGAAGCAGTGCCAGCACGGCGGGAGGCTCCCAAACTGCGCTCGGGATTCTCTCGGCAATCGCCCCCGCGAATTCCCGCATCGCCCTTTTCGTCTCCTCGCCTGTCTGAAAAGCCTGTACCTTCACGTAGAATCTCCCCTCCCAGAAATCGAGAGAAGTCTGGGTAGCGAAACCCTCGTTCCCCACTTCAACCATTTCCGCACCCGGGTACCTGGAGTAAGAGTAGATTCCGAACGCCTCACTCGGCGAACCCATGTCGTAAACGTCAATCGCAAGGAAATCCCCAGTCGTCTTGTGTTCGTACTCCGTTGTAGCCACCTCTCTGAAATCGTATCTGAGGAATATCTCTCCCGCGCCGTCTATGTAGTCGTAGAGCCTCGTTCCCGCGAAAACCCTCGGCACGCCGGACGCTTCCCAGTTCGGGACCTCGTCACCGCGTGGGAGGAGAAGCCGTGCCGACACCTCGCCGGCCCCTGGTTCCGCCACTGTAGTCTGCTCCGTCACACAGCCAAGGCCGACAATAGCCGTCATCAGCACGAGCAATCCCAACGTCTTCATTTCACTCCTCCGCGCCCGTTCGTCCGACTTTGAAGCAAGCGACGTGGTGTCCAGGGCTTACCTCCGCCAAGCCAGGCTCGGCCCCCGTGCACCGCTTGTCTCCGATCTCACATCGTGGAAGGAACCTGCACCCTTCCGTATCCGCCTCCCCCGCCTGCTCCCGGATTCGCGCCTTGATCGACTTCTTCTTCTTCGGATCGGGGACCGGGATGGACGCCAGCAGCAGCCGCGTATACGGATGAAGCGGCTTTACGAACAGCTCCTCCGTCTCGGCCTGCTCCACTATCTTGCCCAGGTACATGACTGCTACGCGGCTGCTTATGTGCCGCACGAGCGCAAGGTCATGCGCGATCAGCAGGTACGTCAGGCCAAGTTCCTTCTGCAGGTCCGCCAGGAGGTTGATTATCTGCGCCTGAATGGACACGTCGAGGGCGGAGACGGGTTCGTCGCAAACCACGAAATCGGGTTCCAGAGCGAGCGCCCGCGCTATGCCGATGCGTTGCCTCTGTCCGCCGCTGAACTCGTGCGGATAGCGGTTCACTGCCGCCGCAGGCAGGCCCACGCGCTCCAACAGACGCTCTACGCGCTTGCGGCGCTCGCGCCGGTTACCCACCTTGTGGACCCACAGCGGCTCCGCGATCGCCCCTCCCACCGTCAGCCTGGGGTTGAGTGAATCGAACGGGTCTTGAAAGATCGGCTGCATCCGCCTGCGTGATTCGCGAGTCTGGCGGCGGCTCAAGGACGACATATCCACGCCGTCGAAAATCACCTTCCCGGCGGTGGGTTTCAGCAGCGCCAGTATCACCCGTCCCAGGGTGGTCTTCCCGCATCCCGATTCGCCCACAAGCCCGAACGTCTCTTGGCGCTGGACCTTCACGCTCACGCGGTCCACCGCCCGCACGTATCCCGACACTCGCGAGAATACCCCGCGCCTCACCGGGAACTTCACCTCCAGGTCTTTTGTTTCCACAAGCGTATCGGCCATGTGCCTGTTAGCGTCCTTCCGCTTTACCCCGCGCGTTCATTCAGTTCTCTTCCTGACTCGCCTGTCCTTGTCCTCAAGCAGCCAGCATGCCGCCAGGTGCCCGTTTCCATCGCTGAGCAAGCCGGGCCTGTGGACACACCTATCGTATGCGTAAGGACACCGGGGACGAAACTTGCACCCGCCGGGGTAGTTCGTGGGGTCGGGGACCTGCCCGGGTATGACGTTCAGCCTCTCGCGTCTTGCACGCAAACCGGGGAGCGAGTTGAACAAGCCCTCGGTGTAAGGGTGCAGCGGGGCGGCGTACAACTCTTCCGCCGAGGCCCGCTCGGCGACGCTTCCGGCATACATCACGACCACTTCGTCGGCGAGCTGCGCGACCACCGAAAGGTCGTGCGTGATCAACAGCACCGACATGCCCATCTCGGCCTGCAGCGACGCGAGAAGATCGAGAATCTGCGCCTGGATCGTCACATCCAGCGCCGTCGTAGGCTCGTCCGCGATCAGCAGCGCCGGCCCGCAAGAAAGCGCCATGGCAATCATCGCCCTCTGCCGCATCCCCCCGGACATCTGGTGCGGGAAGTCGTAGAATCGCCTCGACGGCTCGGGTATCCCCACCTTCGCAAGCATGTCGACGGCGCGATCCTTCGCCTCTTTCGAGGAGACCCTCTCGTGCAGGACGATCTGCTCGACGATCTGAAGGCCGATCCGCATCACCGGATTGAGCGAGGTCATCGGTTCCTGGAATATCATCGTGATCTCTTTGCCCCGGAGTTCCCGCATCCGCCGCTCCGAGAGTGAGAGAAGCTCCCGCCGCTGGAAGACCAGCCGCCCGCTCACCGTTCTTCCCGGAGGCGGGACCAACCTCATTATCGACAGGGCCGTCAGGCTCTTGCCGCATCCTGATTCTCCCACCAGGCCAACCGTCTTTCCCGAAGGGATGTCGAAGCTCACGCCGTCGACAGGCACCGAAAGGCCGTCGTCGGTTTCGAACTCCGTCCGCAGCTCTTCTATTTCCAGCAGAGCTCGGCTCACCCTTTCCCGACCTCCATCCTCGGGTCGAAGGCGTCTCTCAGCCCGTCGCCGAGGAAGTTGAACGCCATCACCGCCACGAAAATGAACGCTCCGGGAATCAGCATCCACGGGTGGAAATGTATATCCTCCACGTGCATTGCGTCCGAAAGGAGGTTCCCCCAGCTCGCCTGCGGATCCTGTATCCCCAGTCCCAGCAAGCTCAACGCCGATTCCCCAAGAATGTATCCGGGGATGCTCAAGGTCAGCGACACTATCACGTACGACAGGGTGTTCGGCAGCACGTGCCTGAATATTATGATGATGTCCTTTCCGCCCACCGCCTTGGCGGCGGTGACGTAATCCTTCGACGCGATGGAGAGCACCATCCCCCGTACGACTCTCGCAAGCCCGGCCCACCCGATGAAGCTCATTATCAGCACGATCATGACGTACACGCTGGTCGAAGGCAGAGTAGGCGGGAACGCGGCGCGCAACGCCAGCATGAGATAGAAGCCGGGAATGATCATGATCATCTCGCACATCCGCATCAGCGCGCCGTCCACCCAGCCGCCGAAGTAACCCGCTATCCCGCCAACGGTCAGCCCCAGCACGAACGATACCGCCACCCCAACCAGCCCGACCGAGAGGGATATGCGCCCGCCGTAGAGGATTCGCGAAAAGAGATCGCGCCCGCGCGAGTCCGCCCCCATCAAATACAGCCTCGCGGGCTCTTCAACTCCGAACAGATGCCGGTCCGTGGGAAACACCCACAGCAGCTTATGCTTGTCGCCTCGCGCGAAAAACCTGATGGGATAGCGTTCCGTCCTGTCTTCCGTGTAGACCCTGTTCTGGAACTCGTCGAACGCAAAAGACACCCTGTAAACGAAGGGGCGAAGGTGGAACCTCCCGTCCGCATCGACGAAGTGGAGCTTCGAAGGCGGCGCGTAGGAGTTCTTCCGCATCTCCCTATCGTAGGAATAGGGAGCGATGAAATCGGCGAAGAGAGCGGCCACGTACAAGACGACCAGCACAACCAATCCGGCCATTGCCGTCTTGTGGCGCTTAAGCCGCCTCAGCGCGAGCCTCAACGGGCTCCGTGGCTTTCTTGTCAGCGTCACCGCTTCCATCGCGTTTCCTATCGAAGTCTTATCCTGGGATCAGTCCACGCCAGGAGTACATCTGCCAGAAGGTTCCCGGCAATAAGCAGCACCCCGCCGATCAGCAGGTCTCCCATCACGAGGTAGAGGTCGCGCGCGCGCACCGCCTCCAGCATCAACGAACCCAAGCCCGGCCAGTTGCACACTATCTCGGTCAGCGCCGCGCCGCCAAGCAAGCTTGAGAACTGCAACCCGAATATGCTTATCATCGGGTTGATCGCATTCCTAAGCGCGTGCACGTAGATCACTCTGTTTTCAGGCAGTCCCTTGGCGCGCGCCGTGGTGATGTACTGCGCCCGCAGCACCTCGAGCATGTTCCCCCGCATCAGCCTTTGCAGTCCCGCCATCGCCGCCGTCGCGATCACCACCGTCGGAATTATCAGGTGCTTTCCGATGTCCACAACCTTCCCCAACACCGACAGCTCGTAGAAGTTCGCCGACCTCATGTCCCCCAACGGCAATATCCCCACGACCGAGGCAAGATAGAGAAGCAGCAGCGCCAGAAAGAAGTTAGGTATGGATATGCCTATGTAAGCGAAGAACGACGCGAACCTGTCCCCCCACGAGTACCGGTGAACGGCGCAGTATATCCCCAGCGGTATGGCGACCAGCCACGTGACGAAAATTGAGCTGACTGAAAGCAGCAACGTGTTCAGGAGCCTGTCCCGGATCAGCCCGGTTACCGAAGCCATCCGCGAGAATGAATACCCGAAGTCCAGCTTCAGAACGTTCTTCAGCCAATAGAAGTATTGAATGACGGCGGGCTTGTCGAGGTTGAACTGCTTCTCGATCTGCTCGATCGTCTCCGGAGATATCTGGGGATTCAGACGAAGCTCGGCGAAGTATTCCCCTCCCCCAAGCTGGATCACCATGAAGGCAAGGAAGGTCATCCCCAGAAGCAGCGGGACAGCTATGAGCAGGCGCCGGATGATGTAACTGGTCATGCGGCCAAAGTCACTTGACGAAGATTTCTTCTATGTTGTGAAAGGCCCCGCCGTACACGGTGGGGTGAAGGTTGCCGAACTTGTTCCGAACCGCCAGCAGCGTTTCGTTGGTGACAGTATAAATGAACGGAAGCTGTTCCGCTACAAGCGCTTGCCACTCGTCGTAGAGCGCCTTGCGCTTCGCCGTGTCCAGCTCCTGAACTCCCAGGCGGAATATCTCATCCACGCGCGCCTCCCACTCCGTCGCCGGCTCCGCCTGACGCGGATACCACATGTGCAGTTGCCCCGAAGACCTCCACACGTTCGCGCCGTTATGCGGCTCAATCCCTCCCGTGAGCCCGATTATGATCGCGTCCCATCCCTTCCCGCCGTCCAGCTTCTCCACCATCTTATTGAACTCCACCTGCGAGAAATGCACCTTCATCCCGATGTCCTCCAAGTCTTTCCGGAGGATCTCCGCGATCTCCACGCGAACGTCGTTGCCCGAGTTCGTGAAAAGGATGAACTCCAGGGTATTTCCGTGTGGGTCCTCGACAATCCCGTCCCCGTTCCTATCGACGAAGCCCGCGTCAGCGAGAATCCTCTTCGCCTTCTGCGGATCGTACTCGTACACTCGCACGTTCGGGTTGTAGAAGTATCCCTCGCTCACAGTCATGGGGCCGTGCTGCGGATAGCCGAGCCCGTTCATGACGATGTCGATCATCGACTCCTTATCGGTTGCGTGTGCGACGGCCCGGCGGAAAGAGAGATTCGTGAACCAGGAAAGCTTGACGGGATCGACGAACGGCGCGCCGCTTGCTTGGTCTTTCAGCGGGTTCTGATTAAGCACCAGGAAGCTGCTTCCCATCCCCGGCCCGAGCTTATAGATGGTGAAATTCCCTTCCTTCTCTTTCGGCTTGAGGCGAGGGTAGTCCCTCCCACGCATCCCGAAGTAGTCTATCTCCCCCTCCTGGAACTTCAGCGCCGCCAAGTCTATGCTCTGCACCACAAGGTACGTCACCCCGTCCAGGTACGGCAGCCTCTGCCCGGACGCGTCCTTGCGCCAGTACTTGGGATTACGCTTGAGTATCACCCGCTGCCCCGCCAGGTACTTCTCGAGCACGAACGGCCCCGTCCCCACGACTTCCCCGGGCGGTGTATCAAGCGTCCAGTGGAAGTTGAACTTCCCCTCCTCCACTACCTTTCCGAGCCGGTGCTTCGGCAGGATCTCCTGCACCAGCATCCGCAAGAACGGCGCATATCTCTGCGGCAGGACGAACTCAACCGTGTGCTCGTCGATCTTCGAAACCTCAAACCGCTTGCCCTCGATGGTGAATATGTCTCGCGCGCTCGACGGGATGTCGCCGTTGAATATCAGCCGATCGAAGGTGAAAACCACGTCGTCCGCGGTAAAAGGCTCCCCGTCGGACCACACCACGTCCTCGCGCAGATGGAAAGTCCAGCTAACTCCTGCGTCGTCCACTTCCCAGGACTCCGCCAGATTAGGCTCGACCTCGGTCGTTACGCCGTTCGTTCGAGTGAGCCCCTCGAAGATGAGGCCGGTAATCGCCGTGGTGGAGGTCTCCTTCGCGAGCACCGGATTGAAGGACTTCGGGTCGGCAATCGTCGAGAGTACCAGGGTGCC
>CAZBND010000001.1:51344-60550 GCA_964493415.1 uncultured Planctomycetota bacterium | reverse complement strand
CTCCCTTACACGTTGGGGATACTGATCCTCGTGGTCGTACCCCAGCCCGTATAGTTCAAATAGCGCCGCCTCCTGCGCCTGGGCCCCACTCGTCTCACGCGCCATCTCGAAAGAGGTGACGCACACCTGCTTGGCAAGGTTCAACTCCTTCTCGCTCACTCGCTCAGACCCGATTCTCTTCAGTTCACGCGCGATCACCGCAACCACCTCGTCCAAGTTTCCCGGCGCGGTCTGAGCCATCACATGGAAGCTCCCCGGGTCGATCCCGGTCCAGTTTTGCGCGTGGACGAAATAGACAAGGTCCCGGACGCCGCGCAACGCCTCGTGCAGCCTCCCCGACGGGAAGCCGATCCCCGAAACCAGCGAGTCTATCACGCTCAGGACGTATCGGTCATCGTCCGACAGCCGGACGCCGCGGAAACCCAGTACCACCACCGCCTGCGTCTGATCGTTGTATTCCACTCTCTTGACATCGTCTTTGAGGGCGGGCTCAGGCGGGATTTCAGGAGGGGCCGCGGCCTTCCTTGTGAAACTCCCGAAGACCTCTCTGGCCGCCTTCTCCGCCGTCTCTTCGCTCACGGCACCGAAGATCGCCAGCACCATGTTGTCCGGCGCACAGTAGGATTCATAGAATCCAACGAGATCATCCCTGCTCAGCTTCTGAACCGCCTCGATGCTCCCAATGGGATCCAGTCCGTACGGATGACTCCGGAACATCGCCTCCCGAAACAGCCTGAACGCTTCCGAGTCCCAACTGTCCTTCTTCTGTCTTATTCGGCCCAAGAGGGCCACGCGTTCCTCTTCCAAGAGCTCCTCAGGAAACGCGGGAGCGGTGATGATCTTCCCCAGCACCTCCAACGCCTTCCGGAAGTCGCTGTTCAACGCCGTCACCGACACGTTGAAGCTGTTATTACCCGCCATAGTCGAGAGCGACGCTCCCATTGCGTCGAACTCCTCGGCTATCCGTTCTGAACTGAGTCCCCCCGCCCCGCGAAGCATCATTCTCGTCATGAGGCTGAAGACCCCGTTGGTCTCCGGCGTCTCGTACCTCACCCCTCCCTTGAAATGGGCCTGGATTGTCACCATCGGCACCGTGGCTGTCGACTTGACGAGCAGCTTCATCCCGTTATCCAGTTCTGTCTCCCTCACGCTTCCCGCCTCCGCGCTCTGGGCGTGCTCCCCCGGGACACCCTCGCCCGCGGCCGCTCCGGGACCCACTACCACGACGGTCAAGTTGTCATGCTCGAAGTACTTCCGTGCGGCCTCCCGTATCTGCTCCTTCGTGACCTCTTGAATTCTCTCGGTGTACTTCCAACTGAAGTAGGGATCGCCCGTAGTTAAAACGTCGAGGCCAAGCCTTTGCGCCCTCCCCTCCACGGTCTCCATGCCCCCGACGAGGTCGCTTATTTTCTGCCGCTTTGCCTTCGCAAGCTCCGCGTCGCTGACGTATTCGCTCTTGAGCCTGTCAAGTTCCTCGAGCAGCACTTTCTCCGCCTTGTCCACGTTCTCCGGCGAAAGCGTCGCGAAGAACCCGAAGGTCCCCGCGTCGTAGCCCGGCGTATGCGAGAACGAATCAATCATATATACAAGCCGCTCTTGTTCCCTCATCCGTTTGTAGAGCCTCGAGCTCCGCCCGTTGGTCAGGATGAAGGAGACCAAATCCAACGGGTACACGTCGGTACTGTCTATCGCCACCGTGTGAAAGACCGTGGTCAGGTAAGCGACGTTGGTGGGCATAGCCCGCTGCTTTCTCCGGTAGCCGACTTGGGCCGGCTCTCTGGGTAAGGAGGCGGCGGGCAGGGGCTTCCTTTCGAAATCCCCGAACAGCTCCCTTGCTCGCCCGATCACCTGCTCAGGAGTCACGTCTCCCACCACCACGAGCATCAGGTTGTTGGGCACATAATGTCTCTCGAAGTACCCCAGCAGGTCCTCCCGTGTGATCCTGAGGAAGTTCTCCAGATAGCCTATGACCGGCAGACGTTCGGGATGCACCCGGAAGGCCGTCTCGTACAGGAGATTCATCGCCACTCGCCCCGGCTCGTTTTCCCCCATACGTATCTCCTCCGAGATCACGCCGCGCTCCCGGTTTACCTCGGTCGGCGCAAGCGCACAATTCATGATCCAGTCCGAGATAAGGTCCAGCGCCTTGTCGAAGTTTTCGCTCGTCGTGTCTATGTAGAAGCACGTGTGGTCTCTCGTCGTGTATGCGTTCGACATCCCGCCCAACTCCCGCAGGATTTCCGCGGATTCCTCTTCGCTGCGAGTGGTCGTCGTGCCTCCCGACATCAGGTGCTCGAAGTAGTGCGATATCCCCGCCCCCGAGTACTCCTCCTCGTAGATGCTGCCCGTCCTGACGTAGACCCTTATCGCGACAAGGGGAGCGCTATGTTCTTCCTCGATCACCACTTGGAGCCCGTTGGGTAGAATCGTCTCCACGACCGGGATGCGTCGACTGATCAATCCATCCTGAGTGGTCAAATCTTCCCCCTTGCTGGCGCTCAGCACGCAAAAAAGCACCGCCAACGCAGCACCGGACGAAAGCCATCGGCTCCGGAACTTCTTACTTCTCAAAGTCAGCCCTCCGATGGGAAAATGCCGTTAGTGAAACCCAATTCTATCAGCCTCCCTGCCGACGGTCAATCGCGCCTGCTTGACAGCGAGTCCTCATAACTCCTATCATTCCAACTGCTTTTGAAGGAACGGCCATGGAAGAAATCAACCTGGCAAAGGTGAGCGCGCTCGTCGAGTCCGCCGTGAAAGAAGACGTTGGAACGGGAGACATCACCTCCGATTCAGTCATTCCTGAAAACCTCCGGGCGACTGCCGCGCTTTTGGCCAAAGAGGATGGTACCATTGCAGGCCTCGCTCTGGTGGGCCTCGTCTATAACACCATCGATCCGGAAGTTCTCTTCGAGCCCGCCATTCCCGATGGAGCGCAGGTGAAAAAGGGGAAGGCGCTGGGCCGCCTCGAAGGGAGTGCAAGATCGATACTGACCGGGGAGAGGACCGCTCTCAACTTCCTCCAGCGGCTTTCTGGAATAGCCACGCTGACGCGGCGCTTCGTTGAAGAGGTGGCCGGCACGGGGGCGGCCATTCTCGACACCCGGAAGACGACCCCCGCATGGCGATATCTGGAGAAATACGCGGTACGCGTCGGAGGCGGATTGAATCACAGAATGGGGCTTTACGATCAGGTTTTGCTCAAAGGCAACCACGCAAAGGCCGTGGCCGCGAGCCGTGAGCTCGATACGGCTCATGCGGCCGCCCAAGCGGTGCGCGACGCACGCAATACCGCTCTTGCCGGCACTTTCGTCGGTGTCGAGGCGGCCACAATCGGCGAGCTACGCGCCGTTCTTCGGGAGTCCCCGGACCTGGTGCTTGTGGACAATATGTCAGTCGATGAAGTGCGCGAGTGCGTGGCCGTCATCCGGCAAATTGCACCTGAACAAAGGCCCCTGCTCGAAGTCTCAGGCGGCATCTCCCTTGGCAACGTTCGTTCATTCGCCGAAACCGGAGTTGACAGGATATCCGTGGGCGCACTCACCCATTCGGCCCCGGCCCTCGATATCGCATTGGAATTGGAGTAACCCCGTCTCGTGGATTCGCCTCACCTGAGAGTCCTGGATGCCCTTAGGGATAACCGCAGCCGCTGGCTGCATGCGCGAGACCTCGCTTTACGTCTGGATGTGAGCCAAAGTCAGCTAGAGGCATCGCTCCGGTCCCTGACTTCAGATGGCTGCCAGATCGAGTCCCACCCCCAACTAGGCTACCGTCTGGTCTCGGAGCCGGGGCGGCTCGTCGCGAGTTGCCTCCGCCCGGAACAGCGCACGGGTGGAATCCCCTCCGAGATAATCATCGAGGATTCGGTCGAATCCACCATGGACTCCGCCTGGGCATTGGCCGCGCAAGGGGCCCCGCACGGGACCGCCATATTCGCCGAGGAGCAGTCCCGAGGCCGCGGCAGAATGGGCCGGAAGTGGGTGGGATGTCGCGGCAAAGCCCTTACGTTCTCAGTCATCCTACGTTCCGAAGAGGAAGGCGACGCGGGGCATCTTCTCGTCACCGTCGCGGCAGTGGCCGTTGCCGGAGCCGTGCGCCGGGCCTGTGGGCCGGCGGCACAGATCAAGTGGCCCAACGATGTCGTTATTCGCGAACGAAAGCTCGGAGGCGTCCTGCTCGAACGTAGACCCGCCGCCGCTCGCGACACTTGGGTCCTTGGAATCGGCATAAACGTCAACCAGACGCCGGAGGACTTCCCGCCGGCGCTGGTTTCCCATGCGACTTCCATCAGAATTGAATGCGGCTCTCCCGCTTCGAGGGAATTCCTCGGAAGGGAACTCCTCGCCGAACTCGGAGTTTGGTACGGCGTGTTCGAAAGGAAAGACCTCAACCTCGTAGAACGAAGCTGGACCGAGCTTTCCTCAACCATGGGTAGGCGCATACTAATTCGGGAAGGAGCCAAGACCTACAGCGGACGCGTCGTCGGCTTGTCACCCCTGCACGGCCTTCTGGTGCAACTGGCCCCCGGCGGCCTGAGGACCTTCCGCTCGGAGCAGCTTTCCATTCAGGTATTGCCCGACTAGGGGCTCGCAGGCCTGACCGGCCTCCCCGCTTTGCCGGATTCGAGTATGGCGCGCTGCAACCGCACAAGCTTAAGCGAATACTCCAGCGGCAGCGGCGCTTCCGCGCCCCTTATGACCTGCACAAACCTTTTGCAGACGTTGGCGGGGAAGTCCGCCTTCGTGGACTTGACCAGCTCGTTATTCTTGTAGTGCTGCATGTACATCCCGTACAAACCGACGTACGCTCTCCCCTTGGTTCCGAACAGAGTCGCGTTGTGATCGAAGCCGCTCGCGTTGCCCGAGATCATCACGCTTCCCATCGCCCCGCCAGCGAACTTCACAGCGACGCTGGCGTTGATCTCTACCCTCATATGCATGTAATCGACATATGCGAACACTTCCTCCGCGTCGAAGTCCGTCAGCCACAGCAAGCTCACAAGCAGGTGCGAACCCGAGTCGAACACCTGCCCTCCTCCGCTCAGCTCCGGATTGCCGCGCCACCCGGTCTCCGCGTGCGGCCACCACCGCTGCGCGACCCTTCCCTGCACGTACGTCACGTCCCCAAGCTCCCCCGTCTCCTTCAGCTTCTTGACGTAAGCCTGCTCGTCGCTTATCACTCCTGCGTATGCGGCCTGCACTACCTTCCCCGTCTCCTTCGACTTGGCCATCAGCTTGAGCAAGTCCTCCTCCGTCGTAGCCAGAGGCTTCTCGCACATGACGTCCAGGCCCTTATCCAGGGCAAGGAGGATCTGCGGCACGTGAAGAGTGTGAGGGCTGACGATTATGACCCCGTCCATCTCAACCGAGTCGAGCGCCTTCTCCATGTCCTGGAAAATGGCCGGGCATTGTCCGGCAGGCTCGCATATCTTCTCTAGCCGATCCTTGGCTATCTCCTCGCAGGGATCGATCAGCGCCGCCATCTCCACGTCCGGCAGGTCTTTAAGCATATTGATGTGGTTCCTGCCCATCGCTCCGCAGCCTACTACTCCAATCCGCACCTTGTCGTTGTTCATCGGCTCTCCTCTCGAAATACAATCCCGATCCGCAAAACAGACCCGCGATGCTATCAAGCGCCGTCCTCAGCGTCAAGCCTCAGGCTTGCAAAGCCCCGCTGCGGGGCTATAATCCCCTCCGTCGGTGCTATGAGAACGGCTCTTGACGGACGTGAACTCCGGATGATCGCTCGGCTCCTTTCACTGGACGGCCTCGTCGCCTTTACAGCCTTCCTTGCAGCCGTCACATCGCTCAGGGATTACCTCGTTCTGGGAACGGGCAAGTCCCCCACCCTTGGCTTCGTCCAGGCGCACCTGTACGTCATAGCCTTCCTCATATTCCTGCTGTTCGCCACCAGGAGGAAACCGGAGCCACGGAGCTTTTCGAACGTCTGCCGCGTGGTCGTCAGGCTGTTCGCGCTTGCATCCTTCGGCTGGTTGGTCTTCCTGCCTTACTCCCTTCCATTGATAGTGGTTCGCCATTGGCGGATTGAGGCGCTGTTGCTTGTCTTCATCGCCCACCAGGTGTTCGCCTATCTCAACAGCAGGAACGGACCTGAGCCGATTTTGGCCCCGAGACCTGCCATCCCTCGCGCCGCTTTGCTCGCCTCGTTCATCGTATTCGCCGCCGGCACAATCATCTTCGCCGACAGCCTCCAGGATTATTTCCTCTGCGACGATTTCACGATCCTCAAGCATTTGAGCGGCGTTTCCTTTCTTGGGTTGTTCCGTGGCTTCGTCCGCGCCCAGCCTGGGATGACCGTTCTTCGTCCCGCGACCTTCCTCTCGTGGAAGCTTGACTACACGCTGTGGGGAGACAGCCCCATCGGGTTCCACCTTACCAACACCATCCTTCACGGACTCAATGCCGTGCTTGTCTTTCTGATTGCGAGGCGCATCTTCCGCAGCCTGGGAGCAGGGCTTGTCGCGGGGCTGCTCTTTGCGCTTCACCCCGCGCACGCCGACGCCGTCATCTTCATCTCCGCCCGGTACGGGGTGCTCTGCACCTTCTTCTATTTGCTGTCGTTCCTCAGCTTCATCGCTTTCCTGTCGAATCGGCATAGGTCGCTCTACGCCGCGAGCCTCATCTTCTTCGCGATGGCGCTCGCCAACAAAGAGACGGCCCTGACACTCCCAATTGCTCTCGCCGCGTACGATTTGCTAGTCGACTCCGCCGCTCCGTCGCCAAAGCTTTGGAGCGTCGGCGACATAGTAGCCAGAGCCCCGTCGGCTGGACAACTGCGGCGGCCTTTCCGGGCTTCGCTACGCGCTGTGGTCGTACGACAGACCCCGTTCTTCGCGCTCATGGGCTTATACTTCGCGTGGCGATTCCTCCTTCTCGGCGGCCTGTCGCTGCCCCAGACCGCACAGGGCTCCTTCACCTTGTTCGACTCGGGACTTGTCGGCTTGGAGGCGCGCCTGATCCGTTCCCCGCTGCGCTATCTCTTCTTCCCCAGCGGCGGTTGGCACCCGGATTGGACGTCCTATCTCTACGTGGCTCTCTTCGCCTCGATTTGCGTGGTACTCTATCTCCGCCGGGATTTCCTACTCCGCCGCGCAGGACTGTTCGCGTTCCTGTTCGTCTTTATCGCCGCAATCACAGGCGCAAGCATCGCCATATACCCCGACCTTTCAGGGATCAGAGTCCTGTATCTCCCCTCCGCCGGTCTCGCGATGCTTCTCGGCCTCTTTCTCCGGCGCGGCCTTCCCCGCGGCTCCCGTGCGCGATGGCCGACCATAGCCCTCACGGCGCTCATAATAGGAGGATACATCGCGGGCTCCCTCGTCAATCACTCCGCCTATCACGAAGCATCCGTCATCGCGTACGAGGTCGCCCACGCGCCGTCGCGATTCTATCCCTCCTTTCCCGTCCCGCATCCTACGATCTACATAGTGGACGTACCCAGGCTCTTCAAAGGCGCAAAGCTTTTCGAATGTGGGCTTCCTGAAGCCGTCGAGCGTACCACTCCCGGCTCCAAAGTGGTCTTCGTGCACGACGACGCATGGCTCCCCGGCATGCGGTCGCGTCAGTTCGACGATCTCCTGCACTCCGGGCAACTCGAACTCGGTTCCACCGATTTCGTCTTTCGATGGGACCGGTCATCCCTTTCCCTTAAGAACGCCACGGATGAATTGGCCGCAGCGCCCTCCATCCCGCCGCCGTGATCGCGCTAACGCTTGACTTGGCTGCCGCAGGCGGTAAAATTTCCAACAGCACCTAGATTCGAGAGGAGAGTCATGCGCAAGGGATTCGGCATAATCGGTCTCGGCACTTGGGGCATGACGCACGTCAGGGCATATCTGAGCCATCCCTCGGCGCGCCTCGTGGCCGTTTGCGACACTGTAAGAGAACGAGCCGAGGCAATCGCCGAGCCCTGCCCCAAATGCGCCGTTTACACGGACTTGGGCGACATTCTCGCCGATGATCGCATACAGGCCGTCTCCATCGCTACCCCCGATCACATCCGCGAGCAGGTATTCTGCGCCGCCGCAGAGGCCGGCAAGCACATACTGGTCGAAAAGCCCCTCGCGATGTCGGTGGAGGAATGCGAGCGCATGATCCAAGCCGCCCAAGCCGCCGGCGTCAAGGTAATGGTTGACTTCCACAACCGCTGGGACCCCCCGTTCTGCCAGGCAAAAGATTCACTCGAGAAAGGGGAACTCGGCGACCTCGCGGCTTTGACCATTCGCCTGAACGATACCATCTTCGTCCCGACCGAAATGCTGGGGTGGTCCGCTCAGACCACCGTCGCCTGGTTCCTCGGCTCCCACTGCGTTGACCTCGCAAGGTGGCTCTTCAATGACGAGGTCGTCAACGTCTCCGCCGTAACCCACACCGGCGTCCTCGAGACCTTCGCGC
Organism: uncultured Planctomycetota bacterium; assembly: GCA_964493415.1. Lineage (GTDB taxonomy): Bacteria > Planctomycetota > DG-23 > CAZBND01 > CAZBND01 > CAZBND01. The sequence continues at coordinate 52,136 of CAZBND010000001.1, read as the reverse complement.
GCAACACTCCCGACCTGTTCTTCTATCACCTAACCTTCTCGCGCGGCGGCGTCGCGGCAATAGAGAACTGCTGGATACTCTCCGACCGTATGCCCACGCCCGTGGAGTTCAAGGCCGAGTTGATCGGCTCCAAGGGAACGATCTGCATAGACGTGACCCATCACCGAGCCGTCGAGAAATACACCGAAGCGTCAAGCACGTATCCCGACGTCTTCGCCTTCCCTACGGGAGAGTCGGTCTCATCCGGCTTCGCCATCGCAAGCGTGCATCACTTCATCGACTGCGTTGTCGCCGACAAGGCCCCCTGTCCCACGATGATGGACGGCCTTGAAGCGACTCGGGTATTGGAAGCGGTGCACAGGTCTGCCGCGAAAGGTCGCCGAGTGAGGGTTCGCCGGTGAGCCTGACCGGCGTCAGCTACGTCCCGCTCTTCACCAACTCCGGATGGCGTATGTAGGTCGGAACGTCAAGGTCCTCCCCATTGTGGATCGTAGGCGCCATCTCGGCGAATATGCCGCGGGGCGCTGACGACCTGCCCACCGCTATGTACCTCATGCCCCCCGACAACCACCCGCACGGGAGCTTTTCCGACCCCGCCACGACGGTCACCGACACCGCCCTGCCAAGCTCCGGATCGCTTGTAAACCCAAAGAACACCCGTTCGGCGCCCAGCCTACCCGCAACGAAGTCGCAAGATTCCCGTAGCCGGTCGACGTGAAGCTCCTTCCTCGACGCTATGGAAACGAGCAAGGAACTCGCGGTTTCGCAATCCTCAGGCACGAGCAGAGAGGA
>CAZBND010000001.1:17986-51244 GCA_964493415.1 uncultured Planctomycetota bacterium | reverse complement strand
TGGAAACGAGCAAGGAACTCGCGGTTTCGCAATCCTCAGGCACGAGCAGAGAGGAAGTTACCGCATTCGTGAAGGCCTTCAAAATCGACTTGCTCCCCGAAGATTTCCCGCAGCCTATCGTCGCGAAGCAACCTGACAATTTCGCTCGGATGTCCCCCAGTCCAATCGACATCGCCCGCCGTCTCACCAGCAAGCATACCAGCCCACGGATAGCCTCCGACGCGTGCTCGTTGACTTTGGTCAGGAGTGGCTCCAGCGCCAGATCGTCCCCCAAGGTGCGTGCCGCCACCGAGTTCGCCACCAGAATTACCGTGTCTGCGCAGGAGATCGCAGATCTCGTCTCCGCCAGCGCTCTCCTAACGACCTCGCCGCCTTCGAACTCGAAAGGTTGCACAGCCACCAAGCCCACGAACGAGCCCGTCTTTCTCACTTCGCTGCAAATCAGGTGCGCCGCCTCCGAGCCAAACCCTTTACCCATGCAAGCCACTACAAACACTGCGTCCGCAGGACATAGCGCCGAGAGTATCGTCGACAAGTCTCTCTTCGCCGCCTCCGCCGCGCTCTCCCCGTCCCCCCCACTCCCGAGCCCCTGGCAGAAATCCCTGCCGACCAAAATCCGTTTTCTTGCCCTGAGTCTTCCCAGCGCGGTTCGATCGCAGTCGATTAGTACTCTGCCGACCCCTTGCGCACCGCTTACACGAACAGCATCAACAACCCGGGCACCCCCGGAGCCCACCCCTGCTATTCTGACCGTGACGTCTCTCTCGGCATCTTTTCTGTGTGCCACGCCTTCCCCCTGGCTATAGCATCTGCGTCACCCGCTGAAGAGCTCTGCCGACCCAGCTCGCAGCTCGTCTCTCGGCAGCCAGGTCGAATTTCTCCGCTTCCGTTCTGCATCTCCACCCGTACTCCAGAACTCCCACCGCAGTCGCATACTCCTTCTCCTGCGGGATCTCCAGTATCTCGACGGCGAACGCCGCCTCGTCGCACCTGGTCTTGTTAGCGACCACTGCGCTAGCCTGTTCGACAACACCGGGGCTCTCCGACAGCACACCCCAGAGTCGCAAACCCGATTCCGCCGGCCCCAGATTCTGTGTCTTGGCCACCTCGGTTCTTGCCAGCCCCAGCAATTCCCGTATTCTCGCCCCGGCAACGCCGCCGGCCGTCTCCTCCGAAGGTTCAAGGCCGCCGCCCTCGCCATCATCCAGGCTCCGGCATAGCTGCCGAGCCTCCAACGTATCCACGTGCGTCGCGACGGCCACGTCGTTGATCACGTGCTCCCTTCCCACACCCACGGTCCAGGTATGGGACGGCCCCCCGCCCCTGAATGAAGCGAGGAAGCTCGAACCCTCGCCAAGCTTCAGGAGGTCAACTCCTCGATGCCGCTCCGATTCGGACAGAACGGCAAAGGAGGTTGCGAGCGGCTCCGCAACCGCCCTCTCCAACACATATCCCGCTCCATTCACCACCTTCTCCAACTTGTCCAACGCCTCACGCGGCGCAGTGATGACATGCACCTCACCTTCCAGCCTTTCCCCCAGCACGGGTTCTGCGGAACGCGAGCACCTAAGCCCGTCCACGGAAAGTCCCCTGGGCACGATGTGGATTTTCGCACGATCGGTGGGAATCGAAACGTCGCAGGCCGCGCTCATCGCCCTTTCCACTATTTCGGGCGATATCGCCTTAAGGCCCCTCTCCAACCGCACTACGCCGCGGCTGTTCAGCCCGCGTATGCCGCCGCATCCGATCGTCGCAAAGACGCTCACCACCCTCACGCCTGCCATTGCCGCCGCCCTCTCTACCGCCCCCTTGACACTTCTCACCGCGTCGTGGAAGTGGACTACTTCCCCCTTTCGAATACCGTGGGATCTTACCCTCGCCTTCCCTATAACCCTACAGCTACCCGGCCTCATCCCTTCCGAAACCAAACATCTCACGCCCGCTGTGCCTATGTCCAGAGCCACAACGAACTGCATCTCCGCTCTCGACATATGGGCTGTGCTCCCTCATCGCAGCATCTTAACGGCAGGCTCGAACCTCAAGTCTATATATCGGTATTTCTTCAGCGAATCTTTGCGGGCAATTTCACTCAGTTCCGCAACTTTCGATTCGACCGATCGCTCCCCCACGCTCTTCGTCCCTGGAGCCCTCCCCCACCATATCTCGGTCCCCACCTCAGTACGCAGGACGATATCGCTCTCTCCGCGATTTACCCTTCCACCCAGATTCGACACATCGATCGACTTGATGCCGAGCTCGTCCCAGCCTTCGGAAGCCGCGAGCTTCTTCAGCACCGAAACCGCCGCTCCGACCGAATCATCCTCCCATGCCTGCCCCACGGGAGGGACGCGGCCGCCGGCTCCCGTTATCATGGGCACGCTGAACCCATCGCTTGGCCAGTCCTTGTATGCCCCCGGCAACCTCACCCCGTCCGAATCCGTCAGGTAATAATATACCTTCGAGAGAACCGCGCCGCATGGCCGACGCAGCTTGAGCCCGCACGTAATAGTGTCCGGAAAGCTCTTCCTCACCCAGCGGACTTCCTTCACCCAGCCGCTCTGCAGGAAGCCCGCCCTGATCCCCCGAAGCAGGTCCGGCGCGAAAATGCTCGTGCCCTCTTCCAACGCAGAACTGCTCTCAAGCTGCTGTACGACGCTCGGCGGCAGCCACTCGGGCGCATCCGTCATCAATATCTTGTTCACCCGGAAGGAATCCGAGGAAGCCACCCAGCCTTTCAGCGCATGTCCACCGTATGCCAACCCTCCAAGACCGGCCGCCACGCACACAAACGCGACCAGAGCCAGTGGCCACTTCCTCGGGAATTCTCGCCTCTTGCTTGGCCTCTTCCGCTTTCTTCTCAAACTCTCCCCGCTTCCTCCAAGGCGAGTTCAACAATACGGCAGCACAACTCCGGAAACCCGATGCCCGCCGCCTTGGCCGCCATCGGGACCAGACTGTGCCGCGTGAAGCCCGGAATTGTGTTCACCTCCAGCACCAGCGGCTCATTCGCTTGTGAAAGGATCATGTCCACACGCCCAAATCCCGCGCATCCCAACGCCTTGAACGCCTTCATCGCGGTCTGTGCCACCTTCGCGGATATCCCCTTCGGCAGGTCCGGGCGAACCACGTAATGGGTCATTCCGTCCTCATATTTCGCAGCGAAGTCGAAGAAGGCGCGCTTCGGCTTGAGTTCGATGATAGGGAGAGTCGCTTCGCCCAGTATGCCGACTGTGAGTTCCCTCCCCGCGGTGTACTTCTCCACTATGCTGACCGGCCCGAACCCGCGTGCCGCTTCCATGGCCCGCACAAGCTCCTCTTCGCTGCGCGCCACGCTCACACCCAGGCTCGACCCCTCTCTCGCGGGCTTAACGACGACGGGAAAATCCAGCTTCCCACCCAGCTCACCCAAGCTGGGCGAGTCCAAGCTCCCGTTCATGACTTCGTATGGTGGGGTCGGGACCCCTCTAGCCTGAAAGATCTCCTTGCTCAGCGCTTTGTCCATCGCTCTCATGCTCGCCGCAACGCCCGATCCGGTGTAGGGGATGTCCTGCGCCTCTAAAATGGCCTGGACACCGCCATCTTCCCCGAACGAGCCGTGCAGAGCGATGAAAGCCACGTCGCAGCGTACCTCGCTCATAGACGAGAGTTTCCTGTCCGATACCACCACCTCCGACACCCGCAGCCCCGCAGCCCCAAGCCCTTCCGCAACGGCTTTGCCCGACTCCATGGAGATATGCTTCTCGCTGGAGACGCCCCCCATCAGAACCACAACCTGCAAGCCGGACCTCATCTCCTCATCCCTTTCACGCGGGCGGAGTCACCAGACCTTAAGCTCAAGCTCGAGCCGGACCCCCTTCTTATCCAGCACTTCCTTTCTCATTCTCTCTATCAGCCGAAGAACGTCCTTGGCGGTGGCCCCCCCGACGTTGATTACGTAATTTGCGTGTTTCTCCGATACCATCGCCCTGCCTGCTTTCTTGCCCTTCAGTCCCACAGCTTCGATAAGCTGCCCTGCCCCGGACACCCCCGGATTCTTGAAAATACATCCCGCCGACAGGACCCACAGAGGCTGTGTCTTCTCGCGCGCACCCAGGAAGTCGACCACTCGGCTCCGGACCACGTCAGGGTCGCCCTTCTCGAACTGAAGCGTCACCTCTGTTATCACACCTTCTATGTCCGGGCCCTTCCTGTACGCGAATTCGAGCCCTTCAGCCCCGACCTCATGAAACGCTCCGTCAAGATCGACAAACCGCAACGTCCGCACGAAGTCCCCGATCGCTCCCAGCCTGGTCCCCGCATTCCCCATCACAGCCCCACCTACCGTTCCCGGTATCCCCGCGAGCGCCTCAACATTCCTCAACCCACGCAGTATCCCCATCCGCACTACCTCGCTGAGCCTGCATCCCCCCCGGCATACCACCCTCATGCCGTTTAGAAATCTCGGCTCGCCGGCCAGTCCCGTAGTCCTGACGACAAGCCCCCTCACGCCGTGGTCGGGAACCAGAATGTTCGTCCCGCCTCCCATCACCGATACGCTTATCCCCTGCCGGCGAGCGCTTCGGAGCAGCTTAACAAGCTCCTGTTCATCCTCGGGCTCCGCGTAGAACTCCGCAGGGCCGCCTATCCGGAAAGACGTATGCCCGGCGAGAACCTCATCCCTCTGCACAAGCTTCGACAAGCTCTTGGGCCATGGCATGACCGAGTTCTCCGATGTTTCCAGCGCCCATGGTAATTACAACGTCTCCTGGACGCACTCTTCGCCGAAGGTTCTCCATTATCCCGTCGAAAGTGGGTATGTGCAGCGCTTCTTTCCCCCGGGCAGAGACCTCTCGGGCCAGATCGGCCGAACTTATTCGCCGTCTGTCCACCTCGCTGTCCCGCACGAAATATATGTCCGGGAAAAGCAGCGTGTCCGCATCAACGAATGACCCGGCGAACTCCTTCAGCAAAAAGCGCGTCCTGCTATGCTGGTGCGGCTGGAATACGCACCATATGCGCCCGCCGCTGAACAACGACCGGGCGGCCCGCAGCGTAGCTCTGATCTCCGTCGGATGATGCGCATAGTCGTCGACGAAAACGACCCCCCCCACCTCACCCAGCACCTGAAACCTTCTTCGCACCCCTCGGAACGACTCCAGCCCCGGCTTCATCTCTTCCCCGGATAGACCCGCGCCCGAAAGCGCGGCCACCACCGCCAGCGCATTCAAGACGTTGTGCTCTCCCGGAATCGAAAGGTCGAACTCAAGAAAGCCCTCGCCTCTTCTGGAAACACAAATGCGGCTCCGAAACCCGTCACGCCCCAGAACCTCTGCCGTCCAGTCGCCTCCGCCTCCAAGGGAAAACGTCTCTATCCTGCAGCGAGCGTCCTCTGCGACCCTCATGCAGGTCGGATCGTCCGCCCTGGTCACCAGCAACCCCTTGCGAGGAAGGAGTTGAGCGAACTCGGCGAACGCCTCCTCTATCTCCGCCAGGTCGCGGTAGTAGTCCAGATGATCCTCTTCTATGTTCGTGATCACGGCGATCTCCGGACGGAGGTTTAGAAAGGATCTGTCGTACTCGCACGCTTCAGCGACAAAGAAGTCCCCCTCGCCGGCCCGCGAGCTGCCGCCAAGCGCCGGCAGGTCTCCCCCGATCACGTAGCTCGGGCTCCTTCCGCCGTGCTCCAATCCTGCGGCGATCATGGCCGTGGTCGTAGTCTTCCCGTGAGTCCCCGCGATGGCTATCCCGCGCTTCTCCCGCATCAGACGCCCCAGCATTTCCGAGTACTTCACGATCTCCAATCCACGCTCCCCCGCAGCAACGACCTCAGGATTGGAATCCTTTACCGCTGCGGAAATGACGACGAGCGACGCGTCATGCGGGATGTTGGATGGGCTGTGACCGATCACGATCTCCGCCCCGAGGGACCTCAGCACCCTCACATTCGCCAGTTCGTGGAGGTCTGATCCCGTGACCCGCGCTCCCTGCGCCAGCAACATGCGGGCTGCGCCGCACATGCCCACCCCCCCTATCCCCACCATGTGCACGACGAGGCGCGAGAGACCGTCCGTCATCTTCTCTCCTCTGCCAATTCGTATATCCTCTGCGCGACCTGCTGCGCCGCCTCCGGCTTGCCCAACGACAGCGCCCCTCCGCGCATCGCAAGCATCCTACCCTCTTCCTCCAAAATGTCCACAATCAACCCTCCCAGCGCACCCTCCCCCTCCTGCTCTCTCAACACGACGGCTGCCCCGGCCCTCGCGGCGGCCTCCGCGTTCAACAATTGATGCCCGCCCGCGGCGTAAGGATACGGTATCAGCACCATCGGCACGCCGAAGCAAGTGAGCTCGGCGATTGCAGACCCCCCTGCCCTGGATACGGCAAGGTCTGCCACGGCGTACGCTTCTCCTATTTCGCGCAGGAAAGTCATGACCCTGCATTCGATTCTATGCTCTTTGTAGTTCTCTTCAACCGGCTGTTTCATGCCGACCGATGCAATGTGAATCGTCTGAAGCCCCTCCGCGTAGGGTGACAGGGCCTCGGCGGCACGCATCATCGCTCTATCGATCCATTCGGCACCCTGGCTGCCGCCCATTACCAGTATTGTTGTTTTGTGCCCATCAAGTCCAAACCGCCGTATGCCATCTTCCCTCCTCGCGCTCAGCACCGACTGTCGCACGGGATTCCCAAGAAACCGGCCCCTTCTGAGGTATCCCAGCGACTCCTCCCATTGGCACACGACCTCCGCCGCAAACCTTTCAAGGAACCTGTTCGCCGCCCCGGGCAGAACGTTCTGCTCCAACAGCAAGACCCTCCTACCCAACATCCACCCGGCGATCACCCCTGGAGCCGACGCATACCCACCAAGCCCAACGACGACTTCAGCCTCGAAATTCTCCGTGAACCCTACGGCCTTCCACACGCCCGCCATGAGTGTAGCAAGGAAAGCCGCGCCCCCGAAAAGCGACCGGCTCAGAGGCCGAGCCGGACAGGTTACAAGTGTGTACCCCGCGTCCCCGACAATTTCCCTCTCCAACTCCCTCCCTACGCTGAGGAAAGCGACTTGCGCCCCAAACGCCCATGTAAGCCGTTCGGCAAGGGCGATGCCTGGGGCCACGTGGCCTCCCGTGCCGCCTCCCGCAAACACTACCCTCAAGACGCCCTCCCCCCCGGCATCCCTCCCAGTCGCACTGCCCCCACCAGCTCCTCTTCTTCCCGTTGCCGGGATGCGATGTCTATCAAGATGCCGACCGCGATCGCGTTAGCCAGCAACGATGACCCGCCAAAGCTCACGAACGGCAGCGACGTCCCCTTCGGCGGCAAGCAGGCGGTCGCCACGCCTATGTTCACCGCCGCCTGGACGCCGATCGCCATCGACAGCCCGAACGCCAGCAGCTTCCCGTACATGTCGGGGCACCTCTTGGCTACCATCACCCCTTGCCACACCAGCAGGCCCAGCAGGCCCATGACCAGCGAGGTACCCATGAATCCCATCTCCTCCCCGACTATCGCAAAGATGAAGTCAGTTCTCCCTTCGGGAAGAAACCACAGCTTCTGCATGCCTCGTCCCAGCCCCACCCCGTTTATCCCTCCGGAACCCAAGGCTATGAGCGACTGCATTATCTGGTAGCCCTTGTCCGCCGCGTGAGCCGCAGGGTCCATAAAGGCAGTCACACGGTCCACCACGTAGCTTAACCTAGTCACCACGAAATACAGTATGAAGGGAACGGATACGACGAAAATAGGCACGGCGTGGACCACCCTAATGCCCGCGACGAGAAGCATCAGCAGCAGCACAGTCGCCGTCATCAACGCCCCTCCCAGGTCCGGCTCCGCCATGATAAGGCCGAATGCGGAAACCAGAATAACCACCGAGGGGAGAAAGCCGTTGAAGAACTCTCGTATCCGCTGCTGTTGCCGTGTCAGCCTGTCCGCCATGTAGATAATCAGCGCTATCCTGGCGAATTCGGAGGGCTGCACCGAGACGATTCTGAGATTCACCCAGCGATATGCGCCGTTATAGGGAGCGCTGAGCCCGGGGATAAACACCGCGATCAGCCCCAGGAAGCTAAAGCCCAGGAGGAACTTGCTTATCGCCCGCAGCCGCTCGAAGTCCAGGTTCGAGAACAGGAAGATGAGGCAGGAAGCTATCGCAACCCATGCAAGTTGCTTCTTGAAAAAGTGAATCGACCTGAAGCCCGGATCGGGAATGCTGCTTGCGCTGAGCAGCATCACAAGCCCCAGGCCCATCAGGACCGCCACCGAACAGGCAATGATGCTACTTGCCGTCGGCCTCTGTGCGCCCACTATTTTGAAACCTCTCCAGGGCCCTTCGCGCAGGGCCTTATATCAAACAGCGGCTGCACGCATGCCAGCCGGTTCCGCCCTGTTGGGGGGAGCCCGGCCCGGTCGGTAGTTCGGGGGGAAAGGGAAGCAGGGGGGAGGAAGGGGACTTCGTGCGGGGGCCCTCCTTCCCTTCGCCTTCGTTGCCTTTGGGGGGATGCAAACGAGGGCTGGCCGACCGGGCCGGTTTGGGGGTCATTGGGAACTCCTGCTCTTGTTGAATCCTTCTACTAATCTCTCCAGACGCATCCCTCGCGAGCCTTTCACAAGCACCACGTCTCCGGGCTTGGCTATCTCTATCAGTCGCATCAGCGCCTGGTTCCAATCGCCAAAATGTGTCGCATCGACGCCGCCTTGCTCCGCTGCGACGCATGCGGCCTGGGCTCCGTCTCCTACGCACAGCATCACTTCTATTCCCACCTTTCCGACCAGCGTCCCCACGTCGCGGTGAAGCCGGGCCGATTCCCCCCCCAGCTCCAGCATGTCACCCATAACAAACACCGCCTTCCCTTTCCTCGGCAGCCATGCGAGTTCCTTCACCGCCGCAGCCACCGATCCGGGATTGGCGTTGTAGGCGTCGTTTATTACTCTCACTCCGTCCACCACGCCCGTTTCCATCCTCATCGGAGCGGCCCGGAAGCTCTCCAGCTCGCCTGCGACCTGCCCCGGCTCTACGCCCAACGCTTTGCACACGCCGAAGGCCGCCAGCGCGTTGTATGCATTCCATCGGCCCGATATCGGCAGCCTGACTCTCCCGAATCCTGACAGCGAGAACGAAATCCCCTCGCCGTCGCTCTCTAGCTCCTCGCCACGCACCTCTGCGTCCTCTCCCAGGCCGAAGAACACAACCTTGCCTGGGAAGCTCGCCGCCAGTCTCCTGCACCAAAGGTCGTCGGAATTGAGAACCGCCGTCCCATCCGCCGGAAGGCTGCCCAACAGCTCCCCCTTGGCCTCCGCGACTCCTTCCTCACTTCCGAGCCCCTCGAGATGCGTCTTCGATACGTTAGTTATCACCCCGACGTTCGGCCTGCATATGTCCGCGAGCCTCTCTATCTCGCCCGGGGCGCTTGTCCCCAACTCGAATACCGCGTACGAGGTATCTCTCTCTATCTCAAACACGGTCAGCGGGACTCCCACATCATTGTTGAAACTCTTCTGCGCACACACGGTGTCGCCGACCGCTCTCAGCATGTGAGCGGCAATGTCCTTGGTAGTCGTCTTGCCGTTGCTGCCGGTAACAGCTACGGCTTTGAGCGAGCTGAAGCTCCTTCTGTACACCATCGCCATGTCGCCCAACGCACGAAGCGTATCGTTCACAAGCACCATGCCCTTTCCGCCCGTTGCCGGCACTTCCCTTTCCACCATCGCCGCATTCGCCCCGCTCTCCAGAGCCGCCCCGACGAAGTCATGCCCGTCGTGGTTGGGCCCGCGCAGTGCGACAAACAGCTCTCCGCCGTTTACCCCGCGGCTGTCGGTGCTTACGCCGCTCACTCGGCCCTCAGGGGAGCCGGCGATCAGCTCGCCTCCGGTTGCCTCCGCCACCTCGCGCAAGCTCATCTCCTCCATCTCGCTAGTCGCCCGACTTTCGCCTGATGGCCTCTCGGGCCACTAGTCGATCGTCGAAATGCAGCCTGTTGTCACCGAGGATTTGGTATGTCTCGTGGCCCTTCCCCGCGATGATCACAATGTCGCCGTCGCCCGCCGCAAGCACAGCCTCGTCTATAGCCGATGCTCGATCCGGCACCACCTTGTACATGCTTCGTCTCCTGATGCCGGCCTCTATCTCGCCGATAATCGCCCGAGTATCTTCCGAGCGGGAGTTGTCCGCCGTTAGCCAAATCCTGTCCGCATGTCTCTCCGCCACAGCGCCCATCACCGGCCTCTTTCCCCGGTCCCTGTCCCCCCCGCATCCGAACACCAGCAGCAGCCTCCCGTCTTCAGCCAGCGGCTTTACGGACGACAAGACCGCCTCGAGCGCGTCAGGTGTGTGCGCGTAGTCGACGAAGACGTGAAAGCCCTCCGCCCCTTCGACCCTCTCCAACCTACCGGGGACCCCGTCGAAGTCCGCTATGGAGCCCAGCACCACATCCATCTCCAATCCCAGCGCAAGCGCCGTCCTCGACGCCGCAAGTGCGTTCCTCACGTTCCACTCTCCCACAAGCGGGCTCTTCGCCGCATACCCTTGCCCCTCCCAAAGCAGCTCGTACTCGCTGCCGGTCAGGCTCAGCTCCTTAACGCGCGCCCTCAGTTCGCCCTTCTCCATTCCGTAAGTGCACACCCTTGCCCGCGTAATCTTCCTGAATGTCTCGCTCGCCTCGTCTTCAGCGTTCAGCACCGCGACCGCCTCCGAGCCCAGCATCTTGAAAAGCTCAGCTTTCGCCTCCCTGTACGCTCCCAGCGTCCCGTGATAGTCCAGGTGATCCCGTCCCAAGTTGGTGAAGACCCCGGCCGCAAACTCGACCTCCCCCACCCTCCCCTGCGCCAGCGCGTGCGACGAGACCTCCATCACCGCGCCCCTCGCACCGGCCTCGAACATTTCGCTCAAATCGCGCTGCACCGAGACCGGATCAGGCGTCGTCGTTCTCGATTCGATACTTCGACTCACAAGGTCGTACTCAACCGTGCCCAGAAGTCCCATCCGCTTGCCTGCCCTTCCGAACATGTCCCTGATCAGATAAGTCACTGTAGTCTTCCCATTGGTTCCCGTAACCCCTATCACCGGCATTCGTTTCGACGGCCGGCCATAGAATATCGCCGCGCCGCGCGCTGCCGCACGCCGCGAGTCCTTCACGACAACCTGGGCCATGCCGCATCCCGCATCTTCTTTCTCCACAATCGCCGCCAGAGCGCCCTTCGCCTCGGCGTCCCTGATGAACCTATGTCCGTCATCCGTCTCGCCCTGAACGGCGAAGAAAACCATGCCCTCGCCCACTTCCCTGGAATCCAAAGAAATGCCGACGACTTCAGCCGTCCCAGGGTCGTCCCAGCCTCCTGCTCGCTTTCCGCCCAGCTTTTCGCAAAGTTCCGAGAGCGTCATCGCATTCTCTGTTGTTGTCGCGTCAACCGTCGATGTCAGCATCGGTTACTCGAGAAAGCTTCTCCTCTTTCACGGGTTCAACGCCCAGGTACGCCAGGCTCCTCTTCAGTACATGTCCCACAACGGGCGCAGCCACGGTTCCTCCGTAGTACGCCCCCCGCGGCTCATCTATCGTCGCGACCACGCAGATCGCCGGATCCGAAGCCGGCGCAAAGCCGACGAACGACGCAACGTAGTCCGAATGCGAGTAAGTTCCGTCCTCGTTGATCTTCTGGGCCGTTCCCGTTTTTCCCGCCACCTCAAACCCCTCCACCTGCGCTCTTGTCCCCGTCCCCTCCGACACCACCTTCGTCAGCAACTCCCGCACCTTCAAGGCGATGTCCGGACGAAGCACCCTCCGCGTTATGTCGGGGGCTTCAGCCTGCTCCACCACGTCACCGTCCGACGAGATCACCGCTTTCACGATATGAGGTCGCAGGAGCACGCCGCCGTTGGCGATCGCGCAGTACGCGCGCGCGAGTTGAACCACGCTGGTGGCCACCTCGTGACCGATCGCCACCGACATGACCGACATCTCTTTCCACTGCCTCTTCGGACGCAAGATGCCCATCGTTTCCCCGTCGAGCTCAATCCCGGTTTTTTCTCCAAACCCGAACAGGCTGAGGTAGTTGTAAAGCCGGCTCGCGCCCACGACCAGACCCACCTTAGCCGCACCTATGTTGCTTGATTTCACGATCACGTCCGAGAAAGTCAGATCCCCGAAGCTCTTGTGATCGTGCAGCACCCTCCCGTGCGCCGACCAGTTTCCGTTCTCGCAGTCAATCGTGTCGGACAAATCAAGCAGATTCTCCTGCAGCGCCGCGGCCGCAGTGAACGCCTTGAACACGCTGCCGGGCTCGAAGCAATCCGCAACGGCACGATTCCTCCTTGCATCCCGCCGGTATCCGCCGAAATCGCTCGGGTCGTAAGTCGGTCGGCACGCCAGCGCCAGCACCTCTCCCGTAACCGGCGACATCACTATTCCGGAAGCGGAGGCCGCTTCCCACTTGGCCATTGCGGCGTCCAGCTCCTCCTCCAGAATCCGCTGTATCGCCGAGTCAATCGTCAGTACCAGATGATCGCCGGCCTTCGCCGGGCGCAGCCACGCGTCGCTCGAAACGATCCTCCTTCTCTTGCCGTCCACCCGCACCATCGCTAAACCGTTCTCCCCGGCCAGGTATTCCTGGAAACGGTACTCTAGCCCCTCCAGCCCGACGCCGTCATCGCCCACGATTCCAAGCACGTGCGCCGCAAGTTCCCCCTCAGGGTGCGTCCGCTGCGCCTCCTCGATCCAACCCACGCCTCTCAAGCTTAACTCCATGGCTTCCTGACTCTCGGACTTCGGCAATCGTCGCTTCAACCACACGAAGTTCGTATCTTGCTTCAACAAGCAAGCCAGCACGTCGTTGGGACTCATGCCAAGTGAAGCCGAAATAGCTTTTGCCGAGCTCAGCTTGTCGGGCACCAGCGGCGGATCAACGAAGAACGACCGCCTGTCCACGGACACGGCGAGCAGACGGCCCCTCGCATCGAATATCGAGCCCCGTCGCGCTCGAAGCCCCAGGCTGGTGGCGTGTTGAGACTTCGCCTTCTCCGCGTAGCGCGCGTGCGAAATTATCTGAACGTACACCAGCTTCGCCAGGAACACCGCAAAACATGCGGTGAGAACCAGCCCGAAAAGGTCCATCCGCCTGTTGATCCCGCTCTTGCTCAATCCCAATCGGCTCATTCTATTCCACCGCGTCGTCCGCCGCAGATGTCTGCGATTCCTCAAGACTTCTCGCCAGCTCCCAGCTCGTCTCGTCCATCCCCGGCGGCAGCACGCTCAACCCCAGCCGCGCGACCTGCCGGGCAACTTCACCTGTGGAAGCCGCCCTGCTCACCTCGTACAGCAACTCAGTGTGCCGCGCCGCCAGCGCCCTCTCGCGCGCCCGCAGCTCCGCTATCTCGTATCCCGTGACCACCGTTCGCGATCCCAACCACACTTTCCCCATCATCGCTCCGAATATCAGCGCCAACGCAACCACAAACGCCCGAACCACTCTAATGTCCCTTCCTTGCCACCCGCAGCTTCGCCGACCGAGCTCGGGGGTTCTCCCTCGTCTCGTCAGCGCTGGGAGTTATGGGTTTCTTGCTGACGGTCTCGTAAATCCCTCGGCGTTGCTTGTCCCTGAAGTCCGTCTTCACGATCCTGTCCTCCAGGGAATGAAACGAAATCACCGCCACCACGCCTCCGCTGGACAAGAACTCCGGCGTGCGCTCCAAGGCTCGCGAAAGGTGTTCCAACTCGCTGTTCACTTGGATCCTCAGCGCCTGGAAGGTCCTTGTCGCCGGGTGTATCCTCCGTGGCCGACGCCTCACCGCCCGTGACACGATCTCCGCCAGCTCGCCCGTAGTCCGAATGGGCTTCTTCTGTCTCGTTCGCACTATGGCCCGCGCCACGGATCTCGCCCATCGCTCCTCGCCGTACTCCCTTATCACGCGCTCCAGCTCCCTCTCGCTCGTCTTCATGACAACGTCAGCGGCGGTTCTCCTGAGCGATCGGTCCATCCTCATGTCAAGTGCGCCGTCGCTTCTGAAGCTGAAGCCCCGGTCAGGAGTATCAAGCTGCATGCTCGACAACCCCAAGTCGTAATACATGCGGTCAACCTTCTTTATTCCGAACTCGGCTAGTATCTCCGGCGCATCTGCGAAATTCGCGCGGGCCAGCAGAACTTCTTCGCGTGGGCCACTCAACTTTCCCTCCGCCACCCTCAACGCTTCCTCATCCCAGTCGATCCCGACCAGCCTTCCCCCAGGGAGGATTCTTGGCAAGACCTCCGCCGCGTGCCCCCCCGATCCGACCGAGCAATCAAGCACCATCAGGCCGGGCTTCAGATCAAGGGCCTCAACCAGCTCCCCCACCATCACTGGCCGGTGCCCCTCACCACCCACTACCCCCCCACTGCGACCCTCCCTTCCCCCCCCCGCTTCAGCAACAACTGCATCTCGTCGCTGAAGTCCACCGCTGCCGCTTTGGGGTGTTGCTGCCTAAGGCGCTCGAGTCGCCGCCGGAGTTCTCCCACCTCCGAGGCCACCGCCGCGAATTTCTCTCTCGCCGCGCCCTCGCGAAGCCATCCCAGCACTTCGCGGACAACTTCCGTGGCATCTCGCGCGCAGACTGCCGAACCGCCGCCTCGTCCAGAGTCCATTTGCCCCTCCGTCTACTCTCCGTCACCCACGCAGAAACTAGAAGAAGCTCTGCGCCACGTCATCATATTCCCTCTCGGACTTCGAGCTTATCTCCTGCCACTTCTCCGGCTTCCAAAGCTCGATCCGGTCCAAGCTCCCTACAATTGCCACCTCTTTCTCAATCCCGGCATAGGCCAGCAGGTCGTCGGGAACCAACACCCGCCCCTGGCTGTCCAGCGGCCTGAGCCGCGCACGCGATGAGAAACGTCGTATGAATTGCCTGATCTTGTATCTGACCTCACTTGGCTCGTCCCGATATCGCCCCCGGAACTCCTCCTCCACCTGCGCAACCACTTTCTCCAGGCCAGACTGGGTGAACGCGAATATGCAGTGGTCCACCCCGCAAGTAAGCACAAATCCCCTCTTTCGCTCCTCCTCGGACACCGAATCGCGCAGGTCGGAGGGGATTATCAGCCTCCCTTTGGCGTCCAACCCATGAAAAAACGTGCCGAGAAACATCCAGAACCCCATGGCAACCGCACCGCAGCTTCGCACAAACCTGGGAGCGAGGGCCCTATTTCCCCCACTTCGCTCCACTTTATGACACAGGGATTGTATTATCACCCACTCTCCAGTCAAGAGCCTATATTTCATAAATCTCAGTTCCTGCTGACAGCAACGGGCTTGAGCCCCTACATATGGTAGGTAAGTAAAAAGTTCGCTTCGGCATGATGTAGCTGATTGCGTCACTTTTCTGAAAATTTTTTCCAGCCCCAGCGGCGATTCGCTTCGTTGACCCTGAATTCGGCCTCTCGCTTACACGCTGAGCCGCGCAAGCCACTCCCACAACTCCCCTGATTTGCCCGACGGGCCCTTGGGAGCATCGCCGGACCCGAACATATGGAGACTGGGGCAGGCAAAATGCCTGCCCCCGTCCGAGCTTGTCCTCTCAAACCGTCGTTCTTTGCGCCCTAGCGCCTAGGCCCTACGTCACGCATCCTCACAGCTTCTCTCGGCGCGGCAGAGCCCGGCCACAATTGCACGAACCGCCGCTTGGTCAATGTTGGTGTCGGTCCCAACCCCGAACACGACTTCCCCGCTGCCCAGCCTTATCGGCACGTACGCCACCGCCTGGGCATCGGCGCCCTTACCAATCGCCTGTTCGTGGTAATCCTCGACCGCGAACTCCCGCGAAGCGACCTTCCGCAGGCCGCGAACAAAAGCCGAAATCGGCCCGTTCCCTTCCGCCGCAATACGCCTCTCG
Organism: uncultured Planctomycetota bacterium; assembly: GCA_964493415.1. Lineage (GTDB taxonomy): Bacteria > Planctomycetota > DG-23 > CAZBND01 > CAZBND01 > CAZBND01. The sequence goes on along the minus strand of CAZBND010000001.1, from coordinate 35,411 downwards.
ACCCCGTCAACTCGAATCCTGATCTCACCGTGAATCAGCGTGGGATCATCGTCGTCCGGCCGGGGCCAGTATCCGATCAGCTCGTACCGCCCTGACGGGTGAACGAACTCCTCTTGAAAGATCTGATATACTTCCTCGCTCGTCACCTCGCGCTCCACACGGTCGGAGAATCGCTGCACGGCAAGCCGGAGCTCGGGCTGCATAAGCTTGGGCACCTCTAACCCGTAATCCTGCTCCAGCACCCACGCGATCCCGCCCTTTCCCGACTGCGAGGTGATTCTTATCAGGCGTTCGTATCTGCGCCCAAGGTCCGCCGGGTCGATGTGCAGGTAGGGAACCTTCCATCCCACCCCGAATTTCTCCGGCGATTCGCTCAGACTGTGCATACCCTTTCTGATCGCGTCCTGGTGCGTGGCGGAGAACGCCGTGAACACGAACTCCCCCGAGTATGGCTGCCTGCAGTAGACGGGGACACGCGTAAGCCGTTCGACGGTCTGTACGATTTCAGGCAGCTTCGAGAAGTCGAGGCCCGTCTCGACGCCCCGCGAGCGCAGATTGTTCGCCAAGACGACCAAGTCGGTATTGCCGGCCCGTTCTCCGTGGCCGAACAGCGTCCCCTCCACGCGGTCCGCTCCCGCCAGCAGGGCAAGTTCCGTTGACGCGATGGCCATGCCCTGGTCGTTGTGAACGTGAACTGAGACCACGATCTTCTCGCGCTCCGCCCAATTCGCGCAGAACCACTCGATCATGTCCGCGTAGTGGTTCGGAGGCCGCCGTTCCACCGTGTGCGGCAGGTTGACTATCAGCGGCCTCTCTTTACTCGCGCTTCGCCACGCCTCGAATACCGCTCGGCATATCTCCATCGCGAATTCCGGCTCCGTGTCCGAGAATTCCTCCGGCGAGAACTCCAGCATGATGTCGCTGTCCGGCATCTGTGCCGCGAGTTCGCGCACTTGCCTTGCCGTGCTCGCCGCCATCTCGATCACTTCCGCCCGGGTTCGCCCCAGCACCTGTTGGGTGTGAAGGTCGGAAGTCGCGAGATAAGTGTGAACCACCGCGCGCGGCACGGCTTCCAGCGACTCCAGCGTCGTTTCAACCTCTCGCGGGCGGCACATCGTCAGGACACTTATCATCACGTCCTCCGGAATCAATCCCTCCGCCACCACTCGCCGCGTGAAGTCGAAATCGCCCCGGCTGGCCGATGGACACGCCACCTCGATCTCCTTGAACCCGATTCCGCAGAGCAGCCGGAAGTACTCCAGCTTCTGCTCAGGATTGAGGGGATTCGGCAGGGCCTGATTCCCGTCGCGCAGGTCCACGGCACACCACCGAGGGCTCTTGTCGATCGCCTTCGTCGGCCACCGCCGACCGGGCAGATCGATGGCCTTCGGCGCGACGTACTTCGGCACCTTCTTCTCGTTCGACATCGCATTCTCCTCTCTCAAACCGGCGCTTGGATATTCATCACAACTGACACCTGGGACCAAAAAAAGCCCGCCCTCGGTCGCCCGGGGCGGGCTACTAATGCATCTTGACGCCGCAACCCTAGCCGGACTCCTCCCGCTCCTGGCCCAGTAACAGGGCCAGGCATCTAAGCAGCAGTCCGCTAGGAATTGCGCGGTTCAATTCAGGGTTCCTCTCTCCGGAATCTCTCGTTCACTCTTGACAGTACACCCAAACCCGCAACAAGTCAAGCCGCTACTTCAGTTCTACCGACCAGTACGCCTCGTTCAGGAACTGCTTCCAGGACCCGTACTTGCCCGGGTTCAGCCGCAGCCGGATGAGCGGGCTCCTCCTCGGCGCTTTCGGCTTCCGCCTGAGCCGCAGTCCCGCCTGCGAAGGCAGCCGTCCGCCCTTCTTCGCGTTGCAGTCGGTGCACGCGCACACGACGTTCTCCCATGTCGTTAGGCCCCCGCGGGATCGCGGCACGACGTGGTCGATGCTCAGTTCGCTGGTGGAGTACTTCCCCCCGCAATATTGACACCGGCTTCCATCGCGAGCGTAAACGTTCCGCCGGTTCAGTTTCACCGGCTTGCTCGGGAACTTGTCGTAGAAAAGGAGCCGGATGACTCGCGGCACCCGGATATCGAAGGACACCGTCCTCACGTACTCCCCGCCGTCCTCCGCGTCGTCGAACAGCTCTTTGTACTTCGAGACCTCCTTCCAGGTCTCGAAGTTGTAGCGCTCGAACTGGCCGTCATTGACCGAGACGACCTCGGCGCAGTCCTTGTACAACAAGGTCAGCGCGCGCCGCGCACTCGTCACGTGCACGGCGGCGAAGAACTTGTTCAGCACCAGGACGCTCGAATTGAGCACGCCTACGCGCGACATCCTAACCGCCTGCCTGCGCCGCCTCCGCGGCGCTCTTCTAAGTGACTACGTTCAGTATCCTCCCCGGCACATACACCCTTTTCACTACCGCCTTTCCGTCAATCCTCTTCCGCACCTTTGGCCGTTCCAGCGCTTTCTTAACGACCTCCTCCTCTCTCGCTTCCGCCGGTACCTCAAACGTATCCGCCGTCTTGCCGTTCACCTGAACGGCGATCGTCACCAGCTTCTCCGCCGCCAGCTCTTCGTCCCACTCAGGCCATTCCTGCTCGTGTATCGACCCCTCCCCTCCCAGATGTTCCCACAGTTCCTCTGTAATGTGGGGAGCCATCGGAGCCAGCAGCACCAGCAAAACCTTCGCCGCGTCCAGGAATCCCCTGTCCGCTCCCCGCTCCATCTTATATGCGCTAAGCTCGTTCGTCAACTCCATGATCGCGCTTATCGCGGTGTTGAAGTGGAACCGCTCGATGTCTTTGCCCACCTTCCTGATCGTGCGATGCACCTTCCCAAGCAGCTCCTCGCCATCTCCTCTCGGCGGCTCCTCGCCCGTCGGCTCCCCCTCCGTCAGGAGCGCCCACAGCCTTCCCAGGTACCGCCTGCATCCGACCAGACCCCGGTCGTTCCACTCCACGTCCACTTCCGCCGGTCCCATGAACAGGATATACAGTCGCCCCGAATCGGCCCCGTGCGTCGTCACCACTTCGTCCACGGTCACTATGTTGCCTCTCGACTTCGACATCGCCCCGCCGTCCTTGCACACCATCCCCTGGGTAAAGAGCCGCTTGAAGGGCTCCCTCACTTCCGTCAATCCGATGTCGGAGAGGAACTTCGTGAAGAACCGCGAGTAGAGCAAGTGCATGATCGCGTGCTCGATTCCGCCGATGTACTGATCCACGGGCAGCCACTTGTCCGCCTTCTCTTTCCTGAACGGCCCCTCGTCCCACTTCGGATCCGCATACCGCATGAAGTACCACGACGAATCCACAAACGTCTCCATGGTATCGGTATCCCGTTGGGCCGTACCGCCGCACTTCGGGCATTTGGTCGTGACGAAGTCCTCGACGGCGGCCAGAGGCGACTTGCCCTTCGGAACGTAGTCTTCGATCTCAGGAAGCACGACGGGCAGTTCGTCATCAGGAACTCCCACCATGCCGCACTTCTCACAGTGGACGATTGGAATCGGAACCCCCCAGTAACGCTGCCGCGACACAAGCCAGTCGCGGAGCCGGTAGTTCACCGTCCGCCTGCCTATCCCTTTCTCCTCCATGTAGCCCGCGATCTCATCTATAGCGTCGCTGGACTTCAGCCCGTTGAACTCGGCCGAGTTCACCATCGTTCCCTCTTCGACGTACGCCTCCTCCAGCGGCCGGCCGTCCCATCCGTCGGGAGCGATCACCACGGGAATCGGCAGATCGTACCTCTTCGCAAAGGCGAAATCCCGCGTGTCGTGCGCCGGGACCGCCATGATCGCTCCCGTCCCGTAGCCCATCAACACGTAATCCGCGATGAAGATCGGGATGTGCAGCCCGCTCATCGGATTCATCGCGTAGCTCCCCAAGAACACGCCCGTCTTCTCCACCTCCGTGGAAAGCCTGTCGATCTCCTTCGTCATCCGCGCCTTCCTGACGTACTCCGCCACCTCCCCCTTCTTCTCAGGCGCGGTCAGCTTTTCCACGAGCGGATGTTCCGGGGCCAGCACAACGAACGTCATTCCGAACACCGTGTCGATCCTGCTCGTAAACACCCTTATGTTGTCCTCCCCTCCTTGCACCGGAAGGTCGAACTCCACTCCTTCGCTGCGCCCAATCCAGTTCCGCTGCATGATCTTCACGCGTTCCGGCCAATCATCCAGCGTATCTATGTCCGCAAGCAGCTCCTCCGAATAGGCGGTCGTCTTCAGGAACCACTGCACCAACTCCCGCTTGTCCACCTCCGAGTCGCATCTCCAGCACAGCCCGTCGTGGACCATCTCATTCGCGAGAACCGTCTGGCACTCAGGACACCAGTTGACCAACGCCTTGTCACGATAGGCCAACCCCTTCTCGAACATCTTCACGAATATCCACTGCGTCCACTTGTAGTAGTCGGGGTCGCACGTCGAGACCTCACGGTCCCAGTCGTAGCAAATCCCGACCTTCCTGATGTGCTCCTTCATCTGCGCGATGTTCGCCTCGGTCCAGGCCCGAGGATGGATTCCCGCAGTGATCGCCGCCGTCTCCGCCGGAAGCCCGAACGCATCCCATCCCATCGGGTTCAGCACGTTGTAGCCCCGCATCTTCCAGTATCGGGCCACGACGTCCCCGATGGCGTAGTTCCTCATGGTTCCCATGTGGATAACGCCGGAGGTGTACGGAAACATCACCAGCGAGTAGAACTTCGGCTTCGGCGAATCATCGTCCGCCTTGTATATGCCGGACTCCTCCCACCGTTTCTGCCACTTTGGTTCTATCTCGTGCGGATTGTATTCTTTCATCGCTGACCTCGCTCCAACCTCACTGCCTCTCCAACGCGTCCACTACCATGTCCCCGACCTCCGAGGTCGAGAACCCCATCTTGCCCGCACCGAGGTTGTGGACCTTGGCCAGGAGGACTTCCTTCACCGCCTCCTCGACCGCGGTCGCTGCTTCCTCCTCGCCGAGCACCTCGAGCATCATCCCGCCGGCGCATATCGTCGCCAGCGGGTTCGCCACGTTCTTGCCCGCGTACTTCGGCGCTGACCCGTGAATGGGCTCGAACATCGACACGCCCTCGGGATTTATGTTTCCTCCCGCCGCGACCCCCAGTCCCCCCTGTATCTCCGCGCCCAAGTCCGTGATGATGTCCCCGAACATGTTGCACGTGACGATGACGTCGAAGTACTCGGGGTTCTTCACCATCCACATGCACGTGGCATCTACGTGCGCGTAGTCCGGCTTGATCCCGGGGTATTCCTTCGCCACCTCGTAGAACGCCCGCTCCCAGAGGTCGTGCGCGTACGTCAGCACGTTGGTCTTCGCCACCAGCGTCAGCATCATTCCCTTATTGCGCTTCTTCGCATACTCGAACGCGTACCTGATGCAGCGCTCCACGCCCTTTCGCGTGTTCAGCATTTCCTGGACCGCCACCTCATCCGCCGTCCCCTTTTTCATGAAGCCGCCGATCCCCAGATAGAGTCCCTCCGTATTCTCGCGCACGACCACGAAGTCTATGTCCTCCGGCTTCTTGCCCTTCAGCGGGCAATCCACGCCCGGGTAGAGCTTCACCGGCCGCAGGTTTATGTACTGGTCAAGCTCGAACCGCAGCCTCAGCAGCAGCCCTTTCTCCAGGATCCCCGGCTTCACGTCCGGGTGCCCCACCGCGCCGAGGTAGACCGCATCCACACCCTTCAGCTCTTCCATCACCGAATCGGGGAGGACCTCGCCCGTTTTCAGGTACCTTTCTCCGCCCACGTCGTACTCCGCAAGCTCCACCGCGAAGTCCGACCTCGCCGCGGCGGCCCGCAGCACCTTCACGCCCTCTGCCATCACTTCCGGGCCTATCCCGTCACCCGGAATCACCGCTATCTTGTAGCCCATGTCATCCTCCAACCGCTTCGCACTCAGGGCTCTTCGCGCCCTGAAAACCTGGATTCTATCCCCTCCCGCCTCAATCCGTCAAGCAGCGGCCCTCCGGCACGCGGTCGGAAGGAGTGAAGAAAGACAGTGCCGACCAGACCCTTTCCATTCACTCCTGCACGTCTCAGGCTACATTTGTGCAGGTCTCGTCCAAATCTGACCTATGCCTTTGCAGTGCGCTCGGGGAAGTGCGGCAAGCGAATGAGTTGACCCGAGACGAAGCGGGCAGTTTCAGAGCACAGAAATGCGATTAGCTCCGCAATGTCGTGACACACCGGTCCTGGCCGCTCTTCCCAAGCGCCGCGCCACATCGCCTCGCCCGACGACGGGTGGAAAGCGGTGATCTCCGAATCTACATGCTCGCCCCGAGCAGCGCACACGGCATCCTCCAAAGACAACCCGGGCGTGAAGCCTGGTTCGATGCAGTTCATGGTTACGCCGTTCTTGATCTCCCTTGGCCCGAATGCTTCGGTCATCCATGACCTCGCCGCTTTGCCCAGGCAGTACCCGGGCGCCGGCGCTCCCGGATGACGAAACACCCCCTCCATGCCGACATGCACCACGCGACCCCACCGGCGGGTCCGCATGCCGGGCACCGTGTACTTCATGGTGAGAAATGCGCCGCCGATCTCAACCGCCAGCACGTCCTTCCATTGTCCGAACTCCAGCTTCGTGTAATCACGGCAGATGAAATCCCCGCCCGCATTATCTACGAGTATGTCCACCTGCCCGAACTCCGCGCAGGCGGCATCCACCATGGACTTGACCTCCTGCTCGTCCCTTGTATCGGCCTCGTGGACAATTGCCCTGGCACCGAAGTCTGCCACGGCCTCAGCGATCGCGTGCGCACGTTCCTCCATTGCCGGTCCTTTGCGATGCGTGCCGTAGTTCAGAACGATATTGGCCCCTTCCCGCGCCAGCAGGAGGGCCGTGCTCCGCCCCATCCCCCGGCCACAGGAACCCGTGATCAGCGCAGCTTTACCTCTCAGTTTCATCTCTCATCCTCCTTAATTGCGCGGCTATCCACCATGTACCGGCCTCGTACCCCAAGCTCTGCCACGGCCCAGAATGACAAGTCTTCCGATCTTCGCGTCTCTCGCAAGCATCTCCAAACGACGAACCAACAATCTCACCAGCCATCGTTTCACTTCGGTCACATCTCCTAGGCGCTCGTTTACTTCGTCGGCAACCGCTCCCTTTTCGGGCCGGCCGCGCCACCACCCCGTCAACGCTGCCAGAAAAGAATCCCACCACCGGATCGCCTGATCCCGATCCGGACACGTATCCGCTGCTTGCAGGAAATCCGGCACCTCGTCGCCGTCTTCCAGCGGATACGAAGGAAGATCGACGGAGGGCCTTTCTTTGCCGATCGACCACAGCAGTCGCTCAAGATACCGAAACGCCTTCGGTGCGCACGGCCAGGAACCGTCGACGATGAGATTCCGGAACCACCCCCAATCCCTGCACACCTCACGAAGTCTTTTCTCAAGCTCTCGAATTCTGGGGGAAGATTCCAGCTTGAACGTCGGCGCACGCAGCTCGGGGTTGCCGTTATCAGTCGCAAAACATCCCGCCTCCGCATAATCGCCCAGGTATTGGTCTCGCCCGAAATCCGTCGCCATATCATCGTCCCACACCGATGACTTGATCCACCATCTCGTTTGGAGAAGCGTGCGCTCCACCAGCAGCCTCTTCAGTTCCGTGCGCTCCCCAAGGACCTCCCACAGGTCGTGACAGCCCCGATGCCAGTCAATCTTGCGATAGCCCAAGTGCATTAGCTCTGTCGCAGGCGCTTCCGAATCCGCCCCTGCCAGCCACGCATCAAGGCACAGGCAGTAATCCATCATCTCCCTCTTCCGTCCCCGCTCGACCGTGTAGCAGGTGTGGCGGAAGGACGCGTCTTTCTCTGAGCCGATGGCGCTCACGATGTCCAAGTAGGGACGCGGAAAAAGGTGATGCCCGCACGGCACCGCGTAGCGCATGCATCCCTCCACAATGCGTTCCACCCAACTCGGAACGCCGCCCAACCGCCGCTCCATCGCGACGATGTCCCTCAGCTCATCATCGTTCCTGAGGTCGCTCCGCCGCCAACCGGCGTCGTACGACGTAAACCACCAGCACCCGCTTGAGACACTTGCTTCGTACGCATCCTTGCTCCAGTTTTGTTCAGTCCCCATCCCTGTCTCCTAACACGATCTTCTCGCCGCCCTCACCGTCACCAATACTTAGTGCGGTTTTAGTATCACGCGCCGGGCCTCGCGTCAAGCGAAAAACCTGCTCCAAATGCGTGGTCTTGCGCCCTTCGCTCCATTTGCCTAAGATCGTCCGACTATCCGCCGGCGGAAGCCGGAAGCGACCACAACGACATGCGAAGAGATCCACTCCTTTGACATCGACCGAAGGAAAGCAACCTGCAACGACCCTCCATAGCGGGAACCGTGCGCGCGGGCTGGTCATAGCCATCGGCGCTCTGGGCGTCGCCGCCGCCGTGGCCTACTTCCTCCTCGACCCGATCGCGCCGGATTTTTTCAGAGCCCACACCAGGTCCTGGGCAGGCACGAGCTGGCCTCGAGCGTTCCGGCAGTTGGGAAAGGTCTGGGCTCCCATTTGGCTGCTGTTCCTCTACGTCTGGGCGACGGGGAAACGCCGGCTGCTGATCGCCGGGCTCCTGGCGTTGGTGCTCAGTGCTTCGGTGACCTTTGTCAAAGTCGCCGTACAGCGCCCGCGCCCGGACCAGGTGATTGCCGGAAACTCCGAAGACCTGCCGTTCTATGACAAGACTTCCTTCCCATCCGGGGATACTGCTTCGGCCTTCGCCATAGCCACCGCAGCTTCGGTATTTCTCCCGCTCGCCTGGCAAGTGCTCCTGTTCGCCGGCGCCGCCTCGATCGGCATCCTTCGGCTGATGTCCGTCAGGCACTTCCCATCCGACGTGTTTGCGGGGGCCGCCTTCGGCATTCTCTGCGGCCTACTGGCCACTTTTCTGGTCAGCAAGCTCGCCGGCCGCGCGCCCCCGGGGAAGTGGCGCTGCTCCAGGCTGCTATTCGCCGCCGTTCTCTTTCTCCCCGGAGTCGAATTATTGACCGGGGACCACACGCTTTTGACCTTCATCAAAGGCTTCGGGCCCCTCGTAGCGTGCACGCTGCTCGTGGCGAAAGGGGAAGCGTGGCTTCGATGGCTCCGTTTCAAGGCCTGTTCGGAAGACCGCCGAGTCAATGCTTCTCCTTCGCGCTCCTCTGGGCCGTCGTACAAATGGGCTCGCTGGGCCGTAGTGATTCTGATTGGAGTTGTGGCACTCGCAACCTTGCCGGCCTTGAGTCGGACGACGCTCTTCGACCGCGACGAAGGTTACTACGCCGAGTCCGCGCGGGAGATGCTCGTCCGCGGAGACCCCTTCGTGCCCCATTTCTCGGGGCAGCCCTGGCTCGAAAAACCTCCCCTCACATACTGGCTCATGGCTCTCTCCATGTGTGTCTTTGGCGAGACCGAGTTCGCGGCTCGCCTTCCCTCCGCATTAGCTGGATTGCTGGCAATGTGGCTGACATTCCAATTGGCGCGCCGAATGTTCTCTCCTCTGGCAGGAGTCATGGCCGCCGCCGTACTTGGCACCTCCGCTTTCTTCTCCGGCACCATGCGTTTCGCCCTACTCGACAACGTCCTCGTATGCTGCCTCCTTCTCTCAATGATCGGCGTGTGGAAGCTGCTCAACGATGAGAACGGCGCATACATGTTCTGGACCGGCATCGGACTCGGCGTGCTTGCGAAAGGGGCCTTGGGATTTGCCTTGCCGGTTATCGCATTGGTCGGGGTTCTGTTATGGACCGGCCGCTGGCACCTTTTTAGGCGAATGCGACCAATGCGCGGCATCCTGCTGGTGCTGGCCATCGTAGGCGTCTGGGCGATTCCCGCCAATTGGCTGACCGGCGGCGAATACTTCCACGAGGCGGTGTGGAGGCGTACCATCCGCCCGGTGTTCGTTCCGCTGCAGGGTCACGGCGGCCGCAACTTTTTGGAATACCTGGCCCTGTTGCCGGCTTACGTGCCGATCCTCCTGGTCGGTTTCCTGCCCTGGTCGTTGCTGGCCGTGCAGGCGGCGCGGGGAATGGCCAACGAAGGACGCCGCGGAGACCGTGTCGGCCTTATCGCCGGGTGGCTGTTCGCGCAATTGGCGGTGCTGAGCCTCGTGAGAACCAAGCTCCCGCACCACGTCATGCCTTTGATCCCGCCTGTGGCGGTGGCGGTGGGCGCTTTTCTTGCCGACGCAGTAACGCAGCGCCCGGTTCCCCGCAGGCTTTGGGGACCCTGGGGACGCGCGGCTCTCGTGGCCGGCTCGCTCGCTTTCGCCGTCGCCATAGTCGCAGCTCCCGTCATCATGGGATTCCCGCAAGCTTGGCCGTGGTTCCTGCCCACCGCCATCGCGGCCGTCGCCGGCGCGTCTTGGACCGCCATCTTGTCGGCTCGCCGCAATCCCGCTCGTGCGGTGATGGCGATGCTCGTGACGGTCCTGTTCATTTTCAGCCTATTGTGGCAACAGGGGCTGCCTTACCTCGATCGAGCGAAAGCTCCCCTGCAAATAGCTCGGGTTCTCCAGGATCGTTACACGGAAGACGAATTCCCCTCGTTGCGGCTCGGGGTGCTCAAGTTCAACCAACCATCGCTGGTCTTCTACCTGAAGAGGCCCATATCGAAGCTATCGGGTGCTGAAGAGCTCGACCGCTTCCTTACCGGCCCGGGCACTGCCGCGGTAATCCTGCCCAGGAGGGCTCTCGACGATTTCTTGACACAAGGCATCGCCCCCTCCCTTCAGGTCATTTGGGAAAAGGCGGTATGGGTCGAAGGCAGATGGCGAGAAATGGTGATAATCTCGAACGACCACCCGCCTGAGGAGCCGCCCCGTAACAGCGGCGAGCGCCCCCCTATCAGCCGCGACGCCTTTTCAGCTCCATGACCTTCCCGTAAACACCTAACGTCTCCTCCAGATTTCTTTCCAAAGGAAACCGCTCAGCCTTCTCGCGCGCGCGCCGTCCCATCGCCTCCCTCTCCTCCTTGCTCGACAGTCTGAGAATCAGCGCCGCCAGCCCTTCGCTCCCCCCGTTATCCTCCAGCACATACCCCTGCCTCCCTCCCTCGATGAACTCCTTCGCCCCGTTGGCGCCGCTGGTTACCACCGGCAGCCCGGACGCCATCGCCTCCAGCACCGTGTTCGCCGCGGCGTCGTACCTCGACGGCAGCACGAAGAGGTCCGCAGCCGCATACAGCGTCTCCGGTCTCTCCGTTGTCCCCAAAAACCGCACTCGCTCCCCTAATCCAAATCGTTCGCAGGAACGCTCGTATGACCGTTGCTTCCTATCCCTGCCCACAACGAGCAGCCTCGCCTCAGGCAGCTTTTCCGTTACCCGACCGTGGGCTTTCAACAGAATGTCCAGCCCCTTGAGGAAGAAGCCGGAACCCAAGAACAGGACCACTAAGTTCTCATCGCCCAGGCCCAACGATCTCCTCGTCTCCCGTCTCGCCCCGACGAGCCGTTCCGGAGCGAATCTCTCGAGGTCCACACCGTTGTAGACGACCCTGATGTCGTCATCGTCGATGGCGAATCGCTTTCTGATCTCGTCCCGCACCATCTTCGAATTCACTATCAGCTTCACGAAGGCTCCCTTTCGCAGCCTCGCGCTCTCCATCCACATCTGCGCCCACTGGTATGGAGAAATCCGCGCAGCCACGCGCTTGCCGACCGCCGCCTCCGGCGAAAGCAGCACTCGCTTGCGGAATTCCCTGTGGCATCCGCCTCCCAGCCGCAGAACATCCTGCCTCGTGATGTCGCCGAATCCCTGAACTATGTCAAAACTTCCCCTCGTGACGGATGCCTGCGCCGCGGCCGCGAAGCTCAACGCCCTCGTCAATCCGTTCACGTTCAGCCGGAACACCCGATGAATATGCAGGCCTATCGGCGGCTTCGCCCGAACCTTCGCGCAGAACAGGTGCACCTCGTGCCCCCTCTCCAGCAGGCCGTCGGCCAAGTTCGCGACGTAGTGCTCCCTTCCACCGATGCGGGAATACGTCTGGTGAACGAGGGCAACTTTCAAGCGTTCAGGCATTGCTTGTATATCTTCTCCACCGCCTCGGCCTGGCGGTCCGGGCAGAATTGCTCGATAGCTCGCTCTCTCGCCTTCTCTCCCATGCCGCGCCGCAGCTCCTCATCCTTCCACAGCAGCTCCGCCGCAGATGCGAGTTCCTCCGGCTTCTCCGAGACCACCAGCCCCATTACTCCGCCCTCGACAAGCTCCGGCAGCATCCCTCGCCGCGACGCGATCACCGGCTTGCCCATCGCCATCGCCTCCCTGACCGCGCGGCAGCTTCCATCGCTTCCGGGAACCAGGAACACCTTCACGTCAAAGGCGCTCAGCAGCCCCACGTAATCGTCCCCCTCGACGTATCCGCTGAATTTCACGACCTCCTCCAACCCCATCTCCCTCACGGGCTTCCTCGCCACTTCCTCCTGTCGCGTCCCCCGCCCGACGATCACAAGACGCAGCCTCGGCACCTTCTCTTTCAACAGCCCCATCGCCTCCAGCAGCACGTCGAAACGGCGATGCGGCTGCATCCGCGCCACAATCCCAAGCACGAAGTCGTCCCGCGCCAAACCCAATCGCCCACGCATGTCGGGCAGAGGTCGATCCGGATTGAACCTCTCCAAATCTACAGCCGGAGGGATTACGACGACCTTTTCCTTCCGAAATCCCACGTCGCGAACGTCGGCCTCCAGCGCAATGTGCGACGCCTCGACCAGCATGTCGGTTCCGCCCCGGGCGAGCCGCCGCGCCCTTTTCAAGGACTTCATCCCGCCGGCGTCGTACGAACTTCTCACCACGGGCACAAGCGGCTCGAGTCCCTCTCTCGCCGCCGCGGCAATCACGTGGTCATTCAGCAGGTGCGCGTGCAATACATCCCACCTGCCCTCCCTCAACCAGCGTCTCAGTTTCCTCACGTCGCGCATGTTCGCGAGCAACCTCGTATGCTTGCAAAGGCGCAGTCCCTCAAGCACATTCAGCCCCCGCTCCACCGCAACCGACGCCACATCCCTCTTGGAGTTGTGCTGACGCTTGCCCGCCGCGAAGGCAACTTCCACACCTCTGCGCTTCAGCGCTCGGCACAGGTTCACTGCAAGCTCCGCCGGGCCGGTCCACGCGTGATTGGAGTAAAGATGCAGAACCCTCATCAAGGAGCCCCCTCCCCGTGTCCCAAGGCCGCCGCGATCCCGGTCCAATACCTGGCAACGTTCACATCGCGGTGCCGTCTCTTATAGACTTCGAGAAACCTCACGCAATCGGCCTCATTCCCCATTCCCGATTGCCCGAGGAGCCGTACGAAGCTGGCAAGCCTCTCCCGCCTCGAGGGGAAATGGTTGAGTTCGACGTCCTCCAAATCCACCACCAGCAAATCCCAGCGTCGGCCGTCCCATCGCGCCAGCAGATTGCCCGGTCGGAAATCCCGGTGATACGCCCCCGCCGCGTGCATTTCGCTCAGGAGACTCGCCATCGCGTCGATCAGTTTCTCCCTCGCCTCGCCGTTCCGACGCAGCAGCGCATCCCTCTTCGAGTCTCCCAGGAAATCGCTCAGCGGCTCGTAGCCCTTGGCCGACTCCGTAATCAGGTACGACACCTGCACTGCGATGCTCCCTCGTCTGTCCTCCACGCAGGCCAGCGGGAGCGGGGTCCCTACTCCCATCACCACGAGGCCGTTAGCCGCCCGCCACGCCCTTCTCCCCTTCGACCCCGACAAACGACGCGCCACGCCCACGACCAACCCCCGTCTCTTGAACTCCTTCACACATACCGCCCGCCCTCCTCCCTCGGGCGATACGTCCGTCACCGCCGTCTTCACGTCATCCTTCAAAAACTCATCCCCTCGCCTTCGCAGCGCGTCGCGGTGCAGCCTTATCGCTTGTAGCACAGCCGAAACGGGGTACTCGCGTCTCCTGTACACTACCCCTTCCCTGGTCTTCTCTCTCGCGAATTCCCTCCCGTCCTGGAGACATCGCCTCGTCCGGCTGCGATGGTGCACCCGCCGCAGCCTTTCCATGCGGCGAGCCAGAATCTCGAAGAACCTTCTCTCCGCGGCCCGGGAACGGATATCCCCCCATTCAGCCAAATAGCGCTTCACCATTCGGCACCTATCCGCGCGCGTCGTAACAGAACCAACGCCGGCCACGGCGCCGGCCAGACCCCGTACGCGCCCGCGCAGGCCCATACGCCGCACCAGCCGCACGCGGTGGCAGTCAAGCAGCCATAACTCGCCGCCCCTTGCGGCCTGCTTGCCTACCAGCAGATTTCCTGCGTTCAGGTCACGGTGATCGAACCCCCGGTCATGCATCGCACACACCATCGACGCCAGCTTGGCCAGCAGGGAGCGCCGCCGCTCTCCCGACAGCCGATTCCCCTTCAACACTTCCAACAAACTCCCGTCGTTGGGAATATGTTCCAGAACGAGACACGCCGCCTTCAAGAACCCCATAATCCGACGCTCTCCCATCGCAAGCGGCCTCGGGCAGGGAATCCCCATCCTCTCCAAGCGCTCGAGCGCGTCCCGTTCAGCCCTCGCACGCGAGCGAACGAAAATATATTTCAGCGATTCCTTCCAGTCCCGCGCGCGGTGAAGCTTGATCACAACGTTCTCGCCGCCGCTTCGCACTCTGCCAAGCCGGAGGATCGTCCTGCCCGAATTAGTCTTAATCACCTGGGATTCCGCCAGCGCCTCCAGCCGGTCCACATTCGGCGCGATCTTCTCCAGCAGAATCTCAGCGAAGTCCTCCGCGGCATCCCACACGTAGCCGTTCGACTTCAGCACAGTCCCACCTACAGCCAAACCTCTCTCCTCTCCGGCGAAATCCACCCCCTCGCGCCGCAACTCCTCGCAAAGCGACCCCGCCCATCGCTTTTATCGGCACTGCCACAGCCCGCAGAGTCAAACAAACCCAGGTCCGCATCTCAAGTCGGCCGACGCCAAGATCCCGCAAAGCCGAAAACCTTGCGCGCGAATCGCTCCCAGTATATCACGTCGCACCCACCGCGTGTCCACAGCAACTCCGCCCGCCGCGACCCATTGGCCGGACGCGCTCACACGTGCTAGACTATCATGTCGCGGTCTCGCCCAAGTCACGACCTCCGCTTTCACGGGTGAAGGATGAAGGTTCTGTTCGTATCTCACGGCATCTATCCCCTTGCACCGGCGGCAGGTGTCGAGCTTTTCACCGCGGAGCTGGCAAAGGCGGTCGCGCTCGAACACGACGTAACAGTCTTCGTCCCCGTCCGGACTCCGGCCAAAGCTCCAACGCGTGGCGATGTTGACATAAACACCGAGCACGGCTATCGAGTAATCGGCGTGCCGCGTCGCAGTCGGCGTCTCCTTCACGATAAGGCCCTCGTGGAACGCTTCGCCCGCCTTCTCGGAGAAATCAGGCCCGACTTGGTGTATTTCCAGAGCATCGTCGGTCTCCCTTTCGGAATTGCGGACGAAGTCAGAGCGCAAGGCATCCCCTACATCTTCCATCTCCACGACTACTACATGATATGCCCAAGGGTCAAATTGCTGCGCGGCGGTCGCGTATGCCCGGGGCCACGCCTTCTCAGATGCGCTTTTTGCGGGACGAACCCATTCAGACACCCGAGAAGAGCCGTCCGCTTTTTCGCGGGCTTCCGCGAATCCGGCCGCAAGGCCCGCGAGATACTCGCGAACGCAAGGGTTGTCCTCGCAACTTCGCTTCTCGCTCGCGAGCAATTCGTCCAGCACGGGCTGCGCCGCGAGAACACCATGATCTTTCCCGGGACCCTCGGCTACGAGTTCGCTCGGCTTCCCGAAAGAAGCCCTGCCCGCTTGCCTCGCATCGGCTTCTTCGGCGGCCCCGCCGCATCCAAAGGTATAGAAGTGCTCGCACAAGCCGCTTGGCAAGTGGACCACGACTATCGCATCGAGATACACGGTGTCCGAAATGTGCGCGGCAGGGAGCGCCTCCGCCGCCTCTTCGCCCGCGTCGCAGATAAGATCATCATCGCCAAGAGCTACAAGCCCGAAGAGGTAACGTCGATCCTCGACGCCCTCGACGTCCTCGTAGTTCCCTCGATCTGGCCCGAGACATACGGCCGCGTCGCGGACGAGGCCCGAAGCCGCGGAGTCATAGTCCTGGCATCCGAAGCAGGGGGAATGCCCGAAAGGCTGGTGGACGGCGTCAATGCTTTCCTCTTTCCTCCCGGCGAGAGCGATGCGCTCGCGCGCTCGCTCGACGGGATACTCCAGAATCTCCCCCGAATGCGAAGCAAGTTGGATTTCGCGCTGTTTCTCCCCCGTAAGGACGACCTCACTCGGAAAATCCTCAGCGTGATCTCGTGGGCCGCTTCCGACGACCGTCGCACCCCTTTCCTGCTGGACTACTCGCACGAGGTTGAATTGTTGGCCGACACCCTCGACCTGCCCAGGGACAAGGTGGCATCCAGTCTCTTGGACAAGCTTCGCAGCCCCGGCAAAGCCGCGCGGGATACGCGGGTCGCCGCCGCCCCTTCCAACCACGACAGCGTGGAGCACTCCTACCCCATCGCCAAAGAGAAACTCTTTGACAGCTTCATCAGCCACACGACGCGCGACCACCGCCTACGTACAAACCGGGCCTTGGCGACCATCCGACGCTTTGGCCGCCCCGCGATACTCCACCTCGGCGGAGCAGCGGCATGGGATGCCGTCATGTTCGCCCTAGCCGGGTTGTCCGTGACTATGTTCGAGCCAAACCCTTGGCTGCGCAACTTTGCGAACGCCCTGGCCCGCGAGCGCCGAGTCAAGATGGAGGTAATCGGAGATCCTTCGCAACTCCGCGGGCGGAAGTATCAGGTGGCTTACTGCGACGAAGCCCTGGAACATTCGCCGGACCGCGTCCCAACAATCCGCTTTCTGGCAGGCTGCATCAACCCCGGGGGAAAACTGTTCGTCACCGGGAGCTTCGCCGGCGTCGGCTCGACGTCTCCGAACCATCCGCCGGCTGACTTGCCTCCGTCAGGAGGCTTTGCTTCCTGGGCCGAACAACTCGGCCTTCAATTGGAGGAAGCCGTCGACGCGCCCGGAAACCGCCTATGGATATTTCGCAGGCTGCGGTAATACCCTCCTGCGGACGTCCTCTTCCCTGCCGCCTCTCCTTCGCCGTGGCCTCAGCGATCCTTTCTCGGTCCACTCCCTGTGACCGAAATAACAGAATGGCCGCGGCCCTGCCAAGGCGGTGCTGTACCCATGGGCCTCGACGTTCTTGGAGATCGCGATTTCCGCCCCAATCGACTCCCCATAGCTATCCCCCGTCGGAAACCCGCCAATCTCAGTGAGCAGTTTGCGCGAAGCGAAAAGAACCAGCGCCTGTAAATGGCGCGCGCTCTCACCCGGCGGAATCCCGTGTCTCCGAAGGAAATCCATGTACAGGTCCACCCGCCTCATTCGCCGACCTCCCGTTTCATGCCCTTTCGCAAACACAT
>CAZBND010000001.1:0-17886 GCA_964493415.1 uncultured Planctomycetota bacterium | reverse complement strand
AGGTCCACCCGCCTCATTCGCCGACCTCCCGTTTCATGCCCTTTCGCAAACACATTGTGCTCCGGCCCCTTCAATTCCTCCCACGGCCGACTCCACGGACGCCTGAAGCTCTCGCCCAGAAGACCGATGTTCGGGCCTCGGTTCGTCGGTTCCAGAAATCCGCCCAGCCACCCGCTCCTGACAACGTAGCAATCGTCCTGCAAAAACAAGAAATGCTCGTGCCACCGGCAAACCCGCCAGCCATGGTCCCACGCCCCAATGTTGAAGCCCCTGTTTTCACGGTTCAGCACGTTGACCCCGCGCTCCGCAAATCGTCGCGGCAGATCCATCGGCCTCTCATCACCCCCGTTGCACACAACCGTGAGCGAAAATGGAGCCCCCGCCTCACATCCAAACAGCTGCTCGATCAGGCTGAAGAGGCTTTTCGCCTCCCTTTCCACCCAGTATGAGATTATCACCATTGTCGGGCCGACGGACGCCATTTCACTGCCCTCCAAGCGCAGACCGCCGCCTCGCTTCCGTGCGTACGCTGCTGAAAGCCGATTACCTGACACCTTCCCCCAGCTCATTCAGAAGTCCGGCAAGTTCGTTGCCTGTCAGCTCGCTGGAATACTTCGAAGCAATGTAACTCCTTCCTTTCCCTCCCATTCTCTCTCTTAACTCCCTGTCTTCGACCAGGAGCGAAAGCCTATCCAACCATTCCTTCTCGTTCGCGGCAAGGAATCCGGTCTCCCCGTCAATCACCGCTTCCCGGTTTGCCCCGACAGGGGAGCAGACGACAGGTATGCCCGACGCGGAATAAGTGAGAATCTTGAACGCGCATTTGCCCCTCGTCCACGGGTTGTCGGGCAGCGGCGCAATACCCATGTCGAAGCTCCGAACGTCATCAGATTCCTCCGACTCGCGCCATATCTTTTTCTCCGTCTTGATCCCGGGAATGTCAACGAAAGCGTCGCATACCAGTTTTAGGCTCACTTGGGGGTAGCGTTGCCCCAGTTTCGCGAGGGCAGGCGCAATCTCGACGACGTATCGCAGGTTCCCCTTCGTTCCCATCCAGCCCAACACTGCGGTGTCCTCCTCCTTCCCCTGTCGGCTTTTCGGCCCCCACCTCTCGATGTCGATTGATGTCGGCAGCACTTCGACCTTTCCCTGCGGAGCGCCATGTTCCAGCGCCAACCCTGCCAGATATCGATTCCCGGCTATCACCATGTCGACGGCCCGGACTGTTTGCGAAAAGCGCCTCGTCCGCGTCCGCGAAAGGTCGTGCCTTTCTCCATGGCCGCTCGAAACAGACTCCTCACGGTACGCGACCGCGTCGTCGAAATCGTATGCCAGCCGTCGCGCATTCGCCCTCAAATACCTGAATAGGGGCGTCGGCAAGAGCTTCCTCTGCAGGAACACGATGTCGTATCCCCTGCACCGGCGAAACAGCCTTAACCGTGCAAAAAGCGAATCAGGAAGCGGAACGACATCGCATTCCAAACCCCGGCCCCTCAAGGCCGGCAGCAGCTTCATCACCCGATACCGCGTGCTGGGGCGGTTGCCATGGGGTACGATGAAAAGAATCTTCACTTCGTCCCTTCCCGTGGAAAGGACCTCCCCAGCTCCCACAACTTGGCGTACTTCAGGAACACGTAGAATGCGTTGACGACCAACGCAATCAGCCCCGGGACCCCGTCGAGGAAACCCAGTTGAAGAAAGTACCTCCGGACGAAAATAATAGGTGGGTCGAAAAGCATTCTAAGCAACGGAAACGAAATCCCCTCGCCCGCCTTCTGCCTTGCGACCACCTCGGCGTATCTCTCCATCCGCACAACCTGGTCGTGAATGTCCCTGTAACTCAAATGTACCAAGTCGCCGCTCAGATGTGCGATTTTCCCCTCCACGACGGCCTTGGCATGCAGCCCTCCCACCCACTTCGCCCTGCTCTTCCTGAACAGACGGAGTTTCCTGTCCGGGTACCACCCACCGTGCGTCAGCCAGCGTCCCAGGTAGAAAAGCTTGCGGGGAAAGGTGTACCCGTCCGCCTCTGGCCCTCCGGGCTTCTCGAACAATCCCCGTATCTCCGCAGCCATTTCAGCCGAAACTCGCTCGTCCGCGTCAACCTGCAGCACCCATTCCTTCGTGCACAGCGAAAGCGCCTTATTGTACTGCGCGTCGTTGATCTCCCACTCTCTGAGGAAGAACTTGTCAGTATAATCCCTGCATATCGCCTCCGTCCCATCCGCGCTTCCCGAATCCACCACCACTATCTCTTCCGCCCATTTGACGCTCTCCAGGCAGTCGCGTATCCGCTCCTCCTCATTCAACGTTATGATCGCTACGGAGACAGGTGGACGTTCGGACACTCCCAACCTCTGCTATGAGGGCATCTTTGCGAGGGGATTCTACGGCTCGTCGGCATCACTGTCAATGACGACCCGTTCTCGCCATGCACCGCGCCCGACGCCCTGGACGATTCGGGCGAATCATGGTAAGATTCGGGCCGAGTCTCCACGGCTCACGAGCACAAATCCGAGGTGCCCGTCAATGAGCGTATGTGGTTTCAGCTTCGGCAAGGACCTCGCTGTCCTCGACTATCCCGTCGAGGAATCCGTCCGCAGCGTCCTGCCCCTTTGCGACCGCTTCGTATTCGTGGTCGGACGAAGCAGCGACGATACCCGCGACCGCGTTGCGGCCATCGACCCGAAAATCGAGATACTCGACAGCGAATGGGCCGAACTGGAGGCGGACGGCAAAGTCTTCGGCATCGAAGCGAACAAGGCGCTTGAGGCCGCCCAAGCCACAGGCTGCACGTGGGGCTTCTACAGCCAACCCGACGAGGTCGTCCACGAAGACGACCTGCCGCTCATTCACGGCGCGATGGACGCATGGGCCGACGACCTCGAAGTCAAAGCCCTTCTGTTCCGCTTCCTCCAGTTCGTACAGGACTATCAGACAGTCGACCCGTGGATGTTCCACAAAGCATGTCGAGTCGTTAAGCTCGACCGATCATGCCGCATATTCGGCGACGGGTGCGGTCCGGGCTTGATCGACTACAACGGCTCCGTCAACGACGGATACCTCGACAAGCATCACCTGGGCGGCCACGTCCGGTGGGCGCGCCATCGCGGCGGCGGCAGGCCGGCGCGCATTTTCCATTATGCCTGGGTCAAGACGCCCCGGCAGCTCGACGAGAAATTCCGCCTCGTGGAAAAGTTCTGGTGGGGCACGCTGGATGAGGCGGAGAGGAACAAGCGCATGGAACGCAAGTTCGGGAATTTCGCCGAACGCTACCCCATTCTCAAGAACTTCCGCGGCTCACATCCGGCTGTCATGCAACAACGCATCGCGGCCCACCCGCCTCTCTCGATGCACCGCAATCGCTGGCTCAACCCGCGCTTCTACCGTGAAATCCTCAAGCACGGTTTCCAGGGCTGACGACTTCTCCGCTCTTTTTCGCTCCTCCTTTGACTGCGCCCCGCCGACCTGATAGAATACTGGCGCTATCCATGGGGGATGATGATGGAAATAACCTCTTTTCCGCACTCCGAAAGCCTCCACATTCCCCCCATCCGCACCCAGAATCTCCTCGGGAACATCCGGGTGGGCGAAGTCCTCGTCGCCAGGGTCCGTCAGGCATTGGCCGACGGCACTTACATCATCGAAATGAAGGGGAGGCTCGTCCAGGCCGACTCGGCCCGCGAGTTCGCCGAGGGCGACGAGATCGAGCTTCTGGTCATGAGCATCAAGCCCCATGTCCTCCTCCAAATCGCCACTCCCAAGGGGGCCCTGCCGTCCGGCGAGGCGGTTGAGAGCGCCATCACTTCACTAGGGCTTTCTCCTTCCGAGGCAACGCGCCAGGCCGTCTCGGCGCTCATCAAGGCCGCCGCACCGATTACCCAGGAGAACGTCTCCGTAATCGCCTCACTGATCGAAGCTCTTCCCACCGAATCGGACGTGAACGCGGCCGCCCATCTGTTATCCGTCGGACTTGACCCCACCCCCGACCTCGCCAGAAGCGTCGCCGAACTCATGCTCGGCGGAGACATGCTCGCCGACCTCATCAACTCCTCCGACCAGGCCGTCGTCACGTTGCTCGAAACAGTCGAGGCGGGCGAAAGCGCCGTGGACGATTCCATCAATCTCACCACGGAGATTCCCTCGACACTCCTGAGGAACCCCCATCTCTTACTCCTCGATCCCGCAATTCGCGCCGAACTCACCCAGAACGTGCTCTCTCTAAGAGACCTGGGGACGTTGTTCAGGGCCCACGCGCCCGACCTCGCCAACGTCGCACCGGCAGCCGACCGCGTCATAAACCTATTCCAGGATATCCAGGCCTCCGCGGCCCTGATCGAGAGGGAACTGGACACTTCCACCGTCCACGAGGTGCCGCTCAGCTTGCCTGCAGAGCTGCCGGAGATGCTTCGGACGTTGGGACTTCCCGTCAACGACGCCGGCATCGCACAGGTCCAGGAGCTCTCCTCCGAACTGGGCGAGACGGCCGCCCAGGCGGCCGACGAATTCCGAGGCGCTCAGGCCGCCATACAGTTCGCCGCGGTCCTCATCGCCACCTCACCCAGGAAACCTTCCCCCCCGGCCGTCACAGAGGCCGCGCGCCTCATGTCCCTCCTCGGGGAGACGGCTCAAGCCGTAAGCGAGCTTGAATCCGGCCTCCGCGAAAGCGCTTCCGTATTCGCACAGCTTAAGCAGCAACTGCACGCCATCCAGACGGAACTTCAAGTTCTCTTCATCGACCCCGCTCGCCCCGAACCCCTTCGCCAGGCCGTCACCTCCATGGCTTCGGAGCAAATGATAAACACGCTCGAAAGCGTTACGCAGGCAACCAGGACCGTCCTCGAAAACTCCCCCTACCTGCGGAACATCGCCTATGCCATCCAGCTCCTACAGAGCAGCCAGGTCACCCCCGCCAAGGCGAAGAAGCTCACCGTCGAGACCGCCGAAGAGAAAATCGTCCAGCTCCTTCCACTCACCAGCGAAAAGCAGTTCTCCGCCGCGCTCCGCAGGATCGTCGCCAGGGTCAAGCCCGACGACATGACCCCCCTCCTCGACAGGCTCGTCATTCGCGAGGAGAACCGAATCCGCGCCATGCCCGTCATCGAAGAGCTCGAACGCCTCTTCCATTCCATCGACGACATATCCAAGCGTATGGGTTCGTACAAAGTCCTGGACATGTCATCACAGAGGCAAACCCCTCAAGTTCTCTACGCAGAAATTCCCATAAGGGCCGGCGACGATTCCTCGACGGCGAGGCTCAAGTTCTACGTTCGCCGCAGGGAAGAAGGAGAAGCCGACTCTCCCGCGCAGCCCCTCACGGTCGCACTCGACCTCGCCACACCGAACTTGGGAAGGGTGCTCGGGAATCTGACTCTCAAAGAAGACCTCGTGCGCGCCCGCCTCTCCGTCACCGACGACGCCGTGCGGACGATGTTCGTCGTTCACCAGCGCGAGCTCGAAGAAAGGCTCACCGAGGCCGGTTTCCGCTTGACCTTCGACATCGTCTGCCGCAGGCGCGAAGAAGAGCCGCCCCCGTTCCTCGATGTCCGCGTCCGGCGGCCACCGTCCGAGCTTTCCAGGTTTGACGTGAGGGTCTAGCCGATGGATCGACAGGTAGCCGTCGCACTCAAGTACGAGCCCGAAAGGGACCTCGCGCCGAAGGTCATAGCAAAGGGGTTCGGCTTCCTCGCCGAGACCATAAGGCGCATGGCGGCCGAAAGCGGCGTTCCCGTCAGAGAAGACGAGGGACTCGCCCGAGCGCTTGCCAGGCTCGACGTCAACCAGGAAATCCCCGTCGAGCTCTACACCGCCGTCGCCGAAATTCTTGCCTTCATCTACCGCATGGACGAGCTGGCAGGGAGGAGCCGAGCTTGATGTCCGGCGCTGAGAGCGCAACTTGGTCCGGTGCGGGGAACATTCCCCTTCTTGTCGTCCGAGCGCCCTCCCTCCCCCAGGCCTGGGAAAAGGCCATGATAGCCCTTTGGAACCACGGCGTCGAAGTCCGCACCGAAGCCGACCGCAAGCATCCTGACGGCACCTTCGTCGACCCGCCCAGCCTCGACGCGACCATCATCATCGAGGTCTCCGACCCCTTCGCCGAGCCCCGCATTCACAAGAATATCCCCGCGGGCCCCGAAGAGCTCGAAGTCTACCGCCAGGAGGTCGTCGAGGGCATTCACGACCACTGGATCGACCCCACCGACCCTCTCAAGTGGACCTACACGTACCATCAGCGCCTTTGCGCTTACGCAGCCTGCACCGGGTTCTCGGAAAGGGATTCCCGCCTCCCTCCCGTCGATCAGCTTCAACATATCGTCGACAAGTTGACCGAATGCTTCTACAGCCGTCGCGCTCAGGCCATTACCTGGATACCGGGGCCCGACAGCGCCAACGAGCACCCACCCTGCCTCCAAAGGGTCTGGTGCAGGGCCCTGAGTACGGGCAACCGCTTCTCGCTCAACATGAACACGCACTGGAGAAGCCGCGACGCCTTCAAAGCGTGGTTCATGAACGCCTTCGCGCTCACAGACTTCCAGCGCAAGCTCGCCGCCATGCTCTCAGCATCCATGCACGCCGACGTCACAACGGGCCGCTATGTCGACATCTCCGATTCCTTTCACGTTTACGGGCAGGACCGTTCGCGGCTGGAGCCTGAGGTCGAAAAAATGCGACTCCACCCCGATACCGATACCAGGGCGTGGAGAAGCGACGACGAGATCGTCAGGCAGATGTTCGAGGACACACGGAAGCGCCTGAAAGAGAATCGAGACTACATGCGCAGCCGCTCGCCCGGCTAGCCGTATCCCTTACCGTCCTCTCCCCAGAACTTCCTTCATCTCCTTCGTCCCCAGAGCCGCCGCCACGCCGGCGTATACCAGCGCGCCCGCCGCTACGGGCAGCGCAACCCGCATCAATCGCATCCAAACCGAATCTCCACCCCCGACCGCAACTCCCACCCCGATGACCGCCCCCGCCAGGAAAACGCAACCCAAAGCCGCTCGACCCACGGCAACCAGGACTTCCCTTCCTTCGATTCCCGAAAGTCTCGTACGCAGCCGCCAGAAAAGCAGTCCGAAGCTCAACCCGCCCGTCAGCGCCGTCGCCAGCGCTATCCCCGGAGCCTTCAATCGCCACACCAGGCTCAGGTTCAGCACCACGTTGCATCCGATCGTCAGCAGGCTCAGCCTCACCGGGGTCTTCATGTCTCCGATCGAATAGAACGACCTCGTGAGAACGTGCACCCCGCAGTAGAACACCAGCCCCAGCGAGTAGAACAGCAGCACACTCGCCGTCCTTGCAGCCGCCTCCTCCGTGAACCTCCCGCCCCTGAAGAACAACTCGATGGCCTCATGACGCACCAACATCAGCCCCACCGACGCAGGCAAGGCAATGAACACGATGGCCCTCAGCGCCTGAGAGACCGAATCCGCCAGGCCTTCCATATCTCCCGTGGCAGCCTTCCTTGCGAATGCGGGGAAAGCCGCCGTCGTCACCGCTATCCCAAAGACGCCCAGCGGAAACTGCACTAGCCGGTCCCCGTAGTAAAGGCTCGCAACGCCTCCCTCTCCCGCAAGCAGCCATGCGATCGCTCTATCCAGCAGCACGTTCACCTGCATCGCCGCCGAGCCCACCAGCAACGGCAGCATCAGCTTTCCCGTCTGCGCCAGTCCGGGGTGGCCGAGCTCGATCCTCAAGCGCGGCAAGAGCCCCTTCCTCGCCAGTACCGGCAGTTGCATTCCAAGCTGCACCACGCCCCCCGCCAGCACCGCAACAGCCACCCCGTATATCCCGATGAAAGGCGCGAGCAGCAGCACCCCACCTATCCAAAAGATGTTCAAGACCGCCGGCGCCAGCGCCGGCGTGAGGAAGTGCTTCCGCGTGTTCAGCACCGACATGGAAATCGCAGTCAGGCAGATGAAAACCGCGTACGGCAGCGTTATCCACAGCAGCCGTATGAACAGCGCGCCGTCGCCCGTCGGCTTTGCCATGCGGTAGTAGAACCAGGTTCCTCCCACTCCGAGCAGCACGAGCACCCCCAGAACCGCCCCCGTCGCAGTGAATACGACCCCCACCAGGTTCCTTGTTTCCGATTCCGACCGGTTCTCCGTGTACTCGGCCATGACGGGAATGAATGCCAGACTCAGCGAGCCTTCGCCGAACATCCGTCGGAACAGGTTGGGAATCGTGAAAGCCAGCACGAAAGCGTCCCACACCCCTCCCGCCCCGAAGACCCGCGCGCACAGTACGTCCCGCGCAAGTCCCAGCACGCGGCTTAGGAAGGTGCAGATGCTCACCGTCCTCGCAAACCGCAGGAACCCGCGCCCCGCCATCTCTTCTCCCTACGTTCGTATCCCCGTGAAAAGGTACAGCCCGAAAGCCCCGAAAGACGAGACCGGCAGCCACGCCGCAATCACCGCCGGCAGCTCCCCCCGGTTACCAAGCTCGATCGAAGCCAGATAGCACGCCAAAAAGAAGAACGACACCACCAGCCCCACTCCCGCCCCCAGCAGGTAGCTCCTCCCACCCCACCTCAGCGAAGACGGCACTCCGATCAGCAGCAAAACCAACGTCGAAAGCGGAAAGGCGATCTTCGAATGCATCGATACGCGAAGGCCACCCAGCTCCGGCCTCTTCTGCAGAATCCGATACGCCTGCGATATGCCCATGAACCCCGCCTCCAACTGTTTAGCCCCGATGCCGCCGGGGTCCAGATCGCTCATTACCAGCGTCTCCTTACCTTCTTCCACCCCACCCCTCCCTTTGCTGGCGTCCTGCTCCCCTCCACGCAGGAAAGACAACCGCGTGTAGTTCTCCAGCACCCAGCCCGTCGGCTGACGATCTTGGTGCCGCGCCGTCTCCGCCACGTAGTACGTCCGCGGGCTCCCCGACGGGTAGAAGTCCAGCACCGCAACGTCGTACATCACGCGCTCGGAGAAATCGTATCTTCCCACCCAGAAAAGCCTTCCCGCCCCGTCCCGCACCAGCACGTCAAGGTAGGAGAATTCCTTTTCCCCCGACACCTTCTTGGTTGCGTACAGCAGCTTGGGTGCCACCCTTGGGATCACCCATTCCTGATTCGCCAGCATCGCCAGAGTGAGCACCAGACCGATCGCGAGAACAGGCGCCAGCGTCCGATAAGTGCTTACCCCGGCAGAGACTATCGCCCACAGCTCGTTCCTTCGCTGGAGGCTCAACACAGTAAAAGCTCCAGCCGCCAGCGCCACCACTGGAATCACCTGCGCCACTATCATGGGCATCTGATACGCGTACACCCGCACAGCGATGCCCGCCCCCGCCTCCATCAGCTCGTCCAGTCGCTCGATCCCGTCCACCACGACGTACAACCCCACCATTCCCAACAGCGCGCCGGCGAATGCTCTCAGAAAAGTCGTCGCGACGTACCGATCCAGAGTCATGCTATCCCCTCAAAACTCGCCGATAAAGGAACACGCCGATCCCTGCAATCACCACGTTTCCCAGCCACAGCGCCGGGCCCGCGCCCACCGCTGAAATCGTCGCCAGCGTCTTTCCTCCTTGGTACAGCGGATAGTAGACCACCACCGCCACCGCAAGCCCCACGAAGAAGCCGCTCAGCCTGTCCCCGCGCCTCGTCAGCAGCCCCAAAGGCCCTCCCACCAGGATGAACGCAAGAGGCGCCAGCCCCAGCGCCAGACGACTGTGCATCTCCACACGTGCCTTCCGGCCTTCCTTCCCTCCCCTGGCGATCACCTTCATGAGCCCGCTTAGCCCAAGCTCCGAGATCTTCTTCCCCCTCCCCGAGTCTGGGAAGTCCAGCCTTTGGTCGAACATCTCAAAAGTCGAACTGATTACCCCTCGCCTCTTCGCTCCTTCCTCCTCCTCGCCTGCCGTCCGGTTCTCGAAGACGCTGTAGACCCCGTCTCTCAGCTCATAGACGATTGCTCCCTCGCTCTCATCGAACCTCGCTTCCCCCTCTTTAGCCTGGAACACCATGCTCATGTTCGGGCCGTCGTTGCGTATCACGACGACGTTCAGCAGCTTTCCTCCCGAATGTCCCTCGCAGTATATCGCCCCTCCCGGCACGTGAAACACGTTCTGCCCCACGTTGAGCAGCCTGTACGAAACTTTCGACAAAGCCTCCTTTATCCCCACCGAAACACTGTAACGGCCCTCGGGGACGACTCCCATGTGAAGAGCGAGCGCCACCACCGCCGCCCCCACTCCAAGCCACACCGAAGGACCGAGCAGAGAGATCGGATGTATCCCGCTCGCGGTAGCCCCGAGGAACTCGTTCTCCGCCGACAGCCTCCCGTAGCAGATCACGCACGCCGTCAGCGCCGAGACCGGCAGGCTGTAGGTCAGTATGCTCCCCACCACCAGCGGCGTCAGCTTCGCCAGATGGAACAGGTCCAGCCCCCGCTGAATGAACTGGATGCTGTTCGCGAAATAGACCGCCAGGGTGAACACGCCCAGGGAAAGCGCGAACGCTCGCAGTAATTCCCAGCCGACGTAGCGCTTCAGCGTTAGCAAAGGCCACCTCTGACCACAGGCTTTGCTGCGCCTCCCTACAGTATCAGCTTCGGCTCGTCCGCAGGAACCGACGTGTAGGGAACAGGTTTGTACTCCACCTTCCCATTGTACGCCAGCTTCGCCACCGCCCACACGCTCTTCATGAGGAAGTGACGGTGCGCCCCCCGCGCCTCGAATCTCGGATTCATATCGAACGTAAGCCTCACCGACCCCCCGGCAGGAGCCTCGAAGTATTGACGCAGCGGCTTTACCTCCAGCACGCACTGACCCCCCGTCAGCTTCTTACCCCACGTCTCCATCGGGGTAATCAAGTCCACCTCCCCCTCGACGGACTGCACCCAGTCGTTCTGAACTCGCACCTCTATGCCCGAGACCGCGGTCGATACTTCCCATTTCAACAACGGTACGCCGCCCACCTCCATCACGTCCTGAAAAACCTGTCCCCCGTCGGTCAGCCTCGCTTTGATTATCCCTTCCCTCACTGCCCCCGTCATCGGCGTAAGCAGCAACACTCTATACACCTTTCCTTCACCCGCCGGCAGCTCGTAGCGCACCTTCTCCGGGTGTGTCCTCCAGCCCGGCGGAAGCACGAATTCCACGTCCCCTTCCATCGTCCGATCCACGTAGTTGTTGCTCACGGCGACGCCGAGGTCGTTCACCGTAACTCCCCCCTGCTTCACCGGGCTCTTCAGCGAAACGTCCCCTTGCAGTGATATCGCCACGGCTCCGTATCCCAGCGACTCCGCGCACAGGTTGTGCTCCCACTGTTTGAAGTGTATGACCTCAAGGGGCTCGGCGCTTGGCCCCAACTCCTTTCCTCCCAGCGCCGCGGCAGGTTTGCTCGGCACCACTTGCAGCGTCTCGATCTCGAACGGCCCAAGCGACAGCCCCACGCGGTCCCTTCCCACCAGTTTCATCTCTTTCTCCCGCTCCTCCAGCAGATTGGTCTTGTATGCAGCCCGAATCGGACGCGAGAATCGCAGCTCCCCCGCACCCCCCCTCCCCGACGCCTCGTATCCTCTGATAGTCAGGCCCCCGCTCCTATCGTAGCAGCCCGGCGAGAAGCCCGCCGTCGCGTATCCGTGCGGCTTTAGAGCCGTAACCACAAAGCTATCGACGTCGCTGGAAACGAACTCCTTTCTCCCCTTCACCTTGCCCGAATGTATCCCCGTGCACACCGCCTTGAGCGGATTATTGAACTCCATCGCCCTCCTGTACGTCTGCGCTTCGCGCCAATCGCCCGCGTGCGGGTACGCCGCGTACCTGTACACGTGCGTCCGCCGCTCCGGCAACAGGAAAAACGGCAGCCTGTCTTTCCCGATCGGCGATATGCCCCACCTTGCCGTTCTCATCAAAAACATCACCAACGTCGAATCGCATTCCACCGATCCGGTCACATGCCCGAGATTCAGCACCTCGAACCCGCAGTCATCCACAAGTCCGTCCAGCCCCGATGCGTCCGCCTCCTCAAGCAAGCGCGCCTCCGCTCCGCCCGAAAACTGCTTCGCCATCTTCCTCGCCGCCCGCACCAACTCCTCGCCGCTTTTCGCAGAGAGCAAGAGCACCGGCAGCGGCTCCCATCCCGACGGCGTCTCCTTGTCGGTCACGAAGAGATACGCCGCCCCTTGCTTCTCCAATTCGCTCTGGAACTTCCCACGCACCTTCTTCGGCAACTGCGCCAGCAGCCTCTTGCTGTAAGTATTGCCTCCTCGCACATCGAGACTGATCCTGAACGACGTCCCGTACGGAAGGTCGGCGTAGAAATCTTCCGGCCTTGGAAGAACCGCCGTCGTGAATCCGAAATTCTTTCTCTTCTCGCACTCCAAATCGTGGTGCCACGGGTCCACCGGAACGCCCAGCCTTATCAGCGCGCTCTGCAAAATCTCCGCCGCCTCCACTGCCGCATCGTCCGACGAATGCACTATGTTCACCATCCCCAGGCTGTACGCCTTCCTCTCACCGAACCGCAGCTTCGCCGAACTCGACAACCCCATCCACTGATTCCCGCGTCTCACGCCGCAGTCCGAGAAGTTCTCCGGCTGCTGAGTCCTGAAGTCCAGTTTCCCCTTGCTTCGTCTCTTCACCGTCGAGGCAAACCTCTCGTCGAATATCGGCTGCAATCCCTTCAAGTCCACCGGGAACGTCACCGCGTACAGGTGATGCATTCCGCTGTATCCTTCGAGCGTCGTAACGAAGTCAATCCGCCGCACGCCCCCGTACAGCACCGTCTCCTGCCTCCGCCGGCAATCCTTCATCTCGCCCTTCACGACGATCCTTTTGGACACCGGCCCCTCCCACACTTCTACATCCCCGACGTACTCGCGCGAGAAATACTTCGGCCCCTTCGTCCAAAGCTCCCACGACGGCTCCATGATCCACGGCTCTTCCTCCATTGCCACCAGCTCGTTGGCCGGCCCGGCCTCGGCGTTTACGAACTCCTTACCCAGCGCCTTGTCGTAGATGCTGGTGATTCCGCCGCCGACTTCCGCGTCCGCCGTTATTCTAAAGAACTCGTTCTCGATCGTGCCCCCAGCGACGTTCTTCCGCTCTGCGGGAAGCCGCTCCGAACGAACCGCGTAAAACGTCGCGTACCCCAACGACGGCGCATCCTCCACCAGCAGCGTCACCTCGCACTTCCGCACCAGCCCCTGCGCGTCTTTTTCAACTTCCTCCAGCTCGCAGGGCACCTCCTCGCCCCTCTCGTCAACCACTCGAAATCCCCGCCACTTTCTCCCTCCGAACTCCATCGCCACCCGCAGGATGTCCGTGCGCCGCCAGTTCACGGGGTTGAACACCAAAATCGCAATCGCGGCTCGGCCGGGCGCTCGTCTCTGTGTGTCCGCGATGCCCGCCAGCGCCTCCATCGAACGCTCGTAGACTTCATCCGCCAGCTCGCACGCCTCCCGGTACCCCGCCATGCAGTCCAGGTATCCCCGGTCGCAGCTCGCGCCCGTTATCACGTCGTGATGCTGCAACAGCAGCACCTGCCGCCAGGCCTTGTCCAGCGCCGCGTCCGGGTACTCCGCGCCATAGACCCACGCCATCGTCGCAAACTTCTCCGCGTTCCCCACCAAGTTCTCCGCCAGCCGGTTCGCCAGCTTCAGCTCGATCCTCGAAACCCCGGTCCCCTGATGATAGAACTCGAAGTCACGCGCAATCACAGGCACGCGCGCCCTCTTCCTCGACAGATCCCCCAACGCCTCTTTGAACCACCGCTCGTGCCCTTGGCCCGTCACCACGAACTCATGTTCGGGCGTCGAAAGCTCTCCGGACCTCCCCACCATCCAATCCGTCGGCGGCTTGAAGTCCAGGCAGTCCATCCTTATATCAGTCGTAAACCCCATCGACCTCATCTCCTCGAAGGCCGCCGGCATGACGCGATAGAAATCCTCCGGCTCGCGTATCCGCATCCCCGAGAAGCTGTAATTCGTCCGCTTGAAGAGCAGCCTCGTCCCATCCGGCGACTCGTGCCAAAAAACACTCCTTGCGCCCTTTATCGCCTTCGACCAGATGACGCCCTTGAATCTGCTCTTCGCGCATATCTGCGCAAGCTGCGCGCAGTGCCCGAAAACATCCCACGTCATAAACACCTCAGGCCTGTCTCCCAGAATCCTCTCGTGATAGAGCCTCCCGTAGACGATGTTGCGTATCAGCGCTTCTCCGCCTATGAGCGTCTCCGCCGCCTGGCTGTGCGAGCCTCCCGTCCCCACCCTCCCCTCGGCGATCAGCCGCCTCAATTCCTCTCTCGCACCCGGGTTGACGTCCAGGTACGGCTTCACATACGAAAGCTCGTGAACGAAGAACCCGTAGCCGGGATCGCCTCTGGCCACCAACAGATTTTGGTCCAGGTCGCGCATGAGCACCTTCGCGTAGTCCCGCTGGTCTTCCAGCCAAACCACGTCCGAGTGAAAACCAGGCACGATGTATGTTTTCGCCTTGCTCTCGCTCATTTCCCCTCCGCGCGCTCGTCACTCATTAGCTCGCCTCCCGTACTCCTTCGCGGTATCGTAGAATGCGAGCACATTCTCGACCGGTATGTCAGGGCCCATCATGCTGCTCGTCGCTATAAAATACCCCCCGCCGGGAGATGCCGCATCTATGCATTCTCTCACTTCCCGCTTGACGTCCTCGACCGTCCCCCTGGGAAGCGTGGTCGAGCAGCACACGTTCCCAAGAAGCACCAGCCGAGGCTCAGAGCCCGGCATCCCGTACTTCTTCTTCACCTCGTTAAGGCTCATTCCCGCCTTCGGCTCCATCGGGTGGAGACCGTCTATTCCCACTTCCACAAGATCGTCCAGCAGCTCCGTCAGGTTCCCGTCCGAATGGAAGATCACCTTTATCCCGGCCTTCTTGAACGGCTGGATCATGTACTTCAGGTTCGGGATGAACTCCTCTCGCATTATCTCCGGCGAGACCATCAAAGCGCCGGAATAGGCGATGTCGTCGCACACCATGATCGCCGGCGAGAGCCTCTTCGATGCGATCGCCTCGGCGTAGAGCCTGTTCCGCGTGGCCTTCATCCGCATGATCGCCGAGATCGCCCCGCGCTCCAGCAGGAAGCCCGACAGCAGGTTCTCATAGCCCATTAGGTCTATGTTCGAGTCGAAGCACCCGCCCGTCGCCCAGCATATAAGCGTCGAATCGCCCACCGCCTCCTGGTGTCTCCTCCATTCCTCTTCGTACCCCTCGGCCGCCTTCTCGAAGTCGTAATCCCGCCTCATCTCCTCGTCCGAAGGGACCCCCTTCGCATACTCCACCACTTCTTCCAGCGTTCGAAGGTCCGGCTCGACCTTGTACATCCCGTACTGTGTCGGATTCACCCTGTATCCCGGCCGCACCTTACCGGTCACCGGCACGGCAATCCCTTTCACCATGTCGATTTCCAGCGCCTGGTACGCCTTCACCGTCGCCCTCCACGGATCAGCCCAGAAATCCATCCCCGTCACCTTCTCGATCGTCGCCGGATTCCTCAGATGCGAGTATATCGCCACCCGGTCCGTCGGCTCAAAATTCAGAGTTCGCTTCGCGCGCTCGATTCCGTTCATCCCTTCTCGGACTCCTTGCAGCGTGTTTCCCGGCTCTCAGTAGCCGGCCCTCTTATCGACGACGTTTATCATCGGCTCGCCCGCTACGAATCTGCGAATGTTTTCACGGTATAGCGCCGTCCTTCGCTCCTGCACCTCGGGCGAGCTGCCGGCCATGTGAGGCGTCATGATCACGTTCTCCATGTCCCACAGTTCACTGTCTTGCGGCGGCCTCCTAGTCCCGAAGACATCCAGTCCCGCCCCGGCGATCTTCCCCTCCTTCAGAAACTCCGCCAGCGCCTCCTCGTCCACCACCTCACCACGCCCAACGTTGATCAGATATGCCGTCTTCTTCATCAGCGCCAGCTCCCCCCAACCGATCATTCCCCTCGTCTCCTCCGTCAGAGGAGCGCACATCGCGACCACGTCCGACATCCTCAAAAGCGTCCCCAGCCCCTCCCTCCCCCACACGTTGTCCGCAAACTTCAGCGGCAGCTCCGGCCTGCGCCTCACCGCAACCACCCTCATCCCAAAGGCCACCGCCCTCCTTGCCACGGCCGACCCGATCCCCCCCGGCCCCACTATACCCATCACCTTCCCCGAAAGCTCCTGACCCCCAAACCCCTCCCACACGTGCTTCCGCTGATTCGCCAGCGCCTTCAGCAGCCCACGCGTGAGCGCCAAAACCATCGCGAAAACGTGGTCCGCAATCGGTTCCGAAAAAATCCCCCGCGCGTTCGTCAACACAACGTCGCTCTTAACCATCTCCGGAAACAGCGCCCACTCCACCCCGGCGCCCCCGACCTGCACCCACATCAGCCTTCTGCATTCCCCGAAAATTTCCCTCAGCTCCGCGCCCACGCCCATCAGAATGTGCGCGTCTTTCACCTCGTTCACCAGCTCGTCCCGCCAACGAACCGGCACGAAGTCAATCCGCTCCGAGACTCGCCTCAGCCGATCGTGATCCACCTTCCGGTAGTCATCCCGCATGACAAGTTTGTATTTCATCATCCTTCCTCAGCCCAGTATCCGTCCGCTCACCGGGAGTATGATTATCCGATCACCAAGAACCGCCGCGACATAGTGATCCCGCCGGAGTCCGCCGCTCCACTCTCAACCCCTCGCTACACCCACGCCTCGATCTTCTCACGCAGGTACCCCTTCAGCCTCTCGAACACCTCCGCCTGCGCTTCCACAACCGCCTCAGCCCCTTCCCAGTCCATCTCCGCCACCTCCTCGCAGTACGCCGCCGTCCTGCCGAAGTACAGCGGCGTCATGGTGTCCACAAGCCGCCTTCTGTTCCTGCTCCACGTCTGATACACGAACGCCACGTCGTACAGTATCTTGGCCCACAGCTCCGAATCGAGGTGTGACGAATCCCCCCTCTTGGCGGCCCGCGCCGCCTCCTCCAGCCGCGAGTAGTTCTCATGAGCCAGAAACTGCCTGTACAGTCCGTTGAATTGCCCAAATCCTTCCGTGAACTCATCCCGCAGCTTTGCCAGATTCACGGTCACGTCACTTGCCTCCGCAGGGCTCTCCGTCTTCCCGCGAATCTCTACCGGACGCGACCTCTCCGCCGCCATCCAGTGCGACTCGTACTTGCCCATCAGATACAGCAACGTGCTTATCACCTGCCGGAACATGGGCCCCAAATCCGCCGCCGGGTCCCTCGCGTCATGCACCTTCGCGCCCAGGTTCGTCTGCAATATCCGGAACCCCTCATTGATCGCCGTCGTAGTCATCCACACGTCTATCCCGAATCTCGCCACGTCCGTGTCCCACACGTCCTCCGACGCATACAGCTTCCCCAGCCGTCCGCTAAAACCGAAATCACCCCCGATCGGCTGTCTCACCCTCAGCCCATACAGCGCCCGCGTCATCGGATACACTATGTTGTTCGTTATCGTCCCGTCGTACTTATGCCTCGTGTAGTATGGCGTTACGTAGTCCGCCTCCCCCTCCAGTATCGGTCCCGTCAGCAGCTTCACCCAGTCAGGGGCGATGCTCTGCAAATCCGAATCCACCACCGCGCACGCTTTCGGCTCCGCAATCGCCGCCGCCTCGAACACCGCCCGGAACGACGTACCTTTCCCCGGCATCCCCCGGTATATCGCCACCATTCGTTCCACGCTGTCCGGGATCGGGCTCCACTCCGCCCATTCCCGCGTGTCGTCCAGCGACCCCCCGTCCGAAACCAGAATCCCAGACCTCAAGTCCGGGTAATACTTCGCCAGACCCTCCCCAACCACCGAAACCACGTGCCCGATCGTCATCTGGTTGTTATAGCAGGGCACTCCGATGAGTATGTCCAATCGTCCAAGGTTCTGCAGCCACGTCTTAACCTGCTCTCGCA